>NZ_JBHVTN010000001.1:0-34328 GCF_042884655.1 Pseudarthrobacter sp. NPDC058119
GCCGCCGAAGAGGAAGCCTTCCTCAACCCCGGCCAACCCGCCCGCGTCCCCTTCGTCACCCAGCAACTCGAAGGAGCCACCGGCCCCATCGTCGCAGTGTCCGACTACATGAAAGCCGTCCCGGACCAGATCCGGCAATTCATCCCCAACGAATACGCCACCCTCGGCGCCGACGGCTTCGGCTTCTCCGACACCCGCGCAGCAGCACGCCGCTTCTTCAAGAACGACACGCACTCCATCGTGGTCCGTGCCCTTGAAATGCTGGCCCGCCGCGGTGAGGTGGATGTTGACGCCCCGGTGAAGGCGATCGAGAAGTACAAGCTGCTCAACGTCAACGCCGGCACCACCGGCAACGCCGGAGGCGAAGCCTAGCCTTCCGGCTGGACGGATCCAGCAGTAAGCAACGACGGCGGCCCTCACCCCACAAGGTGAGGGCCGCCGTCGTCCTGTCTCCGGCGGACCCTGCCGCGGGACCGCATGTGCTGTGACGCAGGGCAAGGCACGTTGTAGCCTTCGCACAAATGGAGCTTGCGCTGCGGTGGCCGTATGCTCAGAGAATGCCAGCACCAGCCAGCCCGTCCTCGAAGCGGAAACCCTCGCCGCCGAAGGTCACGCCGGAGAAGTCCGAAACCCTTAAGCAGCTCCGCGCCAACGTCGGCCAACTGTCCACCACCACCATGCGCAAGCTCGAGCAGTCGCTCCCCTGGTACAGCCGGCTCAGCGCGGACGAGCGTTCCGCCCTCGGCATGGTCGCGCAGAACGGTATCGCGGCCTTCGTCACCTGGTACGAGCGGCCCAGCTCACCGTCGTGGATCCTGACCGACGTTTTCGGAACGGCGCCCACGGAGCTGACCCGTTCCATCAGCCTGCAAAAAGCGTTGCAGCTGATCAGGATCGTGGTGGAGGTGGTGGAGGACCAGGTTCCCGTCATTGCCCCCGAGGCCGACCAGCCGTCCCTGCGGGAGGCCGTGCTGCGCTATTCGCGGGAAGTCGCCTTCGCTGCCGCGGACGTTTACGCCCGAGCCGCCGAGTCCCGCGGCTCCTGGGACACCCGGCTGGAAGCTTTGATCGTGGATGCCATCCTGCGCGGCGAGAACACCGATGCCCTGCGCTCCCGCATCGCGGCCCTCGGCTGGAAGGCACAGGAGCGCTTCACCGTGATGGTGGGCAATTCGCCGTCGGAACCCAGCGCCAGCTACGTCAGCGAACTGCGCCGGATGGCAGGCCGTTACGCCGAGGACGCGCTGGTCGGAATCCAAGGCGACCGGCTGATCCTCATCCTTGGCGGGGTGCAGGACCGCGAAACCGCCTACGTGAAGCTGAGCGACATGTTCGCCCCCGGGCCCGTGGTCTATGGACCCGAGGCCAGTTCACTGCTGGAGGCCAGCGGCTCGGCCCAGTCCGCCTTTGCCGGCCTCACCGCAGCGCGGGCGTGGCCCTCAGCGCCGCGTCCGGTGGCCGCGGACGACCTGCTGCCCGAGCGGGTGATTTCGGGGGATGACGCCGCCCGGCGTTCCCTGGTGAAGAACATCTACCGGCCGCTCCTGGCAGCCTCCAACGGCCTGGTCGAGACCCTCGGAACCTACCTGGAGCTGGGCCACTCGCTGGAGGCCACGGCCCGGGAACTCTTCGTCCATGCCAACACGGTGCGCTACAGGCTGAAGCGGGTCTGCGACGTCACGGGCTGGGACCCCCTGCTCCCGCGGGAGGCATTCGTGCTGCAGGCAGCGCTGGTGGTGGGCCGGCTTTCCGCCCCGCCCAAGGCCGCCACGGAGCGCCAGGCATCCCGGAACCAGGCCTGAGGCATTGTAGACTTCCTACAATCTGACCCCGTGAGCTTGGTGCGGAGAAACACCGCTGGATCACACAGTAATTTGGAAAGCTGGTTACGTGCTTGCAATAGTCTGCCCTGGACAGGGCTCACAGACCCCGGGTTTTCTTGCCCCTTGGCTGGAACTTCCCTCGGTGGCAGGCCAGCTGGCCTCCCTGAGTGACATCGCAGGCATCGACCTGATAGCCCACGGCACCACCTCCGATGAGGAAACCATCAAGGACACTGCCGTGGCGCAACCCCTGATCGTCGCCGCCGGGCTCGTCGCCGCGGCCTCCCTCTTCGACGTGGAGCTCAACTCCCTCCCTGTCATCCTTGCCGGCCACTCGGTGGGCGAGATCACTGCGGCAGCCCTGGCCGGGGTGCTGACCGCAGAGGAAGCAATGACGTTCGTACGCGAGCGTGCCAACAGCATGGCGGCAGCGGCAGCCGTTACCCCCACCGGCATGAGCGCCGTCGTGGGCGGTGACCCCGCCGAGGTCCTGTCCGCCATCGAGGCGTCCGGCGCGTCCCCGGCCAACGTCAACAGCGCCGGCCAGACGGTGGCCGCGGGCACCTTCGATCAGTTGAAGGCCCTCGCCGAGAACCCGCCCGCCAAGGCCCGGGTTATTCCGCTCAAGGTGGCCGGAGCGTTCCACACCAGCCACATGTCGCCCGCTGTTGATGCGCTCAAGGCGCTGGAGCCCACGTTGAACCCGGTGGCCCCGAAGGTGCCGCTGCTGTCGAATTACGACGGCGGGGAAGTCACCGACGGTGGTGCCGCCGTCGAAAGCCTGATCGCCCAGGTATCCCGCCCCGTCCGATGGGACCTTTGCATGGAAACCATGGTGAAGCGGGGTGTCACCGGCTTGATCGAGCTGGCCCCGGCCGGCACGCTGGCAGGCCTCGCCAAGCGCGGCATGCCGGGCGTCAAGACCGTTGCTGTCAAAACCCCCGATGACCTGTCCGCCGCACTGGCGCTCTTCGCAGAACTGGAGGGCAACGCATGAGCGTTCCCACGCTGAAACAGGCTCCCATCCAGGAGCACACCCGCATCCTCGGCATCGGCGCCTACCGGCCGGACGTCATCGTCACCAACGAGGACGTGTGCCAGTGGATCGATTCCTCGGACGAGTGGATCCGCCAGCGCACCGGCATCGTCACCCGCCACCGCGCCGCAGCCGACGTCAGTGTGATCGACATGGCCGAAGGCGCTGCCCGCGAAGCCATGGCGAAGGCAGGCGTTGAAGCCTCCGAACTCGGTGCAGTCATTGTTTCCACCGTGACCCACCCTTACGCCACTCCGTCCGCCGCGGCCAGCCTGGCCGACCGCATCGGCGCCACCCCGGCCCCTGCCTTTGACATCTCGGCAGCCTGCGCCGGGTACTGCTACGGCATTGCCCAGGCCGACGCCCTTGTCCGGTCCGGCACCGCAAAGTACGTGCTCGTGGTCGGTGCCGAGAAGCTCTCCGACGTCATCGACAACCGGGAACGCACCATCTCCTTCCTCCTCGGTGACGGTGCCGGCGCCGTCATCGTGGGCCCTTCCGACACCCCGGGGATCGCACCGTCCGTGTGGGGCTCGGACGGCAGCAGGTGGGATGCCATCGGCATGACCCGCTCACTTTTGGACGTCCGCGACCTGGGCCTGGCGGCCCGGCAGTCCGACTCCACGGGTGACCTCGCGCTGCTGGAGGAAGCCCAGGAGCTGTACCCCACCCTCCGCCAGGACGGCCAGACGGTCTTCCGCTGGGCAGTGTGGGAAATGGCCAAGGTGGCGCAGCAGGCACTCGATGCCGCAGGTATCCAGGCTGAAGACCTGGTTGCCTTTATCCCACACCAGGCCAACATGCGCATCATCGACGAGATGGTGAAGAAGCTGAAGCTGCCCGAGACGGTTACAGTGGCACGGGACATTGCCGAGGCCGGCAACACGTCCGCTGCCTCCATCCCGCTGGCAACCCACCGTCTCCTGCAGGAGAACCCCGGACTGAGCGGCGGGCTGGCCCTGCAGATCGGTTTCGGTGCCGGACTGGTCTTCGGCGCACAGGTAGTTGTCCTTCCCTAGATACGCCCAAGGGTCGCATCCGCGGCCCGGACCGTTTCCGGCAGCCCCTGCCGGCAATACAAGAAAAGGAGCCACCAATGGCTAGCAACGAAGAGATCCTGGCCGGCTTGGCTGAAATCGTCAACGAAGAAACCGGCCTGGCCCCGGAGGCCGTCGAGCTGGACAAGTCCTTCACCGAGGACCTGGACATCGACTCTATCTCCATGATGACCATCGTGGTCAACGCCGAGGAAAAGTTCGGCGTGCGCATCCCCGACGAAGAGGTCAAGAACCTCAAGACCGTTGGCGACGCCGTCAGCTTCATCGCCGGAGCACAGGCCTAACACCGGTCGTTTCGCCGTCTCACGGCTTGGCAGGGCTGCCGGTCCGGACTGACCGGACCGGCAGCCCGCCGTTTTTATCCGGCGCAGCACCCCGACCGGGACTGGCCGATCATCAATATGTGCGGGACCCTGCGACAGGCGCAGGCGGATTCCCCACCGACGAAAGAGTGATCCCATGACGCGCAAAGTAGTCATTACCGGTCTGGGTGCCACCACACCCATCGGCGGCGATGTACCCACGATGTGGAACAACGCCCTCAAAGGGGTCTCCGGTGCCCGCACCCTCGAGGACGACTGGGTAGCCAAGTACGAGCTCCCCGTCCACTTCGCCGCACGCTGCAGCACCCCTGCGCTGGACGTCCTCAGCCGGGTCGAAGCCAAGCGGATGGACCCGTCCACCCAGTTCGGCGTCATCGCCGCCCGCGAAGCCTGGGCCGACTCCGGTATCACGGAGATCGACCAGGACCGCCTGGCCGTTGCCTTCGCCACCGGCATTGGCGGCGTCTGGACCCTGCTCGATGCCTGGGACACGCTGAAGGAAAAGGGACCCCGCCGGGTCCTGCCCATGACTGTTCCCATGTTGATGCCCAACGGTGTTGCCGCGGCCGTCAGCCTGGACCTGGGCGCCCGCGCCGGTGCGCACACCCCCGTCTCTGCCTGCGCCTCCGGTACGGAAGCCATGCATCTTGGCCTGGAGCTCATCCGGTCCGGCAAGGCCGACGTGGTGATGTGCGGCGGCGCAGAGGCAGCCATCCACCCCATGCCGCTGGCGGCTTTCGCGTCGATGCAGGCGCTCTCCCGCCGCAACGATGATCCCCAGCGGGCCTCCCGCCCCTACGACACCGCCCGCGACGGCTTCGTCATGGGTGAAGGAGCCGGCGCCCTGGTCCTGGAGGCCGAGGAGCACGCCCTCGCCCGCGGCGCACGCATCTACGGCGAACTGGCCGGCACGTCCGTGACCGCCGACGCCTACCACATCACGGCCCCGGACCCCGAGGGCCTCGGTGCTACCCGCGCACTCAAGGCTGCCATGTTTGACGGCCGCATCCAGGCCGAGGACGTGGTGCATGTCAACGCGCACGCCACCTCCACGCCGGTAGGAGACAAGCCCGAGTACACGGCCCTGCGCGCGGCGTTGGGCACGCATGTGGACAACGTGGCCGTCTCGGCCACCAAGTCGCAGATGGGCCACCTCCTGGGCGCTTCCGGCGCGGTCGAGGCGGTCCTGACCGTGCTGGCTGTCCACGAGCGCAAGGCACCGGTGACCATCAACCTGGAGAACCAGGATCCTGAGATCCCGCTCGACGTTGTCACCTCCGCCCGTGACCTGCCTGCCGGCAACATCGTGGCGCTGAGCAACTCGTTTGGTTTCGGCGGACACAACGCCGTGGTGGCCATCCGCAGCATCTAGCCGTGTTCGGGCAGTCAGCCCGGAAACGAAAAGGGAGGCCCCGCCAACAGGCGGGGCCTCCCTTTTGTTGCTATGGAAGTTTTGCGGCGGCCAGGCCACCGCGGGGACGGACGACGGCGGTCAGCCCACCTGGTGGAGCCAGCGCACCGGGGCGCCCTCGGCAGCATGGCGGAACGGTTCGAGTTCCTCGTCCCAGGCCTCGCCGAGGGCGAGGGAGAGTTCGTGGTAGACGGCGGACGGGTCGCCGGCGCCGGACTCGTAGGCGTAGCGGATCCGGTCCTCGGACACCATGATGTTGCCGTGGACGTCGGTGACGGCATGGAAGATCCCCAGTTCCGGCGTGTGCGACCAGCGGCCGCCGTCCACGCCCTGGCTTGGCTCCTCCGTGACCTCATAGCGAAGATGCGCCCAGCCCCGGAGGCAGGACGCCAGTTTGGCTCCCGTGCCGGGGGTTCCGGCCCAGGACAGCTCGGCCCGGAACATGCCGGGCGCGGCAGGCTGCGGGGTCCACTCAAGGTCCGTCCGCTTGTCCACGACGGCACCAACCGCCCACTCGACGTGGGGGCACAGCGCCGTAGGGGCTGAGTGAACGAACAGCACACCGCGGGTCATTGCAACAGACATTCCATCCTCCATAGCTATAGGTACGTCTTCCCCAACGACCTCTGCCTGGATGGAACTGCCGCGCACTGCTCTACGGTGGTGGTTCCTTGTGCGTATTCAGTTGTTTCGAATAAAGCCGCGTCCGGACTTGCCGTGCAGTTCAAAGCTCAGGGAGCTTCAAGCGACACTTGAAAGTTGCCGGACGTGACTCTTATTGTGCCGCACCCCGCAGAATTACGCCAGTGCGATTAGCAACACTGCTCATGCTCTTGGATGCGCCTGCTGATAGCTCTTCCGAAGGCGGTCCACCGAGACGTGGGTGTAGATCTGGGTGGTGGCCAGGCTGCTGTGGCCCAGGATCTCCTGCACCGCCCGAAGATCGGCACCCCCGTCGAGCAGATGTGTGGCAGCCGAGTGCCGCAACGCGTGGGGCCCTGAAGCGGCGGTGTCCCCGAGCGCTTCGAAGAGGTTGTTGACGAGGGCACGGACCTGGCGCTGGTCAACACGTCCACCGCGGGCCCCGAGGAACAGGGCGGGCCCGCTGCCGTCCCTGGCGAGCACGGGGCGCCCCCGCCGGAGCCAGTCGTCGATGGCCACGGCAGCCGGGACCCCGAAGGGTACTGTGCGTTCCTTGTTGCCCTTGCCTATCACCCGGAGCGTCCGGCGGTCCGGGTCAAGGTCATCGATGTCGAGACCGGCGAGTTCTCCCACGCGGATGCCCGTGGCGTAGAGGAGTTCCACCATGGCCCGGTTCCTCACGGCAAGCGGTTCGCCGTCCGCGGCCTGAGTCTCGAGTCGCTCCAGGATGCGGGTGAGCTGCGAGGCCTGGAGCACGCCCGGCAAAGATCCTTCCCGTTTGGGTGCTTTCAGGCGAAGGGCGGGGTCGGCGTCAATGAGTTCTTCCCTGAGCGCCCAGGCCGTGAACACCCGGGCCGTGGCGGACCGGCGCGCCAGGGTGGACCGGGACGCCCCGGCTGAGCTCTGGGTGCCAAGCCAGCGGCGGAAAGTACCCAGTTCCAGGTCCTTCAGTCCTGCCACGCCCTCCGATGCCGCATGGACAAGGAGGCTGTGCAGGTCGCCCAGGTACGCCCGGCTGGTGTGCTCCGACACTGCGCGCTCCCCCGACAGATAGCCGGCGAACGCGTCCAATGCCTTGCCGAGTTCCGCCGGCAGTTGTTCATGTTCCACTCCTCTACTTTCCCAGTTGCGTGGGCCACCCGGGGCCCTGACACGGTTACCCTTTGCCGCGTTTCCAGCCACCCCGCTCCGACACCGCCAATCCCAGCAGCCCCAGCCGGCCAAGTCCTGCCCGGACGGAATCCTGCCCCAGCCCGGCCACGGCCGAGAGCTTTTCCACCGACGTTGTGGAACGGAGCGGCAGCGCGTCCAGCAGGATCAGGTCTTCCAGGGTCAGACCGTCCTGGACTGCGGCTGCCGTCCGTGGTTCAGGCAGTGCCGTACCGCTCGGCGAAGCGAGTTCGGCCACTTCCGCCGCATCGGTGACGCAGACTGCCCCTCCGTCCCGGAGAAGCCGGTGGCAACCGGCGGAGTTTGCGCTGTGGACAGACCCGGGAACAGCGCCGACGGCCCGGCCCAGGGTCTCAGCGTGGTGGGCCGTGTTGAGGGCGCCCGAACGCCAGCGCGCTTCCACCACTACCGTCACCGCGGACAGGGCAGCTATCAGCCGGTTCCGCTGCAGGAAGCGGTAGCGGGTTGGGGCGGAGCCCGGCGGTACCTCTGCCAGGACAGCGCCCTGGTTGGCCACAGCACGCAGCAGTTCTTCGTTTCCGGACGGATAGTACCTGTCCACTCCCCCTGCCATGATGGCGATGGTGGGGACGGCTGCTGATCCACCGGCAAGGGCCGCCCGGTGCGCATGGGCGTCAATTCCGTACGCGCCGCCCGAAACAACGGTATAGCCGCGCTGCGCTAGGGAGTATGCCAAATCACCGGTGACGGCCGCCCCATAACTGGTGCTGTCCCGGGACCCCACGAGGGCGATGGACTCTTCCAGTGCCGGCAGCGGGTGTTCCTCTCCGCGCCACCAAAGGCAGATGGGTTCCTGGATTCCCAGGTCTCCAAGCTGGGCAGGCCACAGCTCATCGCCGGGAATGATCAGGCGTCCGCCCAGCCTGGCCATGGTTGCCACGTCGCGTTCGGGCGCCAGGTCCGGGAGCCGGGGCTGCCAACGCTTCAACGCTGCTGCCAGTCCGGCCCAACCGCCGCCTGCTCCGCTGTCTGCCAGGAGTGCGGTAATGTCACGCTCCAGGCCAGGGCCGGCCGCCACCTGTCCGGTCGCAATCCGCAGCGCGTCCGTCGCCCCTGCAAGCTGCACCAGGGCAAGGCCCGCCGCATCCTGCGGCTCCATCAGCCGGGACAGGGCCGCCCGCGCCAGCCGTTCCTTTTCCATGTCCCGCATCTTTTCCACGGCCCGTTCCTTTTCCACCCGCAGTTCCATTAGTCCGTTCCGTTCCTGGCCGGTTGTCATGCCGCGGCCGCCGTAGCTTGCCGGAGGCCGAGTGCCTGCCCGATGTCGTTGCTGTCGGGCACGTCGCGGCGCCCCAGGTCCGCAAGGGTCCAGGCGAGCCGAAGGACACGGTCGTACCCGCGGGCAGTCAGCACTCCGCGCTCCAGCGAATGGTCCAGGATCCGGGTTGCCGCCGGAGCGAGCCGCAGGTCTCCACGCAGGATCCGCCCGGGCACCTGCGAATTCGTCTCGAGGCCAAAGCGCTGAAGGCGCTCCGCCTGCCGGGAGCGGGCCTCGAGTACCCGGCCCGCCACGGACGCGGTGTCCTCTTCGGCGCCGGACTGACCGAAGTCGGCCAACGAAACCCGCTCCACCTGGAGCTGGATGTCCACCCGGTCCAGCAGGGGCCCGGACATCCTGGCGAGGTAGCGGCGCCGCATAACGGGAGTGCAGGTACAGTCCAGCCCTTTGCCGGCCGCCTTGCCGCACGGGCATGGATTGGCGGCAAGCACGAGCTGGAAGCGGGCCGGGTAGGCCGCGGTTCCGGCAGAGCGGTGAATCACCAGTTCCCCGCTTTCCAAGGGCTGGCGCAGGGCATCCAGGACCCGACGTTCGTATTCCGGCGCCTCGTCAAGGAAGAGCACGCCCCGGTGCGCACGGGATGCCGCGCCGGGTCGTGGCAGGCCCGAACCGCCACCGATGATGGCTGCAGCGGTTGCGGAGTGGTGCGGGTTCTCGAACGGCGGGCGCCTCAGGAGCTGCACGGTGGAGGAGGGCAGGCCGCACAGCGAATGGATGGCGGTGACCTCCATGGATTCGTGGTCGCCGAGGTCGGGCAAAAGCCCTGGCAGCCGTTCGGCCAGCATGGTCTTCCCGGCGCCCGGTGGGCCGGTGAGCAGCAGGTGGTGGGCGCCCGCGGCCGCCACCTCCAGGGCCCGGCGGGCGTCACCCTGGCCGGAGACGTCTGCCATGTCCGGACACGGGCCCGGAAGGGCTGTGCTGTCACCGGAATCCTCGGAATCGTCAGGTTCGAAGTCCAGCGCAAGTTCCTGCGGATCGGCGCCAAAGTCGAGGGCGAGCCGGGCGAGCGTGCGGTAGCCGCGTACGGTCGCACCCGGGACAAGGGAGGCCTCGGCCAGGTTGGCGCGGGCCACCACGACTTCGGGGAAACCGGCCTGCACGGCTGCCATGACGGCCGGCAGGATCCCCCTCACCGGCCGAAGCCTGCCGTCAAGCCCCAGCTCGGCGATGAAGACGGTCTGCCCGGTGGGCTTGATGTCATTCGCGGCCCGCAGCACGGCCATGGTGACGGCAAGGTCGAACCCGGACCCGCGTTTGGGCAGCGACGCCGGAATGAGGTTGGCGGTAATCTTCCGGCGGCTGAGCGGAATCCCGGAGTTCTTCGCCGCAGACCTGATTCGCTCCTTGGCTTCGTTCAGTGACGCATCCGGCAGCCCCAGGATGACAAATGCCGGGAGGGTCTGGCCGATGTCCGCCTCAACCTCAACCATGTAGCCGTTGAGCCCCACGAGGGCCACTGAATAGGTCCGGCCCAGTGCCATCACCCCACCCCCTTGAGGTGCTCCACCAGGGGTTCCCCGCCGCCGTCGTCCAGGACCGCGACGACGTCCACGCGCCGCAGCGGCATCCGCAGCTCACGGTCCCGGCACCATGCGGCACCCAGCCGGTGCAGCCGTGCAAGTTTTTCCGGGCCCACCGCCTCAAAAGGGTGGCCGTAGTCCAGGGAGCGGCGTGTTTTGACTTCGGCGATGACCAGCGCATCACCGTCCAGGGCAACGATGTCGATCTCACCCTCGGGGCACCGCCAGTTCCGCTCCACCACCAGCATGCCCAGCGCTTCAAGATAGCCCACGGCGAGGTCTTCGCCGCGCCGGCCCAATAGATCTTTGGATCTCATGTCCACCTCCGCAACCAGCCTGGCGGCGGACACAAGCGGAAAACAGAAGGCCCCCGTCCTATGTGGACAGGGGCCGGTGTGGAGGGGAAGTTGGGCTTTAGCAGGTGCCTAGTTGCCCAGGTCCACGTCCTTGGGCAGTGCGAGCTCCTCGTTGCGGGGCAGCTCCTCGACGTTGACGTCCTTGAAGGTCAGGACCCTGACACTCTTCACGAAGCGGGCGGAACGATAGACATCCCAGACCCAGGCGTCCTGGAGGGTCAGGTCGAAGTAGACCTCGCCGTCGGCACTGCGGGCCTGGAGGTCCACATGGTTGGCCAGGTAGAAGCGCCGCTCGGTCTCGACAACGTAGCTGAACAGGCCGACGACGTCGCGGTACTCACGGTAGAGCTGAAGCTCCATGTCGGTTTCATAGTTCTCAAGATCCTCAGCACTCATGCTTCCATCTTGCACCATGACCGGCATGCCTGGCGGCAGGAGTCAGTCTTCGTCCGGCGCTTCGCCATCCATGGCTTCGGCTGCCTGGAGCTCCCCACCCAGCAGCCGCCAGCTGACACGGTGGTAGGGGGTAGGTCCGGCGGCGCGGAGGACGTTCCTGTGGGCGGCCGTGGCGTAGCCCTTGTTGATGTCCCAGCCGTAATCCGGGTATTCGGTGTGCAGCCGGCGCATCATCCCGTCCCGCTCCACCTTAGCGATGACGCTGGCGGCGGCCACGCTGAGGCACTGCATGTCGGCCTTGACCTTGGTATGGACCGGGGCCTCGCAGGAGGCCCCGGGGACGGGCTGGTCGAACAGGGACAGTTGCTCTGCCGGCGACAGCCAGTTGTGGCTTCCATCGAGCAGCACAGCTTCCGGGACAACGCCCGCATCGAGGATGCTGCCCCAGGCACGGGTTCCGGCCAGCCTCAGGGCCGCGATGATGCCAAGCGAATCGATTTCACCGGCGGTTGCGTGCCCCACCGCGGAGGCCACGCTCCAGCGCCGCACCAGGGGATCGAGCCGTTCCCGCTCGGCCGGGCTCAGCAGCTTGCTGTCGCGCACACCGGCCAGCGGCTTCTGCCGTTCAAGGTCCACGACGGCGATTCCCACGCTTACAGGTCCCGCCAGCGCGCCGCGGCCGACCTCGTCAACCCCGGCCAGGAACCGGATTCCCTGGGCTTTGAAGGTGCGCTCATGCCGCAGCGTTGGCATTTTCGTTCTCCCGGCCGCAGGCTTGCGGGCCGGACGCGCCGAAGTGGTTGGGGAGGCCTGTACTGCGGAGGACATGGTCAGCGGGCCGCCGGAACGCTCTTGAAGACGTCCGGGTAGTTGTCCAGCGTCTTGATCCTGTTCAGCGGCCACGCGATCACGGCAGCCTTGCCCTCGAGGTCCTTTAGGTCAACGAAGCCGCCGTCGGTCTCCATGTGCGCGCGGGAGTCGGCGGAATGGTTCCGGTTATCACCCATCACCCATACCTTGCCCTCCGGGACGGTGACGTCGAAGTTGCGGACCTGCGGGACTTCGGCGGGGTTGATGTATGTCTCGTCGATGGCAGTGCCGTTAATGGTCAGTTTACCGCCGGTGTCGCAGCAGACCACGTGGTCGCCCGGCAGCCCGATGACCCGCTTGACGAGGTGCTGCTCCGAGTTGTCCGGCAGGAGCCCAACGAACGTCAAGCCGTCCTGGACCCAGGTGAAGGGGCCCTGTGCCTTGGCAGGGGCCGGCGGCAACCAGCCTTTGGTGTCACGGAAGACGACGACGTCGCCGCGGCTCAGGGCAAAGGGCTCGGGAACCAGGAGGTTGACGAAGATTCTGTCATCGACGTCCAGGGTGTTCACCATGGATTCGGACGGGATGAAGAAGGCGCGGAAAAGGAAGGTCTTGATGAGGAAGGACAGCACCACCGCGATGACAACCACGGTGGCAATTTCCTTCAGCCAGCCCAGGAAGGGATTCCCAGCGGACTTGCCGGCGGCTTTGGACCCAGCCCGGCTCCGCCTGCCGGCGGGTGCTTCCGGCTCGGTGCCGTCGCCTGGCGCGGACGAAGAAACTGGAACGGCCGGTTCCTCGGAAGCGCCGTCATGGCGCGGTTCAGGGTTCCGCGCGTGGTTCTCGGGCATTTACCGTCCGTTCTCTGTTGTGGGCCCCGGTGCGGGCGGCCGTGCTACTGGGGCAAATCTATCAAGCGGCCAGAGGATCTGGACCGGCCTGCCGATCACCCGGTCAAGCGGAACCAGTCCACCTCCGGGAGCGCCGAGCAGGCTGCGTGAATCGGCGGAGACCGACCGGTGGTCCCCCATCAGCCACAGCCTGCCCTCGGGAACCACCGTGTTGAACTTCTGCGTACTCGGCGCATCCCCGGGGAAGACATAGGGCTCATCCAGCGCCGTCCCGTTGACCGTGACTTTCCCGCCGGCATCACAGCAGACCACGGTGTCTCCGGGAAGGCCGATCACCCGTTTGACGTATGTTGTGTCGCTGCCGGCCAGACCGATCCATTGCATCGCGGAGGCGGCGGCGTCCACCAGCGGGCCATTGCCGCTGTTCAGGGGCGCGAAGCTGCCGCGACCGTCGAACACCACAACGTCGCCATGCCGGATGGGTTCGTCGCGGAAGTCCGTACGCGATACGAGGATCCGGTCGCCGCCTTCCAGGAGTGGCTCCATGGACTCCGAGGGAATGAAGTAGACGTCGAGCCAGAGGGACCTGACTAAGCCGCTGATGGCGACGGCGAGGAGCAGGGCCAGAAAGACAAAACGCCAGCCCATTTTGCGGGGCTGGCGTTTTGTCTGGTGCATGGTCCGTATCCTGGCGCTGGTGCATTGCTCCGGCGCTTGCCGGGTACGGCCGCGCTCCAGCTGGCGGTAAGTCCGGGAGGACTTACTTTGCGGTGCTGAAGTCGCGCTTTTCCTTGATCTTGGCGGCCTTGCCACGCAGCGCACGCATGTAGTACAGCTTGGCGCGGCGGACGTCACCCTTGGTGACAACCTCGATCTTTTCGATGATCGGGGAGTGCACCGGGAAGGTACGCTCCACGCCGACACCGAAGGAAACCTTGCGGACCGTGAAGGTTTCGCGAACGCCGTCACCCTGGCGGCCCAGGACGAAGCCCTGGAAGACCTGGACACGGGTGTTC
The DNA here is from genome assembly GCF_042884655.1 of Pseudarthrobacter sp. NPDC058119. NCBI lineage: Bacteria > Bacillati > Actinomycetota > Actinomycetes > Micrococcales > Micrococcaceae > Pseudarthrobacter > Pseudarthrobacter sp. NPDC058119. The sequence continues at coordinate 13,713 of NZ_JBHVTN010000001.1, forward strand.
TTGCCTTCGATGATGTTCACGTGCACCTTGAGGGTGTCGCCCGCGCGGAACTCGGGAACATCGTTGCGCAGCGAGGCTGCGTCGAGGGAATCGAGAATATGCATGATTGCACTCCTGGTGAACGCCACAGGTCATTCACTTTGGGTCACGGCAGGCAAGTCCGGCTGCTGCACAGCAGGCCGGGGGCTCACCGCCGAAGTAAAGTCCCGGCCGCTTCAAGGGTTGAGGGGGCCGGTTGTCAAGCTGTTGGCCGCGCTACCCCCTGTGGCAGGTGCGGACCCAGCAGACACAAGGGTTAATTTTGCCACAGCGGCAGGGTTACGCCAATTCGGCGGCCGCTAGTCCCGGCGTTCGGCCGCCGCCGCCGGGCGGCGGGCAAGCTTGCCGTCCACGACGTCGTAGCCCAGGCTGTGCAGTTCGGTGCGGTCCGCGCGCGGGAGCTTCCCGGCGTCGAACCCTTCAAGGAGGTCCGGCCGGCGCTCCGCCGTCCGTCGGTACTGTTCGTGGCGGCGCCACTGCGCGATCTTTCCGTGGTTGCCGCTGAGGAGTACCGGGGGCACCTCCCGGTCCCGCCACACGGAGGGCTTGGTGTAAACCGGATATTCGAGGAGCCCGTCGGAGTGGGATTCTTCCACCAGCGACTCGGGATTGCCCACCACACCCGGCAGCAGGCGGCCGATGGCCTCCACCATGGCCAGGACGGCGACTTCGCCGCCGTTGAGCACGTAGTCGCCCAGGCTCACGGGCCGGACCGTGAAGTGCTCCTGTGCCCATTCGATGACCCGCTCGTCAATGCCCTCGTACCGCCCGCACGCAAATGCCAGGTGCTGTTCCTCGGCCAGATCGTAGGCGAGGGCTTGGGTGAACCGCTCCCCCGCGGGCGAAGGAACAATCAACACGGGCTTGCGGTCCCCATCCGGGCCCCCTTCGGCCACGGCGGAAAGCGCCTGCGCCCACGGCTCCGGCTTCATGACCATCCCGGCGCCGCCACCGTACGGGGTGTCATCGACGGAACGGTGCTTGTCCGTGGCGAAGCTGCGCAGGTCGTGGACGTGCAGGTCCAGAATGCCGTCCTGCCGGGCCTTGCCGATCAGCGAAAGTTCAAGCGGGGCAAGGTATTCGGGAAAGATGCTGACGACGTCGATCCGCATCTAGTCCCTGCCTTCCGTTTCCGGGGCGGCGGCTTCGTCCGAGTTCAGTTCGAAGAGGCCGTCAGGCGGGGTGAGGAGGATGAAGCCTTCACCGGGGTTGACCTCGGGCACGATCTGCTCCACGAACGGGATCAGGACTTCCTCGCCGGCCGGGGTGGTGACCACCAGGAGGTCCTGGACCGGCATGGTGTTCAGTGCCGTCACCTTGCCCACCACCTGCGGGCCTACCCGGGCCTCCAGGCCGACCAGCTCGTGCTCGTACCAGCCTTCGTCGTCGTCCTCCTCCAGCTCTTCGGTCTCGATGAAGAGCTTGGCGCCGCGAAGGGTCTCGGCCCGGTTGCGGTCCGCCACTTCCTCGAAGCCAAGGAGGAGGATGTCCTTGTTCCAGCGCGCACTGCTCACGGTCAGCGGACCGGAGGCAGCGGGCTCGACCACGAATTCCGTTCCGGGGACAAACCTGTCCTCCGGGGCGTCGGTCAGCACCTGGACGGTGACTTCCCCGCGAATGCCGTGCGGCTTGCCAATCCGTGCCACCTGAAGCTGCATCTGTTCCTCTGTTCCGGTTGTGGTGCTAGTGGAGCTTTGTGCTGGGAAAGAACTCCGGCCCCTCCACCTGGTGGTGGAGGGGCCGGAGCAAAACTGGATATTGCCGAGCGCTCAGCGGCGGCGGTCGGTGTCGACGACGTCGACCCTTACCGGTTCGCCGCCGGCCAGTGCTGCCACCACGGTGCGCAGTGCGCGTGCCGTGCGGCCCTGGCGGCCGATCACCCGTCCGAGGTCGTCCTGGTGAACGCGCACCTCGAGGGTGTCCCCGCGGCGGTTGCTCTTCGAACTGACCTTGACGTCGTCCGGGGAATCAACGATCCCGCGGACCAGGTGCTCCAGCGCTTCTGCCAGCAATCTACTCAGCCTCGGTGGTCTCAGCTTCGGCGTCGGCCGGGGCCTCGGCAGCGTCAGACTTGGAAGCCTTCTTGGTGATGGCTTCCGGGATGATGACCGAGCCCTTCTCGGGAGCAACGAAAGCTTCCTTCGCGACCTTGGTCTTGAGGGTGCCTTCCTGGCCCGGGAGGCCCTTGAACTTCTGCCAGTCACCGGTGATCTTCAGGATCGCGGCAACCTGCTCGGACGGCTGGGCGCCGACGGAGAGCCAGTACTGGGCACGCTCGGAGTTGACCTCGATGAACGAGGGCTCTTCGGTGGGGTGGTACTTGCCGATCTCCTCGATGGCGCGGCCATCACGCTTGGTGCGTGAGTCCGCGACGACGATGCGGTAGTACGGGGCGCGCATCTTGCCGAAGCGCTTAAGGCGAATCTTTACGGCCACTTTTGTGGTCACTCCTGTTTCAGAAAAAGGGGTGAACCCGGCTTTCTGCACCCGTGGGGCGGGCCGTACTTGCGGGCTCGAAGGACAGGATCCGGACGCGGAGAGAGGGGCCACGCAGATCGAGTACCTGTTTATTGTGCCAGATGAACGCCGTTATTTCGACTTGGCGTGGCCGCCGGCGGCGCCGCGGGAAGGTTTCCCGGGCGCGCCGGACAGGGTCAGGCGGACCAGACGTAGAGTCCAGTCCGCTCCGAATCGTTGATTCCGGCCGCAAGCTCGGCAAGCTGCTGCACGTAGGTCCGCGCCTGGGAGGCACCGAACGGCATGTCCTCCTGGCCGGCCCACTGCCCCGCAACATCGTCAAGGACGTTGCCCTCGCCCTCGGTTTCGTAGGTGAGAAGGTCGGCCAGGGCCCGGACCATGGCCGGCGGAACGGCGAGGAGGGAGTCGCTCGCGACGTCCACCATGGTCAGCTCGTAGTCGGCTCCGCCGGCATGGACAGCCGTCCCGGCAAGATCGCCGAGCTGTTCCAGTTCAAAGTCGGTGATTCCTTCGATCCGCACCGCTGCAGAATCCGCGGCGGAGGCGCTGCGGCCTTCATCAAGGAGGCCGGCGCGTTTCAGCGCGGCGTCATGGGTGGCGACAAAGATCTCGGTGAAGCCCATGGCTGGTGTCCTTCTTCCGTTGGCGGAACTGCGCGCCGGACACTTCCTGCCGCCCGGCCGTACGGAATCAGCCTAGTAGCTGCAGGGCCGCCCTTGCACGCCGGACCGGCCTCCCGCGAAGTGGCGCCGGAGGCCGCAGTGGTCAGCGGACGGCGACGCGGATCCGGTTGCGCCACGGATCTTCGAACCGAAGCTCCGAACCCGTGTGATGGGCGGGCACCCCGGCGACCTTGAGACGGTCAGTCAGGGTGCCGACGTCGTCCCCTGACGGAACCTCGATGAGCACCTCGCCAAGTCCCAGGGTGTCCTTGCGCGGACCCGCGCCGCGGCTGTTCCAGACGTTCATGGCCATGTGGTGGTGGTACCGGCCCGCGGAAACGAACAAGGCCTGCCCGTGCCAGCCGGCGGTCTTCTCGAACCCGAGGGTGCCCACGTAGAAGTCCCGGGCGGTCTGCACGTCGCCAACCTGCAGGTGGACATGGCCCACGCCGGCGGCTGTTTGCCGCTGTCCCTCCAGGGACTCTTCGGTGAGGTGCTGCTCGAGGTAGCGCTGCGGCGGGAGCGCCAGGCTGTCCATGACCACGTCGGTCCCGTTCCAGGACCAGTTGCTGCGGGGGCGGTCCCAGTACAGCTCGATGCCGTTGCCCTCGGGGTCGGTGAAGTAGAAGGCCTCACTGACCAGGTGGTCGGCGCTGCCGGTGAAGGCCCGCGGCTCGTACTGGGCAGCCGTGGCGACGGTGGCGGCAAGGGAAGCCTGGTCCTCGAAGAGCAGGGCGGTGTGGAAGAGACCCGCCTCTCCCCTGCCGGGAAGGTGCAGTCCGGGGGCCGGTGCGAGGTGGACCAGCGGCCTGCCCAGGCGGCCAAGGTAGAGGCCGCCGTCCTGTTCGGCGACCACCTCAAGACCCAGTGCGCGCTGGTAGTAGTCGGTCATGACCTTCATGTCGCCCACCTTGAGCATCACGGTGCCCATGGCGAGGTCGGCAGGAAGAAGATCCTGGCTGTTGGCTGATGCGGTCATTGACGGCTCCTTGCATTGGCGGCCGTCCCGGTGGCGGCCTGTCACACATTAAAATTACTTGAAGCTTCAATATATTCCAAGTCCCGGGAGCCAACTGTCAGCGAATGATCCGCCCTCCCAGCACCACGTGTTCCAGGGCCGTAATGGTCTGAGGTGCCGCGCGCGGGTCGTCCCGGCAGACAACGACGTCGGCGCGGGCCCCATCCTCCACGCCGTCCGCTCCCAGCCACGTCCGGGCTGCCCAGCAGGCGGCGTCGAGGGCCGCCTCCATGGGCAGGCCGGCGCCGTGCAGGGCGAGGATTTCGTCCGTGATCCTGCCGTGCCTGATCACGCTGCCGGCATCGGTACCGGCAAAGATGCGGACACCGGCCGCATGGGCTTCCGCTACCCGCTCCAGCCGGCGTTCCCAGAGCGCGCGCATGTGGGCGGCATAACGCGGGAACTTGGGTTCCGCCTGCGCGGCAATGTCGGGGAAGGTGGCGATGTTGATGAGCGTGGGCACGATCGGGACGCCCTGCTCCGCGAACCGGGGCAGGTGGCGGGGCAGGAGCCCGGTGGCGTGCTCGACGCAGTCAATGCCGGCGTCCAGCACCTGGTCCAGGGTGTCTTCGGCGAAGCAGTGCGCCGTTACCCGGGCCCCTTCGTCGTGCGCCGCCTGGACGGCATCGCGTATGACGGCGGCAGGAAACGACGGCGACAGGTCGCCGGCGCTGCGGTCAATCCAGTCGCCCACGAGCTTGACCCAGCCGTCGCCGTCGCGCGCCTGCTTTCGGACGGCCTCCACGAGGCCCTCGGGCTCCACCTCCTCGGCGAAGCCCCGCAGGTAGCGGCGCGTCCGGGCGATATGGCGCCCGGCCCGGATCAGCACCGGGAAGTCCCTGCCGCCCTGCATCCAACGGGTATCTGCCGGCGAACCCGCGTCCCGGACCAGCAGGGTTCCGGCGTTGAGGTCCGCCTGCGCCTGGTCCCTGGCCGCCGCGGGCTCGACCGGGCCGGCGGCCCCGAGCCCTATGTGGCAGTGGGCGTCGACGAAGCCCGGCAGCACCCAGCCGTCCAGAACCCGGTCCGGAGCAGCCGCCGGCCGGGTGAACGTCAGCTTGCCGTCCACGGACCAGAGTCCATGCCGCATCCTGTCCGGTGCGGTCAGGACGGGCCCGCGGAAGTGGATGATGCCTGCCATGGTGGTGCTCCTTTCGATGCCGGTCAGGGTAGCACCACGTTTATGACAAGGCCGCTCCGGGTGCCTGTGGTAGCTTCGTTCCTGACCACACGGGTGCCCTTGCAGGGGCTGAGATCGGGCTGGCGCAGCCTGCGACCGTTGAACCTGTCCGGGTAATGCCGGCGAAGGAAGTGAGTATTCCCTTGAGTACGCAAAACACCCAGTTGAACCCTGCCCTTCAGCCGTCCGCCGGTGTGCCGGATGGCACTTCGGTGCCGCCGGTGACCCAGTCGCTGAAGTCGCACTCACTCGCCTACCTTGCGGATGAGGCGTCCGGAATCCGGGTCCCGGTGACCGAAATTGCCCTTGAGCCGTCACCCAATGGCCAGCCGAACCCACCCTTCCGGTCCTACCGGACCGCGGGCCCCGGAAGCGACCCCGTCCGAGGCCTGCAGCCCTTCCGCTCCGAGTGGATCACGGCGCGGGCTGACACCGAGGCGTATGGCGGCAGGGCGAGAAACCTGCTCGACGACGGCCGCTCGGCCGTCCGCCGCGGCGCTGCCTCCGCGGAGTGGAAGGGTGCGCAGCCGGTGCCCCGCCGCGCCGTCGACGGCCGGACAGTGACGCAGATGCACTATGCCCGGCAGGGCATCATCACGCAGGAGATGCGGTTCGTGGCCCTGCGCGAGAACTGCGACGTGGAATTGGTCCGCAGCGAAATGGCCGCCGGCCGCGCCATCATTCCCAACAACATCAACCACCCGGAATCCGAGCCCATGATCATCGGCAAGGCCTTCCTGGTGAAGATCAACGCGAATATCGGCAACTCGGCCGTGACGAGTTCGATCGCCGAGGAAGTGGACAAGCTGCAGTGGGCAACCCAGTGGGGCGCCGACACCGTTATGGACCTGTCCACCGGCGATGACATCCACACCACCAGGGAATGGATCCTCCGCAACTCCCCCGTGCCCATTGGAACCGTCCCCATCTACCAGGCGCTGGAGAAGGTCAACGGCGAGGCCAACGCCCTGACCTGGGAGATCTTCCGTGACACGGTGATTGAACAGTGCGAGCAGGGCGTGGACTACATGACCATCCACGCGGGCGTGCTGCTGCGGTACGTCCCGCTCACCGCGAACCGCGTCACCGGCATCGTCTCGCGCGGCGGCTCCATCATGGCCGGCTGGTGCCTGGCCCACCACCAGGAGAACTTCCTGTACACGCACTTCGATGAACTGTGCGGAATCTTCGCCAAATACGACGTCGCCTTCTCGCTGGGTGACGGCCTCCGCCCCGGTTCCACCGCGGACGCCAACGACGCCGCCCAGTTCGCCGAACTGGACACCCTCGCCGAGCTGACGCAACGGGCCTGGGAGTACGACGTGCAGGTGATGGTGGAAGGGCCCGGCCACGTTCCCTTCCACCTGGTGCGCGAGAACGTGGAGCGGCAGCAGGAACTGTGCAAGGGGGCGCCCTTCTATACCCTGGGGCCCCTGGTGACGGATGTGGCGCCCGGGTATGACCACATCACCTCGGCGATCGGCGCCACCGAGATTGCCCGGTACGGCACTGCCATGCTCTGCTACGTCACGCCGAAGGAGCACCTGGGCCTGCCCAACAAGGACGACGTGAAGACAGGCGTGATCACGTACAAGATCGCAGCGCACGCCGCGGACCTGGCCAAGGGCCATCCCGGGGCGCATGAGCGCGATGATGCGCTGTCCAAGGCAAGGTTCGAATTCCGCTGGGGGGACCAGTTCGCGCTGTCCCTGGACCCCGTGACCGCGGAGTCGTTCCACGATGAGACGCTGCCGGCCGAACCGGCCAAGACAGCCCACTTCTGTTCGATGTGTGGTCCGAAGTTCTGCTCCATGCGGATCAGCCAGGACATCCGGGACGAATACGGGTCCGCGGAGGCCCAAGCGGCGCTGGCGGACATGGCTTCCGGCATGCGCGGGAAGAGCGAGGAGTTCCTGGCAGCCGGCGGCAAGGTGTACCTGCCGGAGCTGCGGGTCCCCGCTGAAGGCTAGGACGCCCGGGCGGGCTGGCTCCTGCCGACCCCGCTGATGAACTGGCGGATGGACCGGTCCCCATCATGGGAGTCCTGGGGCCGGTGCCCTCCCGCGGCAACGCGGTGCAGGGCGCCGGTCTCCCGGAGGTACCCTGCAATTTCCTCATAGAGTGGCTCCCACCCGCCGGTGAGGACAAGGGTGGGGACGCCCGGAACGATGTGCAGCGGCGCTTCCCACGAAGGCTCCTGGAGCCGCAGCCGCCGCGCGGACCGTTTCTCCTCGGTGGTGGCAGGCTGCTGGAGGTCGGTGGCGTAGATCCGGCGGACGAATTCGCGCTGGAAGTCGTCGTCGCTGAGCTGGTGGCGGACGTCGAACAGTGGCTGCATCAGGCTGATGTGGGCGGCCGTGGCCGGCAGTTCCGCCGTCAGAGACAGGCAGGCGGGCTCCACCAGCGTCAGGGAAAAGACCAGGTCCGGGCGTTCGACGGCGGCCATCATGGCGGCGATAGCCCCCTGGGCGTGTGCCACCACGTGTCCGCCCGCGGCGCCACGGCCGTCGTCGCCCAAAGACCGCAGGATGATCGCGGTGTCTTCCGCGAACGAAGATTCCACCGGCTCCGCGACGGCATCGTAGCCATGCCGGCGCAGGAACAAGGCGTCATAGGACAGTGCCATGCCGTGCTGGCGGGGCCACGCCGCGGCACCGAAGCTTCCGGCGCCGTGCACGAAAACTACCCTCTGCTTGAACATGTCCCAACCCTATTCCACGCTGCCGACATCCCCACGAAAAAGCGCCAGGTGTCGTCTTGGGCGGTCAAGACGGCACCTGGCGCTTCCTGATGGCGGGGAACTCCTACTTGCCCAGGAACTTGTCGAAGCCCTTGGGAAGGTTCAGCGACGACGGGTCGAAATCGCCGCCCTGCTGGCCGAACGCGGCACCGGTGGGCAGCGCCTTGGCGGCGTTGGCACGGCGGGCTTCCGCGTCCTTGCGCTCCTGCGCCGCCTTGGCGGGGTTGCCGGATTTTGCCTTCTTCTTGGGTGCGTTCTTTGCGTTCTTCCGCGCGCCGCCCCCGGCTCCGGGAAGGCCGGGCATCCCGGGCATCCCCGGCATGCCGCCCTGGGCCATCTTCTTCATCATCTTCTGGGCCTGGGCGAAGCGCTCCAGCAGGCCATTGACCTCGGACACATGGACGCCGGAGCCACGGGCAATACGTGCCCGGCGCGAGCCGTTGATGATCTTGGGCGCAAGCCGCTCATGCGGGGTCATGGACCGGACGATCGCCTCGACGCGGTCGATTTCGCGCTCGTCGAACTGTTCGAGCTGCTGCCGGATATTCTGCGCGCCCGGCATCATCATGAGCATCTTCTTCATGGAGCCCATGTTGCGAATCTGCTGCATCTGGGCCAGGAAGTCCTCGAGGGTGAAGTCCTCCTGGTCGGCGAACTTCTTCGCCATCCGGGCAGCTTCGTCCTTGTCCCACGCCTTTTCGGCCTGCTCGATGAGCGTGAGGATGTCTCCCATGTCCAGGATGCGCGAGGCCATCCGGTCGGGGTGGAAGAGCTCGAAGTCGTCCAGTCCTTCACCGGTGGAGGCGAACATGACCGGCTTGCCGGTAACCGACGCAACGGACAGCGCCGCACCACCGCGGGCATCGCCGTCGAGCTTGGACAGCACGATGCCGGTGAAGTTCACGCCCTCATCGAATGCGAGCGCCGTGTTGACGGCGTCCTGGCCGATCATCGAGTCGATCACGAACAGCACTTCGTTCGGGACAATGGCGCGGCGGATCTGGCGGGCCTGCTCCATCATTCCGGCGTCCACGCCGAGGCGGCCGGCGGTGTCGACGATCACGACGTCGTGCAGCTTCTGGCGTGCTTCCTCCACACCGGCGCGGGCTACGGCCACGGGGTCGCCGGCGGGCTGGTCCAGTTCCGTGGAGGTGGCACCGGGGTGCGGGGCGAAGACCGGCACGTTGGCGCGCTGGCCCACCACCTGGAGCTGGGTGACGGCGTTGGGGCGCTGCAGGTCGCAGGCCACCAGCATGGGGCTGTGGCCCTGGGCCTTCAGCCACTTGGACAGCTTGCCGGCCAGGGTGGTCTTGCCCGCGCCCTGGAGGCCCGCGAGCATGATGACGGTGGGCCCGTTCTTTGCCAGCCGGATGCGCCGGGTTTCACCGCCGAGGATCTCCACGAGTTCCTCGTTGACGATCTTGACGATCTGCTGGCTGGGGTTCAGCGCGCCTGAGACTTCGGCGCCCAGTGCGCGTTCGCGGACACGCCCGGTGAATTCGCGGACCACCGGAACGGCGACGTCGGCGTCCAGGAGGGCACGGCGGATCTCCCGGACGGTGGCATCAACATCGGCCTCCGTCAGGCGGCCCTTGCCGCGGAGATTCTTGAAGGTTGCTGTCAACCGGTCAGACAGTGAATTGAACACGCGCCGTGAACTTCTTTCAGGAGATGATCGGGACTCGACTACCTAGGGTATCAAGTCAGGCACGGTAGATGGCATGCTGGCCAAATGACGAGCCCAACGACTGTGAAGACCTTGCTCATCCTCGGCGCCTCGGGCGACCTCACCGGCAGGCTCCTCCTGCCGGGCCTGGCCCGCCTTGTTGCGGCCGGCCGCGCGGAAGGCCTGGCCCTGGTGGGTGCCGGCTCGGATCCGTGGACGCCGGAACAGTGGCGGGACCGGGTGGAGTCATCCTTCGCCGCCGCTGCCGGCGCGGCAGGTGAGGCCGGGAAGGCGGCCCTGGAGTCGATGCGGAAGGAGACGGCCTACCACCAGGTGGACGTGACGGAGCAGGGCGCCCTTGCCGCCCTGCTCGCCGGGCTGCAGGGGCCGGTGGCGGTCTACTTCGCCCTTCCGCCCAAGATCAGCCAGCTGGCCTGCGGGACGCTCCAGCCCCAGGAGGTTCCCGAAGGCACCAGGCTGGTCATGGAGAAGCCATTCGGGTCCAGTGAGGAGTCGGCCCGCTCCCTGAACCGGACCCTTGCCCGCCTGGTACCCGAGGACCACATCCACCGGGTGGACCATTTCCTGGGCAAGGCCACGGTGCTGAACATCCTGGGCCTGCGGTTCGCCAACAACTTCCTGGAGCCCGTGTGGAACCGGCAGCACGTGGAAAGAGTGGAGATCTTCTTCGACGAAGACCTGGCGCTGGAAGGCCGTGCGCGCTACTACGACGGTGCCGGCGCCCTTCGGGACATGATCCAGAGCCACCTCCTGCAGGTCATGGCCATCATGGCAATCGAACCTCCGGCCACCATCGGCGAGCGCGACCTGCGCGATGCGGTCTCCGCCGTCCTCCGCGCCAGCAGCGTCAAGGACGCCGTCACTGACTCCCGCCGTGCCCGCTACACGGCTGGTTGGGTCGCGGGAAAGCAGGTGCCCGACTACGCCGCGGAGGACGGGGTGGATCCCGCGCGGGGAACCGAGACGCTGGCCGAAGTCCAGGTGGGAATCGACAACTGGCGCTGGCGGGGCGTCCCCTTCATCCTGCGCTCCGGCAAGGCCCTCGGTGACAAACGCAAGGAAGCGGTGGTCACGTTCCTCCCGGTGCCCCACCTCCCGCAGGGCTTTACCGGCGTTGACTCCCCCAACCAGCTGCGGATCGGTTTTGGCCCGGACACCCTGGAGTTCGACGTCGATGTCAACGGCCCCGGAAACATCTTCAGCCTGGGCCGGGTCACCCTCGAAGCGGAACTGAGCGCCTCGGACCTCCTGCCCTACGGCGAAGTCCTGGAGGGCGTCCTGGCCGGAGACCCGCTGCTGTCCGTCCGGAGCGACACAGCCGAGGATTGCTGGCGGATTGTCGAGCCGGTGCTTAGGGCGTGGGAGCAGAACAACGTCCCGCTGGAGGAGTACGACGCCGGGTCGGCCGGCCCCGCGTCCTGGCCCACCAACCGGCACAAGGACTAGGCCCCGACAACAGGCAGGACGGGCGGGAACCTTTTGGTTCCCGCCCGTCCTGCATCAGTTTTCAGTTGTCCCCGCCGGAACCGTGGCGTGCCGGCTTAGATGGCAGCCACTCCGCGTTCCCCGGTCCGGACCCGCACCGCTTCGTGGACGTCCATGGTCCAGACCTTGCCGTCCCCGGCCCGGCCGGTGTTCGAGCTCGCAATGATCACGTCCAGGATGTCATCGGCCTGCTCGTCCGTGGCCAGGACTTCCACCCGGATCTTGGGCAGGAGGTCCACGTTGTATTCCGCCCCGCGGTAGACCTCCGTGTAGCCGCGCTGCCGGCCGTAGCCGCTGGCCGCGCTGACGGTCAGGCCCTGGACCCCGTAGGCTTCCAGCCCTTCCCTGACGGCTTCGAGCTTTTCCGGCCTGATGATTGCAGTGATCAGTTTCATGCCCCCACGCTTTCCTTACCTGTAGCCGGCTGTGCCTTTTGCGCACCGGATGCTGACGGGCCCGCCTCGTGGGACTCGCCCTGGCCCTTGCCGGTGATCAGATCGTGCAGCGGCTGGAAGCTTCCACCATGGCCGCTCACACCGAACTCGTAGGCAGTCTCGGCGTGCAGGCTGAGGTCCACACCCACCGTTTCCTGTTCCTGCGAGACGCGGAAGCCCATGGTCTTGTGGATCGCCAGGGCGATGATGGTGGTCAGGACCGCCGAGTAGGCGATGGCGATGCCTGCCGCCGCGAGCTGTGCCCACAGCTGGGTGAGTCCGCCGCCGTAGAAGAGGCCGCCGCCAACACCGTCGGTGGGCAGGGCGATGAAGCCAAGTGCCACGGTGCCGATGATGCCGGACACAAGGTGCACGCCCACGACGTCCAGGGAGTCATCAAAGCCCCAGCGGAACTTCAGGCCGACAGCAAGGGCGGAGGCCACGCCGGCCACCACGCCGAGGCCGAGGGCACCGACGGGGCTGACGTTGGCGCAGGCGGGGGTGATGGCCACGAGGCCTGCGACGACGCCGGATGCGGCACCGAGGGAGGTGGGGTGGCCGTCGCGGATGCGCTCGGTCACCAGCCAGCCGAGCATGGCCGCTGCCGGGGCTGCGAGGGTGTTGATCCAGATCAGGCCGCCCTGTTCGGCAGTGGTTGCCGCACCGCCGTTGAAGCCGAACCAGCCGAACCACAGGATGGCCGCGCCGAGCATGACGAACGGGATGTTGTGCGGGCGGTGGTTGGGGTCCTTGCCGAAGCCCTTGCGGTTGCCGATGATCAGGACCAGGATCAGGGCCGCCACACCTGCGTTGATGTGGACCACGGTGCCGCCGGCGAAGTCGATGGCGGGGCCGAGGGCCTTGCCGATCGCGCCTTCGGGACCGAACAGGCCGCCGCCCCACACCATGTAGGCAAGCGGGCAGTACACCAGCGTGACCCACACGGGAACGAAGACCGACCAGGCGCCGAACTTGGCGCGGTCGGCGATGGCGCCGCTGATCAGTGCCACGGTGATGATGGCGAAGGTGGCAGCGTAGCCGACCTTGATCAGGCCGTCAGGGGTATTGATTCCCTCAAGGCCGAACGTGGCGAACGGGTTGCCCACGATTTCCATGAACCCTTCCCCGGAGCTCATGGAGGCGCCCCACAGCACCCAGACGACGCCCACCATGCCGATCGAGATGAAGCTCATCATCATCATGTTCAGGGCTGCCTTGGCGCGGGTCATGCCGCCGTAGAAAAATGCCAGACCGGGTGTCATGAACAGCACGAGAGCTGCCGCCACCATGACCCAAACGTGACCTGCGGTAAGTTCCATGGTGCACGTCCTCTCTCATCGAATCTTGCGGAGTACTCCGCCTGCCAACGCCTTTTTGCGTCCTGTAATGAGTTTGTGGGTGGCGTGTTTCGCCCGCGGAGGATTTAGATTGCCGCTCTGTTACAACAACCTCTAGGAAGTAAATGGTGCATATCCGCCTTGTTACGGTTATGTTTCCGCACCCGCGCAGCCACCCGGCTCCCGTTCCAGCAAGGACTCCCCCACCATGACGGCACCACCCCGCGCAAGCGGCGCCACTTCGAGGTTTTTGGCCCATCTGCGGCCGCAGCGGGAGAAACTCCCCCGCGACATCAAGGTGATGCTGGCCGCGGCGTTCCTGATCGCCCTCGGCTTCGGGCTTGTTGCGCCCGTATTGCCGCAGTTCGCAACAACCTTCGGGGTGGGGAACACCGAAGCGGCGGTGATTGTGGCCATCTTCGCGTTCATGCGGCTTGCCTTCGCTCCTGCCGGCGGTGCCCTGATCGGCAAGCGCGGCGAACGGCCCATCTATGTTGCCGGGCTGTTGATCGTGGCGCTGTCCACGGCGGCGTGCGCCTTCGCCCAGGACTACTGGCAACTCCTGCTGTTCCGTGGCCTTGGCGGAGCGGGATCCGTGATGTTCACGGTGGCATCAATGGCCCTGGTGGTTCGGCTGGCCCCGCCGCAGAGCCGGGGCAGGGTCTCCGGCGCGTACGCGTCTGCGTTCCTGATCGGCAATGTGTGCGGCCCGATCGTGGGCGGGCTGCTGGCGGGGCTGGGCCTGCGGGTTCCGTTCCTGGCCTATGCCGCCGCGCTGCTGGTGGCCGCCTTCGTGGTGCAGACCCAATTGAGCCACCAGCGCCGGGGAGGCGGCGAGGTTCAGCACCGTGCCCCGGACATGCGGTTCGGCGAAGCCCTCACCGCCGGCACCTACCGTTCAGCTCTTGCTTCCAGCTTCGCGAACGGATGGGCAACGTTCGGCGTGCGGATGGCGACGGTGCCGTTGTTCGCCGCGGCCGCCTTCGGCGCGGGCCCGCAGGCGGCCGGCCTGGCGTTGGCCGTGTTCGCTGCCGGCAACGCCGCCGCCCTCACTTTCTCGGGACGGTTGGCGGACTCGGTGGGACGCAAGCCGATGATGATCTCGGGCCTGCTGGTGGCGGCCGTTTCCACCGCCGCCATTGGCTTCACCACCGACCTGCCCTGGTTCCTGGCGGCATCGACGCTCGCTGGCGTCGGGTCCGGGCTTTTCGGTCCCGCCCAGCAGGCCGCCGTCGCGGATGTCATTGGCAACGCCCGCTCCGGCGGTAAGGTGCTGGCCGTGTACCAGATGACGTCCGACGTCGGGGCGATAGTCGGTCCGCTGGTGGCGGGCATGCTCGCGGACTGGTTGGGCTTCGGCTGGGCTTTCGGCGTGACCGGCGCGATCATGCTCCTGGCCGCTGCCGGCTGGTTGCCCACGCGTGAGACCCTGCGAAAGGCAGGCTCCTAAGCAACCCTGTCAGTTCAGCAGGGCGTCTACGAAGCCTTCGGTGTCGAACGGGGCTAGATCGTCGGCGCCTTCGCCCAGTCCGATGAGTTTGACGGGCACACCGAGGGTTTTCTGGATGGCTACAACGATGCCGCCCTTGGCGGTTCCGTCCAGCTTGGTCAGGACGATGCCGGTGATGTTGACCACTTCCGAGAAGACCCGCGCCTGGTTCAGGCCGTTCTGGCCGGTGGTGGCGTCGAGCACCAGGAGGACCTCGTCCACCTCTGCCAGCTTTTCCACGACGCGCTTGACCTTGCCAAGTTCGTCCATCAGGCCCACCTTGTTCTGCAGGCGGCCGGCTGTGTCGATCATGACCACGTCGACTTCCTGCTCGATGCCGGCCTTGACTGCCTCGTAGGCAACCGAGGCGGGGTCGGCGCCGTCGATGTCGGACTTTACGGTGGGGACTCCCACGCGCTGGCCCCAGGTGGCCAGCTGCTCGGCGGCGGCGGCCCGGAAGGTGTCTGCGGCGCCGAGCAGGACGTCCTTGTCCTCGGCGACCAGCACGCGGGCCAGCTTGCCCACGGTGGTGGTCTTGCCCACGCCGTTCACGCCCACCACCATCATTACGGCGGGCTTGTCCGCGTGCCGCTGGACGTTGAGGCTGCGGTCCATGGTGGGATCCACCAGCTTGATGAGTTCTTCCCGGAGCATGGTCTTGACGTGTTCCGGGGTACGGGTGCCCAGGACCTTGACGCGCTCCCGCAGGGCATCGACCAGCTGCATGGTGGGTTCGGTTCCCAGGTCCGCGAGAAGGAGGGTCTCCTCCACTTCATCCCAGACGCTCTCGTCGATCCGGTCGCTGGAGAGCAGCGCCAGCAGGCCCTTGCCCAGGACGTTGTTGGAGCGCGCCAGCCGTTCCCGCAGGCGGGCCAGGCGGCCGGCGACGGGCAGCGGGGTTTCGACGGGAATGGTTTCCAGGCCCGCCGCAGTGTCCGGAACGGTGGTGGTGTCCAGCCCTTCAAGGTCCGCACCCTCCGGCGCCGCGGCCCCAATTGTTCCGTCGCGGTCTGCCACCGCCGTGCTTCCACCGGAGCGGATTTCGGGGTCGTTGGCATCCCTGGTGCCCGGGTAGCGGGTGATGTTCCTCCGGGTCTTGAGCAGGACCGGAATCAGGCCGCCGATGACCACCAGCGCAGCAAGGATGGACAGGACAATGGGAAGGATGTCATTCACTCCCCTAGCTTCTCACAAACGCCCTGCCCGGTTCGGGCGGCCGGCAGGCGGCTGACCTGCCCCGTTGCCCCGGCCGCAGGCTGCTGGACGTCACAACCAAAGCCTGGCGGCGCCGCTATACCTCGGCCCCGAGCCGTTGGCTGATGACGGTGGAGACGCCGTCGCCCCTCATGGTGACGCCGTACAGCGCGTCCGCTACTTCCATGGTCCGTTTCTGGTGCGTGATGACGATGAGCTGGCTTGATTCCCGGAGTTCTTCAAAGATGGTGATGAGCCGGCCCAGGTTGGTGTCATCCAGTGCCGCCTCCACCTCGTCCATGACGTAGAACGGCGAAGGACGGGCCTTGAAGATGGCCACCAGCAGCGCCACTGCGGTCAGTGAACGTTCGCCGCCGGAGAGCAGGGACAGCCGCTTGATCTTCTTGCCCGCAGGCCGGGCCTCCACCTCGATGCCCGTGGTGAGCATGTCCGTGGGGTCGGTCAGCACCAGGCGGCCTTCGCCGCCCGGGAAGAGCCGCTCGAAAACCCTGATGAACTGGGCCTGGGTGTCCTCGAACGCTTCGGTGAAAACACGCTGGACCCTGTCGTCCACTTCCTTGATGATGTCCAGCAGGTCGCGCCGGCTGGCCTTCAGGTCCTCGAGCTGGGTGCTGAGGAACTGGTGCCGCTCCTCAAGGGCCGCAAATTCCTCCAGCGCCAGGGGGTTGACCTTGCCCAGGCTGGCCAGGTCCCGCTCCGCCTTCCGCAGCCGCTTCTCCTGCTCCTGCCGGACATACGGCTTGCCCTCCCTGATTTCCTCCCCGTCCGCATCAACGGGGGCGCGAAGGGCAGCCCACTTGTCTCCTGATTCCTCTGCCGGAACGGGCACCGGCACCTGTGGTCCGAACTCGTTGACGAGCGCTTCGGGGGTGATGCCGAGCTCGTCCACGGAGCGCGTTTCCACTGCTTCGATCCTGGCACGCTGCTGGGTCCGGGCCAGTTCGTCGCGGTGGACAGTGTCGGTGAGCTGGGCCAGTTCCTTGGCGAGGGCTTCGTTCGCTTCCCGGATGTCCCGCAGGCCGCGGTCGCGCAGCTCGCGGTTCTCCTCGGCGAGGTCCCGTTCGTGCCGGGCCAGGTCGACGGAGACGTCCACATAGCCAAGTGCCAGCTCCACGCCCGCGGAGACGGCCGCTGCGCGCCGGGCCTGGATGCGGCGGCGCCGGGCGCGCTCCGCCGCTTCCTCGCGGGCCCGGCGTTCGGTGGCGGCGGCGCGTTCCAGGGACGCCGCCCGGTTGCGGGTGGCCACCAGCTGCTCTTCGGCACTGCGCAGGGACAACCGCGCCTCCACTTCGGCTGCGCGGGCGGCGGATGCAGCGAGGGCCAAGGCGTCGCGCTGCTCCGTTGAGGGTTCCTCTTCCACCGGTGCTTCCTGCGCCGCGGCCAACCGGGCAGCAACGGCGGCGAGCGCCTCTTCCTCTGCCGCGACGTTGGCTTCGGCCCTGGACAGGGATGCCGCCAGCCGTTCGCTCTCGCCAACGGCGCTGCGCAGGACAGAGTTCAGGTGGCCCAGCCGTTCGGCCACGGCGGCGAGGCGGGCGTCGGATTCGTGCAGCTTGTCCAGGGCAGCGTCCGCTTCTTCCTGCGCCCCCTCGCGCCGGGCCTCTGCGGCGGCCAGGGCGAACCTGTTCCGTTCAAGGTCCGCAGTGACCGCCGACAGTCCGCGGTCGGCGTCGTCCACTGCCGCCTGGACTTCAAGGAGGGACGGTGCCTTGGCGGAGCCGCCGGTGGCGGAGACGGCGGTGAAGATGTCCCCTTCCCGGGTGACAGCCGTCAGCTGCGGGAAAGAAGCAACCAGGGCCGCTGCGGCGTCGATGCCGGTGACGACGGCGGTCCGGGACAGCAGGTGCCGGACCAGGGCAACGTGCTCCGCCGGTCCGTCCACGAGGTCAACCGCCCACTGTGCCCCGCCGGGCAATTCAATGTCCTCGCCGCCGTCGCCCTGGAGTGCCGCGGCGGAGGCCAGGAGCAGCGACGCCCGCCCGGCGTCGTCGTCCTTGAGCTGCTGCAGCACGGCTCCTGCCGCTTCCCCGTCCCGGACCAGCACGGCCTCGGACGCCTCCCCCAGCGCAGCGGCGATGGCCGGCTCGAATCCGGCCTGGACCGTTATCCCGGCGGCGAGGCTTTCCTGGACTCCGGGCAGCCCGGACGCCAGCACGTGCCTGGCGCCGTCCTTGCGGTCAAGGCCAAGCTTCAGGGCGTCGAGGCGCGCGGCAAGGGCGTCCCGCTTGCGCACGCCCTCGTTGACGGCGGCTTTGAGGTCTGCGATTTCCTGGAGGACGGTGTCCAGGACATCGCTGGCGGCTTCATAGTCGGCGTCGAGGGATTCCTCCCCCTCCTCCACGCCGGCAACCTGGTTTTCCAGCGCCGTGAACTCCGCCTGGGCGCGGGCCCGGCGTTCCGTTCCGGCCGCGAGGGATTCGCGCAGCCGCCCCAGTTCCGCCTGGGCGGACTCCACCCGGGACCTGGCCGCCGCAACCTGCCCGGCCAGCCGCGCCAGGCCCTCCCGCCGGTCGGCTGCTGCACGGAGCTGTGCGGTCAGCCGTTGGTCTTCAGCATGGGCTGCCCGCTCCGCATCCGCCTTCGCGGCGCTGGCCGCGTCAAGGGCGCCACGCCTGCCCTGGATATCCTGTTCGAGCTCGGACAGCTCCTGCCGGACCCTTGCCGCCTGGCGCTCCAACTGTTCCGGGTCCCGGCCGGAAGCCGGCGCAGCCTCGTCGGAGCCCAGCAGGCGGCTCCGTTCGGCGGCCAGCGAGCCCAGCGACCGCAGCCGTTCGCGGGCGGTGGAGAGCCGGTACCAGGTGTCCCGGGCTGCGTTGAGCCGGGGCGTTGCCTCGGCTGCCAGCTGCTCCAGCGCTGCCTGCTGCCTGCGCCCGGCGTCAAGTTCCTGCTCGACGGCGGTCCGGCGCGCCTTGATTGCGGCCTCGTCCGCCACGTCCTGCTCCAGTGCCTGCTGCAGCTGGACCAGGTCATCGGCGAGCAGGCGGGCGCGGGCATCCCGGACGTCGAACTGGACCCGCTGGGCGCGGCGCGCCACCTCGGCCTGCTTCCCCAGAGGGGTGAGCTGCCGGCGGATCTCGCCGGTCAGGTCGGTCAGGCGCTGCAGGTTGGCCTGCATGGCTTCCAGCTTCCGCACGGTGCGTTCCTTGCGCCGCCGGTGCTTAAGGATCCCGGCCGCCTCCTCAATGAAGCCGCGGCGGTCCTCGGGTGTGGCGTGCAGGACGCGGTCCAGCTGGCCCTGGCCCACGATGACGTGCATTTCCCGGCCCAGCCCGGAGTCCGAAAGCAGTTCCTGGATGTCCAGCAGCCGGCAACCGGCGCCGTTGATGGCGTATTCGGAGCCGCCCGTCCGGAACAGTGTCCGGGAAATGGTCACTTCGCTGTACTCGATGGGGAGTGCGCCATCAGTGTTGTCGATGGTCAGTGAGACGTGGGCTCGCCCCAGCGGCGGCCGCCCGGACGTCCCGGCGAAAATGACGTCCTCCATCTTGCCGCCACGCAGCGTCTTGGCACCCTGTTCGCCCATGACCCAGGCGAGGGCGTCCACCACGTTGGACTTGCCGGATCCGTTGGGACCCACGACGGCGGTGACGCCGGGTTCGAAGTCGAAGGTGGTGGCAGACGCAAACGACTTGAACCCCCGGACGGTGAGGCTTTTGAGGTGCAAGGCTTTTCTGGTCTCCTGGAGCGGGTAGGGCAATTTGCTGGAACCGGCTCACTACAATCTACTGCGCAGGACCGACAATTCCCCGCAGCAGCACCGGGCAACCGGCACGGGCGCGATGGCGGATATGCATGATCCGGCGGTGCAAAGGCATAGTTAAGCTCTTGAGCCTGCATGGATGTGGGTACAGTCACCGCAGGAATGCGGGACGAAAACGAAGAGGGGCTTGAATTGGCAGGTAATGCAACCTTCCGCCACAGCAACACCGCGCTGCTTTCGGTCAGCAGCGTCGAAGCGCCCAGGATTGTGAGCTCCACGGATTTTGACCGCCGGCTGGCATCGACCCTGAAGCGCCTGAAGTTTCCGCCCCGGCTCCTGGAGCGGGTGGCGGGAATCACGCACCGGCGCTGGTGGGCTGCCGGAACATCGTTCGACGATGCTGCCGCGGAAGCCGGCGCGAAAGCCCTGGCCGAGGCAGGCATCGAAGCGTCCGACGTCGGCCTGCTGATCAACACATCGGTGACGCGGCGCAACCTGGAGCCCTCCGTGGCGGTGAAGATCCACCACAGCCTCAGCCTGCCGTCGTCGGCCATGAACTTCGACCTTGCCAACGCCTGCCTGGGATTCGTCAACGCCCTGACCCTGGCAGCCAACATGATCGACTCGGGCCAGATCAAGTACGCCGTCATTGTCAACGGCGAGGACGCCCAGCTGACGCAGGAGGCAACCCTGGCCCGCCTGCAGCGGCCCGAAACAACGCGGGATGACTTCAACCGGGAGTTCGCTACGCTGACCCTGGGATCAGGCGCAGCCGCAGCCGTCCTGGGCCCGGCGGACCAGCACCCCGGCGCGCATCGCGTGGTGGGCGGGGTGATGCGCGCCGGCACCGAGCACCACGACCTGTGCGTGGGCGGCATCGACGGCATGCACACCGACACCAAGGGCCTGCTCGACGGCGGCCTGCAGCTGGTGGTGGACGCGTGGCAGGAAGCCCAGCCGGAGTGGGACTGGGCGGCCATGGACCGCTATGTCACCCACCAGGTCAGCAATGCCTACACCCACGCCATCATCGATGCCATCGACCTGGACCCGGACAAAGTGCCCATCACGTTCCCGCACTGGGGCAACGTTGGACCGGCGTCGCTTCCCATGACGCTCGCCGCCGAGGCGCAGTCGCTGGGAACCGGCGAC
>NZ_JBHVTN010000001.1:34428-1059568 GCF_042884655.1 Pseudarthrobacter sp. NPDC058119
AAGTGCCCATCACGTTCCCGCACTGGGGCAACGTTGGACCGGCGTCGCTTCCCATGACGCTCGCCGCCGAGGCGCAGTCGCTGGGAACCGGCGACTGGGTGTTGTGCATGGGCGTCGGCTCCGGGCTGAACACCGCAATGCTGGAAATCGTTTGGTGATCGCGGCCTGGCCTGGCGTCAACGCCGAATGGTCCCGCGGGATCGATGTCCCCTCCACGTCAGGCGTTGACGCGCCCGGCACGGTGCGGCGCTGGCACCTGCTGGATAACGGCGCAGAACTGGACCGCCGCGGCCTGGCTCCGCTGGGTACGCTGCTGTGCGTGCACGGCAACCCCACGTGGTCCTATCTGTGGCGGAGACTGCTGGCTGCCGGGTCCGACCCCGCGCATCCGTGGCGCGTGGTGGCCGTGGACCAGCTGGACATGGGCTTTTCCGAGCGGACGGGTACGTTCCGGCGCCTGGCGGACCGGATCAACGACCTGGGCGACCTGACAAACGCGCTGGGCCTGGACGGACCTGTCGTTTCTGTGGGCCATGACTGGGGCGGCGTCATCAGCCTTGGATGGGCGCTGGCGCACGAAGACCAGCTGGCCGGCGTGGTCCTGACCAACACCGCCGTGCACCAGCCTGCCGGCTCCCCCATCCCGGCGGCGCTGCGGCTTGCCCTGCACCCGGCAGTGCACAGGTGGGGAACCACCACTTCCGATGCTTTCCTGCGGGTCACGCATTCGCTGGCCCACCCGCCCCTGCCCGCGGACGTGCGAAATGCCTTCATGGCCCCCTACCGCGGAGCGTCCCGGCGTGCCGGGGTGGGCAACTTCGTCGCTGACATACCCATCGAGGGGTCGCACCCAAGCTTCGCTGCCCTCAACGGCGTGGCGGAAGGCCTGCGCGGGCTGAATGTTCCGGCCCTGATGCTGTGGGGTCCCCGCGACCCCATCTTCTCCGACCGGTACCTCAAGGACCTGCTCACCCGCCTGCCGCATGCCGACGTGCACCGCTACGAGGGCGCGGGACACCTGGTGGCGGAGGACCGGGACATCGCCACCCCCGTCTTCGAGTGGCTGGCCGGCCGCGTCACGCAGGGCGGGGACAGCGTCGCTGATAATGACTCCCCGGCAGCCGGCGATGGCTTCACGCCCCTGTGGGGGCTTCTTGGGGAGCTGGCCTCCGGACCATCTGCAGGGGCGAGGGCCGTCGTCGAAATGGCTCCGGACGGCAGGGAGGCACGTTCGCTCACCTGGCGGCAGCTCGAGGACAACGTGGGCCGCCTCGCCGCGGGCCTGCAGCGGGCCGGCGTCGGGCCCGGCACCCGGGTCAGCCTGATGGTTCCGCCCGGCGTGGACCTGACCGTCACCCTGTATGCCTGCCTTCGGCTTGGCGCCGTGGTGGTCGTGGCCGACGCTGGCCTTGGCACCAGGGGGCTGAGCCGGGCGGTCAAGGGAGCGACGCCTGATGTCCTGATCGGGATCGACAAGGCCTTGGCCGCTGCACGGGCACTGGGATGGGCGGCCCGGCGTATCAGCGTGGGGGACCTGCCGGCCGTGCAGCGCCAGGTGCTCGGCGTGGAGACCTCGCTCGCCGCCCTGGCCAGGACCAGCCCAGGGCAAGGCGGCACCGCTCCTGCCTTCCGCCCGGCCGCGGACTCCCCCGCAGCCGTGCTTTTCACGTCCGGCTCCACCGGGCCCGCCAAAGGCGTCCAGTACACCCACGGGCAGCTAGCCGCCATGCGGGACACCGTCGCCGGAACATTCGGCATCGAGCCAGGCGACAGGCTGGTGGCCGGCTTCGCACCCTTCGCCCTGCTGGGACCCGCACTGGGAACCGTGTCCGTGACGCCGGCCATGGATGTCACCGCGCCCGGCACCCTGACCGCGCACGCCCTCGCTGCTGCCGCAGCGGCCATCGACGCCACGGTGGTCTTCGCCTCCCCCGCCGCCCTGCGCAACGTCATTGCGACCCAGGCCGGGCTCACCCCGGAGGGCGCAGCGGCACTCAAGCGGGTCCGCCTGCTGCTGTCCGCCGGCGCTCCCGTTCCCGAACCGCTCCTTGACGAGGTGCAGCGCCTGCTGCCCGCCGCTTCGCTGCATACCCCCTACGGCATGACCGAGGCCCTTCCCGTCACCGACATCAGCCTTGGGCAGATCAAGGCCGCCGCTGCCGACGCCGGGTCCGGGACGATGCCAGGGGCGGGCAACGGCGTCTGCGTGGGACGGCCGGTCCAGGGCACCCGCATAGCCGTCATCCCGCTGGCGGCGGACGGTACCGCCCCGGGGACAGAACCGGTGACCGACGCGGGTGTCACCGGGGAAATCCTGGTCAGCGCGCCGCACGTCAAGGGTGGCTATGACCGGCTTTGGCTGACAGACCAGGCGAGTGCGGGCCCGGCCGGCTGGCACCGCACCGGCGATGTGGGCCATTTCGACGCCGACGGCCGCCTCTGGGTGGAGGGCCGCCTGGCGCACATCATCACGGCGCCCGGTGCAGTGGTCACGCCGGTGGGGGCCGAACAGGCCATCGAAAAGCTGGGCTGCGTCAGCATGGCTGCCGTCGTCGGGGTGGGGCCCGCCGGCACCCAGGCCATCGCCGCCGTCGTCGAAACCTCACCGCCGGCCCGCAATGCGGGTCCGGCCGCTTCTGGACTGGCGGCACAGGTACGCCGCGCCGCCCTCGCCGCAGGCGTGTCCGTGGCTGCAGTCCTGGTTGTTCCCGCGCAGCCCACCGATATCCGCCACAACGCGAAGATCGACAGGACGCGGTTGTCCCGCTGGGCGTCGTCCGTCCTGGCCGGCGGCCGTCCGGGCAAGCCATGAAAGTCGTGGTTACCGGTGCGAGCGGCCTGCTGGGGCGTGAGGTGGCGGCCCTGCTGGTACGCAGGGGCCACGAGGTCAGCACCTTCCAGCGGCGCCCTTCGGGGGTCGACGGCGCGTCGGACCGGTGCGGTTCCCTCACGGATGATGCAGCGGTCGCGGCCGCGGTCCGGGGTGCGGACGCCGTCATCCACCTTGCCGCCAAAGTCTCGTTCACCGGCCGCGCCGAGGAGTTTGACCAGGTGAACGTAGGCGGAACGCGGCGCCTGCTCCGGGCGGCGCGCGAGGCCGGAGTCAGGGACGTGGTTTTCGTTTCCTCGCCGTCGGTGGCCAATTCGGGTGCCGCGATCGCAGGTCTCGGGGCCGAGCCGGCCGACCCGGTGCATGCCCACGGCGACTATTCGCGCACCAAGGCGCAGGCTGAGCTGCTGGCTTTGGCAGCCGACGCCCCGGACTTCCGGGTTGCCGCGGTGCGGCCGCACGTCGTCTGGGGGCCGGGCGACACCCAATTGGTGGAGCGGGTCCTGGCCCGGGCCGCCCGGAAGCGGTTGCCGCTGCTGGATGCGGGCGCTGCACTGATCGACACCACGTACGTGGACAACGCGGCCGCAGCGATCGTTGCTGCGCTGGACCGCATTGGCCACATCCATGGCAGGGCCCTGGTGGTCACCAACGGCGAGCCCCGGCCGGTGGGCGAGCTCATTGCAGGGATCTGCGAAGCTGGCGGCGTCCCCGCGCCGTCGTGGTCAGTGCCGGGGAAGCTTGCCCGGCTCGCGGGATCGGCAGTGGAAAGGGCTTGGCTCCGGCTTGGTAAACAGGACGAGCCCCCGATGACCAGGTTCCTCGCCGAACAGCTGTCCACCGCCCACTGGTTCGACCAGCGGGAGGCCCGGGAACTCCTTGCCTGGACGCCGGCGGTCTCGATAGACGAGGGCCTGGCACGGCTGTCGGAGTACTACGGTTCCCGCTGACCTGCCAGGCGGACCTGTGTTGTGCGGGTACTACCAGCGGCCGTTGCGGGGCCGCGGCTGGCACACCGGGCAGGTATGGGACGAGCGGTTCATGAACTGGTCCCGGCGGATGATGGAACTGATGCCCGCCGCGGCGCACCGCTTGCACGGCTCGCCTTGGCGGCCGTAGGCGTTCAGGGACCGGTCAAAGTAGCCTGACGCACCGTTGACGTTGACGTAGAGGGAGTCGAAGCTGGTCCCGCCGGCGGCCAGGGCATCAAGCATGACCTCGCGGGCGCTGTCCAGGACGCGTTCGGCTTCGCTCCGGCGAAGGGTGTCGGTGGCCCGGGCGAAATGCAGGCAGGCACGCCAGAGGGCTTCGTCGGCGTAGATATTGCCAATGCCGGACACCAGGCCCTGGTCCAGCAGCGCCCGTTTCAAGCCCGTCTTGCGCTTGCGGAGCCGCTGGTAGAAGAGGTCGAACGAGAAGGCAGGGTCGAGGGGGTCCCGCGCAATATGGGCGGCTTCCGCGGCGATCAGCGGAAGGGGGGACTCGGCGAGGCCGCCGGGGCCGCCGTCGTCAGTGGGTACCAAAGCGGAGACGAAGAGGCCCCCGAAGATCCGCTGGTCCACGAACCGCAGCTGGGCCGGCATGCCGTCCCGGGGACTGAGGCGAAGCCTGACCTTGAGGTGCTTTTCATCGGGGACGGCGGCGTCCTGCATCAGCAACTGGCCGCTCATGCCCAGGTGGGCCATGAGTGCCACTTCCGGCACCGGCGCGGTTTCCGGGTGGGCCGGTTCAGCCGCCGTGTCGGCCAGCGGCATCCACAGGAATTTGCCGCGGCGTACGACGTCGGTGACGGTTGCGCCCTGGAGGTTGCCGATGAAATCCCCGGCACCCAGGGCATGGCGCCGGATGGAGCGGGGATCGAGGACATCGACAGCGCTGATGGTCCTGCCGCGGACCCAGTTCACCAGGCCGCGGCGCACCACTTCGACCTCGGGCAGTTCAGGCACGGAACCCTACTTGGCGGTGACGGAACCAGCGGAAGTGCCGGCAGCATTCCTGGTTTCGGCGCCGGAAAGCACCCGCCAGGCGTCCGCGGCCGCTTCTTGCTCCGCTTCCTTCTTGGAATGACCGGAGCCCTTGCCGTAGGCGTTTCCGCCGATGTTCAGGACAGCGGTGAAAGTGCGGGCATGGTCCGGGCCCGTCCCGTCCACTGCGTAGTGGATGCTGCCAAGCTGCCGGCTGGCCGCAAGTTCCTGGATGCTGGTCTTCCAGTCTGTGCCGGCACCCAGGACGGCGGCGTCCTTCAGCAGCGGACCGATCAGCCGCATGACGAGTTGGCGCGCGGTCTCAATGTCGTTGGAGACGTAGGTGGCCCCGATCAGGGCCTCCATGGTGTCAGCGAGGATGGACGCCTTGTTTTTCCCGTGGGTGAGTTTCTCGCCCTGGCCCAGGTAGATGTACTCGCCGATGCCCAGGCTGCGGCCAATGCCGGCCAAAGCCCGGGTGCTGACGACGGCGGACCGGCGCTTGGCGAGTTCGCCTTCGGGCAGGTCCGGGTTGTCCCGGTACAGGGCATCGGTCACGGAGAACCCCAGGATGGAGTCACCCAGGAATTCGAGCCGCTCATTGGTGGGGATGCCGCCGTTCTCGTACGCATACGAGCGGTGGGTAAGCGCAAGACGAAGCGTCCCGGCGTCAATAGTGACACCGAGACGCTTCAGAAGCTCTTCAGTTGAAGACATCAGTCAGCCTGTTGGGGCCGATTAGACGTCAGCGACCTTGCGGCCCTTGTACTCAAGGAACAGCGCGGTGCCAGCAGAGTCGGTAACGACCTTTGCCTGGTGCGGCAGGCTGTAGGTGACCTGGCCGTTCTCAACGGTCTTCACCAGGTGGGGGGCGGTCGCCTTCCACTGCGAGCGGCGGGCGCGGGTATTCGAGCGAGACATTTTCCGCTTGGGAACAGCCACGGCTAACTCATTTCTCTCTAGACAAACACGTACAAATCAATTTTGCCGGTCAGGCTTAGCCATATCAGCTAGGGCAGCCCAGCGAGGATCCAGGACCTCGTGGTGGTGCCCCGGCTCGTCTTCCAGGCGAACTCCGCATTCGGAGCAAAGGCCCTGGCAGTCTTCCCGGCACACCGGCTGGAACGGCAGATTGGTGACAACCGCGTCCCGCAACACCGGTTCAAGATCGATTACATCGTGCTCGACTCGACGTTGCTCTTCATCTTCTTCTCCGTCCGGGAGCTCAGAGCCCTCGTAGAAGAAAAGTTCTTGCACATTGACCTCGAGGTCATACGCAAGGGGATCCAGGCATCGGCCGCACTCGCCGGTTACTTCGGCGAGGACGGTTCCTGATACCAGAATTCCTTCGTGTACGGCCTCCAGCCTCAGGTCGAGCTCGACATCCGAGCCTTCCTGAACACCAATGAGCGCCACACCAAGATCACCCGGTGCGGGTACATGTTCCTTCAGTGTCCGCATGCTTCCCGGGCTGCGCCCGAGGTCCTTGACGTCGAACGCCAGGGGCGAACCAGCATCTCTGTTAATGAGAACTCCTGTTGAACATATGACCGACGTACCATCTTAGCCTGAAGAGCCATGGCGACTCAAACCGGCAGCAGGCAGCGCCGAAGTACCGATCCAGCCTACCGCCTCGGCTGCTGATCCGGCGAAGGCTCGCCGGAGACCATGCGCCGGTGCACTGACCGGGGAACGTAGTCCGAGACGCTTCCGCCGAGGGATGCCACCTCCTTGATCAGGGTGGAGGACAAATGCAGGTAGCTGGCCTCGGCCGGGAGGAAGACTGTTTCCACGCCGCTCAACTGCCGGTTCATGGTGGCCATGGGGAGCTCGTAGTCAAAGTCCGACGACGACCGGAGCCCCTTGACGATGGCGGAGACACCCCGCTGGCGGCAGTACTCGGCCAGGAGCCCCTCCCCCACCGGCTCCACCACGATGCCCTTGAGCGAGGCCAGGGTTTCGCGCGCCATTTCCAGCCGCTCATCCAGGGTGAACCTGTACTTCTTCGCGTAGTTGGTGGAAATAGCGACGATGACCTCGTCAAACAGGCCGGCAGCCCGTGCGATCACTTCGAGATGGCCGTTGTGGATGGGGTCGAAGGATCCGGGGCACACAGCGCGTCTCATGCTCCGAACCTACCTCATGGAAAGCCCGGGATACCATGACTGGATGCATCCAGCACGGGAACTTTCCACGCCCCTGGCACCTGCTCCCTGGCAGCGCACCGCGCTCGGGGCAAACCTCCTGGCCGCGGACGGCGGACTGGGAATGACCATCTTCGAAGAGATGACAACCCTGGCAGTCAGGACGGGCGCCATCAACCTGGGACAAGGCTTCCCCGACGAGGACGGACCGGTTGAAATCAGGGAGGCGCCCCGGGCAGCCATTGCTGCCGGCGCCAACCAGTACGCGCCGGGCAAGGGCCTCCCCGAGCTGCGCGAAGCGGTGGCCGCGCACCAGGAGCGCTTCTACGGCCTGGCTCCGGATCCGGCCACGGAAGTCATCATCACCACCGGGGCCACTGAAGGCATTGCCGCTGCCCTGCTGGCTTTTGCAGGACCGGGCGATGAGGTCCTGACGTTCGAGCCGTTCTACGACTCCTACGGTGCGGTCATCGGACTTTCCGGGGCCACCCACACCACCGTTCCCCTGGCTGCCCCGGACTTCATGCCGGACGCGGCGGCATTGGAGGCGGCCTTCAGCGGGCGGACCAAGGTGGTGCTGCTGAATAACCCGCACAATCCCACCGGCGCCGTGTTTCCACCTGCGGTCCTGCAGCGGGTGGTGGACCTTGCAGGCCGGCACGGCACCATCATCATCACCGATGAAGTGTATGAGCACCTCACCTTCGGCGTGGGCCACACCCCGGTGGCCACCCTTCCGGGCGCTGCCGGGCGGACCATCACCATCTCCTCGGCCGGCAAGACCTTTTCCCTCACCGGCTGGAAGATCGGCTGGCTGAGCGGGCCGGAGGAACTGGTGGCCGCCGTCCGCACGGTAAAGCAGTTCCTGACCTACAGTTCGGGCACCCCGTTCCAGGCAGCGATCGCCAAGGGCCTGGCCCTCCCCGATGATTTCTATACGGGAATCGCTTCTGCCTTGGAGCAGAAACGGGACATTCTCAGCGCCGGACTCCGGGCCGCCGGCTTTGACGTCTTCAGCCCGCAGGGCACCTACTTCGTCAACGTGGACACGGCACCGCTGGGCATCACCGATTCCCTGGACCTCGCCAGGCGGTTGCCCGAACTGGTGGGGGTCGCAGCCATACCCGTTCCGGTCTTCTGCCATCCGGAAGGCGCCGAGCGGACGCGCAGCCTGCTCCGCTTTGCCTTCTGCAAGAAGACCGACGTCCTGGAGGAGGCCGCCGCGCGGCTGGCAACCCTGCGCGGCAGGCTCTGATGCCCGCCCACGGGGCCGCCAGCCGTTTCCTGCGCACCACCGGCCAGCACGCCACCATCGAGCCTGATGCCTTTACCGACGGCGGCTACGTGCTCAGCATCGGCGGAGCCGAACAATCACACGTCAACCTTGACCGCCCGGAAGACATCTTCTACGAATACCTGCGCCGGATCGGACACCTCGTGGATCTTGCCGCGCCGCCCGGACAACCCATCATGGCGCTGCACCTGGGAGCGGGTGCGCTGACGCTGGCGCGGTACATCCAGGCGACCCGTCCGGGCTCAGTGCAGTATGCAGTTGAGCTGGAGCGCGAACTGCTGGACTTCGTCCTGCGGCACCTTCCCATGCCCGAAGGAACAAACCTGACCACCATCATCGGCGACGCCCGCAAAGCGCTCGGTGAGCTGGACCCGGGCCTGGCGTTCGACGTCGTGATCCTGGACATCTTCTCCGGACCCGAGGCGCCGGCCCACATCGCCACGGGCGGTTTCTACCGTGAAGCCAGGGACCGCCTTCGCCCGGGCGGCCTCCTGGTGGTCAATGTCGGGGACGAACCAGCGCTCACGCTTGTCAGGAGCCAGGTGGCGGCAATGCGCAGTGCCCTGGCGGACGTGGCCGCCTTTGCCGAGGCCGGCATGTTCCAGGGGAGGTACCCGGGCAACATCATCCTTGCCGGGACCCAGGACCCGTGGCCGGAATCGTGGACGGCCGAACTGGCAGCGCGCGGCCCGCACCCCGCCCGGGTCCTGGCGGGAGTGGACCTGGACCCGTTCGCCGCCCAGGGACCGGCCTAGGCGTCAGGGGAAGCAGGCTGGCCGGCCGTGGTCCCGGCGGCGTCGGCAAGGTCGTCAGGGGTGATCGCATCGGGAACGAACGGCTCCGCGAACCACAGCCTGGTTTCCCCGTACTTCTTTTCGGCGAAGCGCGTCATCCCGTCCGGCCACCCCGGTTCCGGGGAGCGTGACGAGCGTTCCACCACCACCACGGCTCCAGGCCCCAAATGGCCGGCGAGCTTCTGCAGCACAGCGGCGAGCGTGCCGTCCTCCAGCGGATACGGCGGGTCCAGGAACACGAGGTCCCAGGCGGCCGCCGCCGCAGCGCGGTCGAGGAACGGCTCCACCTTGGAGCGGTGAACCGTCACGGTCTTGTTGCCCAGCAGCCCGTTGATGAGGTCCGCGTTGCGCTGGCACACGGCGCTGGCCTTGGCGTCCGACTCGACCAGGTCCACGGACCGTGCACCCCGGCTGCCGCTTTCCACCCCCAGGGCACCGGAGCCGGCGTAGAGATCCAGCACGCGGGCACCGGCAATCACGTCAAAGGCATCAAGGCGGGAGAACAGCGCTTCCTTGACCCGGTCCGTCGTGGGCCTGGTCAACGATCCCGGGACCGCCGCCAGCGGTGTGCCGCCGGCCGCGCCGGCGATAATCCGCGTCACGGCACCCACCGCGGTTCGGCCGCGCCGGCTCCGTCGTTGCTAACCGCGTTCAAGGAACGCCTCCTTCTCGGGGTTGAGATACTTCTCGATGGCCCCGGCGAGCTCGGGGTGGCCGGACAGCAGCGGGTCCCCGCCAACGATTGCCTGCGCGTCGTCCCGGGCCCGGGCTATCACGTCTTCATGTTCAAGGACCCGAAGCAACTTCAGCGTGGACCGCCCGCCGGACTGGGAAGCACCAAGGATATCGCCCTCGCGCCGCAGCTTAAGGTCTTCCTGCGACAGGACGAACCCGTCCGTGGTGGCAGCCACGGCATCCAGCCGCCGCCGGCTGGGGTGGCCGGGTTCAAGGGCGGTCACCAACAGGCAGGTCCCGGGCAGGCCGCCGCGGCCCACCCGGCCACGAAGCTGGTGCAGCTGGGAAATTCCGAACCTGTCAGCGTCCAGGATGACCATCAGCGTGGCGTTGTGGACGTCGACCCCCACTTCGATGACGGTGGTGGAGACGAGCAGCTTGATGCGGTTGGCGGTGAACCCGGCCATGGTCTCCGATTTCAGCTCCGGGTCCTGGCGCCCGTGGAGGGGAGCCAGCGGAACCCCGGACAGCGCCGGCTCACCGAGCAGGTGGTCCACGACGGCGGTGACGGACGCAAGTTCCCGGGCCTCCTCCGCCTCCACGCCCGGCGGTGCGGCCTCGCCAGGGCTGAAGTCGCCGTCGTCGTCCGTCCCGATTTTGGGGCAGACCACGTACACCTGGTGGCCGGCATCGATTTCCTCCCGGGCGCGTGCCCAGATCCGTGCCGCCCATGCCGGATTCTCGGCGAGGCCCACGAGGTGGGTACTGATGGGTGCCCGGCCCTTGGGCAGTTCATCCAAGGTGGAGGTTTCAAGGTCGCCGAAGACGGTCATTGCCACGGTACGGGGAATGGGCGTTGCGGTCATGACCAGCAGGTGCGGCGGCTTCCGGGCTTTGGCCCGCAGTGCGTCGCGCTGTTCCACGCCAAAGCGGTGCTGTTCGTCCACCACGATCAGGCCGAGGTCATAGAAAGAGACATTGTCGCTGAGCAGTGCGTGGGTGCCGATGATGATTCCCGCGGTCCCGGAGGCGGCGTCGAGCATGGCCTGCTTCCGGGCCGCCGTTGGCATGGACCCGGTAAGCAGTGTGACCTGCACGGAAGGCCCGTTGCCGCCGGCCAGGCCGCCCAGGAGACCGTCACTGGAGAGCGGACCGAGGGTGCGGCGGATGGAGTCGAAATGCTGGGCGGCGAGCACTTCGGTGGGGGCAAGGAGCGCCGCCTGGCCGCCGGCATCCACCACCTGGAGCATGGCACGCAATGCCACGACGGTTTTCCCTGAGCCCACTTCGCCCTGCAGCAGCCGGTTCATGGGCGTGTCCTGTGCCAGTTCCGTGGCGAGGGTTTTACCGACGGCGGCCTGGCCGGCCGTGAGGGTGAAGGGCAGCGCGCGGTCGAATGCGGCCAGGATACCGTCGCCCAAAGGACGCCGGGCAGTAGCTTCCTCCGCGGCAAGCTGGGCCCGGCGCCTGGCCAGCGCTGACTGCAGCACCAGGGCCTCCTGGTACCGGAACCGGTCGCGGGCACGCTTCCAATCCCCGGCGGTTTCGGGAACGTGGATGAGGCGGTAGGCGTCCGCTACAGGCAGGAAGCCTTCCCTCGCTGCGACCTGCTGCGGGACCGGATCCGGCAGCGAGCCAAGGTCGGAGGTTTCGAGCAGCGTGGCGATCACCTTCTGGATCTTCCAGCTGGGCAGCTTGGCCGTGGCCGGATAGACCGGTATTGGCATGGCGGCAAGTTTCTCCGGGTCTTGTCCGGCGTCGCTGAAGGGATCTTCGTCCAGGAGCTGGAAGTCGGGGTTGGTAAGGCCCAGCTTCCCCTTGAAACTGCTCACCCTGCCCGAGAACAGGGCGCGGCGCCCCTGCAGGAGCTCGTTCTTCGCCTTGAACCCGTTGAAGAAGCTGATTTTCAGGGTGCCTGGAACTTTGCCGGTGAAATCCCGCCCGCCGACCAGGCGCAGCCCCTGCTTCCCGTCGTCGTCTGAGACGATGACGTCGGTGATGGTCCCGCGCCGTGCCTGCATCTGCCGGGTGCTGCTGGAAAGGACACGGGCTATGAGGGTCACGTCCTCATCGAGCGGAAGCTCCGCGATGGGGGTCAGCTCGCCGCGGCTCATGTAGCGGCGGGGGTAGTAGTTCAGGAGCCCCTCAACGGTGGTGATGCCGAGGTGTTTTTCGATGACCGCCGCTGAGCGCTTCCCGATCCGCCGCTCCAGGGCCAGTTCCAGTTCAGCGTTCATGCCCGCCGGTGTTCACCGCGTCCACACCCGGGTCGCGCGGCAGGGCCAGTTCGCTGATGCTGATCTGGGAAGGTTCTCCCAGGGACCGGATGATCCCTACAGCCGGGGCGGAGTCCGGCACGTGCACATGCACCCGCCACCGGTAGTTGCCATCGGCGTCCGGCCCGTTGCCCACCTGACTCATGATCACTGACTCGCCGATTTCGTCGAGCCGCTGCCGCAAGGTGGCCGCGTTCAACGGCGACAGGCTGATGGTGCACATGACTTCCACGCCGTCGTCGGCGGGCATGGAAGCGTGGATATGGGGATCGGAGACATCGTAGCCGTGGAGGCCGTCGAGGAGCTCCCCCTGCAGTTCCTCCCCCATGACGGCGGAGCGGAGGCAGTCAAGGATCAGCAGCATTCCCACCCCGCCGGCATCCACCACGTGGGCGGACTGGAGCGCATCGAGCTGTTCTTCGGTATGGACCACGGCGGCCAGCGCCCCCTCCACCGCTGCGTCCAGGGCGAGGCCCAGTGCATGGTTGCTGTCGTCGCCGTCCTGGCCGGCGTCGACGGCGGCGGCCGCACGTGCCGCCGCTTCCATCACTGAAAGCATGGTGCCGGGAACAGGATCGCTCAAGGCAGACCACGCCCGGATCTGCGCACGGTTCAGGGCCGCCGCGAGCAGGGTGGACGTCAGCCGGGTATGACCGGCCAGCGGCTCGGCTGCCGCACAGAGGAACACCGAGAACAAGGTCCCGGAATTTCCCCGCGCCTCCTCCATGGCGGCCTGGCCGGCCATGGACAGGACTTCCCCGACGTCCACCGGGGCAGGCTGGTCGGGGTCGAGCACCAGCGAACGTGCCGCAGCGCGGACCGTGAGGTAGAGGTTGGTGCCGGTATCCCCGTCAGCCACCGGAAAGATATTGATGGCGTTGAGCCGGTCGCTGTGGTTTCCCAGGGCAGTTTCAGCCTTGCCCAGCCACCTCTTCATGGCCAGCGCGTTGGCGGCAACCTTAGTGTGCAAAATGATCCCATCCCCCGGTGTCCGCGGCCCGGCCAGCTATCAGGACACCCGGGCCTTCGTCGGTGCCGAGTCCATGTATCGAGCCTATCGCAGTGAATCCGGGTGGCAGCTGAACATCGGCAGGGAATGTGGCCAGCAGCCCGTGGTCCTCACCGCCGCCCAGCACCCACGGCGCCGCATCCGCTCCCAGCCGCGCCGCTGCAGGTCCCAGAAGCTCGGCCAACCAGGTGAGGCGTGCCGGATCGAGGGCAACGGCTACACCGCTCGCGGCGGCAAGCCGCTTTCCGTCGCGCAGCAGTCCGTCAGATACGTCCAGCATGGCGGTGGCCCCGGCCTCCCGGGCTGCCGGGCCGGCTTCCAGCGGCGGCCGCGGGCGGCACTGCAGGTCGACGAAGGCATGTTCCGCGGGCGTCAGGGTATCCACGTCGATACCCGACTCCAGGAGGGCCAGGCCGGCCACCGCGTGGCCGACGGTTCCCGCGAGCGCCAGGATGTCCCCCGGCCGGGCGCCGGAGCGGAGCACCGGCAGGGCGCCGTCGAGGGTTCCGAGGACGGCGGCGGTCACCGAAATTTCCCGGCCACGGCCGAGGTCGCCGCCCGTCACGGAGCAGTGGACTGCCCCGAGTTCCACTATTCCTGTTGCCAGCCCGTCCGCCAGGTCCTCTACCCAGGCGACCGGGGTGTCCACGGGGAGGGTGAGGCTGACCACCATTGAGGTGGCCCGGGCACCCATGGCGTTGATGTCGCTGAGGTTTTGCGCCGCTGCCTTCCAGCCGACGTCGAACCCGGTGGTGCGGTAGCCGCTGGGCCACAGCAGCCGGAAATCCTGGTCCTGGACCTGGGTATCGATACTGATGACCGTTCGCCCGTCCGGCGCCGCGACAATGGCAGCGTCGTCCCCCGGCCCAAGCAGCATGCTTGCCGTGTGCCCGGCCTCCATCCGGAGGCGCGGAAAGATCCGGGCCAGCAGGTCGGCTTCGGAAAGCCCGGCCACGGTGGGCTGGTGGTCTACGCGGTTACGAAGGTCTTCAGGCACGCCACTACGCTACCGCGCCCGGCCGACATTGTGTCCGGGCGGGCCGGCGGCGGCGATAGGCTGGAACTATGCACCATCCCCAGCTGCCCCTGCCCGCCCGTGCCGCCAGGATGGCGGTGGTTGGTGCAATTGCCGCCCTTTCCCTGGCCTCCTGTTCCGCCGCGGTGGATGTCACCGCCGCCAAGGACGCCGCCAACCCGGCGTGCGCGCCCATGATGGTGGCCCTGCCCGATGCCATCGGCGACTCGAAGCTGCGGAAGACCAACAGCCAGGCCACCGCGGCCTGGGGCGATCCTTCGCTGGTCATCCTCCGCTGCGGTGTCAACGTGCCGGGGCCGACCACCGACCGCTGCGTCACCGTCAACGGGGTTGATTGGGTGATCAAGGAAGGCGATCCGGCATGGACGCTGACCACCTACGGCAGGGAACCGGCCACGGAAATCGTGATGGACCCGGACAAGATCAGCTCCGCGACAGTCCTCGCGGACCTGGCGGCGGCTGCCGGCAAGATTCCGTCAACGCGGAACTGCGTTGGCCAGGAGGACCTCCAGAACCTGCCCAAGAGCCAGTAGGGTTCGTCAGGGCCCACGCCGGCAGGGATCAGCGCAGGCCGGTGTGGCGGTGCAGTGCCAGGTAGATCAGTTCGTCAATGAGGTCTGCATAGCCGAGGCCTGAAGCCGCCCACATCTGGGGGTACATGCTCTTGGGCGTGAACCCGGGCATGGTGTTGATCTCGTTGATGATCAACTCGCCGTCCGGGGTGTAGAAGAAGTCCACGCGGCTGAGGCCCTCGGCCCCTACGGCATCAAACGCGGCAGCAGCCAGTTCGCGGACGCGGGCGATGGCCTCTGCGGGCATGTCGGCCGGGCAGCTGAGGGATGCTGCATCGTCCTCAACGTACTTGGCATTGAAGTCGTAGAACTCGTGCGTGCCTCCGACCACGGAGATTTCGCCGGGCATCGATGTCCGCGGCGCATCCGTTCCCCGGCCTTCCAGGACCGCGCACTCGATTTCGCGTCCCACGATGCCGGCTTCGATCACCAGCTTGAGGTCGTGCCGCCGGGCTTCCTCGATGGCCGCGTCCAGCTCCTCAAGGGAGTCGACTTTGGAAATTCCCATCGAGGAACCCGCCCGGGCCGGTTTGACGAAGACGGGGAAGCCCAGCCGGTCCACCTGTTTCCGCACAGCTTCCGGGTCCTTGCGCCACTGCCTGTCCGTCACGGCCACGTACGGTCCGACGTGCAGCCCGGCGGCCTCGAAGACCACCTTCATGTAGTGCTTGTCCATGCCGACGGCGGACGCCAGCACGCCGGCGCCGACGTAACGGGTGTCGGACAGCTCAAGGAGTCCCTGGATGGTGCCGTCTTCGCCAAAGGGGCCGTGCAGGAGCGGGAAGACCACGTCAACGGCGCCCAGTTCCTGCGGGACCTGGTTGGGCGAGGCCACGATCAGCTGGTGCTCCCCGCCGATCTCGGCCAGGGTGACGGTTTCCGGCGACGGAACGACCTCGGGCAGCGATGAGGCCGCGAGGGACCATTCCGCTGTTTCGGCAGGGGCGAGAACCCACTGTCCGGTCTTGGCGATCCCGATGGGGATGACCTCGTACTTGTCCTTGTTGATGGCACCCAGCACGCCTGCCGCAGTGACGCAGCTGACGGCGTGCTCGCTGGACCGGCCGCCGAAGAGCACGGCGACGCGCGGCTTCCTGGTGGCTGTTTGACCCGTGGTGGGTGTGTCTTGGGACATGGTCAGTAATCGCCTTCAGGTTTCAGTTCCCGGGACAGCAGAACCGGCCCCAGTTGGTCAACGGACAGCTTGCCCGCCAGTACCGCCACGACGGCGGCAGTGATGGGCATTTCGACGCCGAGCTTGCCGGCAAGTTCATGGACCGCCTGGCCGGATTTGATGCCTTCGGCGGTCTGGGTCATCTTGCGGCCCACTTCCTCGAGCGTCAGGCCCTGGCCCAGCAGCCGCCCTGCGGTGTGGTTGCGGGACAGCGCGGAGGAGCACGTTGCCACGAGGTCGCCAAGCCCGGCAAGCCCGGCCATGGTCTTGGCCTCGCCGCCCAGCGCCAGCGCCAGGCGTGATGTTTCGGCCAGGCCACGGGTAATGACGGAGGCTTTGGTGTTGTCCCCCATCTGTTTTCCCTCGCAAATTCCGACGGCCAGGGCGATCACGTTCTTGACGATGCCGCCGATTTCGACGCCGACGACATCCGCCGTGGTGTAGGGCCGGAAGTAGGGCGCCGTGCAGGTCCTGGCCAGCCAGCCCGCCGTCGCGGAATCAGTACACGCCACCACTGATGCGGTGGGCTCCTCACGGGCAATTTCCATGGCCAGGTTGGGTCCCGAGACCACCGCGATGCGTTCCGGCGGGAGGCCGAGTTCCTGGCTGATGACTTCGCTCATCCGGGAGTCGGTTCCCAGCTCCAGGCCCTTCATGAGGGAAACGACGACGGCGCCGGGGGCGATCATGTCCTTCCACTCCCGCAGCTGCGGGCGGAGCGACTGGGCCGGTACGGCGACCACCACGAGTTCGGCGCCGTCCAGGACGTCACGGACCTCGGTGGACGCGGTGATGCTGTCCGGCAGGACGATGTCCTTGAGATAGTCGCTGTTGCGGTGGCTGGTGTTGACCTCGTCCACGACTTCGGCGCGCCTGCCCCACAGCCGGATGGCACGCGGGGTGCCCGTGGCAATGGCGGCGTCGGCAAGGACCTTCGCGAACGTAGTCCCCCAGGATCCTGCGCCGAGGACGGCCACTGTGCGGGCCGCTGCCGGCTTTTCGTCAGCGGTCACTGGGCTTCCGTTCCCGCGCCCGGCTGTTGCCCGCGGTCCACGAACCGGCCGTGCTTGGACTGCTGCTGCTTGGCAGGGTCCCAGCGTTCGGCTGGCGGTTTCTCTCCGCGCAGGCCGGCGAGGAGGTCGGTGATGGCGTCCATGATCACCTCGGTTGCCTCCGTGAGGGTGGCCTTATCCAGCGGACGGCCTTCGAAGGCGCTAAGGTCTACGGGATCGCCCACGACCACCCGGGAACGCTTCCGCGGGAACAGGTGGAACCGCTTGCCATACCGGGGGAAGACCTCGTGCGCACCCCAGTGGGCGATGGGCACCACCGGGATGCCCCCCTCGAGGGCCAGCCGTGCCGCCCCGGTGTGGCCCTTCATTGGCCACAGCCCGGGATCGCGGGTCAGCGTGCCCTCGGGGTAGATGATGATGGCGCCGCCCTCAGCCACGATCTCCTGGGCCACCTGCAGCGACCGGTTCGCTCCCGCCGTCGAACGCTCCACCGGCACCTGCTTGGTGGCGCGCAGCAGCGGACCCAGGCCGGGAACCTTGAACAGTGCTGCCTTGGCCAGGAAGTGGGGGGCCCGCTTCTGGTTGTAGAGCATGTGCCCCACCACCAGGGGGTCGATTTCGGTGCAGTGGTTGGGCGCGGCGATGAAGCCGCCTGCGGGAAGTTTTTCCGTCCCTTCCCACGTTTTGGACATCATGAGGTTCATCAGGGGCCGGACGACGCCGGCGATGAACACAAATGTGGCCCTGCTCTTGGCAGATTCCTTCACGGTCCCGCTCTACTTCGTGGTGGTGATGTCGAAATCGGCGCCGAGGCCGGCAAGCTTCTCGGTGAAGCGCTCATAGCCCCGGTTGATGATGTCGATGCCGGTGACACGCGAAGTTCCCGTGGCGGCCAGGGCCGCGATCAGATGGCTGAAGCCGCCGCGGAGGTCCGGGACGTCGATATCGGTTCCCTTGAGCTGCGTGGGGCCGGAGATGACGGCCGAGTGGAGGAAGTTCCGCTGGCCGAAACGGCAGGGAACGCTGCCCAGGCATTCCCGGTGCACCTGGATGCTGGCGCCCATGCGGATGAGGGCGTCGGTGAAGCCGAAGCGGTTCTCGTACACGGTCTCGTGGACGATCGACACGCCTTCGGCCTGGGTGAGCGCCACGACGAGCGGCTGCTGCCAGTCCGTCATGAAGCCGGGGTGGACGTCCGTTTCCAGGACCAGCGGGTTGAGCTTCCCGCCCTTGTGGTAGAACCGGATGCCGTCCTCGCCGATGTCCATACCGCCGCCCACCTTGCGGTACGTGTTCAGGAAGGTCATCATGTCGCGCTGGGAGGCACCCTCGACGAAAATGTCGCCGCGGGTCACCAGCGCAGCGGACGCCCAGGATGCTGACTCGTTGCGGTCAGAGAGGGCCCGGTGGTTGTAGCCGCCAAGGTCGCGGACGCCCTCGATGTGGATGGTGCGGTCGGTCTGGACGCTGATGATGGCGCCCATCTTCTGCAGCACGGCGATGAGGTCGATGATCTCCGGTTCGGTGGCGGCACCGGAGAGTTCGGTGATGCCCTCGGCGCGGGTGGCGCTCAGCAGGACCTGTTCCGTGGCTCCCACGGACGGGTATGGGAGGGAGATCTTGGCTCCGTGCAGCCCTTTGGGAGCCGAAATGTGGATGCCGCCGGGGCGCTTCTCCACCACGGCGCCGAACTGGCGCAGGACATCCAGGTGGTAGTCGATGGGCCGGTCGCCGATCTTGCAGCCGCCCAGGTCCGGGATGAAGGCCTCGCCGATCGCATGGATCAACGGTCCGCAGAGCAGGATGGGAATGCGGGAGTCGCCGGCGTGGGCGTCGATGGCGGTGCTCGGGGCGGTCTTGGCAGCCTTGGGGTCAAGGGTCAGGTCGCCACTGACGGGGTCTTTCTCCACCGTCACGCCATGCAGTTGCAGGAGGGAGGTGACAACCTCCACGTCCTTGATTTCCGGCACGTTCCGCAACACCGAGGGTTCATTGCCCAGCAGTGCCGCCACCATTGCCTTGGGGACAAGGTTCTTTGCCCCACGGACGCTGACGCGGCCTGTAAGCGGGACACCGCCGCGGATTGTCAGAACACTACTCATATACCGGTTTCCTCACGATCACTAGCCCCCAAAACCTTGCAAAGGCTCCAACCAAGCATAGGAGGTCGCGTTACCGAACCGAAATAAGGGGGCTCCGGCGGCGGGGCGTGGCGGGGCCGCCGCCCCGCCGCCGGATGGGTGCCGGGGGTTAGGAAAGCTTTGCCGGCAGGGTCTTGGGCTTGAAGGCCGGGCGGGTCGCCTCGTAGGCGGTGATGTCGGCCTCGTGCTGGAGGGTCAGTCCGATGTCGTCCAGGCCTTCCAGGAGGCGCCAGCGGGTGTAGTCGTCAATCTCGAAGGGTGCCACGATGTTGCCGCACACCACGGTCTTGGACTCCAGGTCCACCGTAACCTCGGTTCCGGGGGCGTTCTCGAGTTCCTTCCAGATGAGCTCGATGTCGTCCTGGGCAACCTGGGCGGCGAGCAGCCCCTGCTTGCCGGAGTTGCCGCGGAAGATGTCGGCGAACCGGGAGGACAGCACGGCCTTGAAGCCGTAGTCCTTCAACGCCCAGACCGCGTGCTCGCGGGAGGAACCGGTACCGAAGTCCGGGCCGGCCACCAGGACCGATCCCGCACTGTACGGCTCCTGGTTCAGGATGAAGGAGGAGTCCTTCCGCCATGCCGAGAACAGGGCGTCCTCGAAGCCGGTTCGGGTGATGCGCTTGAGGTACACGGCGGGGATGATCTGGTCGGTGTCGACGTTGCTCTGGCGCAGCGGGACGCCAATGCCGGTGTGCTTGGTGAACTTTTCCATGGTGATGTCCTAGGCTGCGTCGGTGCGGATGGCGGCGGGCTCGGGGGCCGGTTCAAGGTCCGACGGCGAGCTGAGGGTGCCCCGGACGGCAGTGGCGGCGGCAACCACCGGCGAGACCAGGTGCGTGCGGCCGCCCTTGCCCTGGCGTCCTTCGAAGTTGCGGTTCGACGTCGAGGCGCACCGCTCCCCCGGCTCCAGCTGGTCCGGGTTCATGCCCAGGCACATGGAACAGCCCGCGAAGCGCCATTCGGCACCGAAGTCCTTGAACACACGGTCCAGGCCCTCGGCCTCCGCTTCGAGCCGGACCCGGGCGGAGCCGGGGACCACCAGCATGCGCACCTTGGGATCCTTTTCGCGGCCGCGGATGATGTCGGCGGCGGCGCGCAGGTCCTCAATGCGGGAGTTGGTGCAGGAGCCCAGGAAGACGGTGTCCACCCGGATGTCCTTCATCGGCGTGCCGGCTTCCAGGCCCATGTACTGCAGGGCGCGCTCGGCAGCGGCCTTGGCGTTCTCGTCCCCGAAGTCTGCGGGGCTGGGGACGGCCTGGGACAGGGAAACACCCTGTCCGGGGTTGGTGCCCCAGGTGACGAACGGCTCGAGCGTGTCGGCGTCCAGGTCAACCTGGGCGTCGAAGGTGGCGTCGTCGTCGGTCTTCAGGGTGTTCCAGTACTCGACGGCGGCATCCCAGTCCGCGCCTTCGGGCGCGTGCGGGCGCCCCTTCATATATTCGTACGTGGTTTCGTCGGGGGCGACCATGCCTGCGCGGGCGCCGGCTTCGATGGACATGTTGCAGATGGTCATGCGGGCGTCCATGGACAGTGCGCGGATGGCGGAGCCGCGGTATTCCAGGACGTAGCCCTGGCCGCCACCGGTGCCGATTTTCGCGATCACGGCGAGGATAATGTCCTTGGCGGTTACGCCGGGACGCAGCGTGCCCTCGACGTTGATGGCCATGGTCTTGAACGGCTTGAGCGACAGCGTCTGGGTGGCCATGACATGCTCCACCTCGGAGGTGCCGATGCCCATGGCCAGCGCACCGAAGGCGCCGTGGGTGGAGGTGTGCGAGTCGCCGCAGACCACGGTCATACCCGGCTGCGTGAGGCCCAACTGGGGACCCACCACGTGGACGATGCCCTGTTCGGCGTCTCCCAGGCTGTGCAGCCGGACGCCGAACTCCGCGCAGTTGTTCCGCAGCGTCTGGATCTGGGTGCGGCTGGTGAGATCGGCAATGGGCTTGTCGATATCCAGCGTGGGGGTGTTGTGGTCTTCGGTGGCGATGGTCAGGTCCGGCCGGCGCAGCTTGCGGCCGGCCA
Organism: Pseudarthrobacter sp. NPDC058119; assembly: GCF_042884655.1. Taxonomy (NCBI): domain Bacteria; kingdom Bacillati; phylum Actinomycetota; class Actinomycetes; order Micrococcales; family Micrococcaceae; genus Pseudarthrobacter; species Pseudarthrobacter sp. NPDC058119. The sequence goes on from NZ_JBHVTN010000001.1 coordinate 55,376, forward strand.
GGCGCAGGCCTTCAAAGGCCTGCGGGGACGTGACTTCATGAACCAGGTGGAGGTCGATGAAGAGAAGGTCGGGCTGGGCGTTGGCACCATCGCCGTCACCTTTGCGCACCACGTGTGCGTCCCAGACTTTCTCGGCCAATGTCTTACCCATGGCCATCTCCCTTCACTGCTGTTTGGCTGAATAGTCCAACTGAATCAGGAGGCCTCCGCGCCGCGCCACCCGAAAGATTTGCATCTCAGATAATGAGACGTCAATATCATTACATGGACAATTCTAGTGGAGTCGGTGTCATTGATAAAGCGGCCCAGGTACTCGATGCCCTCGAGGCTGGCCCCACCACGCTGGCGCAGCTCGTGGCCGCTACCGGCCTGGCCCGGCCCACCGTCCACCGCCTCGCCCTGGCGCTGGTGCACCACCGCCTGGTGAGCCGCGACATCCAGGGCCGGTTCGTGCTCGGCAGCAGGCTGGTCGAGCTCGCTTCCGCCGCGGGCGAGGACCGCCTGATCGCCTCGGCCGGCCCCGTGCTCATGCAGCTGCGTGACGCCACCGGCGAAAGCGCCCAGATCTTCCGCCGGCAGGGCGACTGGCGCGTCTGCGTCGCCTCGGCCGAGCGCCCGATCGGCCTGCGCGACACCATCCCGGTGGGCACCCAGCTGTCCATGAAGGCCGGGTCCGCCGCCCAGGTCCTGCTGGCGTGGGAAGACCACGACCGGCTCCTGGAAGGCCTGCAGTCGGCCCGCTTCACCCCCACCGTCCTGGCAGGAGTACGACGCCGGGGCTGGGGACAGAGCCTCGGCGAACGCGAGCCGGGGGTCGCCTCCGTCTCGGCGCCGGTGCGGGGCCCGTCCGGCAGGGTGATTGCCGCCGTCTCTATTTCCGGCCCCATCGAGCGGCTCACCCGGCAGCCGGGACGCCTCCACGCGGAAGTTGTCTGCAACGCCGGACGCATCCTGACCGAGGCGCTGCGGAAGAACAACGACTAGGACCTTTCCCTCCCCGGCCGCCCGCGCCGCTAGGCTGTGCCCATGGGCAGCTATGCAGTCTTCCTCCGTGGCATCAACGTTGGCGGAATCAACATCAGGATGGCGGACCTTCGGGACGCACTGAAGAACTGTGGTTTCACCGACGCAAAGACCCTGCTGGCGAGCGGCAACGTGGTGCTCTCCAGCAGCCTGGACGCGGCAGCGGTAAAGCGGGAGTGCGAAAAATGCCTCCGTGCGGCTTTCGGCTACGAAGCCTGGGTAGTGGTGCTGGATGCCGCGCGGGTGGGGCACCTCGTGGAAGCCTGCCCCTACCCGGAAGACGACAAGTCCACCCACTCCTACATCACCCTCTCCTCCGACCCTGCCGTCCTCGACGAACTGGAGGCGGCCGGTTCAGGACTGGAAAGCCATGACCAGCGGCGGTTGGCGCCCGAAGCCCTCGCCTGGCTGGCGCCCGTGGGCGGAACCCTGGACAGTCCCTTCAGCAAGATCAGCTCCAAGGCGAAGTTCAAGGCTGCGACCACCACCCGGAACCTGCGCACCCTGATCAAGGTCCGCGACGCCGCAGCGGCCCTCCCAGCCGGCTAGCCGGCAGCCCTAGGGCTGGCCGGCCTTCTTCAGCGCTTTGTTGAAGGCCGCAAGCCTGGCAATCTCCGCCTCCACCGGCTCCACCACCAGCTCCTGCGCCGCTGCTGCAACGGCACTGTTGAGCCGTCGTCGTGCCCTGGCAGCCCTGGCCCGGGCAGTTCCTGCGGCAATAAACCGCCCGGTGACCGCCAGGAAAATCCCCAAAACCAATCCCAGGGCAATCATCAGGGTGGGCACCGGCCATCCCTCCACGCGCGGCACCTCCGGGACCGGCAGCTGAAGGTAGCCGAGCCCGGCCAGGACGCCCAGCCAGCCAAGGCCACCCAGCAGGATGAGCAGCGCCAGCCACTGCACTGCGTTGAACGCCCCCCACCACCACGCCTTCCGGTTGGCACCCAGCTCTGTTCCGGCAATGGCCTGGTCCAGTGCGTCGGGCAGGCGCTCCCGCCCACTCCTGGCAGCCCCCCGGATCGTTGCCCGCCACGGGCCGGGTGCTCCAGCGCTGGCCGAGTCCGCGAACTCCCTGACCGCCGCGTCGGTGCGTGCCCGCTCCGGCGCCCCCGCCGGCGGCAGTGAGGTCCGGTTCAGGCCGGCAGGAGCACTGCTGCGCAGGTTGAGCCGCCGCAGCGGGTCAACCCGGAACCGGGAAAGCCAACGGGTTACCGGCCAGCCGGTGCGGCGCACGGCCTCAAGGCGGTACGACTGCCCCACGGCCCGCACCACAGCGGGCACGTTGGCCGCAATGGCCAATTCACCGGCGAGCCGCGCCTTGGCTGCGGACCGGGACCCTGCAGCGTCACCGTCACCGGAAGCCAGCCGCAGATCCTCCGCCGCTTTGCCGATGTCCGCTTCCAGCCGCCGGGATTGGGCCTGCCGCTGGACAGCCACCTTCCGGATCGCCGCGCGCACCTCTCCGATTCCTGCCCCGGTCAGGGCGGAGGCAGGGAGGACCCGGACCTGCCCCAGCCCTTCGCCGGCAAGGATCCCGTGCAGCGAGTCGAGCACCGGCTGCACATCATGCATCGGCAGCCGGTCCACCTGGTTCAGGACGACGAGCGTGACGGCCCCATGGGACGCCAGGGGCGCAAGGAACCCGTTGTGGACGGCCGCGTCTGCATACTTCTGCGGATCGAGCACCCAGACCAGGACGTCCACCATGCCCACCATGCGCTGCACGATCTCGCGGTTGGCGGCGCGGGTGGAGTCGAAGTCGGGGAGGTCCAGCAGGATCAGCCCGGTCTGTTCGTCCGCGAAGCCTTCCACGGCCGCGGCGTGGTGCCGGTGCCCCACCTCCAGCCAGTCGAGGAGTGCTTCGCTGCCCGTTGCCCCCCAGACCCCTGCCAACGGTTCTGACGTGGTGGGACGGCGGGCGGCCGCCGTCGCGATTTCGGCGCCGCTGACGACATTGAAGAGCGACGACTTGCCGCTGCCAGTGGCCCCAAAGAAACCAACCACCGTGTGGTCACCGGAGAGGGAGCGGCGGGAACTTGCCCGTTCCAGGACGTCGAATGCCTCCTGCAGCACCTGGTCCGGCAACACGCCCTCCGCGAGTTCGCGGGCATCCTGGAGCCCCTGGAGCCGGCCGTCCAGCCGCGATGACTCCCCTGCGGCGCCGTGCCGGCTCATGCGCGCTCCGCCAACCGGGCCAGCTCTCCGGCCTGCGCAGCCAGTGTCTGCGCCAGGGCCGGGTTGCCGGCCGGCAGCCGCTGAAGGAATTTCTGTTGCTCAACCTTCAACAGTTCCGAGCAGCGCGCGGCCAGGTCATCGCGGGCCTTGTCTGCCATCCGCCGCACGGCATCCTCGCCGAACACAGCTTCCAGCAGGCGCTGGCCTACGACGGCGGTGCCACCGGCCACGCCGATCTCGAGGCCGGTCAGTCCCGCGGTCATCGAAAACACCACGATCATCAGTGCGGCGCCCAGGCCGTTGATGCCGAACGACAGCCAGCGGGCCTGGGTCCGCTTGCCCTGGCCTTCGGTGCGGATCATTTCCATTAACGCTTGCTGCCAGGCCCGGATCTCCGCGGCCGCACGGTCTGCGAACCCGGGAGACGTGCCGGACAAGTCGTCCGGGCCCATCAGCTGGCGGCCTGCCGGGTCCGAGCGCCACCGCCGGTCGGTGTCCTCGGCAGCGTTGGCTGCCTCGTCGACGATGACCGCCTGCAGGCCGGTCTCGATGGCCGCTTCCACCCGCACGGCCGGCGCGGGTTCACCGCGGAAGAAAGCCCCCAGGCGGTCCCTGAACCGGCCGACGTTCTGCTCGAGGGTGCGGAAAAACTCGCCGGTGCCTACGAAGTCCTGCCAGCGGGCCAGGACCTCGCCGCGCAGCAGTGCTCCATCCCGGGTTGCGTCCAGGATGCGGGCGGCAGCATCCCCGTACGCTGCCACGGCGTCGGCTTCGAGCCGCGCGGCTGCGCGTTCCTGTTCACGCACGGACCCGGCGAGGTCCGTTATCCGCTGGGCCAGTGCGCGGACCGTCCCATTCAGGGTCCGGCGGGCCACGTCGGCGCGGCCCGCCGCATCGGAGGCCAGCGACGCCAGCCACTCCCGCAACTCGTCCACCGCACCTGCCGGCAGCATGCCGTGGGCCTCCAGGACTGTTTCGGCGATAATGAACAGGCGGCTTCCGGCCAGGCCTTCGCGGTCCAGCAGCCCCCGCAGGTCCTGGCTCACCTCTGCTTCGGCGCCCTGCGGCACCCGGTCCAGCACCACAGCCACCGTGATGTCCCGGGAAGCGGCATCCAGGAGGAGTTTCCAAGGGACGGCGTCGGCGTACCGGTTGGCGGTGGTAACGAAGACCCAGAGGTCGGCTGCTGCCAGCAACAGTCCGGCGAGCAGGCGGTTGTGGTCCGAGATGGAGTCGACGTCGGGGGCGTCGAGGAGGGCGATGCCGGCGGGTACCGCTGGATCGGCCACCAGCACCAGCGAGTCTGCCGCCCCCGACTGCTCGCCGGGCCGGCCCGCAGGTGACGGACCGGCCGCCAGCGTTCCCCGGATGCGGGCCAGCCCCGGCAGGACGCGCCGGCCTTCAAACCAGGCCGCTTCAGTGGGGCTGTGCAGCAGGATGGGCTGGCGGGTGGTGGGGCGGATGGCGCCGGCGCGGGTCACGGGGTGCCCCACGAGTCCATTGACCAGGGTGGATTTGCCCGCACCGGTGGAACCGCCGACGACGGCAAGCAGGGGTGCGTCCAGGCTGCGGTACCGCGGAAGGATGTAGTCGTCCAGCTGGGCCCTCGCGGCCGAGGTATCGCGGCGGGCCTGGTCGACGCCGGGAAGGGCCAGCGGAAGCGTGACATTGTCCAGCCCGGCACGGATTTCCTCGAGGAGCATCACCGCGGACATGGCGTGCGGTGGTGGCTGTGGGGGGCGGCCGTGCTCGTCATGGGAGGTCACAGCAACATCATGCCAGTTGGGGCGATGGGGAGAGCGGCCGCGGCGCGTCGGCAGGCCGGGATGTACCGGGGAAACAAAAATGGTCCCGGGCTGTTGCCCGGGACCATTTTCGATGGTGACCCCAGCGGGATTCGAACCCGCGTTACCGCCGTGAGAGGGCGGCGTACTAGGCCGCTATACGATGGGGCCGTGTACTTCCGGCAGCATTTCCGCTGCTCAGGCTCAGTGAGTATTTCACACACCTTGCCGTGGTTCCAAATCGGAAAACCGAGTGGAAACCTCCTGTTTTACGGCTGAAATCAGCCGATAAACCAGAGCTGGGATACCAGGACTCGAACCTAGAATGACGGTACCAGAAACCGTAGTGTTGCCAATTACACCATATCCCAATGGAACTTTCGGGCCGGTTTTCAGGGCGTTTTCCCTGCTCCGTGCGCCTCAGCACGAGAAATTACTTTACCCGAGACTTTCGGCTCGCACAAATCGGGACCCGCAGCGCCCCGGACCATCACGTGGACTGATTGGAACAAACCCTTGCCCACGCTCCGCTCCTGTGGTTACCCTCGAGTAAGTTACCCATCGGTAACAATCTCCCTGCCCCGCAAGTTGGGTCACCCACGAGGAAAACGGGAACGCCCTACCAGCCACGGTTTCGCCCCGGGCAGCGTCGTCCGGCGGAAAGTTAGGAAGTGTCAGCGTTGACAACCCGCACAGCAAACATTGCCGCAGCAAAACCCAGACCCCGGTCACAGTCCATCGCGATCATCGCATTGTCCCTGTTGCTCGTCCTTTTCCTTGCGTTCTACACCTACCTCACGGGCCAGATCTCAAACGGTGCTGCCCAGCTGATGGACGGCGCCGAGCAGGCCGCAGCGGGAGCGTCACAGCTCAAGGATGGTTCAGGCCAGCTGGCCGCAGGAGCCGGGGCAGCCAATAAAGGCGCTGTCCAGGTGAAGGACGGATCGGTCAAAGTCAAAGACGGCAGCACCGAACTGAACACCGGGGCCGCTGCCCTGCAGGCGGGTGCGGGAAAGATCTATTCCGGAGTCCGCGACCAGCTCGCGACTGGGGTGGATAAGCTGCATGCCGGCACCACGAAGCTGCAGAACGATGTCCTGAACAAGCTTGTTCCGGGTGTCTACCAGGTGGATGACGGCGCCCGGAAGCTCCAGGCAGGCGCCGTGGCCCTGTCAGCGGCGCTGACTCCCACAGCCGCCGGAAACGCGCAGAACAACCTTGCGGACGGCGCCGGACAGCTGGCGGCGGGAACGGGCCAGCTCGCGGGCGGCGCCGGGCAGCTCGATGCCGGTGCCTCCAGCTTGAGCGCCGGTACGGCGGCGCTGAAGAACGGCACAGCCCAGTTGAAGGGCTACCCCGGCGCCGGCAACGACCCCACCAAGGGCGACGGACTGGCCGCGCTCAGCCAGGGCCTGGACCAGCTTGAAGCCGCCGCGAACGGTCCCCAGGGCCTTGTGCCCCTGGCGGTGATCAAGGACCAGATCGCCAAGCTGGCCGACGGCGGCCGCCGTGCCTATGCGGGAGCGGGCCAGCTTGATGCCGGGGCAGCAAAGCTTAATGACGGCGCCGGGCAGCTCAAGGCCGGAACCGGCAGCCTGGCCGCCGGCGCCAGCCAGTTGAACGACGGCGCGGGCCGGCTGAAGGCGGGCTTCGCCACCTTGGCGGAAAAACTCAATGCAACGGACCCGCAGAACCCCGGAGTGGTGCTGGGCACGTCCATGCTGGCGGAGGGCACGGCGAAGATCAGGGTGGGAATGGACGGTGTCCCCGGCAACCCGGACAGCCCGGGCCTGATCTACGCGGCGAACAACCTGCAGGACGGCACCACTAAACTCAGCGCTGGGATCAACGGCGGCGGCGACCCGGAGAACCCGGGCCTGCTGGCCGGAACCGAGGCGCTCTCGGACGGCACCGTGGCGCTGAGCCGCGGTACGGGGCAGCTCCAGGCGGGATCAGCCCAGCTCGCTGCCGGAACCGGGCAGCTGGCCGACGGCAACGGCAAGCTTGATGACGGCTCGGGCAAACTGGCCGACGGTGCGGGCAAGCTGGCTGACGGCAATTCGAGGATCGCGGCCGGCACGCAGGAGCTCCACTCCAAGGTGGCCGCTGTCTCGCCGTCGTCGTGGCTGGACAACCCTTTGGTCGCGCTGGTGCTGGTGGCACTTCTGGTGGCCGCCGCCGTCGGGGCCTACCTGCTCCTCCGCAGGCGGTCCCTGCTGCGCGCTGCCACGGCCTGACGGCGGACGCACCGCCTGGACAACGACCGCGGCCCCGGGGCAGGGCCGCGGTCGTTGCCTGAGAAGGCTAGTGCAGCAGCTGGGCCAGGGACGCGACGATGCCGCCGTCGAAATCCTCGACGACCTCTCCCCCGCGGTTGAGCCATACGCCCACCAGGCCCGCCGCCGTCGAACCCTCAGCGTCCAGCAGCCGGTTGTCGCCCACGTAGAGTGTCTCCGCAGCGGGCGTGCCCAGCAGCCTCACCCCTTCGAGGTACATCGCCGGGTCTGGCTTGGCCACGCCAAGGGTGTCGGTTCCCACCAGGTGGGTGATCCGTTCCAGCCCGGCGCCGTCCAGCTTGGCCCGCTGGTAGTCGTGGACGTTGTTGCTCACCGCCCCGTAGGGGATGCCCAGGCTGTCCAGGACGTCCAGCAGGGGCAGCACGTCGGGAAACGGCTTGACGTATGCGGGTTGCTTCTCCACGTAGGCGCTGAGCCACCGGTGGGATTCCTCGCCGTCGGCCAGCTCCACGCCGAAGTGCCCCAGGGCCGCCCTGCCCCGCAGCAGGCGCTGTTCGTTGAACGTCAGCTCACCTGCCAGGTAGCGGTCGTAGTAATGGGTGGTTTCGTGGGTGAAGATGCGGCCGAACCGCTCCCACCCGGCCTGGTCCAGGCCGGGGAGGAGGTGTTCACTGACCTCGCGCAGGGCGGTGGTCATCGAATATTCGAGGTCCACCAGGGTGTCATCAATGTCGAACAGGACGCCGCGGACAGCGCCGAAGGGCGTCTGCAGCACGCCGGCCCGGGCCTGGCTGGGGGCAGCCATCAGCCGCGGAAGGCGCGGAGCCGGCGCAACGATGACTCCTGGCCCAGGATCACCATGGACTCGAACAGCGGCGGCGAGACGCGGCGGCCGGAGACCGCGGTGCGGACGGGGCCGAACGCGAGGCGCGGCTTGATGCCCATGTCCTCGACGAGTGCCTGCTTAAGGGCGGCCTGGATGTTCTCTGCCGTCCAGTCGGCAAGCGGCTCCAGCGCTCCGATGGCGGCGTCCAGCACCTCGGCCAGGTTGGCGGGCAGCCCCTTGCGGGCGTCGTCCGCAACATCGATCGCGTCGTCCGCCTTGAACAGGAAGGCCAGCATCTCCGGTGCTTCCCCCAGCAGCGTGATGCGCTCCTGGACCAAGGGTGCCGCTTCGGTGAGGATCTCCTCCTCGCGGTCGGTGAGGATCTCCCCCACCAGGCCGGCTTCGCGCAGGTAGTGTGCCACGCGGTCGCGGAAGTCCTTGGGTTCGAGCATCCGGACGTGGGTTCCGTTGATGGCTTCGGCCTTCTTCAGGTCAAAGCGGGCAGGGTTACCCAGGACGTCATGGATGTCGAAGTGTTCGACGAGCTGCTCCACCGTGAAGATGTCCTCGTCTGCACTAAGGGACCAGCCCAGCAGGGACAGGTAGTTCAGCAGCCCCTCCGGAATGAAGCCCCGCTCGCGGTGGAGGAACAGGCTGGACTCGGGGTCGCGCTTGGAGAGCTTCTTGTTTCCCTGGCCCATGACGTAGGGCAGGTGGCCGAATTCCGGCATGTACTCGGCAACGCCGATGGCGTAGAGGGCGCGGTACAGGGCAACCTGGCGCGGGGTGGAGCTGAGCAGGTCCTCGCCGCGGAGAACGTGCGTGATGCCCATCAGCGCGTCATCCACCGGGTTCACCAGCGTGTACAGCGGAGCGCCGTTGGCCCGCACGACGGCGAAGTCGGGGACGGATCCTGCCTTGAAGGTGATGTCGCCGCGGACCAGGTCGGTGAACGTGATGTCCTCGTCCGGCATGCGCAGGCGCAGCACGGCCTGCCGGCCCTCCGCCCGGTACTGGGCCAGCTGCTCCTCCGTCAGGTGCCGGTCGAAGCCGTCGTAGCCAAGCTTGGGGTCCCTGCCGGCGGCGCGGTGGCGTGCCTCGATCTCCTCAGGGGTGGAGAAGGACTCGTAGATGAATCCGCCCTCGCGCAGCCGCTTGATGACGTCCTGGTATATGTCGCCGCGCTGGGACTGCCGGTACGGCTCATGCGGGCCGCCGACTTCCACGCCCTCGTCCCAGTCGATGCCCAGCCACTTCAGCGCGTCGAGCAGCTGGTGGTAGCTTTCCTCGCTGTCGCGTGCCGCGTCCGTGTCCTCGATCCGGAAGACCAGCGTGCCCTTGGTGTGGCGCGCGTAGGCCCAGTTGAACAGGGCCGTCCGGACCAGTCCCACGTGCGGGGTGCCGGTCGGTGACGGGCAGAAACGGACCCGGACGGGAGTTTCGGCGGTGACGGGCGGGATGGAGGCGGCAGGTGACGAAGAAGCGATACTCATAGTGGCTTCAACTTTACCCGCCCCGCAGGGCGCGGCTTCCCGCCCGCAGGGAGAGCGCTAGCGGCGGACGATGGGGTTGGACAGCCGTCCAATGCCCTCGATTTCCACCTCGAAGCGGTCGCCTTCCTTGACCAGGCCCACGCCGGCCGGCGTCCCGGTCATGATCACATCGCCCGGGAGCAGGGTAAACGCCTGGGACACAACAGACACCAGTTCCCGCACACCCCGGATCATCTGGCTGGTGCTGCCGTCCTGGCGAACCTCGCCGTTGAGCCGGCCCTGGATCTGCAGGTCCTCGGTGTCCAGGTCGGTCTCGATCCAGGGACCCAGCGGGGCGGAGGTGTCGAAGCCCTTGGCCCGGGTCCACTGCAGGTCGGTCTTCTGCACGTCGCGGGCCGTAAGGTCGTTGCCGCAGGTGTAGCCAAAGATGACGTCGTCCACGCGGTCTTCCGGCACGTCCTTGCAGATCCGGCCGATCACCACGCACAGCTCGGCTTCGAACGAGACTTCCTCGGAAAATTCCGGCAGCACGACCGGATCATTGGGACCAACCACCGAGGTGTTGGGCTTCAGGAACAGCAGCGGCTGGGCGGGTACCTCATTGCCGAGCTCATGGGCGTGCTCCACGAAGTTCCGGCCCACGCCGATCACCTTGCTGCGCGGAATGATGGGTGCAAGCAGCCGGACGTCCTCCAGCTTGTGGCGCACGGACGTGCGCTCGACGCCATTGAAGAAGGGATCGCCGTGGATGACAGTGATTTCCTCACTGCCTGGCTCACCTTCCACAACGCCGTACAGGGGATCGGAATCGACGACAAACCTGGCAATACGCATGGCTAATACCCTACCGTCCCCGAAGGCGCCGCCTGCCCTTCGCTTCCGCCGCCGCGCAGGTAGGAAAGCTGAGCTGCCACAGACAGTTCGGCCGCGCGCCGGACGGAAGGGCCGACGTCGGCATAGACGGCGTCAGCCACGTCCCCTACGGACGCGTCCCGGCCCAGCCGGTCCAGTGCGCCACGGATCTGCGCCAGCCGCTCCTGCCGGTGCGCCCGGTAATCGCGGGCGGCAGACTCGAGGGACGGCAGCACCGGGCCGTGCGCAGGCAGGACCGCGGCGGGGCCCAGTGCCTCCAGCAGGTCCAGGGATGCGAGGTAGTGGCCCAGCGTGCCGTCGGGATAGTCCAGCACCGTGGTCCCCCGGCCCAGGATGGTGTCCCCCGTGAGCACCGACCCGTACTGCCCGTCCGCCGGCAGGTGGAAGCAGACCGAATCCGAGGTATGCCCGGGCGTGGCCAGCACGGTGATATCCAGCCCGGCGGCGCGGATCGCTTCCCCGTGGGCCAGGGGCGCTCCCCCGCCGTGGCAGTGTGCCGGATCCGCGGCCCGGCCCGGCGCACCCGTCAGTTGATGCAGGCGTGCCGATCCGGCCGTGTGGTCGGCGTGCCGGTGGGTCACCAGGATCAGTTCCACGCGGCCAACGCCTGCCAGCGCGGCAAGGTGCGCTTCATCCTCCGGTCCGGGGTCCACCACCACGGCTGAGGCGTCCGGCGACCCCCGCAGCACATAGGAATGGGTGCCGTCCAAGCTCATGGGGCCCGGATTGGGGGCAAGGAAGAAGTGAGTGAGCGCGCTGCTCCGCTGCAGGACCGGGCCGGGATTGAAAGTCACGGACCCATCCTTGCATCAACGGCCGGTCCTCCCCAGCCCCATGTCCGCCGCAGCGGAATAGAACGGCCCGAGCCACGGGTTGGCACCAAGGACAGCACCACCATCTCCAGCAGGAAGCCGGATACCACCCATGAGCACAGCAACACTCGCAGACCTCCTCGCCCAGGCTGACACCGACGGCCACGACCATTCGGCCACCGAAAAAGCCACGGGGCTGCTGCACATCCACAACCACGCCACGGGCAGCGTCATCTGGTTCCCCACCTGGAAGAGGTTCCGCGAAACCCGGGACTGGACCGACGCCGTCAGCAGCATCGCCGCGGAACTGGCCGATGCCTCCGCTCCTGCGGACCAGGCCGGCTCGGCGCTGCTGGCGGCGGATCTGGAATCCCTGCTGGAAGAGGCCTCCCGGTCCAGCGATGCGAACGTGTTCGTGCAGGAGAACCTCACCAGCCACCTGACGCGGAGCTGGGCCATTGGCGACGCCGTCGCCAGGGCCAACGGGAAGGAGCTGTTTACCGGCGGCACTACCCCGCCCGTGTACGCCGGCTACCCCTACGACGTTTACGCCCAGGACGGCGGCGTCTTCGCCACCACGCTCTGGAACGACCTCATCGACGCCCGTCGCAACAGGGCGTTGGCGGAAGAGGCGGCCCGAAAGGCGCTCAAGCCGGTCTCGCGCAAGGCCATGAAAAACGCCGCCCGCAAGGCCGCCCGCCGCTGACCAGCCTGCCGCCGGCTGGAACGCAGAACGGCGCCCGCCGGACCAAAGCCCGGCAGGCGCCGTCGTGCGTTGCGGCGTGATAACTATGCCAGGCGGGTGAGCCAGCCGTGGGTATCCGGCTCGGCGCCGGTCTGGATGCCCAGGAGCTTTTCCCGGATGGCCATGGTGACCTCGCCGGCTTTGGCGTCCTCGGAACCGATGAACTCGGTGGCGTCCTTCAGGACCCCGATGGGGGTGATGACGGCGGCCGTGCCGCAGGCGAAGACCTCGGTGATCTCGCCGGAAGCCACGCCGTCACGCCATTCGTCCAGGGTGATCTTGCGCTCGGCCACCTCGCGGCCCATGTCCTTGGCCACTTGGATCACGGACATCCGGGTGACGCCCTCGAGGATGGTGCCGGTGAGCGCGGGCGTGGCCAGCGAGCCGTCCTTCATGACGAAGAACACGTTCATGCCGCCCAGCTCTTCCACGGCGTTGTCGTTGGCCTGGTCCAGGAACAGCACCTGCTTGCAGCCGTTGGCCTCCGCCTCCTGCTGGGCGATCAGCGAGGCCGCGTAGTTGCCGCCGCACTTGGCGTCGCCGGTGCCGCCGCGGCCGGCCCGGGCGTACTGGCGGGAGATCCAGATGGAGACGGGCTTGAGCTCGCCGCCAAAGTAGTTGCCGGCAGGCGAGGCGATCACCCGGAAGGAGACTTCACGGGCTGCCCGGACGCCCAGGAAGGCCTCGGTGGCGATCATGAAGGGCCGCAGGTAGAGGGCTTCGCCGTCACCGGAGGGCACCCATTCCTTGTCGACGGCCACCAGTTCCCGGATGGCGCCCAGGAAGTACTCAGCCGGCAGCTCAGGCAGGGCAAGGCGGCGGGCCGACTTGTTCAGGCGCGCCGCGTTGGCCTCGGGTCGGAAGGTCCAGACTGAGCCGTCGGCGTGCCGGTAGGCCTTAAGCCCTTCGAAGATCTCCTGGCCGTAGTGGAACACGGCAGCCGAGGGATCAAGCACGATCGGACCGTACGGTTCGATCCGGGCGTCGTGCCAGCCGCCGTTGCCGTCCGCGTCCACGCTGTAGTCGACGATGGCGGTGTGGTCGGTGAAGTAGTTGCCGAATCCCGGGTTTGCCAGGATGGCTGCACGCTCTTCGGCAGACTTCGGGTTCTCCGAGGGCTGCCGGGTGAATTCGACGCCATGGGCGGTCTGAGTCATGGTTCCTCCACGATCGGCCGCCCGCAGGTTCTGCGCTGAACTCCGAAGGCGGCATTTGGTGATTCGAGTAAAGCTTACGCCCGATGCCGGCGGGCCCGGCGCGGGCTAGAGGCCCGCGGCGATGGCGTCGCCCACGGCGCTGGTGCTGCGTGCGGTGCCGTCGCGCTTTTCGACGTCGGCAACCACCGCGGCTTCGATCCTGCGGGCAGCCTCGGCGTAGCCAAGGTGGTCCAGCAGCAGGGAGGCGGAGAGGATGGCAGCGGTGGGGTCGGCCTTGCCCTGGCCGGCGATGTCCGGCGCGGACCCGTGGACCGGCTCGAACATGGACGGCGCGGTGCGGTCCATGTTGATGTTGCCGGAAGCTGCCAGGCCGATGCCGCCGGTGATGGCCGCGGCGAGGTCGGTGATGATGTCGCCGAACAGGTTGTCGGTGACAATGACGTCGAAACGGGACGGGTCGGTGACCATGAAAATGGTGGCGGCGTCCACGTGCAGGTAGTCATGGGTGACGCCGGGGAATTCCTGGGCCACAGCCTCGACGGTGCGCTTCCACAGGTGTCCGGCGAAGACCAGGACGTTGTGCTTGTGGACCAGCGTGACGTGCTTGCGTTCCCGCAGGCTGGCCCGGCGGAACGCGTCGCGGACCACGCGCTCGACGCCATGGGCGGTGTTCAGGGACACTTCCGTGGCGACCTCATGCGGGGTTCCCGCCCGCAGCGTGCCGCCATTGCCCACGTACGGGCCCTCGGTTCCTTCCCGGACCACGATGAAGTCGATGGTGCCGGGATTGGCCAGCGGGCTGCCGACGGTTCCGTAGAGCCGGGAAGGCCGCAGGTTGACGTAGTGGTCCAGGCTGAAGCGGAGCTTCAGGAGCAGTTCGCGCTCGATGATTCCGGACGGGATGCGGGTATCGCCGGGGGCGGCGCCCACCGCACCGAACAGGATGGCGTCGCGTGTCTTCAGGTCCGCCAGGACTTCATCCGTCAGGGTCTCGCCCGTGGCAAGCCAGTGCGCGGCACCAAGTTCGTAGTGCGTGGGCTTGAGCTCCACGCCCTCCGCCGCCACAGCCTTCTCCAGGACTTTGAGGGCCTCGGCAATGACCTCGGGGCCGATGCCGTCGCCGGGAATAACTGCAAGATCGATGGTGGATGCGCTCATGGTTTCAGGGTAGCCAAGACATCCATATGCTGGTCAAAACGTCTCAGCTTTTGGACATGAGCGCATCCGCCGGGAGCCCGCGGAGGAAGGACCCTACTCCCCGGGCTCCTCGAACTTGGGGAAGACCGGGGTGGGCGCGGGCAGTGCGGTGCCCGGGACGATCGGCGTCGAGGTCGCGGCGAACTGCCTGGCATCGCCCTCGGGCTGGCCGAGTGCATCCAGGAGTTTTGCGGTTGCGCCGGGCATGACCGGCTGGGCCAGGATGGCCACGATGCGCAGCACCTCGAGCGTTACGTAGAGCACGGCGTTCATGCGTTCGACGTCGGTCTTCCGCAGCACCCAGGGCGCCTGCTCGGCGAAGTAGGCGTTGGTGTGGTGCAGCACGCCCCAGATGGCTTCCAGGGCGCGGCTGAACTCCTGCTTGTCGAAGGCGGCGCGGGCGGTCTCCAGCAAGCCATTGGCCTGGGCGAGGATCGCGTTGTCTTCGGACGTGAAGGTCCCGGGTGTGGGCACGGCAGCGCCGCAGTTCTTCGCCACCATGGACAGCGACCGCTGGGCCAGGTTGCCGAAGTTGTTCGCCAGGTCCGCGTTCATCCGGCCCACGATCGCCTCGTGGTTGTAGCTGCCGTCAGCGCCGAAGGGGACCTCGCGCAGGAAGAAGAAGCGCACCTGGTCCAGGCCATAGCGGGCCACGAAGTCGGCCGGGGCCACGACGTTGCCCAGGGACTTGGACATCTTGACCCCGTTGTTGTGCAGGAAGCCGTGGATCATCACGCGCCTGGGCAGTTCCAGCCCGGCGCTCATCAGGAAGGCGGGCCAGTAGATGGCGTGGAACCGGGAGATGTCCTTGCCGATGATGTGGACGTCGGCGGGCCAGTACTTCCGGAACTTCTCCGAGTCCACGTCCGGGTAGCCCACGCCGGTCAGGTAATTGGTCAGGGCGTCCACCCAGACGTACATGACGTGCTTGTCATTGCCCGGGACGGGAACCCCCCAGTCGAAGGTGGTCCGGCTGATGGACAGGTCCTCGAGGCCGCGCTTGACGAAGCTGATGACCTCGTTGAACCGGTACTGCGGGGCACCGAACTCAGGGTGGGACTCGTAGAGTGCCAGCAGCTTGTCCTGGTAGGCGGAGAGGCGGAAGAAGTAGCTCTCCTCGGCCGTCCACGTCACTTCGGTGTCCGTCTCTTTCGAGTAGCGCACGCCGTCGTCCTTCACCACCGTCTCATCCTCGGCGTAGAACGCCTCGTCCCGGACGGAGTACCAGCCCTCGTACTTGTCGAGGTAGATGTCGCCGTTGGCTTCCATCTTCTTCCAGATGGCCTGCGAGGCGGCGTAGTGGTCCTCGTCGGTGGTGCGGATGAAGCGGTCGTAGCTGATGCCCAGGGCGGAGTGCGCCGCCTTGTAGACCTCCGCGTTCCGGTCCACCAGCTCCTTGGGCGTGATGCCTTCCTTCTCCGCGGTCTGGGCAATCTTCATGCCGTGCTCGTCGGTGCCGGTCAGGAACATCACGTCATAGCCGTCCAGCCGCTTGAAGCGCGCCATGGCATCGGTGGCAATGTACTCGTAGGCATGCCCGATGTGCGGCACGCCGTTGGGGTAGGTGATGGCCGTGGTGATGTAGAACGGCGTTTTCTCTGGAGCAGTCACGGTGCGGACGGTTACCTTCGGTGCGGTGGAGTGGGCTAGATCAGTTCTGTCAGGGTATCGCTCAGGCGGACCAGTTCGTGGTCGTGCGAGGCCACCAGGACGGCGATGCCGTCGGAGGTGGTGTCCTTCAGGATGCTGATGATGCGGTTGGCGGAGGCACGGTCCAGGGACGCGGTGGGCTCGTCCACCACCAGCACCCTGGTGCCGAGGATCAGGGCACGGGCAATGGCAACGCGCTGCCGTTCACCGCCGGAGAGCTGGGCGGGACGGTGCCGCATGCGCCGGCCCAGGCCCACCAGGTCCAGCAGGTCCTTGGCCATGTCGCGGCGCTGCTCCACCTCGCCGTCGGGCACGGCGGGCAGGAGCACGTTTTCCAGGGCGCTCATGCCGTCAATCAGGGCTCCGCCCTGGTCCACGTAACCGATCAGGGCACGACGGCGGTCGGCGATTTCGTCGTCGCCCATGCTTTCGAGGGAATCGCCTTCCCAGAAGACGCGGCCCGACGTCGGCAGGGTCAGTCCGGCGCCGACGGTCAGGATGCTGGTCTTGCCGGAGCCGCTTCGGCCGGCCACGCAGTGCATCTCGCCGGCGTGCAGGGTCAGGTCGAATCCTTCCACCACGCTTACGGCTTCGGCGCCGCCCTTGCCGCCGCCGTAGCGGATGGTGATGTCGCGCATCTCCAGCGGGGTGGCGTGGTCAGCCGACTTGACGATGGTGCTGGCCCGGGTCTGCAGGGGGACCTCGTTGGAGCCGCTCCTGCGGCTGCGCTGGACGTTCGTCGGGTTTGTCATTGGACCACTTTCGTTGCAATCGGTATCCAGCAAATTACAGCCACCAGCCCGGCTATGGCAGCCCAGATGGCTGCGTAGGGGGCCAGCAGCAGGCCGATGCCCAGGGCGCCCAGCACGCCCAGCGGCAGGGCCACGGTTCCCACCAGCGCGTTCTCGAACAACCGCACCTGGCGGAGCATGTCCGGGTTCCAGCCCATGGCCTGGAGGATGGCCAGGTACTGGCGTTTGGCGTTGAGCTCGAACCGGCCCGTCACCAGGGTCAGGACCAGCCCCACAGCCACGCCAGCAAGCGCCAGCAGGATGCTGGGCAGCGTCACGCTGGCTGCGGCCAGGCCGCTCAATGCGCTGGCGCCGGCGGCGCGGGGAATGTCGATCAGCAGGGCAATCAGGCCGCCCACTGCCGCACCGAAGACACCGACCGCGACGGCGAGCGACAAGGTGTTGAACTTGTTGGTGCTCAGCTGCCGGTTGGCGAAGGTGAGCGGTGAGTCTACGGGGATGAGGCGTTCGTCGTGCTGCGGTTCCTGGTCGATCACGTCGCGGTGTCGCAGCTGCCGGGCCGCGAACAGCGCTGCAGCGCAGTAGAGCACCAGGACGGCGGCGCACACCAGTGCGGTGGCCACGCTCCAGCTCAGCAGGCTCAGCACGATACCCGCAGCGGCGAGCAGCACGGCTCCGACGCCGAATTCCTCGAGCACCCAGCTTCGGATGCGGCGCTGGGTCCAGCCCATGGCCCGGAGGGTTCCGGCCTCGCTGCGGCGTTTGCGGATGTAGCTCACAGTCGAGGCGCCGGTGAGGAGGGCGGCCCCGCACAGCGTCAGGAACAGGAGGGTGATGTTGGTTCCGGAGAGTGCCCCTGCCACGGCGTCGGCGGCGTTCTGCCGGACCCAGGACTGCTGGACGGTGCCGAGCGCCGATTCCTTCCCGGCGCCGTCCTTGGAGTAGCCAGGAACGAAGATGCTGGTGTCCTCACGGGCGGAACCTGCCACGACGGTGGCGTCCAAGCCCATGTCCCGGATCTCGGCGGCGAGCTTCTCCACCTCGGGCTGGGCGTCCTTCCAGCTGCCCGGCGCCTTGGCACGGACACGGACGGCATCGATGACGGCGGCGTTCTGCTTGTAGCCCCGCGCGGCGGCGAGTCCGTAGAAGTCCGTGATGGCACCGGCGGACTGGCTGGCCAGACCCGTGGCGCTGAGCGAGGGCTTCAGCTCGGCAGCCGGGACGTCCTTGCCGGAGGCGTCCTTGGAAAGGGTGAACGGCGTGGGGTCGTACCCGCCCAGCGGCAGCTTGTTGACGTCGCCGGAGGCTGCCTCCACGGCGGCGGGGTCAAACGTGCCGTAGACCATGGGCAGCGGCTGGGCAGCCTGCTGCTGGCCGGTGGGCAGGTTGTCGCGGTAAGACCGCTCGTCTACCGGGTCGCGCTGGGTCTGGTCAACCGGCGCTCCGTTGGACGCCTTGTCGGGAAGGCGGTTAACGGTAACCCAGTCCCCGGGCACGGCCGTCTTGTCCACGGCACCATTGGACGCGGTATCGCCGTCCGTGTACTTGGGGGCGCCGGCGAAATTGGTGCTCCACTTGGCCGGGGTGTACAGGCCCGGGTTGAAGTTGCCGTTGGCGCCCAGCAGCGAAGAGTGGTCCGTCGAACCCGGCCAGGACAACACGAAGGGGTCCTTGGAAACAAAAGGCAGGTAATCCTTGCCCAGGGACTTCGAGACGGTTCCGACGTCCTTGACTACCTTGCCGGCGTCGTCAATTTCCTCGATCTTGACGTTGTACTTCAGGTCCAGCGACGTGCCGGAGCGCACGATCAGCGGAACCGCCTGCGAACCGGTGGTCAGCTGGCCGTTGCGCTTGGCCTGCTGGTATTGGGTCATCAGGGGCGCCCAGTACTTGAGCTTGACGCCCAGGAAGTCGGGGCCTTCCTTCAGCTGGTCCATGCTGATGCCGCTGGTGAAGAGACCTTCCAGGTAGCGGCCCACGGCGCCGGCGTCGCGGGCATCGGCGGGCGGCGCCTTCTCCAGCGGGGCCAGGAAGTCACCGGCGGAACCGAGGAGTGCCCGCTCGGCGGCGGGGTCCACGGCCACCACGGACTCAGTGACCTCCGGGGCCATCGGCAGTGCCACGGAGAGGTTGAAGAGGTTGTGCTCGGAGCCGCCGGCGGGTGAGGGGAACTTGATGCCCGTCTCCCCTGCCGGCGCCGCGATGCGGATGCTGCTGCCGCCGGCAGCCTTCTCCTCGACGAGCTTCGCCTTGCCCAGCGTGCCCTCGGCGGTGGTCTTGAACAGGGTCTGCTCGGAGTTCCCGTCGGAGCTCACGGCACTGGCGGTCAGGCGGTACTTCTTGGCGGCATCGGTCAGGACGGACTCCGCGGCCGGCCACTTGTCCGGGGCGGTGGCGCCGGCAGCCTGGTCCGCGGTGGCGGTGCCGGCCAGTCCGGCGTTGTAGCCCAGGTAATCCATTGCGTCGAGGCGGGGCGTCTCCAGGTTCTGGGTGACGCGCGAGACCAGGCTGATGGGGGCGGCCACGGAGGTGCCGGACAGCTTCCGGATCGAGTCCAGCTGGTCGAAGCCGATGCCGCCCGCGCCGTTGGCGATTTCGGGCTGCAGAAGGGCCCCGGAGGGCGCCTTGGCCTGGACCAGGATGTCGTAGAGCCCCCTCGAGTTCTCATCGACCGTCCGGTTGAGCGCAGCCTGTGACTGGCTTTGGACGACGACCGACATGCACATGGCTGCGATCAAGATGGCCGCGGTCAACAGCAGCACCCTGCTTCTGATGAACCTCTGGACGGCGTTCATGGAACTCCCTGAAACCTGGATTGCGTGCGCGCACTTCCGTCCCCCGGGCAGGCGTGGGCAATGACGGACGGATGTGCAAAAGGTATTGGCCGGCCTGCCGGCTACGGTCCTGACTAAGGACCCAGCCATTGTAAGCAGACCGGCCAATCATACGTGGATCCGCCGGGACGTACCCAGCGGGAGGAGCGGCTACGGCGTTTCGGCCGGTGTGTCGCGGGTTAGTCTTCCAGGTCCACTTCCCGGACCATCTCGGCGCCGATGCCGGCCTTGATGGCGTCCAGCACCTGCTGCGGAACGGAGCTGTCGATGGTCAGCAGGGCGAGGACCTTGCCGCCCTCATCGGAGCGCGCCACCTGCATGCCGGCGATGTTGATGTTGTTCATGCCCAAAATGTGGCCGATGGTTCCGATCACGCCGGGGCGGTCGGTGTAGGCAACCACCACGAGGTGCTCGCTGATGGGGATTTCCACCTCGAACCCGTTGATGCCCACCAGCTTCTCGATCTGCTTGGGGCCGGTCAGGGTGCCTGCCACGGAGATCTGGCTGCCGTCGCTGAGGGCGCCGCGCAGGGTCAGGACGTTGCGGTAGGACTCAGTGTCGGGGGTGGTGATGAGGCGGACGTTGATGCCGCGCTGTTCGGCGATGACGGGGGCGTTGACGTAGGAGACCTGCTCGGTTACGACGTCGGCGAAGATGCCCTTCAGTGCCGCCAGTTCAAGGACCTTGACGTCGAGCGAGGAGATTTCGCCGGCGACTTCGACGTCGAACTGGGTCAGGGAGGCGTGGGTCAGGGCGGTGAAGATCCGGCCCAGCTTCTCGATCAGCGGGATGCCCGGGCGGACGTCGGGGGCGATGACGCCGCCGGCGACGTTGACAGCGTCCGGCACGAGCTCGCCCGCGAGGGCCAGGCGGACGGACTTGGCCACGGAGACGCCGGCCTTTTCCTGCGCTTCGTCCGTGGAGGCGCCCAGGTGGGGGGTGACCACGACGTTGTCCAGCTTGAAGAACGGCAGGTCGGTGCTGGGTTCCTTGGTGAAGACGTCCACGCCGGCGCCGGCGATTTCGCCGTCCTGCAGGGCCGTGAAGAGCGCTTCCTCGTCCACGAGGCCGCCACGGGCCACGTTGACGACGTAGGCGGTCGGCTTCATCTTCTTGAACGCATCCGCGCCCAGCATGCCCACCGTCTCGGGGGTCTTGGGCATGTGGATGGTGATGAAGTCGGACTGTGCCAGGAGTTCGTCCAGGGTGACCAGCTGCACGCCCAGCTGCGCGGCGCGGGCGGAGGTGATGTAGGGATCGTAGGCAAGGATCTTGGTGTCGAAGCCCTTGAGGCGGGCTGCCACCAGGGCGCCGATGCGGCCCAGGCCGATGATGCCGATCTTCTTTTCGAACAGTTCGATGCCGGTGTACTTGGAGCGCTTCCACTCGCCGTCCTTGAGGGCGGCGCTGGCCTGCGGGATGTGGCGGGCCAGGCTGAGGATGTGGCCCACGGTGAGTTCGGCGGCGGACACGATGTTGGACGTGGGCGCGTTGACCACCATCACGCCTGCCTGGGTGGCGGCCTTGATGTCAACGTTGTCCAGGCCCACGCCGGCACGCGCGATGACCTTCAGGTTCTTGGCCGCGGCGATCGCTTCGGCGTCAACCTGGGTGGCGGAGCGGACCAGGATGGCGTCTACGTCGCTGATCGCCGAGAGCAGCTGGGAACGGTCTGCGCCGTCGGTCTGTCGGATTTCAAAGTCCGGGCCGAGGGCCTCGACGGTGGCGGGGGAAAGTTCTTCGGCGAGCAGTACTACGGGTTTTGACACGGCTGATCCTCTGCGTTGCAGTCCTGGGGATGGAACAAGTCTAGGCGGACGGAAAGGCCGGGCTCACATTGTTAAGTGTGAGCCCGGCCTCATCGCGGCACTTCTTCTGGTTGTCGCGCGTTCCTGCAGCCGCTTTAGCGGGCTGCGGAACCTTCGACGTAGTCCACGTCCTGCTGCTGCCAGGAGAACAGGGAGCGCAGCTCGCGGCCGACGGCCTCGATGGGGTGCTGCTCGGCCTTGGCGCGCAGTTCCTTGAACTCGACGGCGCCGTTGTCCTGGTCCTCGATGAAGCGCTTGGCAAACGCGCCGGACTGGATATCGGCCAGGACGGCCTTCATGTTTTCCTTCACCTCTGGGGTGATGACGCGCGGGCCGGAGACGTAGTCGCCGTATTCCGCGGTGTCGGAGACGCTCCAGCGCTGCTTGGCGATGCCGCCTTCCCACATGAGGTCGACGATGAGCTTGAGCTCGTGCAGCACCTCGAAGTAGGCGATCTGCGGCTGGTAGCCGGCCTCGGTGAGGGTTTCGAAGCCGTACTGGATGAGCTGGGACACGCCGCCGCACAGGACGGCCTGCTCGCCGAAGAGGTCCGTTTCGGTTTCTTCGGTGAAGGTGGTTTTGATGACGCCGGCGCGGGTGCCGCCGATGGCCTTCGCGTAAGACTTGGCCAGCTCCCAGGCGTTGCCGGATGCGTCCTGCTCAACGGCGATGATGTCCGGGATGCCTCGGCCGGCTTCGAACTCGCGGCGCACGGTGTGGCCCGGAGCCTTCGGGGCGACCAGGATAACGTCAACGCCCTCCGGAGCCTGGATGTAGCCGAAGCGGATGTTGAAGCCGTGGGCGAAGGCCAGGGCCTTGCCCGGGGTCAGCTTGTCCTTGATGGAGTCGGTGTAGATCGCGCGCTGGTGCTGGTCCGGCGCCAGGATCATGATGACGTCGGCCCATTCGGCGGCGTCGGCGACGTTCTTGACCGTGAAGCCTGCATCCTCGGCCTTCGCGGTCGACTTGGAGCCGTCCTTCAGCGCGATGACGACCTCGACGCCGGAATCGCGCAGGTTCAGCGCGTGGGCGTGGCCCTGGGAACCGTAGCCAACGATGGCAACCTTGCGGCCCTGGATGATCGACAGGTCGGCGTCATCGTCGTAGAACATTTCAGTCACTTGCGTAACTCCTCTTGAGTGGTTGTAGATAAGTGGTCTTGCGGTGCTGCGGTTACGGGCGGACGGCCCCGCCTGGAGGCAAATGCCTAGGCGGAGCGGAGCGCCCGGTCACTCATGGAGCGGGATCCCCGTCCAACGGCCAGGGTGCCGGACTGCACGATTTCGCGGATGCCGAAGGGCTCCAGCACTGAGAGCAGGGCTGCGAGCTTTTCGGGGTGGCCGGTGGCCTCAATGACGACGGAGTCGGTGGACACGTCGACCACTGAGGCGCGGAACAGGTCTGCGGCCTGGGTTACCTGCAGGCGTGTTGCGGCATCCGCACGTACCTTGACCAGGATGTGGTCGCGCTGTACGGAAGATTCGGGGGTGAGCTCAACGATCTTGATGACGTTCACCAGCTTGTTGAGCTGCTTGGTGACCTGTTCGATGAGGTCGCCGTCGGCGTCGACCACCACCGTCATGCGGGACACGCCCGGCACTTCGGTGGGGCCAACGGCCAGGGAGTTGATGTTGAAGGCGCGGCGGGCGAAGAGGCTGGCCACGCGGGTCAGGACGCCGGGCTTGTCCTCAACCAGGACGGAAAGTGTGTGGCGGGTCATGCTCAGTCTTCCTCTTCCCATTCCGGGGTCATGTTGCGGGCAACCTGGATCTGGTCGTTGCTTACGCCGGCGGGCACCATTGGCCACACCATGGAGTTGGGGCTCACCACGAAGTCGATGACCACCGGACGGTCGTTGATTTCGAGGGCCTTCTGGATAGTGGCGTCGATGTCTTCTTCGCGTTCAACGCGGAACGACGCGCAGCCGTAGGCCTCCCCCAGCTTGACGAAGTCCGGGATGCGGACCGTGTCGTGGCCGGTGTTGAGGTCGGTGTTGGAATAGCGGCCTTCGTAGAAGAGGGTCTGCCACTGCCGCACCATGCCCAGCGAGGAGTTGTTGATGACCGCCACCTTGATGGGGATGTTGTTGATGGCGCAGGTGGCCAGTTCCTGGTTGGTCATCTGGAAGCAGCCGTCGCCGTCAATGGCCCAGACCACGCGGTCCGGGTTGCCCACCTTGGCGCCCATGGCTGCCGGGACGGCGTACCCCATGGTGCCGGCGCCGCCGGAGTTCAGCCAAGCGTGGGGGCGCTCGTACTTGATGAACTGGGCGGCCCACATCTGGTGCTGGCCCACGCCCGCCACGTAAACGCCCTCCGGGCCGGTCAGCTCACCGATCCGCTTGATGACCTTTTGCGGTGCGATCAATCCGTCGTCCGGTTCCGTCCAGCCCAGCGGGTAGGTTTCCTTGAGGTTGTTCAGGAAGGCCCACCAGGTGGTGAGGTCCGGGGTTCCGGAAGCATCGAACTGGCTGCGCACAGCCTCGGTCAGTTCCGGGATGATCTCCTTGACGGACCCGACGATGGGAACGTCAGCGGTGCGGTTCTTGGAAATCTCCGCGGGATCGATATCGGCGTGGATGACCTTGGCGTTGGGCGCGAAGGTCTTCAGCACGCCCGTGACGCGGTCATCGAAGCGGGCGCCGAGGGTGATCAGCAGGTCGGACTGCTGCAGGGCCGTGACGGCGGAGACGCTGCCATGCATGCCGGGCATGCCGACGTGCTGCGGGTGGGAGTCCGGGAAGGCGCCCTTGGCCATGAGGGTGGTCACTACCGGCGCACCGGTGGCTTCGGCGAGGGCAAGCAGCTCGGCCGAGGCATGGGCCTTGACTACGCCGCCGCCCACGTACAGGACAGGCTTGGTGGACGCGGCAATGAGTTTGGCCGCTTCGCGGACCTGCTTGTTGTGGCCGCGGGTCACCGGCCGGTAGCCCGGCAAATCGATCTTCGGCGGCCAGGAGAAGGTCATCTGGCCCACCTGGGCATCCTTGGCAACGTCCACCAGCACGGGGCCGGGACGGCCGGTGGAGGCCAGGTGGAAGGCCTCTGCCATCACGTGCGGGATGTCGTTGGGGTCCGTCACCAGGAAGGAATGCTTGGTGATGGGCATCGTGATACCCACGATGTCGGCTTCCTGGAAGGCATCGGTGCCGATCACACCGCTGGATACCTGGCCGGTGATGGCCACCAGGGGCACGGAGTCCATATGGGCATCCATGATGGCGGTAACGAGGTTGGTGGCCCCGGGGCCCGAGGTGGCGATGCAGACGCCCACCCGCCCGGTGACCATGGCGTAGCCTTGCGCGGCGTGGCCGGCTCCCTGTTCGTGACGGACCAGCACGTGGTTCATGGTGGAGGCCATCAGGGGGTCGTAGGTGGGCAGGATCGCGCCACCAGGCAAACCGAAAATGTCGTCGACGCCGAGTTCTTCGAGCGAGCGGACGATTGCTTGCGAGCCGGTCATCACCGTCGGGGGTACGACGTTGTTCGGCCCAAGGACAGGAGAGACGGCAGCAAGGTCGGCGACGACGGCGGCATGGTCAGCCGTCCGGTCGGCGCGTTCCGGAGCCTTGGGGGCTCCAGTGGACTTGGTGGCCATCAGCGAGGGGCTGATGGGCGATCCTTTGCTCATCGGACTCTTCCTTGTGGATCTTCTGGTTCTGGAATTGCTTTGGAACGGTGGGAATAAAAAAACCCCTCGGCCTGGCGGCTTTGTGAGGGGTTTGCGCGTGACTGTTCGTTACCAGGGGCTAATGTGCCACGCGCTTGGTAAGGACGACGACGATGCCGGTAACGAAGGTCATGCGTTCAGTTTTCCCTCTTGGCAAGATGGGTGTCAACGAGCAACAACCCTATCTCACCATGTGGACCCCATTGTCCACGGAATGACCCTACCCCAAACTTCCGGCGCAAACGCCGTCAGCCGGTCCAGGCGCCCTGGCTGGCGCTGTGGACCAGCTTGGCGTATTTGGCGAGCACGCCCTTGGTGTACCGGGCGGGCAGCGGCTCCCAGCCCGACTTGCGGGCCTCAAGCTCGGCCTCGTCCACCAGCAGGTCAAAGGTGCGCGCGGCGATGTCCACCCGGATCCTGTCGCCGTCCTTGACGAAGGCGATGGGGCCGCCGTCGACCGCTTCCGGCGCGACGTGTCCGATGCACAGGCCCGTGGTGCCCCCGGAGAAGCGGCCGTCGGTGAGGAGCAGGACGTCCTTGCCGAGCCCGGCGCCCTTGATGGCACCGGTGATGGCGAGCATCTCGCGCATGCCGGGCCCGCCCTTGGGGCCCTCGTAGCGGATGACGACGACGTCGCCGGCCTTGATCCCGCCATTGTCGAGGGCATCCAGGGCGCCCTGCTCGCGTTCGAAGACGCGGGCGGTGCCCTCAAAGACGTCGGCGTCGAAGCCGGCGCTCTTGACGACGGCGCCTTCCGGGGCCATGGAGCCGTGCAGGATGGTGATGCCGCCGGTCTTGTGGATCGGGTTGTCCAGGGCGCGCAGGATCTTGCCGTCGACGTCCGGCGGGTTGATCGCCTCGAGGTTTTCCGCGACGGTCTTACCCGTGACGGTGAGGCAGTCGCCGTGCAGCAGGCCGGCGTCGAGCAGTGCCTTCATGATGACCGGCACGCCGCCGATCCTGTCCACGTCGGTCATGACGTAGCGGCCGAACGGCTTGAGGTCGCCCAGGTGCGGGATCCTGTCGCCGATGCGGTTGAAGTCGTCCAGGGTCAGTTCCACTTCAGCCTCGCGGGCAATCGCCAGCAGGTGCAGGACGGCGTTGGTGGAGCCGCCGAAAGCCATGGTGACGGCAATGGCGTTTTCGAAGGCCTCCCGGGTCATGATGTCCCGGGCCGTGATACCCAGCCGCAGCAGGTTGACCACCGCTTCGCCGGACTTGCGGGCGAATTCATCACGACGGCGGTCTGCCGAGGGCGGTGCGGCGGAGCCGGGAAGGGACATGCCCAGGGCCTCGCCGATGCAGGCCATGGTGTTGGCCGTGTACATTCCGCCGCAGGCGCCTTCGCCGGGGCAGATGGCTTTTTCGATGCGGGTGAGGTCCTCCATGCTCATCCTGCCGGCAGCGCAGGCTCCCACCGCTTCGAAGGCGTCAATAAGGGTGACTTCCTTTTCCGAGCCGTCCTCCAGCTTGACCCAGCCGGGCATGATGGACCCGGCGTAAAGGAACACGCTGGCGAGGTCCAGCCGGGCTGCCGCCATGAGCATGCCCGGCAGCGACTTGTCGCAGCCGGCCAGCAGCACCGAGCCGTCGATCCGCTCTGCCTGCATGACGGTCTCGACGGAGTCGGCGATGACTTCGCGGGAGACCAGGGAGAAATGCATGCCCTCGTGGCCCATGGAGATCCCGTCGGACACCGAAATGGTGCCGAACTGCATCGGGAAGCCGCCACCTGCGTGGACACCCTCCTTGGCACCCTGGGCCAGCCGGTTGAGCGAGAGGTTGCAGGGGGTGATCTCGTTCCAGGAGCTGGCTACGCCCACCTGGGGTTTGACGAAGTCGTCATCACCCATCCCAACGGCCCGGAACATGCCGCGGGCGGGGGCCGCATGAATGCCATCGGTGACGACGCGGCTGCGTGGCTTGATGTCCGGTTTGTTCCCGGTTGTGGTCTGGGCGTCAGTCATAGGGGCAAGTCTAGGACGCCATCGGTGGCTCAACGACCCTCCGTGGCCCCCAGGTTAGACAAACTGCCGGAATTCCCGCCGAACATAGGACAGGCCACGCGCCGCCGCATCTCTGGACAGCAGTGGCCACCCCACGTAGCGTCGGGGCAGGGACACCCATCCACCTGTATCGAAGGGCCTGCCATGGACATAGTTTTCTGGATCATCCTCGTCGTTGTCATCGTCGCCGTTGTGTGGTGGCTGCTGAGACGCAACCAGTCCGCCAACGCTCCGGGAAGTTCGCCGGCGGGCGCAAGGACTGAAGGCACCCGTGCGGACGGAGCCCTGGAAGGGGGAAGCGCGGCAGCCTCTGCCGCTGCTGCGGGGACCACGGGCATCCCGACGGCGGCCGGGTTCGGGAAACCCGCGGAGCCGGCGGCACCCGTTACGGCAGAAGAACCCGCGGAATCCTCCGCCACGGACGCGGCTGCGGCACCGGCCTCCACCCCCACGCAGGATGTGTCGTCCGGCGAAGCTGAGGATTCCGGCGCTTCCCCGGCAGAAACCTCGGCCGGCGCCGGCGCCCCTGCTGGCCGCCGGGACGGGGCCCAACCCGCAGACCAGGCTGAATGGGAAACCCAATGGTCCGAAGCGGGCCAAGGAGGATCCCGGTCCGGGTCGTCAGCTTCCGGGGTAACAGCCGCTGCGCAGGAAGAACCGTCAGTGCCCGGCGCCGGAACTGAATCAGTGTCCGGACAGGCCGCAGCGGGAGCCCGCCCGGTCCACCATGACGAGTACACGGCCGCACACGCCCCCACGCTTCCCGGCGCAGAGACGGCGGCCGTGGAGGGCGTGGACGACGCCGGCACGGCAGTGGGCGGACAGGCCGGCCAGGTGCCACAGCACGGGGCGGAGGACCTTGCCCAGGGACACCCGCACGGGCAGGCGGCTCAGGCCCCTGCCGGCAGCCCCGGGGATGCCGGCGAAGCCGAAACCCTGGACCGGGCCCAGTCCTCCGCACTGGTGGAAAACGGTGCGGACCACCACCAGCCTTCAGCCCCGGGACACGATTTCGCCCAGGAACAGGGCACAACGGCCACCGAGCCTGCCGGACACCTGGCGGCCGACGAGCCCTATGGGGACGGTTCGGCCGCACCAGGCCCAGACGGCAGCGGACCGGCGGACTACACGGTCAAGGGCGACGCCGCCGCCATGGTCTACTACGAAGAAGGACATCCGGACTATGAGCAGACCCGGGCGGAAGTCTGGTTTGAATCTGCCGCGCATGCGGAGGCCGCGGGCTTCCGCGCTCCACGGCGCAAACGGCTCTGACAGCGTAAAGGCCTGCCGCACAGCGGCGGGCCTTTCCTGTCTGTCCGCGTGCCTGGTGCTGGCCGGCTGCACGGGTGCACCGGGGCCCTCCACACCGGGAACGGGGCCTCCGGCCGCCGCGACAACCACGGGAGCCGCGGTCGCCAGCCCTGCTCCCCCGCCCCCGCCATCCGGCGGCACAGCTGCTGCCCCCGCCCCACCCGTGGTGCAGGAACGGCTGGACCTACAGCTGGACACCCCCTGGGCAATGGTGTTCCTCCCGGACGGCACAGCAATCATCTCCGAACGCGGGACCGCCCTCCTGAAGGCTGTCCGGGACGGCAGGGCCACCACCCTCGGGAAAGTGCCTGGCGTCGTGCCCGCAGGAGAGGGAGGCCTGCTGGGGCTTGCCCTGTCCCCGCAGTTCGCCACGGACCGCTACCTCTATGCGTACCTGACCACGCAGGATGACAACCGGGTGGCCAGGCTCACCGTCGATGCCGGCGACGGCGGTTCCCTGTCACTGGGGCAGCCCCAAACCGTCTTTTCCGGAATTCCAAAAGCCGGCACCCACAACGGGGGAAGGATCCGGTTCGGCCCGGACGGTTTCCTGTACGTGGGCACCGGAGACGCCCAGCGCCGCGAGCAGGCCCAGGACCCCACGGCCCTTGGCGGCAAGATCCTCCGGCTCCGCGCGGACGGCAGCCCGGCGCCCGGCAATCCGTTCGGCAACGCGGTTTACAGCCTTGGCCACCGGAACGTCCAGGGCCTGGCGTGGGACGAAGCGGGCAGGCTGTGGGCCAGCGAGTTCGGCCCGGACGTGGATGACGAGCTCAACCTGATCTTTCCGGGGGACAACTACGGCTGGCCGGAAGTCACCGGGGCACCCCACCGCGCCGGATTCCAGGACGCAGAAGTCGTCTGGCCCTCAACGCGCGATTCCTCGCCCAGCGGGCTCGAGATAACCAGCGGCACCGCCTACCTGGGCGCGCTCCGGGGCGAACGGCTCTGGACCGTGCCGCTCAAGGGAACGGAAGCGGGGCAGCCTGTGGCCTATTTCACAGGCGAGTACGGCAGGATCCGGGACGTCATCCGGTCCCCCGGCGGCAGCCTATGGCTGCTCACGAACGGTGAAAACCCTGATTTCGCGGTGATTTTGCGGCCCCCGCAGTGATTGGGGAACCTCCGGGACTGCCGATTTCACTTGCACCGAAAGTTCGTGTAGAGTTTCATGTCGTTGCGGAGATCAACGGGAAAGAAAAAGCCCGGGGATGCAAGCAAAAAAGATGCACCTCTAGCTCAATTGGCAGAGCAATTGACTCTTAATCAATGGGTTCCGGGTTCAAGTCCCGGGGGGTGCACCACTGGGAAAACAGCCTCCGGTTTGTGGAAACACAGGCTGGGGGCTGTTTTGTTGTTAATCCCCCATCATCGGTTGCTCCGGTGTTGTCCTTTTGAGCCCTCAAAAGGACAACACCGGAGCAATGGATGGGTTCGGTGGAGGGGCACGACGGCGGCTGGCACCGGGCGCGGACGGGCCGGCGGTGTGCCCGGCCGGGCACACAAAAAGCGCAGCCCGGCTTTCGAAAAGCCGGGCCGCGCTTTTTTATGCGGGCTGCCGCATGAACGACTACTTGGCGGCGTTGTCCACCAGGGCGCCGGCGTTGCTGGGCGTCGTGGAGAACTGGCTGGCCAGTTCCCGGACTACTGCCTTGAGTTCCTGGCGAAGCAGCTCAGGATCGATCGAGGCGGACGCAAGGACGGAGCGCTCCATCTCCACAGCCTGGGCAACGGCCTCCTTGCCCTGCTCGGTCAGCGATACCACGTGGCTCCTGCGGTCCGAGGTGCTGCGCACCCGGGCAATGTGGCCGTGGGACTCAAGCCGGCTGAGGGTCTTGCCCATGGTCTGGGCCTGTACGCGGACATACTGGGCAAGCTGGGCCTGGGTCATGGGCCCTTGCGCGGCAAGGACCTCGATGGCGATAACACCGGCATGGGTGAGGCCGATGGCGCCAAGTTTTTCGTTCCAGGAGTGCTCAACAAGTCGCGCAGCAGTGGACAGAAGGCGCCCTGTGGGCCAGTGATCCATATCAGGCATAGCAGCAAGTATAGCCAAATGCCGATTAGCACTGGCTCCACCTGCTTACTAGGCTGTTGTGTCCCGCCCGCAACAAGGAGAAAAACAATGGCTGAAAGACTCGTTACCGGCGACAAGGCCCCCGCTTTCACCCTGCAGGATTCCACCGGCAGGGACGTCAGCCTGGCTCCCCGCCCCGGCCGTTCCACCATCGTCTACTTCTACCCGGCAGCCTCCACACCGGGCTGCACCAAGGAAGCCTGCGATTTCCGGGACAGCCTGTCTTCCCTGCAGGCTTCCGGTTACGACGTCCTTGGCATCTCCCCCGACCCGGTCGAAAAACTGGCAAAGTTCGCCGGGAAAGAGTCCTTGACCTTCCCGCTGCTCTCCGACGCAGACCACGCCGTGGCAGAGGCGTACGGCGCCTGGGGCGAAAAGAAGAACTATGGCAAGACCTATGAAGGCCTCATCCGCTCCACCATCGTGGTGGATCCGGACGGCAAGGTGGCGCTAGCGCAGTACAACGTCCGCGCCACCGGCCACGTGGCCAAGCTGAGGCGGGACCTCAACCTCGACGCCTGACCCGGCCACGACCTGCCAGGAACCCTGCCCGGCGCAACGCTACAATGGACTCTGGCATCCGCCGTCGAACGCTTGGCGTTCACGCCCGGAAGCCGCGCGCGAGTGGTGAAATTGGCAGACACGCAGGATTTAGGTTCCTGTGCCTTCGGGCGTGGGGGTTCAAGTCCCCCCTTGCGCACACTGGGAATCCCCCGGCGCCGGCCGGGGGATTCCTGCGTTAAAGCACAAAACGTTGGCCGCCCCATTCGTGCCGCGGATAGAAAAATTCCAAGGATCCACCCATCCGCCGCACCCCACCCGGCGAATAGCCATTGAGACACCAGCCAAGGGCAGGTGCCCACCCCAAAGGCAGGCTGCAGGCCACGGACACGCCGTCCGATGGCGGCAGGCCAACGATCCAAGGAGAACCCCAATGCAGACCTTCAAGCGCACCACTTTCACCGTCGCAGGCGTTGCAGCGGCCGCTCTGCTCAGCCTCACCGCCTGCGGCGGGTCCGGCAGCACCTCCGGATCCTCGGCGTCCTCGGCGCCGATGTCGTCCGCCCCCAGCTCCAGCATGGCGTCCCCGTCCAGCTCCAAGATGGCCTCACCGTCCGCAAGCTCTTCGATGGGTGCCATGGACCCGGCAGCAAACCTGGTTGGCCCCGGCTGCGCCGCCTACGCCAAGCAGGTACCCACCGGTGCAGGCTCCGTGGAGGGCATGGCCCTGGATCCGGTGGCCGTCGCCGCCTCCAACAACCCCATCCTCACCACGCTCACCGCGGCGGTGTCCGGGAAGCTGAACCCCAAGGTCAACCTGGTCGACACGCTTAACGGCGGTGAATTCACCGTCTTCGCCCCGGTTGATGACGCCTTCAAGAAGATCGACCCCGCCACCATTGAAACCTTGAAGACAGACGACGCCCTCCTGAGCAAGATCCTCACCTACCACGTAGTTCCCGGCCAGATCACCCCTGACAAGATCGCCGGCACTCACGCCACGGTGGAGGGCGGCTCCGTCACGGTCACCGGCAGCGGCGACAACCTCAAGGTGGACAACGCCAACGTGGTCTGCGGCGGCGTCAAGACCAAGAACGCAACCGTCTACCTCATCGACTCCGTCCTCATGCCCAAGTAAGCCCAGCCAGCGCCCCCCCCCCCCCAACACAAGGGCCGGGTCCGCCGATCGACCGACGGACCCGGCCTTGGCGCGTCACAGGCCCGCCTGGGGCGGGCCGCGGGCGCCGTCCCCTAGACTGGATTCCGGCCCGCAAGCGGCGGAGCCGGCAGCATCCAGAGGTGATAAACGAGTGCCCAGCAGTTCATCGCGGCGGACGGTCATCAAGGCCGGCGCCGTCCTCATGGCGCTGGGCGTGACGTCGTGCACAGGGCTGCCGTCCCCCTCCCCCACCTCGGGCACGCCCAGTTCCCCGCCGGCCGAGCCCCAAGCCACCTTCAATTTCGGCACCGCAGCCCAGCCACTCGGGCTGGACCCGGCCCTGTCCAACGATGTGGAGTCCCAGCGCATCACCCGGCAGATCCTCGAAGGCCTGGTGGGGGTTGACCAGACCACCGGCAAACCCACTCCGCTGCTGGCAACGGAATGGAACGACTCCAACGAGGGCCGCACCTACACCTTCAAGCTCCGCACCGGAGTCACCTTCCAGGACGGCACCCCCTTCAATGCCGACGCCGTCTGCACCAACTTCAACCGCTGGTTCGCTTTCCCTGCGGAACTGCGGAAGCAGGCACCGGGCAGCTCCTTCAAGGGCGTCTTCAAGGCACACTCCGACGAGCCCGGGCTCTCGATCTTCAAGAGCTGCACAGCGTTGGCTCCGGATACCGTCCAGATCGACCTCACCCAGCGGTTCACCGCCTTCCTCCAGGCGCTGACCCTGCCGGCCTTTGCCATTGCCTCCCCGGCGGCCCTCGCCTCCGGCAAGGCAGACGTCCTGGACCAGAACCGTGGCGGCCAGGCCATGTCCGCGTTCGCCACGAACCCCGTGGGCACCGGCCCCTTCTCCATTGCCGCCTGGGGCACCGACAACGTCACCCTGGCCAGCAACCCGGCCTACTGGGGTGACCGCGGCCAGATCGCCACCATCAACTTCCTGGCCTACAACCACCCCCAGACCCGCCTGCAGGCCCTGCTGGACGGCAAGATCGACGGTTACGACGCCGTGACCGTGGGCAACTTTGACCAGCTGGTCAAACGCGGCAAGCAGATTGTGCAGCGCGACCCGTTCTCCGTGATGTACGTGGGCATGAACCAGGACGTCCCGATCCTCCAGAACCAGAAGATCCGGCAGGCGGTGGAACTGGCGATCGACAAGGAGACGTTGATCCGGAAGTTCTTCATCGACAACACCGCCAAGGCCACACAGTTTGTTCCGCCCAAGATCAGCGGTTTCAACAACGACGCACCGGAACTCGGGCACGATCCTGCCAAGGCCAAGGATTACCTGAAGGAGGGCGGCTACGCCGGCGAGGAACTCAAGTTCTATTACCCCCTCAACGTCACCCGCCCCTACCTGCCCACGCCCGAGAAGGTATACGCCGAACTCAGCCGGCAGCTCACCGCCGTCGGCTTCAACATCAGGCCCGTGCCCATCGACTGGTCCGACGGCTACCTCCAGAAGGTCCAGTCCGCGGGCGACCATGCCCTCCACATCCTGGGCTGGAACGGCTCGTACTCGGACGCGGACAACTTCGTCGGGCCACTCTTCGGGGAGAAGAACGGCGAGTTCGGTTACCAGGATCCCCAGGTCTTCTCGAAGATCAACCGGGCACGCGGACTTCCCGACGGGAAGGAGCGGGATGACCTTTATCACACCATCAACACCCAGATTGCCGCGACCGTGCCGGCTGTCCCCATCGCCTTCCCCATCTCCGCACTTGCGCTCTCGGACCGCGTGCTCAGCTACCCGGCGTCGCCTGTCTTAAATGAAGTTTTCACGAAGGTGCAGCTAAAGCCTTGACGGCCCGGGCCAATTTCAGTATGAGGGCCGGGCGGGGATATTCTGTGACAGCCAGAGCCGCTGCAATCGGAGACTGATCGTGACCTTCATTTCCAAGACCCCACACGCCGACGTTGTCCTGATAGGCGGCGGCATCATGAGCGCCACGCTGGGGGCATTCCTCAAGCAGCTGGAGCCGAACTGGACCATCTCCCTGTTCGAGCGGCTGGACCAGCCTGGCCTGGAAAGCTCGGACCCCTGGAACAACGCAGGAACGGGCCACGCCGCCCTCTGCGAACTGAACTACTCCCCCGCAGCCAAAGACGGCTCGGTCAACCCCGCCAAGGCACTGCTCATCAACGAACAGTTCCAGCTCTCCCGCCAGTTCTGGTCCCACCTGGTGGACAACAGCCTGATCGGTTCGCCCAAGGGCTTCATCAACACCGTCCCGCACATGAGCTTCGTGATCGGCGAGGACCACACGCGGTTCCTGAAGACCCGTTACGAGGCACTGAAGCCCCACCCGCTGTTCCGGAGCATGGAGTACTCAGAGGACCACGCCCAGATCGCCAAATGGGCGCCGCTGATCGTCAACGGCCGCGACCCGCAGCAGCGCATTGCCGCCACCCGCGCCGCCGAGGGCACCGACGTCGACTTCGGTGCACTGACCCGTGAACTGACCACTTACCTGGGGAACAACGGCGTCGAAATCAATTACGGCCACGACGTCACCGGGATCTCCCGCGCATCCGACGGCGGCTGGGACCTGACGCTGAAGTATCCCAAGTCCGGCGAGCACGGCAAGATCCACGCCAAGTTCGTGTTTGTAGGCGCCGGCGGCGGAGCCCTGCACCTGCTCCAGGCCTCCGGCATCCCCGAAAGCAAGGGCTACGGCGGGTTCCCGGTTTCCGGCCAGTTCTTCCGCTGCACGGACGAGACCATCGCCGCCCAGCACAGCGCCAAGGTCTACGGCCAGGCCTCCGTGGGTGCGCCCCCCATGTCGGTGCCGCACCTGGACACCCGGTACGTCAACGGCAAGCGCTCGCTCCTGTTCGGCCCGTATGCAGGCTTCTCCACGAACTTCCTGAAGAACGGCTCGTACCTGGACCTGCCCCTGTCCATCCGCCCCGGCAACATCATCCCGATGCTCGCCGTTGCCAAGGACAACATGGACCTCACCGCCTACCTGGTCAAGGAAGTGGTCAAGCGCCACGACCAGAAGGTGGAGGCACTGCGGGAGTACTACCCGGAGGCCGAGGGCGGCGACTGGGAACTCATCACCGCCGGCCAGCGTGTACAGATCATCAAGAAAGACCCGCAGAAGGGCGGCATCCTCCAGTTTGGCACTGAAGTGATTGCCGGCCGCGACGGCTCCATCGGTGCGCTC
Source organism: Pseudarthrobacter sp. NPDC058119 (assembly GCF_042884655.1). NCBI lineage: Bacteria > Bacillati > Actinomycetota > Actinomycetes > Micrococcales > Micrococcaceae > Pseudarthrobacter > Pseudarthrobacter sp. NPDC058119. The sequence goes on from NZ_JBHVTN010000001.1 coordinate 90,650, forward strand.
CTGGGCGCTTCGCCGGGGGCGTCCACCGCTGTCCCCATCATGATTGAGCTGCTCCAGAAGACGTTCCCCAAGAACTTCAAGGGCTGGCAGTCCAAGCTCAAGGACATGATGCCCGGCTACGGGGTGAAGCTGGATGAGAATCCGGACCTCGCCGCGGAGCTGGAACGGGCCACGGCCAAGTCCCTCCAGCTGGAGAGCGTTTCCGCCAGCCGCTGACCCTGCGGGGCCAGCGGCTGGCACCCCCAGGGCTTGTACCAGCCACTTAGACCCCCAGGAGACCACCCATGTTCCGGTTGGCGCACCTTTCCCTGGCGAACCGGGCCCTGATCGCGCTGATCACCGTCTTCGCCTCGGTGTTCGGCGTGATCACCATGTCGTCGTTGAAGCAGGAGCTCATCCCTTCGATCGAGTTCCCGCAGATCACGGTGCTCAGCTCCATGCCGGGGGCGTCCCCCGAAGTGGTGGACAAACAGGTCAGCGGCCCGCTCGAAAAGGCGCTGAACGGCGTGGAGGGGCTGGAATCCACCTCCTCCACGTCGCGGACCGGCGTCTCCCAGATCACCATGGTGTTCACCTACGGATCGAACCTGGACCGCGCCCGCAACCAGATCGACCGGGCCATCTCCAATGCCAAACGGACGCTGCCCAGCGACGTCCAGCCGCAGGCCATCGCCGGCAGCATCAGCGACTTCCCCATCGTCTTCCTCGCCGTTTCCTCGGACAAGCCGCTCAGTGAACTGAACGCGGACCTGCAGCGCCTCAGCGTGCCCAGGCTGCAGAAGATCGACGGCGTCCGCAGCGCCGACGTCACGGGCGGCGCCACCCAGCACATCGAGATCCTCCCCCGGACCGACGCCATGGCGTCCGCGGGGGTAGGCGTCACCGCCATCCGCGACGCCCTGTCCAACAACGGCGCCCTGATTCCGGCCGGAACACTCCAGGACCAGGACAAGACCCTCTCGCTGCAGATCGGCAGCCCGGTGGATTCCCTGGATGCCATCAAGGCCCTCCCGCTGACCGGAGCCAAGAACGCGGCGACCATCGGCTCCGTTGCCGACGTCTCGCTCAAGGACGACGAGCGCACCTCCATCACCCGCACCAACGGCGCCGAGACGCTCGCCGTCTCCGTGACGAAGAAACCCGAGGGCGACACGGTGGCGATTTCGCACGCGGTGCGGGACTCGCTGAACGACCTGGAGGCGGAGCTGGGGTCGAACGCCAAGTTCACGCCCGTCTTCGACCAGGCCCCGTTCATCGAAAAGTCCATCAAGGACCTCACTACCGAAGGCCTCCTGGGACTGGGATTCGCCGTCGCCATCATCCTGCTGTTCCTGATGTCGGCACGGTCCACGCTGGTCACGGCCATCTCGATCCCGTTGTCCCTCCTCATCACCTTCATCGGCCTGTCGGCCACCGGCTACTCGCTGAACATCCTGACGCTGGGCGCCCTCACCATCGCGATCGGGCGGGTTGTGGACGACTCGATCGTGGTCATTGAGAACATCAAGCGGCACCTCAGCTACGGCGAGGAAAAGTCGACGGCGATCCTCACCGCCATCAGGGAGGTGGCCGGCGCCATCACCGCCTCCACCCTGACCACCGTGGCGGTGTTCCTGCCCATCGCGTTTGTCGGTGAACTGGCCGGTGAACTGTTCCGGCCGTTCGCCCTGACGGTCACCATGGCGCTGCTGGCGTCGCTCCTGGTCTCCCTGACCATCGTGCCGGTGCTGGCCTACTGGTTCCTGAAGAACCCCAAGGGCTCACGCGGCAGGGTGCCGGCCGGTTCCCCGGCGGCGCGGAGGATGGCTGAGGAGGCAAGGGCGCAGGCGCACGACACCGAACAGCGCAGCCGGCTGCAGCGCGGCTACCTTCCCATCCTCCGGTCCACGCAGAAACATCCGGTCATCACCCTCGTGGCAGCTGTCCTGGTGCTCGGTGCCACCGGTGCCATGACACCGCTGCTGGCCACCAACCTCCTGGGCAACTCGGGGCAGAACAGCCTGACCGTGCGCCAGGTCCTGCCGGCGGGGACCAGTTTGGCCGACACCAGCGCGGCGGCAATCCGCCTCGAAGGGGTGCTGCGGGGCATCGACGGCATCAAGGACGTCCAGGTGACATCAGGCAACGCCCAGGCCGGGTTCGCTGCACTGACCTCCACCGGTTCCTCCAACTCGACGTTCACCGTGGTGACTGACGAAAAGGCCAACCAGGAACGGCTCCAGGACACGGTTCGCTCGGAGCTGGCGAAGGTCCCCGACGCCGGAAAGATCTCCGTGGGCACCCAGCAGGGCGGCTTCGGCACCTCGTCCACCGTTGACATCACGTTGAAGGCAGCCAGCAGCGCCGACCTGCAGTCGGCCAGCGACACCATGGTTGCTGCGATGACAGGGGTGCCCGGCACCAGCGAAGTGGCCAGCAACCTCGCCGCCAGCAACCCCGTGGTGCAGGTCAAGGTGGACCGCGCCAAGGCCGCGGCGGCCGGCCTGAACGAGGAGCAGGTGGCCGGTGTCCTCGCCTCCACGATCAGCCCCATCCCGGCCGGCACGGTCCGGATCGACACGAATGACTTCCCCGTCCGCATCGGCCAGGGCACCCAGTTCACCAGCATCGATGCCGTCCGGAACATCCCGCTTCCGGCGGGCGGCCGGCCGGTCACGCTGGGAAGCATCGCCGCTGTGGAGCAGGTGGACGTCCCCGTCTCCATCACCTCCAGCAACGGAGAGCGGACCGCCAAAGTGTCCATCACGCCGTCGGGCTCCAACCTGGGCGCAGTAAACACCGAAGTCCAAAAGCGCCTGGCTGATGTCCAGCTTCCGGCGGGGGTCACTGCCAGCATCGGTGGGGCCACCACCCAGCAGGCCGAGTCCTTCCGGCAACTTGGCCTGGCCCTGCTGGCGGCCATCGCCATCGTGTACGTGATCATGGTGGCCACCTTCAAGTCCCTCGTTCAGCCGTTGATCCTGCTGGTCTCGGTTCCGTTCGCCGCCACCGGTGCCGTGGCCCTGCTGCTGCTCACCGGGGTTCCGCTGGGGCTGCCGTCGCTGATCGGCATGCTGATGCTGGTGGGAATCGTGGTGACCAACGCGATCGTGCTGATCGACCTGATCAACCAGTACCGGCAGCCCCGCGACGGCCGGCCGGGCATGAACGTTGCCGATGCGATCACCAACGGCGCCCGGCAGCGGCTCCGGCCCATCCTCATGACAGCACTTGCCACGGTCTTCGCCCTGACCCCCATGGCACTGGGCCTCACGGGCGGCGGCGGGTTCATTTCCCAGCCGTTGGCGGTGGTGGTAATCGGCGGCCTGGTGTCCTCCACGGCCCTGACCCTGGTCCTGGTGCCGGTGCTTTACCGGCTGGTGGAGGGCCGGCGGGAAAGGAAGGCCCTGCTGCGTGACCTGCAGGCCCGCACGGAGGCCGGACCCGGTTCGGACATCGACGCAGAGTTCAGGGACTGGACCACAGGCCAGGTCCCCAAGGTCAGTGGGCGCCGGGCTGCCCCCGGCGGCGCCGAGTAGAACCCGGACCCTGCGATGCCCGTACCACCCCGTGGTGCGGGCATCGCTGTGTTCGGGGGCCCGGCCGGGGAATAATCGCCGCGGTGGGGTGTTACAGAAGGCAATAGATGCAAATGCATCTAAATTGGTCTACACTGGAACCAAGCCCAGAAAGTCCAGGAACGGAAAGGCACGTCATGCAGATCGGTGTTTTCAGCGTCAGCGACATCACCACGGACCCCACCACGGGCCGCACCCCCACCGAAAACGAGCGGATCAAAGCCTCGGTGGCCATCGCCAAAAAGGTCGAGGAAATCGGCATGGATGTCTACGCCATCGGCGAGCACCACAACCGGCCTTTCTTCTCCTCCTCCCCCACCACCACGCTGGCCTACATCGCCGCGCAGACCGAACGCATCATCCTCTCCACGGCCACCACGCTGATCACCACCAATGATCCGGTGAAGATCGCCGAGGACTTCGCCATGCTCCAGCACCTGGCCGACGGGCGAGTCGACCTGGTCCTGGGCCGCGGCAACACCGCGCCGGTCTACCCGTGGTTCGGCAAGAACATCCAGGACGGCGTGGAGCTGGCCATCGAGAACTACAGCCTCCTGCGCAAGCTGTGGGACGAGGACACGGTGAACTGGTCCGGCAAGTTCCGCACGCCGCTGCAGAACTTCACCTCCACCCCCCGCCCGCTGGACGGCGTGGCGCCCTTCGTGTGGCACGGTTCCATCCGCACGCCGCAGATCGCCGAGGTGGCCGCCTACTTTGGTGACGGCTTCTTCGCCAACAACATCTTCTGGCCCAAGGAGCACTACCAGCAGCTCATCGGCCTCTACCGTGAGCGGTACGAGCACTACGGACACGGCAAGGCCGACCAAGCCATTGTGGGACTCGGCGGGCAGTTCTTCATGCGGAAGAACTCCCAGGATGCGGTCAAGGAGTTCCGCCCCTACTTCGACAACGCCCCGGTCTACGGCCACGGCCCGTCGCTGGAGGACTTCACGTCGCAGACCCCGCTGACCGTGGGCAGCCCGCAGGAAGTCATTGAAAAGACCCTGGCCTTCCGCGAGTACTTCGGTGACTACCAACGCCAGCTGTTCCTGATTGACCACGCCGGCCTGCCGCTGAAGACCGTCCTGGAGCAGCTGGACCTGTTCGGCGAGGAAGTGCTGCCGGTCCTCCGCAAGGAGTACGCCGCACTGAAGCCCGCGCACGTTCCGGAACCGCCCACCCACGCAGGCCGCGTGGCCGCGCTGCTGGCGTCGCAGGATGCCGGCAACGCCACCCCGGTGGCGTAATGGCCACGGGAGGATCGGAATCTCCGGTGCGGCTGGCGGCGGAGACCTGGGAATCGCTGTTCCGGGCGCAGGTGGCAGTCATGCGGAAGCTGCAGTCCGGACCAGCTTTCCGGAAGCTTGCGGTGAACGAGTACGACGTCCTGTTCACGCTTTCCCGCTGCCCGTCCGGCTGGCTGCGGCTCAACGAGCTCAACGACAACGTCCTGTTGAGCCAGTCCAGCCTCAGCCGGCTGGTGGAGCGCCTTGAGAAGCGCGGACTCGTGGCCCGGATGCCGGCGCCGGAGGACGGCCGCGGCGTGCTGCTCAAGCTGACGGACGAGGGCCGCGAACTGCAGAAGGAAATCGGCCGCGAGCACGTCCGGGACATCTCCACCCTGGTGGGGCCGGCGCTGACGGCTGCCGAGCAGAAGGAGCTCATGCGGCTCACCGACAAGCTGCGCAGCTCGCTGGGGAAGCGCTAGCCCAGCTGCACCAGCAGGGCGGGGTCCTCTGCCGGCAGGTCCCCGTCCACCACCGCGGTCACGCGCAGCTGGTTCAGGACCAGGCTCCCGCCCACCGTGGAAAGGAAAGCAGTGTCCGACGAGTCGCGGCCGGCAGTGATGCGCAGCATCGACTCCCGCGGGGCAAGTCCCGTGGGGTCGATGACGTGCCAGGCACCGTCCACATAGGCTTCCGCCACGGCGTGGAAGTCCATGGGGTTCAGGCCCGGGGCGTAGACCGCCGTGAGGCGGGCCGGGATGTCCTTGGACCGCAGCAGGGCGATGGCCAGGTGCGCGAAGTCCCGGCAAACGCCCCGCCTGCTCAGGAGCGTCTCCACCGCGCCATCCGTGCCACGCGAGGAGCCGCTGATGTAGCGCAATTCGCCGTTGACCCAGTCGCGGACCGCATGCACCAGGTCGGCCCCGTGGACTCCGCCGAATTCGGCGTAGGCCGTCGGCAGCAGCCTGTCGGACTCCGCATACCTGCTGGGACGCACGTAGCGGATGCGGTCGGCCAGGGCCACCTCTTCGGGGACGGCGCGGCCGGCCACCGTGGCCGAATACTCCACCGTGACTTCGGCGGGTTCAGCGAACTCCATGTAGTGGAACCGGCCGCCGTGGTGGTCCGAAATTTCCTTGAGGGGAACCTCCGCTCCCCCGGCCGTCACGGAAAGGGACTCCTCGAATGATGAATAGCCGCTGTTCCTGGCCACGGCAATGGCCATGGCCACCTTGGTGTTGGCGATGGTCCTGAAGGCCAGGCGTGCGGAAACAGAGCGTTCCATGAATCTCCGGGGGTGTTGGGGGTGGAAGGCAAGTCGGGCGCGCCGGCACCTGGTGGGGGCGGGCAGCGGGACTAGTTTTTGACCTTCAGCGACATTAGCATCCGCTGCACGTTGGCGAAGTCAGGGCTCTCATTGACGTACTGGGCCGCCTGGGCCAGGGTGTCGAACGCCTTTGCCGGGGCCACTTTCTCATCCGGAGCGAACGCCTTGAGGGCCACGAGGTCACCAAACGAGTAGTCGCCCTTCCCGGCCGGGCCACGGACCACGTTGCGCAGCTCGCACGCCTTCCCGTCGGTTCCGCCCACCAGGTTGGTGATGCCGTAGGAACCGAAATAGCGGTATCCCTGGATCACCCGGTAGACCATGCGGGGCGGGATGGTTCCCTCCCCGCCCTCGGCGGCAAGGTCGAAGGGGACGCTGCTGATCACCGTGTACGGGTGCTGTGCACCGTCCGGGCAGTCAACGGACGACGGCGGCAAGCCCGTCCGGAGCGAAGCCATGAAGGTCCCGTCGGGCTTCTTCACGTCGACCTTCAGGCCGCCGGGAAGGACGCCTTCCTCCGTTGCCACTGACTGGGCGATCCAGTCCGCCGGGAGGTCGAAACTGACGGTTTTTGCGGGGTCGGAGAATGTTTTCCACGACGTTGCGGTGGGCACCGCCTGCGGGCCGCCGGAGGTGGCTGGCGCGGATGCCGTGGCGCCGGCGCCGCCAACCGGTGGAGTCGTTCCGGACGTGCCTGTACCGGACGTGCCTGTACCGGATGCTGCCGGCGCGGAAGGGTCCGGCTGAGCCGTCCAGCCCGGGCCGGCTGCCTGCGGCGATGAGCATGCTGCCAGCAAGACCGCGGCAGCCACGAGGGAGATACCGGAAAGAACAGCCTTCACTGGCGCGCCTGTCATGGGGCCCAGCCTAACGGGGCCGGTCCCCCTCTCCCGCCTGCCGTGGCGGCGTTTCCTGCATCCCGACTGCCGTCCCCTGCCGGTCTGTCCACCCGGCGCCGGCCGCCGCGCGGGCCTGGCGTGTCGCCGTCGGACATTCACCACCCCGGGCTGGGACTAGGCTGGAGGCTATGTCGCAAGAGCAGCACGGCGCAGCCGAAGAGAACCCCGCGGACATTTCGGCGCTGGACATTGCCGACTGGCGGCTGCGGACCTTTGCGCTCTACGACAACGTCCGGCGGATCTCCGCGGAGAGCCCGTCCGAAGCCCACTCCTACTGGCGCCACCAGCGTGACCTGATGTTCGCCACGCATCCGGCGTCGGCGCTGACCACAGCGGACAAGGCCCGCTTTTCCGGCCTGAAGACCGCGGACTATGACCCCATCCACCGCTTCCACGTCCCGCTCACCAAGGAAGGCGCGGGCCGGGAGATGAGTGTGGACACGGGAACCGACGGGGTGGTGAACTTCGTTCGGCTGGGCACCTTCGACCTCCCCGAAATGGGCCAGCTGGGGGTGTGGAAGATCCACGGATACGGCGGCGGTATCTTCGTTCCGTTCCGCGATGCCACGGCGGGCCAGCCAGGAGGCAGCTATGGCGCTGGACGCTACCTGCTGGACACCATCAAGGGTGCCTTCCACGGGGTCCAGGGGTCCGGGCCGGATGCCATGTTCGTCCTGGACTTCAATTTCGCCTACAACCCCTCCTGCGCCTACAACGAGGCATGGGCCTGCCCGCTGCCCGGGCCCTCCAACCGGCTCGCAGTGGACATCCCCGTGGGCGAGCTGTACTGATGCCGGCCGTTACCGGTAAGACCGCGTGAGCGAAGGCCTGTCCGCACCCGCCGTCACGGAAACAGCGCCCCGGCGCTTTCCCGCCACCAAGCACTACCGTGGTGTGCTTCGCTTTCCGGTCATCCGGCAGCTGCTGCGTTTTTCCGGCGTCGGGGTCATTTGCACCGCGGCGTCCCTGGGGCTCTACGCGCTGCTGCGGCCGTGGCTCGGCGCCCAGCTGGCCAATGCCGTGGCCCTGGTCCTGACATCCCTGCTGAACACGGCCCTGAACCGCAGGCTGACGTTTAAGATCGCCGGCGGGCAGCGCCGTTTCAGTGACCACCTGAACGGCCTGGTGGTGATTGCCGTGGCCCTGGTGATCACCGGGAGCAGCCTCGGGGTGCTGAACTGGTTCAACCCGGACGCCACCGTGGGTGACGAACTGGTGGCCACCACGCTCTCCGGCTTCCTGGCCACCGCGGTGCGGTTCAGCATGCTGCGGCACTGGATCTTCCGCCGGGCACGGCACCGCTAGGGGACCGCCAGGGCACCGCAGAGTTCCGCACCAAGGTTCCGGGCGGAGGGACGGCTTACCGGCCCTGGCCCGCGCCCAGGTTCCTGACGGCGGCGACAGCCGCCAGGACGGCAGCCGCGGCGGCGTCGAGGTCCTCCTGCGATACCGCCGCGTCGAAACTGAAGCGGACGGCCGTTTGGGCCACCTCGGCAGGAACACCCATGGCGGTCAGCACGGCCGACGGCGCGTCCGAACCGGCAGCGCAGGCCGAGCCGCTGGAGCAGACCACGCCGCGCCGTTCCAGCTCCAGGAGCACCGACTCTCCGCTGGTACCGGGGAAGCAAAACGACGCCACGGACGGCAGCCGTTCCGAGGAATGTCCGGTGAGGAGCGCGTCCGGCACGCCTGCCAGGACAGCGGCGATGAAGCGGTCACGCAGGCCGGCTACCCTGGCCTGCTCCGCTGCCTGGCGGTCCCGGGCAAGCGTGAGGGCCGCGGCCAGTCCCACCGCACCGGCAACGTTTTCCGTTCCGGACCGGCGGCCCCGTTCCTGGCCACCGCCGTGGATGACCGGTTCCAGGCGCGTACGGCTCCGGACAAACAGCAGTCCGCAGCCTTTTGGGGCCCCCAGCTTGTGGCCCGAGATGCTCATCGCATCGACGCCCAGGGTGCGGGTGTCCAGCGGCAGCCACCCTGCGGCCTGGACGGCGTCGGTGTGGAACGGGATGCCCTGGGCACGGGCCGTTTCCGCCAGCGCGGCGATGGGCTGGCTGGTGCCCACCTCGTTGTTGGCATACATGATGCTCACCAGCGCGGTCTCGGGGCGCAGAGCCCCGGCAAGTGCTTCGAGCGTGACGCGGCCGGTTTCGTCCACGGGCACCACGTCGACGGTGAAGCCGTGGAAGCGTTCCAGGTACCGGGCGGATTCCTCCACGGCAGGGTGTTCGACGGCGCTGATCACCACCCGGTCCAGCAGTGGGTTTGCGGCCTGCCGGGCCAGGGCTATGCCTTTGACGGCGAGGTTGTCCGCCTCGGTTCCACCGGAGGTGAACACCACTTCGCCGGGGCGGCAGCCAAGGACATCCGCCACCGTCCTCCGCGCCTGTGCCAGAGCCTCAGCCGCGGCTTCACCGAGGGTGTGGTGGCTGGAGGGGTTTCCGAAGCCGCCGGTGAGGTAGGGCCACATGGCGTCCAGTACTTCACGGCGGACCGGTGTGGTGGCGGCGGCGTCAAGGAAAATCATGGCAGGGTCACCCGGCGTCCAGTTCGACGTCCAGCCCCAGGTCCAGCGCGGCCACGGAGTGGGTGAGCGCGCCGACGGAGATGACGTCCACACCGGTGGCCGCAATGGCCTCGACCGTCCCGGTGTTGACGTTCCCGCTGGCTTCCACCCGGGCCCGGCCGGCCACCAGGGCAACCCCTGCCCTGAGTTCGTCGATGCTGAAGTTGTCCAGCATGATGGTGTCCACGCCGGCCGCCAGCACGGGTTCGATCTGGTCCATCCGGTCCACTTCGACTTCGAAGTGGGTGGTGTGTCCCAGCTGGGCCTTGGCGGCCAGGAGGAGGGCGGTGAGCTTGGCCGGATCCCCGCCGGTCATCACGGCCAGGTGGTTGTCCTTGGCCAGCACGGCGTCGGAGAGGCTGTACCGGTGGTTTGCACCGCCGCCACAACGGACCGCGAACCGTTCCAGGATGCGCAGGCCGGGGGTGGTCTTTCGCGTATCGGTGATGCGGGCCCGGGTACCTTCGGCGAGCCGCACGAATTCGGCGGTCTTCGTGGCGATGGCGGACATCCGCTGGACCAGGTTGAGCGCCACGCGTTCTGCCAGGAGCACCGAGCGGGCGCTGCCGGTGACCCGTGCGAGGTGCGTTCCGGCGTCGAACGTTTCACCGTCCGCCACCAGCAGCTCCACGTGCGTTTCGGGGTCCACCAGCTGCATGGCGTCGCGGAACACGGTGGCTCCGCTGAGGACGCCGGGCACGCGGGCGTTCAGGACGGCGGTGGCCCGGGCGCCGCCGGGAATGAGGAGCTGGGAGGTGATGTCGCCGCAGGGCGCGTCCTCGGCGAAGGCCCGCTCCAGGATGTCCCGGACGGGGGCGGGCGGAAGGGCCAGGTCCAGCAGGGGCCGCGGGGACACTGCCTGGTCGATCACGGCGGGTTCAGTCATGGAGCAGGCTCGCTTTCGGCGGGAGGGGAAGGGTTTCGACTGTTTCGTCGCTGCGGTAATGCGCCCCCAGCGATTCACCGCGTTGGAGGGCGGCGCTGACCAGCAACTGCGCGGCCAGCAGGAGGTTCCGGTCCTCCTGCGCCACAGGGTCAGCGCAGGAATCAACGGCATCAGGACGGACGACGGCGGCCCAGTGGCCAAGCGTGCGGCCGGCCTCAGCCAACAATTCCCCGGAGCGCAGCACCCCGGCGTGCGAGGTCATAAGGCGGCGAAGAGCCTCCCGCGAAAAGGGCTCCCCGACCTCCTCTCCCCCACCGGAGCTGAACGGCCAACTCCCGGCGGGCGCATCTGATCGACCCACCGCACCTTCTAAAACAGCAGGGACGGTGACGTGCGCACTTGCGTTTCGCGGCAGGGGTGCGGAAGCGTGCGGCAGTTCCGGAGGTCCCGAAAGCGCCGTTGTCGCGTGAGCGTCCGCATCGGCCGCCGAGCTTGCGAGGCGTTCGCCGGTGCGAGGCGCGAGCGCAGGCGCCGAGGGACCTGCGGAGCTGCCCTCCAGGAAGTCTTCAACAGCGCGGCGGCCGAAGACGAGTCCTTCGAGGAGGGAGTTGCTGGCCAGCCGGTTTGCCCCTTGGACGCCGGTGCAGGCGACTTCCCCGGCGGCGTAGAGGCCCGGAACGGTGGTGCGTGCGGAGAGGTCGGTGCGTACCCCGCCCATCCAGTAGTGCGCGGCGGGGGCCACGGGTACCAGTTCGCGGGTCCAGTCGATGCCGGCGTCGAGGGTTTTGCGGGTGAGGGTCGGGAACCTCCGTTGGAGGAAGCCGTGGCCCCGGGCCTGTTCAATGCCCCGGGCGTCGAGGTAGACGTGCCCGTTGGGATCACCCAGCTTGGCGAGGTGCAGGGCGATGCTGCGGGAGACGACGTCGCGTGGCGCGAGCTCGGCGTCGGGGTGGTAGGCCTGCATGAAGCGGCGTCCTCCGGAGTCCAGCAGGATGGCCCCTTCCCCGCGGACGGCCTCGGAGATCAGCAGTGGTCCATCCAGCCGGGCCGGGTGTGCCGCGGCGGAGCTGACCAGGCAGGTGGGGTGGAACTGGAAGAACTCAAGGTCTGCCACCGCCGCTCCGGCGCGGACGGCGAGCGCCAGTCCGTCGGCCGTGGCAACGGCGGGGTTGGTGGTTTGGGCGAACAGTTGTCCTGCTCCTCCGGTGGCGAGTAGGACGGCGTCCGCCTCGAGCTCCGCCGGCCGGCCGTCCTGGAGGTACCCGACTCCTCCCACCTGCCCCTCCCGGGATACCAGTGCGGTGACCAGGGCGTCCGTGAGGATGGTGAGCTTTCCTTCATCCCTGCGGGAGAGGACGGCCTGGATGAGCGCGCCGGCGACGCGGGCACCCGTGGCGTCTCCTCCGGCGTGCAGGATCCGCGGGGCACTGTGGGCCGCTTCGAGCCCGAGCGCCGGGCCGTCGTCGTGCGTTGCCCCATCCGTGCCTTCCTTGGCCTGCCCGGCATCGAAGGCAACCCCGAAGCGCTGCAGGCCGGCGATGTCCCGCCGCGCCTCAGTGCACATCAGCCGGACCGCGGCCTCGTTGCAGTGCCCGGCCCCGGCGCGCAGGGTGTCCGCGATGTGCGCGGCTACGGTATCCCCCGGAGCGGGTCGGCGCAGGACGGCGGAGATGCCGCCCTGCGCGTACCAGGTGTTGCTCTGGTCCAGCGCGCCTTTGGTCAGCAGCACCACGTCCGCGCCGGCATCGCCGGCCAGCAGTGCGGCGTAGAGGCCTGCGATGCCGCTTCCGACGACGGCCAGCCGGCGCGTCATCACGGCCTCGCGGCGAGCATGCGCTCGAGCGCCGTCCTGGCGTTGGCCTGCACGTCCTGGTCCACAGTGATGCGGTTGACCACGCGGCCGGCCACCAGTTCCTCCAGCACCCAGGCGAGGTACCCGGGGTGGATGCGGTACATCGTGGAGCACGGGCAGATCACCGGGTCCAGGCAGAAGATGGTGTGCTGCGGGTACTCGGCGGCAAGCCGGTTGACCATGTTGATTTCGGTGCCGATGGCGAACGTGGTGGGCTCGGTGGCGGCGGCGATGGCCTTCTTGATGAAGTCCGTGGAGCCGGCGGAATCGGCGGCGTCCACCACTTCCATGGGGCATTCGGGGTGCACGATGACCTGCACGCCGGGGAAATCCGCCCGGGCCTTTTCAATCTGCGCGACGCTGAAGCGCTTGTGCACGGAGCAGAACCCGTGCCAGAGGATCACGCGGGAGTCCAGGAGCGCCTGTTCGTCATTGCCGCCCAGGTCTTTCCGCGGGTTCCACATGGGCATCTGGTCCAGGGGCACGCCCAGCGCCTTCGCGGTGTTGCGGCCCAGGTGCTGGTCGGGGAAGAACAGGACCCGCTGTCCCCGCTCGAACGCCCACTCCAGGACCGTCTTGGCATTCGAGGAGGTGCAGACGATGCCCCCGTGTTCACCGCAGAAAGCCTTCAGTGCTGCGGAGGAGTTCATGTAGGTGACGGGAATGACCGGGACCCGGCCCTCGGCGTCGGGCTCGGTGCCGAAGATCTCCTCAAGCTGTTCCCAGCACTCCTCCACGGAGTCCGTGTCCGCCATGTCGGCCATGGAGCAGCCGGCGGCCAGGTTCGGAAGGATCACGGCCTGCTCCGGGGTGGAGAGGATGTCAGCGGTTTCGGCCATGAAGTGGACACCGCAGAAGATGATGGCTTCCGCTTCCGGTTTGGTCAGCGCGGCGTTGGCGAGCTGGAAGGAGTCCCCCACGAAGTCCGCGAACTGGATGACCTCGTCGCGCTGGTAGAAGTGGCCCAAGATGACGGCGCGGTCGCCCAGGGTGGCCTTGGCTGCCGTGATGCGTTCTGCGAGTTCGGCGTCGCCGGCCAGCTTGTATTCGTCGGGCAGCTGGCCCTGGCGCGGGGTGCCGGCGGGGGCCGGGTCCGCGCTGGAGGCGCCCGGCCCGTAGGCGGGTACACCGGCGAGTGCCTCGGCCAGGTCGTAGTCCCACGGGCCCTTGGCCAACGCCGGGCTGCAGGTGCTGCCTGTGGCGGCGGCGCCCTTCTCGGCCTGTTCGCGCGTGATCAGCTGGATTGCCGTGTTGACGCTGCTCATGGTGTGCTCCTGTTGTCTGGGTCAAGGCCGGGCCGGCCGGTGTAGCGGTAGAGGCGTGGCGGGCGGTGCTTGCCGCCCTGGAGGTATTCCCCGGTTTCTTCGATTTCCGGGGTGGATTTGAGCTGCCGGCGGAAGTTGGCCGGGTCCAGTTGGCGGTCCAGGACGGCTTCGTAGACTTCGCGGACCTGGGCCAGCGTGAAGTACTCGCCCAGCAGGTGGTAGGCCACCGAGCCGTAGGCCAGCTTGTTCCGAAGGCGCCCCAGGGCGTAGTCCACGATGGCGTTGTGGTCGAAGGCGAGTTCCCCCAAACGATCCGCCCTGAACCACCTCACGTTTTCGGATTCGTCGGCGAGAGCAGCTTCCGTGGGCTGGACCAGCGCCCAGTAGACGATGGACACCACCCGCTGGGTGGGTGAGCGGTGCAGGCCGCCAAAGGCGTACAGCTGTTCCAGGTAGCGGGGCGCGAGGCCGGTGGTCTCCTGCAGGTTCCGGGCCGCGGCGCTTTGGAGTGACTCGTCGTGGCTGAGGGGTCCGCCCGGCAGGGCCCACAGCCCTTTGAAGGGTTCCCGGATCCGGCGTACCAGGGGGAGCCACAATGTGGGCCGGCCCGAGGACTCGCTGGGCCGAAGTGCGAAGATGACCGTGGAGATGGCCAGCGACGGCGGAGCGGCCTGGCGCTCGGAGACGTTCGCCGAACTGTAGTACACCGTTTCACCGCCTTCCGGCACCTTCGGCCACCCTCCCGGGAGCCTTGCCCTAGTTATAGTCAAATTGACTAGAACTAATTCTACGGCCGGGGCCACTCGAATTGGAAATATTTCTGCCGTCCCTGCCCGGGACCGCAGGCGGCGCACCACAGACCGGTTTCGCCAGCGTTCCACGCCTCCCTTCCTGCCGGCGTTTCCGGGCACGTTCCGGAGGCGGTAAATTCAAAAGGTCCCACGAGGACCCCGGACCCCCGCGGCCCGCCCCACCCACCAGCCCCAGAAGGTGCATTGCCCCCATGACGACGAAGTCTGGCCGGACCACGGCCACCGCCATCCCCACGAACGCTCCAGCCGGCCACAGCATGAAGCCGCGCCAGCTCACCATGATGGGGCTGGGCAGCGCCATCGGCGCGGGACTGTTCCTGGGGTCCGGCGCCGGTGTCCAGGCTGCCGGACCTGCCGTGCTGGTGTCCTACCTCGTGGCCGGAACACTGATCATCCTGGTGATGTGGGCGCTGGGTGAGATGGCCGCTGCCAACCCGACCAGCGGAGCTTTCTCGGTCTACGCAGAGCGGGCGCTCGGCCGGACCGCCGGGGCGACCATCGGATGGCTGTGGTGGCTGCAGCTGGTGGTGGTCATCGCCGCCGAGGCCCTGGGCGCCGCGGGACTGCTGTTCTCCGTCTGGCCCGTGGTGCCGGTCTGGGCACTGGCGCTGCTCTTCATGGTGGTCTTCACCGGCATCAACCTGGCCGGCGTCCGGAATTTCGGTGAGTTCGAGTTCTGGTTCGCCATCCTCAAAGTGGCCGTCATCGTCCTCTTCCTGGCCATCGGCGCCGCCCTGCTCCTGGGCCTGCTGCCCGGCGTCGACTCCCCCGGCGCGGCAAACCTCACGGGCAACTTTGCACCGCAAGGCCTGGGCGGTGTCGCTGCAGCCCTCTTCGTGGTGATCTTCGCCTTCGGCGGCACGGAAATCGTGTCCGTGGCCGCCGCCGAAACCGAGGAACCCGAGCGCAGCGTCGGCAAAGCCATCCGGACCGTGGTGTGGCGCATCCTGGTGTTCTACATCGGCTCCGTCTTCGTCATTGCCGCCGTCCTCCCAGCCACATCCAAAGGCCTCGCCTCGCCCTTCGCCGGCGTACTGGACGCTGCCAGGATCCCCGGCGCCTCGACCGCCATCACCCTCGTGGCCGTCGTCGCACTCCTCTCGGCGCTGAACGCGAACCTCTACGGTGCCTCCCGCATGGTGTATTCGCTGTCGCAGCGGGGCGAGGCGCCCCGGGTTCTTACCCGGCTCAACACGGCCGGTGTGCCGCTGCTCGCCGTGGCGGTCTCGGTGGCGTTCGGCTTCATCGCCACCGTCCTGGAGCTCCTGTTCCCGGAACGGATCCTGCCCGCCCTCTTCCAGCTGGTGGGATCCACGTGCCTGGTGGTGTGGGGCAGCGCGCTGGTCTCCCAGCTGATCCTGCGCCGGCGGGCAGACCGCACCGGCACCCCGCTTCCCCTGCGGATGAAGGGCTTCCCCGGCCTGACCATCCTGGGCCTGGTCCTGCTGGGACTCATTTTCGCCGTCGGCTTCAGCGCCGAGGGCAGCCGCGTCCAGCTCTTCAGCACCTTCGCCCTGATCGCGGGGATTGCGTTGGCCTGCGCCGCCGGGGCCCGCCTGGCCGGCCGTAACCGGTTGGCCAACAGGTAAAGTGGCGGGTACCTTTCAAAGCAAGAGGCACCGACGCGCCGGGCCCGCCCAGGCGCCGTACCTGATTGGGGATCTGACACCATGAGCGGCAGGCACACCGGACAGCAGCAGGGGCACACCGTCGAAGGGACCGACCCGCAGCTATACGTGGCAGTCCACGAACCCGCCGCCGACGCGGGCCTGCGGCCGGTCCTGCTGATCCACGGCTTTTCCTCATCCTCGAAGCTCAACTGGGAGGACACCGGCTGGGTGTCCTCCCTGCTTGACGCCGGCCGCCGGATCATCACCGTCGACCTGCCGGGCCACGGCCGCAGCGGCGCGCCGGAGGACCGCGACTCCTACTCCCCCAGCCGGATCCGGGCGGACCTGCTGCAGGCAGTGTTCGACGCCGGCGCGCGCCCCCTGCACGACGGTGACCCTTCCAGCGGACTCGACATCGTGGGGTATTCGCTGGGTTCCCGGCTCGCCTGGGAATTCGCCGCCACCCAGCCTGAGTTGGTGCACCGGCTGGTGCTCGGCGGACCCAACGATTCCGACCCGCTCGCGGCGTTCGACCTCCGTGCCGCCCAGGACTACCTGGCAGACGGAACGCCCATCGGTGACGAATCCACGGCCCAGCTGCTCAAAATGGCCCTGCTGCTGCCGAGCAACAACATCTTCGCGCTGCTGTCACTGGTGGAGGCCATCAAGGCCGAACCGTACGACCCCGCCGAGGCAGTCCCCCATGTTCCGATGCTGCTGGTGGTCGGCGACAAGGACGAGCGGGCCCACACCCTGCCCAGGCTTGCCGACCTGGCCCGCAGTGCCGGGTCCATGGCGGAGCAGCTGGTCCTTCCCGGCCGGAACCATACCAATGCCGTTACCAGCCGGGCCTTCAAGCAGGCCGCCATCTCGTTCCTGGCAGTGTAGGCAGCCGGGCCCCACACGGCGGAACTGCCCCACACGAACCAGCAGCCCGGACCTGGCGGCCCGGGCTGCTGCAGTTGTCGGCCCGCGCCCGGCCAGGGCGCGGGCCGGGTTGGATCAGTGGTGGCTGCTGACGCCGAGCGGGCGGCCCTTGGTCTCCTTGGCCAGCACCACGCCGACGGCGGAAATCACGCAGAGGGCCATGATGTAGATGCCGATCGAACCGGTCCATTTGGTGGACTGGAGCAGGGATTCGGCGATGGTCGCCGCGAAGGCACCGCCCAGGATGGCGCCGAAGGCGTACCCGATGGAGATGCCGGAGTACCGGACATGTGCGGGGAACATCTCTGCGTACATCGCGGACATGGGTCCATAGGACAGGCCCAGGCCGATCGTCAGGACGAACAGGGCGACGCCGTAAAGCATGATGTCCTTGGTGTCGATCAGGGCAAACATCGGGATCATCCAGGCGAAAACGATGGCGTAGCCGATCAGGAACGTCTTGACGCGGCCGATGCGGTCGGACAGCCAGCCGCCCACCAGGGTGAAGATCAGCCAGCCAAAGGACGCCAGCGTGGTGGCCAGGAGGATCTGCGGCGTAGGCATCTTCAGAGTCTTGGTGGCGTAGGAGATGAAGAACGCAATCAGCAGGTAGCCTGCGGCGTTGTTGCCGATGAAGATCAGCGTGGAGTACAGGACCGGGAGCTTGTGGTTCCGGACCAGCTCGCCCAAGGGCGCCTTGCTTTCCTTCTTCCGCTGGGCCATCTCCTGGAAGACGGGGCTTTCGGCAACGGCGCGGCGGATGAGGTAGCCCACCACGATCAGGACGATGGAGAGCAGGAAGGGCACGCGCCAGCCCCAGGCCGCGAAGTCTTCCTTGGACATGCTGGTGTTGAGGAAGAACAGCAGGCCGGTGGCGAGGATCATGCCGACGGGCACGCCGATCTGCGGGTAGGCGCCGAAGAGGCCACGCCGGTTGACCGGCGCGTGCTCGACGGCCATCAGGGCGGCGCCGCCCCATTCACCACCGGCCGAGAAACCCTGGATGACCCGCAGCAGGATCAGCAGTACCGGGGCCCAGGCTCCGATCTGCGCGTAGGTGGGCAGCATCCCGATGAGGGCGGTGGCCGCGCCCATCATCACCAGCGTGAAGACCAGCATCGCCTTCCGCCCCAGGCGGTCGCCCAGGTGCCCTGCGATGACGGCGCCGAGGGGGCGGAACAGGAAGCTGATGCCGATGAGGGCAAAGGAGAGGATCTGCGCCAGGCCCGGGTTGGACTCGTTCAGCGGCGCCAGGAACAGCGGTGACAGCAGCGTCGCAGTCAGCTGGGCAAAGATGAAGAAGTCGTACCATTCGATGGTGGTGCCGACGAGGGTTCCGGCGAGGACCTTGCGTTCCTCACGCCGGGTGCTGGGACCGGCGAGTGTATCCACCTTGGAAGGTGTGGTCATTGAAACTCCATTGTTTATTGGGCAGCAGGGCCGCCCGGACGCCTTCAGGATTACCGACAGAACGGTCAGTTAGTTAGTAGGGTACTACGGAAATTGTGATACGCGACACGGTGTGGTCGAATTTTGCGCTGAACGGCAAATCGTCAGTCGGGTTCCGTATTTGAACTGCAAGTTCCCATAAGGGACACGATGGCCCCGGTCCGCGCCTCTAGGATGGACTTTATGACTCCCACCGACGCCGCCGCCCCGGCAGGACCGGCCACCCAGGCCTCGCCCTCCCAGACTCTCTCGCGGGGCATTCGCGCCCTTGAGATTCTGGCAGCCGCGCCCGGCCCGATGACCATCGCGGAACTGGCCGATGCCATGGGCGTGCACCGTTCGGTGGCGTACCGGATCCTGCGCACCCTCGAAGACCATTCACTGCTGGTCCGCGATGACGCGGGGCGGGTCCAGCCCGGACCCGGCCTGGCAGTCCTGGCGCGGGGAGTCTCGCGCAACCTGCAGAGCGCCGCGCTGCCGGAGCTCACCCAGCTGGCAAACGCACTGGACATGACAGCGTTCATCGCGGTGTGGGACCACCACGACTGCATCACCCTCGTCACTGTCGAGCCACGGCACTCGGGGGCCACCGTCGCGCAGCACCCCGGAACCCGCCACCCCATCAACGCCGGTGCACCCGGCATTGCCATCCAGTCGGCGCTTTCGGAAGAGGAGTGGGACAGGCTTGCGACCGGTACACCCTATCGACCGGAAGCGGCGGAGGCGCGGCGGAAGGGCTACTCGGCCAGCCATGACGAAGTGATCGCCGGCGTCTCGTCGCTGGCAGCACCCATCCGCGTGCCCGGTGGGCGTCCGGCCGCACTGGCGGTGGTCTATATCCGTTCCGCCCATGATCCGGAAGCCGTGGGCGCAGCCATCGCGGAGAGTGCAGCCAGGATCGAGCGCCAGCTGGCGTGACGGCGCGGAAGGCTCCGCGGCCCCGCACGGAACGGGTCAGGTCCGCCGGCGAAGGACGACGGCGGTTCCCGCGCCGAGCAGGGCCAGCGCCACTGCCGCGCACAGCGGGACAACGAACGCTCCGGCGGCCCCGTGGAGTTGGGCCAACTGTCCGCCCACTGCGGAGCCGACCGCGGTCCCGGCAACAATGCCGCTGGCCAGGGCGGTCATTACCGTGCCAAGCCTGCCGGCCGGCGCCACCTTCCCGCCCACGGCGAAGACGGTGACCATGACCGGCCCCACTGGGAGGCCGAGGACCAGCAGGACCAACGCCATCATGGGCAGCGACGACGGTACCAGCAGCAGGACAGCCAGTCCCGCCATCAGGACGGCGCAGGACACCCAGCGGAACGCCAGGCCTGCCCGGCGCGGCCAGTAGGCAACCGACAGGGCCGCCGCGGCGGAACTGACTCCCATGACGGCGTACAGCAGGCCCGCGATCTCCGGTCCGGCAAGCCCGGCAGAGAAGGCGCTCAACGCGGCCTGGGTGGAGCCAAAGAATGTGCCCATGCAGGCCATGGCGAGGACGGGCAGCGCCACAGCCCACGGCAGCTTCGCGGCCGGCATGTGCTTGCCGCCTGCCGGGCTCCGGCGGGCCGGCACGGCACGGTGGGTTGGATGCACGGCGAAGGCGGGCACCAATGTGATGGTCATGGCTGCCGCCAGGACCAGCGGAAGCCAGGGCGCCACGAGGCTGGCCAGGATTCCCACCAGCGCCGGTCCAAGGACAAAGGTCACCTCGTCCGCGGTGCTCTCGTAGGACAGCGCCGTGTCAAGGTCGCGGGCGGCTTGGGGCGAAGCCCCTGAACCTCCCACAGTGGCAGTGAGCGCCATCCACCGGACCCGGGCCAGGGGCCCCACCTGGGGGCAGGTGGCACCGGCCGCGAAGGCGGCTGCCAGGACCGGCGGCGCGAACCCGTCCAGGACCGCAGCGGTGCCGGCGGCAAAGACCAGGGCCAGCACGGCCACTGTATTGAGCACGGCCGCCAGCAAAAGGATCGGCCGCTGTCCCTTCCGGTCTGCAAGGGATCCCAGCACCGGTGCACCCAGGGCGGAGCCGATGCCCACAGCGCCGGCAGCCGCGCCCCCGGCGGCAAAGGAGCCGCTGGCCGAAGTGACGAGGGTCAGGGTGCCCATGGCCAGCATGGCCAGGGGTAGCCGGGCAAAGAGGCCCAACGGCAGGAAACCTGCACCGGCAAGGTGCGGAAGGCGTGAAAAGCGTCCGCGCTGGGGCGCCGCCGGGGCTTCCTGGCTTTCCTGGCGTGGGGAGGCCTGGACGGGGACGGTATCGGTGGGTGAAGGGGTGGTGTGTGGTGTCACTTCTGGGCTCGTTCAGTACGTGCGCATCGTCCCTCCTCCCGATGCGCGCAACCCGGTAACACAGAGAAGTATATCGGCCCCGTTCAGTGGACGGTCAGAGAAGGGCGTCCAGGCTTTCGGAGATCCGCAGCGTGGAGCCGTTCCGGTTCTTGACCACCTGCAGCTGGGAGCTGATCCGTTGCTTCATCTCGGCCACGTGGCTGACCAGTCCCACCACCCTCCCGCCGTCGCGAAGTCCTTCCAGGGCATCCATGACCTGCTCCAGGGATTGGTCGTCCAGGCTGCCGAAGCCCTCGTCAACGAACAGGGTTTCGATTTCCACGCCGCCGGATTCCTGCTGGACCACATCCGCAAGGCCCAGGGCCAGCGAGAGCGAGGCCATGAAGGACTCACCTCCGGACAGCGTGGAGGTGTCCCGCCGGAAGCCCGTCCACTGGTCCACCACTTCCAGGCCGAGCCCCGACTTTGCTCCGCGGGCGGCTTTGGCGTCTGTGTGCTGGAGCAGGTACCGGCCGTCGCTCATGGCCACGAGGCGTTCGGACGCGGCGAGGGCCACCTGTTCCAGCCGCGCGGCCAGGACATAACTGTTCAGGCTCATGCGGTACGTGTTCTCGCCCCGGCCGGCTGCGGCGTCGGCCAACCCGGCAAGCATCCGGGCCCGCTCCGCGGGCTCGCGTGACGAACCTGCCAGAGCTTCATAGTCCGCGGCGATGGCCTTCAACGATTCCAGGCAGCGGGCGGCCAGGCCGGCAGCAAGATCGGCCTCCCGCGCCTGGTTCCGGGCAGCCGCAGCGTCCAGGCGCAGCGAGGCCAGCCGTTCCCCGTCCGCGACAAAGCCGGCCGATGCTTCCTCCTGGGCGAGCACGATGTCGTCAGACTCGAACAGCCCGGCCACGCGGGCTGCTTCGTCCTGGGCGGCACGGATGGCAGCCTCAAGTACTGCCAGGTCAGCCGCATTAAGGAGCTGGCTTCGGACATCTTCAGCAGAGGCAAATCCGGCACCGGGCAGCGCCTGTTCCAGGGCATCCTGGGCTTCAGCAGCCTGCAGCCGCGCACCATCCAGGCGCACCTGCGCTTCGACTGCTTTGTCCAGGACCGCCACTGCATCGTCAAGTTCCCGCAGACGGCTGCCCAGGCTTCGGTGGCTGCCCCGCAACCCTGAAAGCGCCGCGTCCAGTACGGCAACCTGTTCAGCCAGGTCGGCAAGGCCAGCGGTGGCCTGGGACATCCCGGCTTCCGTTTCGGACAGCGTGGCCCGGGCCTGGCCCAGGTTGTCATCCACGGCCTCCAGCCGCTGCCGCCTGTCCTGCAGCTGCTCCGCCGCCTGCTCGGCCTCGACTGCCGCAGCGAGTGCATCAGCTGCACCCGAGCGTGCATCATCCACCGGCGTCGTCCCGCCTTGGCCGGCCAGGACAGCCACTGCCTGCTCCGCCTCGGCCAGGTCAGCGGCGACCCCGGCATGGGCCGCCTCCGCGGCCTCGTACACGCCGTGGGCCTGTTCCTCGTCCTGGGCCAGGGACGGCCCTCCGGTTCCCGCATCTGCCGGGCCCGGATGTTCCCCGCTTCCGCAGACAGGGCACGGTTCTCCGGCAACCAGCCCCGCAGCCAGTTCGGATGCGGCGTTCGCCAGCCGCTCTTCCCGCAGGTCCAGCCAGCGGCGCTTAGCCTCCAGGAGGGTTTCCCGGGAGTCGTTATGGCGGCTCCTGGCGAGATCCCTGCGCGTGGCGGCTTCCGCGTTCCGCCTGACCACATCCAGCAGCTCCGCCGCAGCGGCCGCCTCTTTGCGCCGCAAAGATGCTTCCGCAGCGCGGGCTTCCAGCTGGCCCAGGCCCTCCAGGAGCCGGTCCCGTTCCGCCACCAGGTGCTCGGCGCGCTGGCCCAGCGCCTCCGCGGCGAGCTCCAGCCCACCCAGCCGGCCTGTCAGGTCATGGTGCCGCTTGCGCAGCTCCTGGAGCCTGTCCTCGTCAGGCAGCCGCGCCTCGACGACGGCCAGCAGCGAACGCAGCCGGCCGAGTTCCTCCACGGCCCCCGGCAGGCTGCCCGCGCCAACGTTGAGGCCCAGGTCCGGCTGCGGGTCCCCTGATGTTCCGGCGCCGAGCTGGGACAACTCGCCGCCGTCCGCAGCGGCGAGGCGCAGCAGCGTCATGGCCGATTCGGCGGCAGCGGCGGCGCCACGGACTTTACCGGCAGCAGCGTCAACAGCCTGCAGCTGTCCCTGGAGGACTTCTGCCTGCCTGTGCCTCGCCAGCTGCGAAGAAAGCTCTTCCTGCACGGCGGCCCCATCTTCGACGGCCTTCCTCCGGGCGGCAGCCGCGGCGAGTTTCCGGTGCCGTTCGTGGCGGGCGGCCTCCGTTTCCACCTCCGTGCGCCGGCCCTGGTTGGCTTCCTCAGCGGCGGCCGCCTGTCCCGCGAGCTCGTCCCGGCGCAGGGCGGCAGCAGCCTGCAGCCACGCAAGGCGGCGGGGAATATCGTCCGTTGGCGGCGCGTCCTCCCCGGGAAGGTCCAGCGGGGCGGCCTCGGTTTCGGCGCGCGAGGCGAGGACGGCGAGTTGTCCGGACAGGACCGCCACGTCCTCCCTCGCGGCGGCCGCCTGCCGGGACAGTTCCTGCTCCAGGGCTTCGAACCGCTGGGTGCCGAAGAGCTTCTGCAGCAGGTCCAGCCGGTCAGCAGCCTTTGAGCGCAGGAAAGCAGCGAAATCACCCTGCGGCAGCATCACCACCCGGGTGAACTGTTCACGGTCCATGCCCAGCAGTGCCATGATTTCCGCGCCCGCTTCATCATTGCGGGCGGACTTCTCCACCCAGGCCCCGCCCACCCGCTCCCGGAGCAGCGTCTTGGCCTGCTGGACCGTAAAGCCGTTCTTCCCGCGGGCGCTCGGCTTCTCCCAGGACGGTGAACGCGTCACCTCGAAGCGGCGGCCCTGCGCGGAAAACTCACACGTTACGGCGGGCTCCTGTCCAGGCTCCGCATGGTCGCTGCGCAACCGCTTCCCGTCCTGCCGGGCACCGGGGACGGAGCCGTACAGCGCAAAGCAGATGGCATCCAGCACGCTGGTCTTGCCGGCACCGGTGGGCCCGTTCAGCAGGAACAGTCCGTGCGAGCTCAGGCGGTCAAAGTCGATGTCCTCGGTCCCGGCGAAGGGTCCGAACGCGGAAATCCGCAGCTTGTGGATCCTCACCGCGACACCTCCGAAAGCCTGACGTTTTCCAGCGCTTCCGCGAGCGCAGCCCTTTCGGCGGGGTCCGCGCCCCGTCCCCGCACGTGGTCCAGGAACCCGCAGCAGACGGCCAGGTCATCCGGTGCGCCCGCGAGCCGGCTGCTGTAGCTTGCCTCGGCGGGGGCAGTGGCGCCCTGTGGGTCGAAGGCCAGGACCAGGGTATCCGGAAACCTGGCGCGCAGCCGTTCCATGGCGCGGGCGGGACGCTGGGCATCGGTCAGGGTGACCTGGCAATAGGCTGTTTCCGCCCAGGCATGGCCCGGATCCGCCAGCAGTTCCTCCAGCGGTCCGCGCAGTACGGCCAATGGACGCGGAGCCTCCCAGAGGACTTCCGCTACCGAAGCCACGCCGTCCGGACCTACGTCCACCAGCCAGGCACCTTTTTGCTGCGCGGCCTCGGAGAAGGAATAGGCCAGTGGGGAGCCGGAGTACCTGACGGATTCGGACAGCTTCTGCCGGCCGTGCAGGTGGCCCAGCGCCGTGTAGCTGAAACCGTCGAACAGGTCCAGGGGAACAGCTCCGACGCCGCCGATGCTGAGGTCGCGTTCGCTGTCAGAACTGATTCCGCCGCTGGCGAAGGTGTGCGCCAGGACTACGGAGTGGACGGTGGCGGAAGCGGCCCGCCGGGCAATGTCCGCCCGGACCAGGGCTGTTGCGGCGCGGGTGACCTCGAAGTGGCTTGCTGTGTCCACGCCCAGCTGGTCGGCGACCATCCTGGGTTCGAGCCACGGGATGCCGTAAAGGGCCAAGGTGGCGTCCTTCCCTGCAGCGTCCGTTCCGAGCGGGATCAGCAGCGGCTGGTCGAGGTCCTCCACCCTGGTGCGGAGGTGCACTCCCCCGCGTTCCAGCAGGCGGGACGCGAACCCCAGGCGGATGGCGGAATCGTGGTTGCCGCTCGTGAGGACCACCTGCGCGCCTGCGGCGGTGAGCCGGACTAAAGCGTCGTCGAGCAGGTGCACCACGTCCACGCCGGGAAGCGCGCGGTCGTAGACGTCGCCCGCGATTAGGACGATGTCTACGCGTTCCCGCTCAACCGCCGCCACCAACTGGTCCACGAAGGAGCGCTGGGCGTCGAGCATGCCAACGCCGTGGAAGGAACGGCCCAGGTGCCAGTCCGAGGTGTGAAGTAACCGCATGGTCCTAAGTTATCGGCAGCCACTGACAGTGCAGAAAACGCCGCGGCAAAGGGCGCTCAGGACCTTTTTCCGTCGAAGAACTCCTGGGCCTCGCTGACGCCAGGCTTCCCGTGGCGGCCGGCCGCGGCGGGGAGTCCTTCATTCACCGGGGCGTCCTCGGCGCCGGCGTCCTCCTCGTCGTCGTCTTCGCCGGGAACTTCTTCGGGCTCGACGGGAGCCGGGGACTGGGCCACCGCGGTGATCCGGAAGACCAGTCCGGCAATGGCCCCGCCGGCCAGCGGTGCCACCAGGAAGACCCACAGCTGCTCCACGGCCCAGCCGGAGCTGAAGACGGCGGAAGCAACCGCACGGGCGGGGTTGAACGGGAGGTTGCCCACTGACTGGCCTACCTGCAGCAGGGCGGCAAATGACAGTCCGACGGCGACGGGGGCCACGGTGCGGCTGCCGCCTTCACGGCCTGCCGCGCCAAGGAAGACTGCCACGATGATGGCAGCGCCGAGCAATTCGAGGAGGACAACGGCCGCAAGCGGCGCCTGGATGATGGAGTGCTCACCGAAGCCCGCGGCCACGGTATCGAAAGCCGTGCGGCTGTCCGGGATGCTGGGCAGCGTGCGCAGGATTCCGAACAGGGCCAGGGCGCCCACCAGGGCACCAACGATCTGGGCGGCCGCGTAGGCGGCGGCTGCCCCGGCCCGGATCCGTCCCGCCAGGAGGTGCCCCAGGGTGATGGCGGGGTTGAAGTGGCCGCCGGAGATCTGCCCGAAGGCCAGCATGGCCGCGGTGATGGCAAGGCCTGCCGCCAGGGCGGACGGGACGGGGCTGGACTGCGGAATGCTGAACAGGGGCACGCCCAGGCCGGCCACCGCCAGGAAAAGGCTGCCAAACGCCTCGGCCGCCAGCCGGGGCAGCAGGCCGGAAGGTCCGGCAGCCGTGCCACCGGGCTGCAGTGCGTCGCGGGCTGGGACGGGGGTGCTCATGGTGGGACCTTTGCTTGTGGGGGTCGGGGAGTTCCGGCTGTCGTAGTGGTACCGGTGCTGCGGCCGGGCATCGGTGCCGGCGCCGGGCAACCCGAGCAGTATCCCAGCCGAGGCTGTGCGTTTGCTGGACAGCAGCTGTCCGCGGTGCTGGGGCGCCCCCGCGTGGAGCGCCGGACCACGTGGCCAGGACGGTAAATTTACCCCATGAGCTTTGACCCCGGTATCCCCGCACCCACCCTCCCGTCCCGCATCCATGGTTCCCTGCTGGGCGGGGCCTTGGGCGATGCGCTGGGGTACGCCGTGCAGTCGGATTCCATTGCCGGAATACGGGAGCGGTTCGGGGCGCAGGGCCTGACCGGGTTCGAGGACCTGGAGGGCCCCGGCCGCTTCTCTGATGACACGCAGCTGACCCTGTACACCGTGGACGGACTGGTGGAGGCGCTCGAGTGGGCCAACTCGGGCGTGGGTGCGGACGTGAACGCCTGCCTGTGGCTGGCCTACCTGCGCTGGCTTGCCACCCAGGGTTGGGATGCAGGGCCGTCCGCACCGGCACCCCAGCCGCGCTGGATCGACGGCAATGAGGTGCTCAGGCAGCGCAGGCGGCCCGACAAGGAATGCCTCAGCGGACTGGCCACGGGTGAGATGGGAACCGCCATGCGCCCGGTGAACCCCGAGGCCAAGGGCACCGGTACCGTGATGCGTTCGGCACCGTTCGGGCTGGTACCGCACATCACGCCCGACGCCGTGTATAAGCTCAGCGCCGACGCCGCCGCCCTGACGCACGGACACCCCGCCGCACGGCAGAGTGCCGGCATCTTCAGTCTCCTGATCCACCGGCTGGTGTCCGGGGAAGGGCTGCGGGAGGCCGCCGCCGGGGTCAGCGCGCACGCGGCCGCCCTCCCGGATGTGGTCCCGGAGCTGCCGGAACGGCTGGAGGCCGCCCTCCGGCTCGCGGAAGAAGCGGTTGCGGGCCCCGAGGAACTGCTCCAGGCGCTTGGCGGCGGCCGGACAGCCGAAGAAGCCCTCGCCGTCGCGCTTTATGCAGTCATTGCTACTGCGCGGGCCGGCGAAGCAGAGGCGCAGCCCGTTGCGCATTTCCGCGACGCCATGCTGGTGGCCGTGAACCACAGCGGGGCCAGCGATACCACGGGGGCACTGGCTGGAAACATCCTGGGCGCCCTCTACGGGGAGGCCTGCCTGCCCGCCCGCTGGCTGGAAGCCCTGGAAGCGGCGGAGGTCATCCGCGGAATGGCGGATCAGCTGGTGAAGGTTACGACCGGCGAAGGCTGATGTTGTTGCAGGCCTCGCAGACATCCTCCGGGATCACGCCGCGGCGCTGCAGGAACCCGAAGATGGTGCAGCCCAGGCAGAATCCCGCGAAGGCTTCCAGCGAGGCAGCTATCACCAGGATACCCAGGAGCGTCCAGGCTGCGGGCGCTGCGCCGGCCGCGAAGAGGAGCAGGGCACCGGTGGACACTGCCGCACCGATTCCCTGGGCGAATCGCTTCGGCGGCCCGGAAACCAGCTTCACCTTCCCCAGCCGCGGGGTGATCACCTTGACCGAGAGCAATGCCAGGGGTGAAATCCGCGGGCCGAAGAGCAGCCGCAGCCAGAATCCGGCGGCGATCGCAGCCAGCCCCCAGCCTGAATTGGCCACAGCGGTGACAATGGCGAGCAGCACCACGAGCGCTGCCGTGGTCCGGGCTGCGTACTCATTGACGGGGTTGGGAAATTCGAACAGGGAGGCCATCCCGCAAGGGTAGGAGGCAGCCGCCGGAGCAGCCAAGCTTTGTTGCGCCGGATGACCGCGGACCGCCGCAGGACGGATCAGGCGCCGGCCCCGGCCCTTGCTGCCCCGGCTCCCACAGGGAGTTCGTGGTTCTCTTCGGGACCGCCCACCATCTGCAGGAACTCGCCTTCGGACAGCACTTCAATGGCCTGGCCGCGCTCGTGCAGCTCCAGGACTCGGCGGGCCTTTCCCGTCAGCCTGCCCGAACGCAGGTCCGAGGCCACGAACCCGTCCCCCACCACCAGCACGGTGGTCCGGGCGGTGACCCGGCTCTCGGTCCGCGCACCGCACCTGGCCGACCGAAGTTTGGCGTCCGGACGGTTGATGGAGAGCTGCCCGGTGAACACCACCGTCTGGGCGTACAGCGGGTGCCCGGGCTCGGCGTCCACGTTGGGCTCCGGGTTCAGTCCTTCCTCCGGCCAGCCGGACTGGAACCGCCGGACCAGGGCGGCACCGTTGCCGGAGTTGCCTGCCAGCGCAGTGAGGCTGGCCTTTGTCAGGTCGCCGCCGGCGGGGTCGAAGGCCTCCTGCCGCGGCATGGCCAGCCCCAGGGAAAGGTAAAGCTCGGCGATGCTGTTGGCACCGTTGCGGGCGGCGATGTCGATGAGGATGCCCGCGCAGGCACGGGCGTCTTCCGCGGCGTCGTGGTGGTTGACCAGCGGGACACCGGCTTCCTCTGCGGCAAACGGGAGGGAGTTGGACACGAGCGAGTAGCAGCGCCGGGACAGCATGACGGTGCAGACGTAGTCGTAGGCCGGGCCCGGCAGGCCGGAAACTTCCAGCGCCGAGCGGATCACGCCCAGGTCGAAGGCCGCGTTGTGCGCCACCAGCACGTCATCGCCGATGAATGCCCCTATTTCGGGAAACAGCTCGCCGAAGCGTGGCGAGCCGGCGACATCAGCCGGTGTGATGCCGTGGATCCTGACGTTGTGGTGGTCGAAGGTGTCGTATCCCGCCGGTGGCCGCATCAGCCAGGAGGCTTCGGCGACGATCCTGCCGCCCCTCACCTTCGTCAGTCCTACGGAGCAAGGGGAGCCCCGGAAGCCGTTGGCCGTTTCGAAGTCGATCGCCGTAAAGTCCAAACCCACGGCCCCTACCTTACCGCCGCGGACCTCCACCCCCGGGGAGCGCAGGCCCGTCAAGTACCCTTGAAAGGTGAACTTCCCTGTGATGAATGAGCTCGCTGTGTCCATGCTGGGCGGTGCGGGACCGGTCCAGCCGAAAATGGCGTCGTTCCTGCCCGACTGGCTGAACCCCCAGGTCTTCCTGGCCGATCCTGCGCTGGCCCCCTGGGTGGTGCTGCTGGTGTGCGGGATCGTCTTCGCCGAAACCGGCCTGCTGGTGGGTTTCTTCCTGCCGGGCGATTCCATGCTGTTCACCGCCGGCCTGCTGGTGGCCACGGACACCATCAAGTTCAACATCTGGTTCCTGGCCCTGCTGATCGTGGTCTCGGCCATCGTTGGCAACCAGACCGGCTACCTCATCGGGTCCAAGGCCGGCCCCGCGATCTTCAACAAGCCCAACTCGCGGCTCTTCAAGCGCGAAAACGTGGAGAATGCCCACGCGTTCTTTGAAAAGCACGGCGGCAAGGCCCTGATCCTGGCCCGTTTCGTGCCGATCATCCGGACCTTTGTTCCGGTCATCGTGGGCGTGGCACAGATGAGCCGCAAGAAGTTCTTCATCTACAACGTCATCGGTGCGGCCCTGTGGGGCGGCGGGGTGACGCTGCTCGGCTACCTGCTGGGAGACAAGGTCCCCTGGGTCCGCGACAACCTGGACATCATCTTCATCGCCATCGTGCTCGTCTCGGTGATTCCCATCGGCATCGAACTGCTGCGCGGGATGTCCGCGCGGCGCCAGGCGGCGGCCTACGGCACCGACGCCGTCGATGAATTCATCGAGGAGCACGAACCGGAAGAAGAGCAGAAGACTCCCCGCAATATCCACGGCCAGCGGCCGGAGTAGCGGCCCTCCCCTACCCATCAAAGCAAAAAGGTGCGCACCCGCAGGGGTGCGCACCTTTTTTCCGGGACAGCCCAGCCTTTAGCCTGCCGCTTCGAGTGCCGCCACAATGGACGGCAGCAGCGCCCGGAACGCTTTGCCGCGGTGGCTGATGGCGTTCTTCTCCTCGGCGGACAGTTCGGCGCAGCTGCGGTCGTGGCCCGCGGGCTGCAGGACGGGGTCGTAGCCAAAACCACCGGCGCCGCGCGGTTCGCGGAGGAGGATGCCTTCCAGCTGTCCGTATTCCACCACCTCGTGCCCGGGGCCCTCCGCGTCCGCGGGCATGGCCAGGGCGGCGGCGCACACGAACGCGGCACCGCGGTGTTCGTCGGGAACGTCGGACAGCTGGTTCAGCAGCAGTTCGAGGTTGGCGGCGTCGTCACCGTGGCGTCCCGCCCAGCGGGCAGAGAAGATGCCGGGGGCCCCGCCCATGACGTCCACGGCCAGCCCGGAGTCGTCGGCGATGGCCACGAGTCCGGTGGCGCCGGCCACCGCGCGCGCCTTCAGCAGGGAGTTTTCGGCGAACGTCACGCCGGTCTCGACGACGTCCGGGGCACCTGCCGCGGCGGCGTCCACCACCTGGGTATCGACGTCGAGCCCCGGAACCTGTCCGCGCAGCAGTTCGCGGAGTTCGCGAAGCTTGCCTTTGTTGTGCGTTGCCAGCACCAGCCGTGGAGCCGCACCGCTCACAGGGTGTCCGCCAGGGTCTCGCGCTGGATGGCAGCCAGCTGGGCCGTGCCCAGGAGGGCCAGGTCCAGGAGCTGGTTCAGCTCATCCCGGTCGAACGGGGCGCCCTCAGCCGTTCCCTGCACCTCAACGAACTTGCCGGAACCGGTGACCACCACGTTCATGTCGGTCTCCGCCCGGACGTCCTCCACGTAGGGCAGGTCCAGCATGGGGACGCCGTCGATGATGCCCACGGACACCGCTGCAATTGTGTCAATGAGCGGCTGGGCGTTCTTGGCGATGAGCTTGGTGTCGCGGGCGAACCGGATGGCGTCGGCCAGCGCCACGTAGGCACCGGTGATCGCAGCGGTGCGGGTGCCGCCGTCGGCCTGTAGGACGTCGCAGTCCAGCACGATGGTGTTCTCGCCCAGGGCCTTGGTGTCGATGATGGAGCGCAGCGAACGCCCGATCAGGCGTGAAATCTCGTGCGTGCGGCCGCCGATCTTCCCCTTCACGGATTCCCGGTCCGAACGGGTGTTGGTGGCGCGTGGCAGCATGGCGTACTCGGCCGTGACCCAGCCGCGGCCCTCGCCCTTGAGCCAGCGCGGCACCCCGGCGGTCAGCGATGCCGTGCACAGCACCCTGGTGTTGCCGAACTCGATCAGTGCCGATCCTTCAGCCTGGTTGGACCATCCGCGGGTGATGCTGATGGGCCGGAGCTGGTCGGGGGCACGGCCGTCGGCACGCACTACGGGCACTGCTGTTGCTTCAGATGTCATGCCTTTAGCTTATCGAGTGCCTGCGCGGCAGGCAGTCGCCCGCGATCCGGCGCCGCTAAATGGTGTAGTGCACGCCCGCTACGGCAACTGCCACGTCGCCCGGGAACACCGGCCGGGCTTCGGCCATCACGGTGGTCTGGGAGGTCCACACCGGAATATGGGTCAGCAGGAGGCGCCGTGCACCCGCGGCGGCCGCCGCTTCCCCGGCCCGCTTGCCCGTGAGGTGGACGTCGTTGATGCCGTCGTCCCGGCCCTCTTCGAAGGCTGCCTCGCACAGGAACAGGTCCGCGTCCTTGGCGGCTTCCTCGAGCCCGGCACAGGAATCGGTATCACCGGAATAGGTCAGGACACGGGACACAGGAGCGCCGTCCTTGCCGGGCTCCACCACTTCGACGCGGAGCGCGTAGGCCTCTTCGATGGGGTGGTTCACGGCGAACGGGGTGATGGTGAACGGCCCCACGGTTACGGGTTCGCGTTCTGTCCAGTTGGTGAAGTCGAACTCTTCGTGCATGCCGGGATCCAGGGGCAGGCCGTAGGCGGTGGCCATCCGGTCTGCCGTGGCAGCGGGGCCCCAGACGGGGATCCGGCCACGGCCCCAGCCACCGGGCTTCCAGCGGATGGCAACATGCAGCCCGCACAGGTCCATGCAGTGGTCAGGATGCAGGTGGGTGAGGAAGATCGCGTCGATGTCCTCCAGGTCGGTGTACCGCTGGATGGCTCCCAGGGCTCCGCTGCCGAGGTCCATCACCACCTTCCAGGTCCGCTTGCCGTCGGTGGCAGTCAGGAGGTAGCACGACGCCGGGGAGCCGGGTCCGGGGAATGAGCCCGTGCATCCCACGATGGTCAGCTTCACTGGGCGGACCCTCCACCGTGGCGCGCCCCGGCCAGCCCGCCGCCCACGAAGTTCGAGATCCTGGGGCGGCTGCGTGCGCTTTGCGCGGCGGCGATCATCTCAGGAGTAATCCGCGCCAGGCTCCCCGTGGGGTACTGCGCTGCCACGTGGTCCACGTGCCGGACCGAGAGCACTTCCGGGCCCAGGAACCGGCGGGCCAGCGCCTCGAACTGCCCCGCGTCACCGGTGGCCACGAAGTGGTGCTCGGGCGGAACCTCCCCGGTGCGCTGCAGGCTGTGGGTGGCCAGGGCACGGTATACGTCCTTGGCGGTTTCCTCGGCGCTGGAGACCAGGGTGACATCCGCGCCCATGACGTAGGAGATGACGCCCGTCAGCAGCGGGTAGTGGGTGCAGCCCAGCACCACGGTGTCCACCCCGGCGGCCTTCAGCGGCGCGAGGTATTCCTCCGCAACTTCAAGCAGGGCCGGGCCGGTGGTGATGCCCGCCTCCACATAGCTGACGAATTCGGGACAGGCCGCGGAAGTGATCTGCAAATCCGGAGCCGCGGCAAAAGTGTCATCGTAGGCGCGCGAGCCAATGGTCGCGGATGTTCCGATCACGCCGACCTTTCCCGTGCGGGTGGCGGCAACAGCGCGCCGGACCGCGGGCTGGATCACCTCGATGACCGGGATGCCGTACTTGGCCGTGTACCGCTCGCGGGCATCGCGCAGGACAGCGGCCGACGCCGAGTTGCAGGCGATGGTGAGCAGCTTGACTCCGGAGTCCACAAGTTCGTCCATCACGCCGAGGGCATTGGCACGCACCTCTGCGATGGGCAGCGGCCCGTAGGGGCCATGGGCGGTGTCCCCCACGTAAAGGATGGACTCGTTGGGGAGCTGGTCGATGATGGAGCGGGCCACCGTGAGTCCGCCAACACCGGAGTCGAAGACACCGATGGGCCGGGCTTCCGGGGCGGCGGCCGGCACGTCGCTTGCGGCCGCGGGCTGTATTTCCGCCGACGGTTCCGCGCTCGAGGCTGTTGTCATGGTTATTCGAGGATAGGTGGTCGCGGAAGCGTCAGTCATCATCTTGTGTCCAGCGACTCGTGTCTGCTGTGTCACAGGGACGGCCTCCCCCGGGCCGCCGTGGCTCACCGGTGGGATTCCATGGACTGCAGCATGGCCTGGACCAGGGATTCCTGCAGCCAGGTGGTGAAGTTGTACACCAGCGCCAGGTAGCTCTCCACGTCCTCGGCCTGGGACCAGTCCTGCATGCGGTGGACATGCTCGGCGTCGGCCTCGTCCCTGATGTCCAGCCGCTCCGCCAGCACCAGGCGGACGTCGTTCAGCGCCATGGACCAGTGCCTTGCCCCTTCGGGCGTCAGCACGATCTCGTCTTTGTCCAGGTCCAGCGCCGCCGCACGCAGCGCACCGATCTTCGTTTCCCGCAGTGAACGCTCGGTGAGCTGCCGGAACTCAAGGGACGCGGCGCCGTCGTCCTTCGCCACATTGGGCAGCAGCCGCTTGACCGCACGGTCGGTGGGCTCAGCCACGTCCATGTCCAGGCCAATGAGGGCTGCCAGCGGGTCCTGCCCGGAACGGTCCTCCGGCTGGAGCATGGAAATCACGTCGTCGATGAGGCTGCGCAGCAGGTCCCGTTCGGCCGGTTCCAGGAACCCCGTGATGCCCTTGAGTCCGTATTTGAATGCCTTAGCCACGTTTCCCCTTACCCTGGCCCGGACCGCCGGACCTGCCGGACTTGCCACCCGTTCCACCGCTGGCTTTTTCCACGGTGGCCCAGAGCCCAAACGCGTGCATGGCGACGGCGTGGCGCTCCACCTGTTCCTTGCTGCCGGAGGCAACGATGGACCGGCCCTTTTTGTGGACCTCCATCATGAGTTTATTGGCTTTGCTTTCCGAATAGCCGAAGTAGCTTTGGAAGACGTAGCTGACATAGCTCATCAGATTGACAGGATCGTTCCAGATCACCAGGTTCCAGGGAATGTCCGGCGCGGTCAGGGAGTCGGTGGACTCTGCTGTGCCGGTCCGGATGCCCTCCTGTGTATCAGGGCCGGGCGCAACGCTTATGGTCATCTGTCCATTCTATGGGGACGCCCGATAGAGTGATTTTCGTGAGCACCTCAGCCGGCTGGCACCATCCCCGCACGTCCTTCTATACCGACCACTACGAGCTGACCATGCTGCAGGCGTCCCTCCATTCCGGGGCGGCCCACCGCAGGTCCGTGTTCGAGGCGTTTGCGCGGCGCCTGCCGGACGGCCGGCGCTACGGCATCGTGGCCGGCACCGGGCGCCTGCTCGAAGGGATCGCTAATTTCCGTTTCGGGGAGGCGGAACTGGAGTTCCTGGAACGCACCAACGTAGTCAACCCGGAGACCCTGGATTACCTTGCCAACTACAGGTTCTCCGGCGATATCTGGGGCTACGCCGAGGGGGACGCGTACTTCCCCAACTCCCCCATCCTGGTGGTGGAGGCCTCGTTCGCCGAAGCCTGCATGCTGGAGACCTACCTGCTGTCAGTGCTCAACCACGACACGGCCATCGCCTCCGCCGCCTCCCGGATGGTCACCGCCGCGGGCGGCCGGCCCTGCATCGAGATGGGCTCCCGGCGCACGCACGAGGAAGCGGCCACCGCCTCGGCGCGCGCGGCGATCATTGCCGGTTTCGACAGCACCTCCAACCTGGAGGCGGGCATCCGGTATGGCGTGAAGACGGTGGGCACCGCCGCACACTCCTTCACGCTGCTGCACGATACCGAACGGGAGGCCTTCGAAGCCCAGCTGGCCTCGCTGGGCGCGGGCACGTCCCTCCTGGTGGATACGTACGACGTCGAGAAGGCCGTCCGTACAGCCGTCGAGCTGGCAGGGCCCGGCCTGGGCGGCGTCCGGCTGGACTCAGGCGACCTGGTGGCCCAGGCCCAGTGGGTTCGCCGGCTCCTGGACGACCTCGGCAACGAGCACACCAAGATCGTGGTGACCTCGGACCTGGACGAATACGCCATCGCAGCCCTCCAGTCCGCTCCCGTGGACTCCTACGGGGTGGGCACGTCGCTGGTCACCGGCTCGGGCGCCCCCACCGCCAGCATGGTCTACAAGCTGGTCAGCCGCGCCGACGACGAGGGCAACTTCGTCTCCGTGGCCAAGGCGGCCAAGAATAAAGCCAGCGTGGGCGGCCGCAAATATGCCCTCCGGAAGCTGGACGAACGCGGCCGCGCCACCTCGGAGGTAGTGGGCGTGGGTCACCGGCCGGAGGATGACGGCAACGACCGTCCGCTCCTGCAGCAGTTTATGAAGAACGGCGAACTGCTCCCGGGGTGGACCGGCCACGAAGGCGTGCTGCGCGCACGGCAGCGGCACGCAGATACCATGGCGGAGCTGCCGCCGGTGGTCAACCGCCTGCAGCGCGGCGAGCCCGCGATTCCCACCATCTACGAGGAGAACTGATGTCCCGCGCGCTGATCATCGTGGACGTGCAGAACGATTTCTGCGAAGGGGGCTCGCTCGCTGTCCCCGGCGGTGCCGCGGTCGCCGGTGCGATCAGCGAGTACCTGGACGCCCATCACACCGAATTCGACCACGTGGTGGCCACCCAGGACTGGCACATCGATCCGGGCAGCCACTTTTCCGAGACGCCCGACTACCGGGACAGCTGGCCCCGGCACTGCGTGGCAGGCACCCGGGGCGCCGACCTCCACCCGGACCTGGACACCGAATACGTGGACGCCTACTTCCGGAAGGGCCAGTTCGCCGCAGCCTACTCGGGCTTCGAGGGCCTGCTGGCGCCGGAGGACGCAGTTCCCACCGGCGAGCGCCAGGCAGGCGGCCTGCCCGGCGCCGCGGCAGCACTGGAAACTGATGAGGACGCCATCGGCCTTGACGACTGGCTGCAGAGCCACGACGTGGAGGACGTGGTGGTGGTTGGCATCGCCACCGACTACTGCGTGAAGGCCACCGCCCTGGACGCGGTCCAGGCCGGCTACGGCGTCACCGTGGTGCGGTCGTTGACCGCCGGCATCGCCGAGGACCTGGAGGACGCCGTCGCAGAAATGGAGCTCGGCGGGGCGGACATCGCCTGATTCCCTGCCGCTGGGCCGCTACTTGCGGCCCACGAACCAGTCCTGGAGCTTGCGCAGCCGGGACTTCAGCTGCTCCTCGTTGGCCTGGGCCACCGGAGGTCCGCCGCAGACAGTGCGGAGCTTGGTGTGCACCACCCCGTGCGGGGTCCCGGTCCGGGCAGACCAGGCGGCCACATTCTTGGCCAGTTCGTTGCGCAGGTCCATCAGCATCCGGTGGTCGGGGACGGCGGGCGCTGCAGGCTCGGCCGCGGGTGTCCTCCGGTTCTTCCGGTTCAGCTGCTCGTGCTGGCGCTGGCGCAGCAGCGTCCCCACCTGTTCGGCGTCCAGAAGGCCCGGAATCCCCAGGAAGTCCAGCTCGTCGTCGGACCCCACTTCACCACCGGTGCCAAACTCGCCGCCGTCGAACAACACGCGGTCAAAGGACGCCTGGGAGTCCAGTGCCTCGAACTTGCCCTTGGTCAGGCTGTCCGAGGCTTTGTCCTCGCGGTTGGCCTCGGCCATCAGCGAGTCCTCGGGGTTGAAGAGGCCGTCTCCGTCTTCCTTCTCGGGCCGGTCCAGCGCGTGGTCCCGTTCCATCTCCATGGAGTTGGCCAGCGCCATCAGCTGCGGCACGGATGGCAGGAAGACCGACGCCGTTTCGCCCCTTTTGCGGGCGCGCACGAAACGTCCCACAGCCTGGGCAAAGAACAGCGGCGTGGATGTTGAGGTAGCATAGACACCCACGGACAGCCGCGGCACGTCGACGCCTTCGGACACCATGCGGACCGCAACCATCCAGCGCTTGTCGCCGGCCGAGAAGTCCTCGATCTTGCTGGATGCCTTGGCGTCGTCGGACAGGATGACGGTGGGCGATTCGCCGGTGATCCTCTTCAGCTGCCCGGCGTAGGCCCGGGCGTCCTCGTGATCGGTGGCGATGACCAGGCCGCCGGCGTCCGGCACGGTGCGCCGGACTTCGCTGAGCCGCTTGTCCGCACCGGCCAGGACAGCGGGAATCCACTCCCCCGCCGGGTTCAAGGCGGTCCGCCACGCGTGGCTGGTGATGTCCTTGGTCACGGCGGCCTCACCCAGGGAGGCGGCCATTTCCTCACCGGCGCTGGTACGCCAGCGCATCTGGCCGGAGTAGGCCATGAACATCACCGGACGCACCACGTGGTCCCGGAGGGCGTTGCCGTAGCCGTAGGTGTAGTCGGCCTTGGAGCGCCGGATGCCGTCCCGGTCCTCCGCGTACTCCACGAACGGGATGGGCGAAGTATCCGAACGGAACGGCGTACCGGTCAGGGACAGCCGGCGCACCGCGGGGTCGAACGCCTCGCGCAGGCCGTCGCCCCAGGACAGCGCCTCGCCGCCGTGGTGGATCTCATCCAGGATCACCAGGGTTCGGGCGGCCTCGGTCTTGGCCCGGTGCAGCAGGGGTTTGCTGGCCACCTGTGCGTAGGTGACGGCAACGCCGATGAAGCCGCGGCCGTGCTGGCCGTCGGAGTTCTTGAAATTGGGGTCGATGGCGATCCCTACTTTGGCGGCCGCATCCGCCCACTGGCGTTTCAGGTGGTCAGTCGGGGCGACGATGGTCACCCGGTTGACGGCACCGGAATCAATCAGGGTGGAGGCGATGCGCAGCGCGAACGTGGTCTTACCTGCACCCGGGGTTGCCACGGCGAGGAAGTCGCGCGGGCTGTTCTTCAGGTAGAGGTCAAGGGCTTCCTGCTGCCAGGCACGGAGTTTCGGGGCGGTTCCCCAGGCTGCACGTTCCGGGTAGGCCGGAGGCAGGGTGGGGCCGCCGAAGAGCGTCTCCGTCACTACTTGTTGTTGCCCGAGTCCCCCGGACCCTTCCCGCCGTCGTTGCCCGGCCGGAGGCCTTCATAGACTTCCTTGCACTCGGGGCACACCGGGAATTTCTGCGGATCCCGGCCAGGCGTCCAGACCTTGCCGCACAGGGCAATGACGGGTTCCCCGGTCATCGCGGACTCCATGATCTTTTCCTTGCGCACATAGTGGGCAAAGCGCTCCCGGTCGCCCGGTTCCACCTCCTGGCGCAGTTCCTCGCGCTCAATGGTGGCCGTGGACGTTCCAGCCCCGGAAAGCTCGCGCATCGGGTCGTTTTCGAGAGGGTCCGTCATGCTAGTCATGGCATCCATCTTAGCCTTTCCGGCGGCCCGGCGTTCGACGGCGGCACGCCCGCGCCGGGGTCCGGAACCGGCCGCCGTCGTCCTTTTTTGCAGCCTGCCGGTGTCCCGCAGCCGCGCTACAGCCCCTGCCAGGTCGGCTTGTTTTCATACGTATGGCGGTAGAAATCAGCGAGTTTCAGGGCCGAGGCTGCTGCTTCGTCCAGCAGGATGGTGGCGTGCGGGTGGAATTGCAGCACCGAAGCGGGACAGATGGCGGCCACCGGCCCCTCCACGAAGTCGCGGACGGCCTGGGCCTTCTGGGCGCCCGTGGCGAGGAGGATCACGTGGCGCGCCGCCATGATGGTGCCCAGTCCCTGGGTAATGACGTGGTGCGGCACGCCACCCAGGTTGTCGAAGAACCTGGCGTTGTCCCGGCGTGTCTGTTCGATCAGGCTCTTGATCCGGGTCCGTGACGCGAAGGAGGAGCACGGTTCGTTGAAGCCGATATGGCCGTCGGTACCCACGCCCAGCAACTGCAGGTCAATGCCGCCGGCAGCCGTGATGGCCTCTTCGTAGGCGGTGCAGGCAGCGGGGATGTCCGCGGCTGTTCCGTCGGGCACGTGGACGTTCTCCGGCGCGATGTTCACGCGGTTGGTGAACTCCCGGCGGACCACCTCGCTGTAGGAGGCCGGATGGCCGGCGGGGAGGCCAACGTATTCATCCAGCGCGAATGCCGATGCCTGGCTGAAATCGAGTCCCTGCCCGTGCCGGGCCGCCAGTTCGTCGTACACCGGCAGCGGCGAGGAACCCGTGGCCAAGCCCAGGACCGCGTCCGGCTTGCGGCGGACGAGCTGTTCGACGGCGTCGGCGGCGAGCCTTCCAACTTGCCGGCTGCCGCCGAGGATTACGACTTCCATGCTGTTCCCTTCCTGGAACTGTCAGCGGTTGACGGTGACCTGCGCCAGGAGCTCAGGCCCGCGGGCATCAAGCCACCTGCCGCCAAGCCGGACGCCGGACAGGAAAAGGACCAGGCCCAGGACGGTTCCCACCGCCAGGTTGAGCCAGCCGAACAGGATGTTACCCGTGACCGCCTGGGCCACCAGCAACGCCGCCTCCGGCAGGACCAGGACCATCAGGACCAGCATTCCCACGAACTGCACGGCCAAGGTCTGCCCCACATTGCCCGGGGGCTTCTTGAATGGGCTGTCCCCCGGCAACGGGACGGTGACCGTGTACCGGGCCGACACCACCGAGGACAGCCCCAGGCCGGTGAAGAGGATCCCTAGGCTGAACCCCAGCTGGCCGGGCAGCACCGCCCAGTTGCGGGCAAAGGCGGCATACCCCACCGAGAACACCAGCACCACCGGCAGCGCGAAGGTCATGCACGCCAGTGCCCGGCCCAGCCGGTCCGCCACTCCCCGGACGCCGGTGGCCAGGTGCAGCGCGAAGGCGGTGTTGTCATAGGAGACATCGGCGGAGATGGACCAGGCCAGGATGAAGGCGGACACCGGGGCAAGGAACGCCAGGCTGCCGTAGCTGCCGGTCTGCGCCCCCTGGAACGCCAGCACTACCGGAAGCAGTGGGATGACCACCAGGGAGCCCGAGTACCGGGGGTCGCGGAACCAGTAGGTCAGCGACCTTGCCATGATGGCACCGGCAGGGGTGGCGGGCAGCACGCCGAACAGGCCCAGCCTGCCGCCCCTCCGCTTCCCGGCGCCGGCGTAGGGCGGCGTGACCAGCGCCCGGCCGAGCAGCAGTTTCCAGCACCAGGCCAGGGCCGCGAGGACAACCATCGAAATCACCAGCTTCACCGCGGCCTCGGCGGGCCGGCCCGACGCGATATCGCCAGCCAGCGACCATGGCGCCCCCAGCGGCGTCCAGGACAGGGCCCGGGCGAAGTCCGGCAGGAACCCCGTGGACCCTGAGATGCCGCGGCCAACCCCCGCCACGATGGGACCCAGCAGGACCAGCGGCACCATGAACGCGAGGGCGCTGATGTCCTTGAAGCGCCTGGACGCGGCAAGGCTCGCTGTTGCCGTGGTGACCACCTTGGCCAGCACGACGCACGTCATGACGCCCAGGCACGCGCCCGCGAGTGCTGCGAGCGCCGGAAGCGGGCCGCGTGACCAGGTCACCACGGTGGCCAGGGACACCAGCGTGGTGGCCAGGCCGGGGATGCCAATCAGGCCGCCAAGCGCCAGCCCGGCGAGCATCTGCTTCATGGGGATGGCAAAGGTGGTGAAGCGGGCCGGATCGAGGGTCATGTCCGTGGCCGACGCCACCACCGGGACCACTGCCCAGCCCAGGATGGCGGCGGAGCCGCCCAGGACCACCGCGGTGTGTGCTGTGACCGGCCCGGCGGCGCGCAGCAGGACCAGGGCCATGACCAGCGTCGCCACCACCCCCAGCGCGTAGAGTCCGGCGACGGCCATGCCCACCAGCTGCCAGGGGCTGCGGCGCAGTCCGTTCCGGAGCAGCGTGAGCTTGAGCCTTAGAAGGTGCGCAACCATTCCAGCCCTTCCGTTTGGCTGTGGCCGCCGACCAGCTGGACGAAGCGGTCCTCGAGCGAGGCGCCGGCGCGCACGTCGTCCACGGTGCCCGCGGCCAGCAGCTGGCCTTTGGCCACCACCGCGACGTGGTCGCACATCCGCTGGACCAGGTCCATCACGTGGCTGGACACGATGACCGTCCCGCCGGAGTCCACGTACCGGTCCAGGATGGAACGGATGTTCGCCGCAGATACGGGGTCGACCGCTTCGAAGGGCTCGTCCAGGACCAGGAGCCGCGGGGCGTGGATGAGTGCGGAGGCCAGGGCAATCTTCTTCGTCATGCCCGCCGAGTAGTCCACCACCAGCGTGCCCGCATCCTGGCTGAGGTCCATGGCGGCCAGCAGTTCCCCAACTCGCGCTGCCACGACGGCCTTGTCCATGCCGCGGAGCAGGCCGGCATAGGTGATCAGTTGCTCGCCCGTCAGCCGGTCGAAGAGCCGGACGCCGTCGGGCAGGATGCCCATGAGCCGCTTGGCTTCAAGGGGGTGCTGCCAGACGTCGACACCGTGCACCACGGCGGTCCCGAAGTCCGGCCGCAGCAGGCCGGTGGCCATGGACAGAGTTGTGGTCTTGCCCGCGCCGTTGGGTCCCACGATGCCAAAGAACGAACCGGCCGGGACGTCCAAGCTGATGCCGTCCACCGCGATCTTCCCGCCGAACCGCTTGGCCAGCCCGCGGATGGAAAGGGCCGGCACGGGGCCGGAAGCCGGCGGCTGTTCAGGGATCGGAGCAGTCATGGTGCCAGCCTAGTCCGCGGACCGACGCTGCGGGGGTGGGAGACTAACGTCATGGACATCGCGTTGGGCCTGCTGGTGATCGTTGCGGTGGTGTGTGCCGGCAGCGCGGTGGGCCGGAAGCTCAACCTCCCGGTTCCCCTGCTTTTGGCCCTGGCCGGGGTGGCGGGTTCGTTCCTGCCGTTCATTCCGCCAGTGGAGCTCAATCCCGAATTGGTCCTGGTTGGCCTGCTGCCTCCGCTGCTCTATGCCGCCGCGTTCCGGACGTCGCTTTTTGACTTCACATCGAACCGGCGCTCCATCGGGCTCCTGTCCGTGGGCTACGTCATCTTCGGCACCCTCGGGGTCGGAGCGGTGGTGTGGTGGCTGTTCCCGGAAATCCCGCCGGCCGCCGCCATCGCACTGGGCGCGGTGGTGGCTCCCCCGGACGCCGTGGCGGCCACCGCAATCGCCCGGCGGGTGGGCATGCCCAGGAGGATCGTCAATATCCTTGAGGGCGAATCGCTGGTCAATGACGCAACAGCGCTGGTGTGCCTGCGGGCTGCCGTGGCTGCCATCGCCGGTTCCGTGTCCGCGCTGGATGTGGCCGGCGGTTTCGTGCTGGCGGCCGGCGGCGGGCTGGTGGTGGGCCTTGCTGCCGCCTACATCCTGACCGAAATCCGGAAACGGATCAGCAACGTGGCCATCAACACCTCAACGTCGCTGATGGCCCCCTTCGTTGCCTTCCTTCCGGCCGAGGCCATCCATGCATCGGGCGTGCTCGCCGTCGTCGTCACCGGACTGGTGATGGGCACCAAGGCGCCGTCCATGCCCAACGGCGCCGCGCGGCAAAGCGCCCGCAGCAACTGGGACACCGTGCAGTTCCTGCTGGAGAACTCCGTGTTCCTGTTGATTGGCCTGCAGGTGCGGACCATCATCGACAGCGTCCAGGACGACTCGCTGGGGGCCGGCAGGGTGTGGCTTGGCTGCGCGGTGATCCTGCTGGCCGTGCTGGTTCTGCGCCCGCTCTGGGTCTTTCCCTCGACGTACCTCCCGCGCCTGATTCCGTCCGTGCAGCGGAAGGACCCCGCGCCGCCCTGGCAGTTTCCCGCCATCGTGTCCTGGGCCGGCATGCGCGGGGTGGTGACCCTTGCCGCCGTCCTGACGCTGCCCGGTGACCTGGAACACCGGAATGTGCTGGTGCTGGCCGCCATGGTGGTAGTTGGCGGCACCCTGGTGCTGCAGGGCTTTACGCTGCCGGCCCTGGTGCGGGCGCTGGGGGTGCCGGGGCCGGACAGGCGCGAGGATGCGCTGAACCAGGCTTCGCTCATGCAGCTGGCCACCGCTGCGGGAATGGAGCGGCTGGAGCAGCTCCGGCGCGACAGCGATCCGCCCGAAGTGATGGACATGCTGCGGCGGCGGACCCAGGAGCGCGGGCTGGCCGCCTGGGAGCGCCTGGGCCGGCCGGCGGCAGAGGCGGCGACCCCCAGCCAGCGCTACGCCCAGCTGCGGATGGCCATGCTGGAAGCCGAACGGGACAAGGTACTGGAGCTCCGGCGCGGCGGGGACTTTGCCCACGAGGTCCTCAGCGAAGTCCTGGAACGGCTGGACGTTGAGGAATCCATGCTCGACGCATCCCTCCATGAACTGGACACAGCCGCCGGCGGGGGCGGCGAGGGGCTGTCCCAGCCGGGCGGCGTCTGCGACCACCTGACCGCGGCGATGCCCTCACCGGTTCCCGACAACCCGGCCTGCGCAGGCTGCGAACGGGAGGGCACCACACCGGTGCACCTGCGGATGTGCCTTGCCTGCGGCCACGTCGGCTGCTGCGATTCCTCCGCGGGACGGCACGCAAGCCGCCATTTCAAGGAAACCGGCCATCCGGTCATGCGCAGCATCGAACCCGGCGAAGAATGGCGCTGGTGCTACGTCGATGACCTGCTGGGCTGACACGCCCGGCTTTAACGCGCTTTGCGGATCCGGATCGGCCCCTTCGCCGTGGCAGGGTCCACTACGGACCCGCCCTGGGTGATGTGGACCTGGCCGGCGTCAACGAGGCGCCGCGCAGCTTCCCGGGCCGGGTCCATGAGCTGCCGCCAGTCCTCGCCGCCCACGGCCCTGGCGGCATCGGACGGGCAGATGGTGGACGTTGCCGCCCGGGCAGCCAGCAGTTCCAGGATCTTCGCCTCCAACTGCCGGTCAACCGGGGTGTGCGGGCCGTTCCCGCCGGTGTGCGCCATGCGTGGGCTCCGTTCCAGAAGATGCGGCTCAGAAGGTGCGCCGCGGGATGGCACGCTCGTACTGGGGCGGCCAGGCCAGGTCGTGCCCCAGTTCGAACGCGGCCCGGAGCCACCAGTGGGGATCGCG
The DNA here is from genome assembly GCF_042884655.1 of Pseudarthrobacter sp. NPDC058119. Classification (NCBI taxonomy): domain Bacteria; kingdom Bacillati; phylum Actinomycetota; class Actinomycetes; order Micrococcales; family Micrococcaceae; genus Pseudarthrobacter; species Pseudarthrobacter sp. NPDC058119. Next base: position 134,526 of record NZ_JBHVTN010000001.1, read on the forward strand.
CAGCGCGGCCCGGGCAATGAAGACGCCGTCGGCCTGCCCGGTGGCAACGGCATGCTCCGCCTGTCCGGGGGTGGTCACCAGGCCAACGGTGCCGGTGGCGATTCCTGCCTCCCCGCGGATGGCGGCGGAGAACCCGGTCTGGTAGCCCAGGCCCGGCTTGATCTGCTGGTGGGCCACCGCCCCGCCGCTGGAAACATCCACCAGGTCCACTCCGTGCGCAGCCGCCTCGCGGGCCAGCCTGACGGAGGCTGCCTGGTCCACCCCGCCCGGCGCCCAGTCGGTGGCCGAGATGCGGAGCAGCAGGGGCATGGAATCGGGAATCGCGGCGCGGACGGCGTCAACAACGGCCAGCATCAGCCGGTTGCGGCCGGCCTCGTCCCCGCCCCACTCATCATCGCGCTGGTTGATCAGCGGGCTCTGGAACTGGTGCAGGAGGTACCCGTGCGCCCCATGGATCTCCATGGTGTCAAAGCCGGCGGCCACTGCCCGTTCCGCAGCGGCAGCAAAATCGGCGACGACGCCGTGGATCTGTTCCACGCTCATGGCGGCAGGTGCCGCGTAGCCCTCGAAGGACGTGGTGGACGGGCCCACCGTGTCCCACCCGCCATCGGAGGCGGGCACGCTGCCGTGCTTGCCGGAAAACGGCCAGTAGGTGGATGCCTTCCGGCCGGCGTGCGCCAACTGGACACCGATTTTGGTGCCGGCAGTACCGTTCCGGTGGACGAAGGAGATGATCCGCTGCCAGGCAGCCGCCTGCTCGTCGTTGTACAGGCCGGCGTCGCGGGGGCTGATCCGGCCCTCGGCGTTCACCGCCGCGGCCTCCGTGAGGATCATCGCCGCACCGCCCACGGCGAAGCCGCCCAGGTGCACCAGGTGCCAGTCGTTGGGGACCCCGGGGGCGTCGTCGGGATCGCAGCTGTATTGGCACATCGGCGAAACCCAGCCCCGGTGCTGCAGTTCCATGGACCTCAGCGCCAGCGGCTGGAAGAGGGCCGGCACTAGAACAGCACCCGGGCCAGCGCCTGGCGTGCCTTGGCGACGCGCCCGTCGCCGGCGCCCACCACCTCGAACAGTTCCAGCAGCCGGACGCGCGCAGTTTCACGCTCCGGGCCGAAGTTCCGGCCGATGAAGGCCACCAGCCGGTTCAGCGCATCCTCCACGTGGCCGCCGGCCACGTCCAGGTCTGCCACGCCAAGCTGCGCCTCGAGGTTGTCCGGCTCATCCGCCGCCAGCGTACGCAGGGCGTCACTGTCCTGGGCCGAGACGGACTGCAGCCGGTCCATCAGCTCCACCTGGGCCAGCCCTGCCTTGGCTTCATGGTCCGACGGCATTTCCTTGAGCGCCTGGCGGTAGGCCTCGGCGGCCGCTGCGTAGTTGCCGGCCTCGATGGCGTCGTAGGCGGCCTGGTGCAGCGGCGGCAGCGGTGCGGGTTCCTGTTCGGCGGGCCCGCCGGCGTCCAGGCTTCCGGTGACCCCGTTGGCGGCAGCCACCTTGAGGAGTTCGTCGAAGAGGCTGCGCACCTGCTGTTCCTCCGCTGCGCCCTGAAAAAGCGGTACGGGCTGCCCTTTGAGGACGGCGACGGCGGTGGGGACGGCCTGCACCTGGAAGGCCTGGGCAAGCTGCGGGAAGGCTTCGATGTCGGCGGCCCCCAGGACCAGGCGTCCGCCGTAGCTGGCCACGACGCGGTCCAGGGTGTCCAACATCCTGCTGGACTCCGGCGAGTAGGAGGCCCACAGGGCAAACACCACCGGAACCTGTGCGGACAGTTCCACCAGCTGCTGGAAGTTGGCTTCAGTGACGTCGACCTTGAGTTCGGGTCCGCCTGCCGGTTCGCCCGGCTGGCCGCCCTGCGCCGGTGCCGCAGGACCTGAAGGGGCGTTTCCCGGGGCAGGAGTGCCGGCAGGGGCGGCGGGGCGCTTCAGCGCGGAAAGGTCGACGGCGCCGCGCAGGTTAAGCAGGTTGGCAGCGGCAGGAGGGACTGGGCGGGAAGCTGGCGAACTCATGTTTCCCACTCTATCCACTCCGGCCGCTGCCGGGGGTACTGCAGCCGGGCGCTACTTGAAGCTGGCGCCGACCAGGCCGCGGGTGGCGGCAACAAGCTTCATCGGGTCCGTCGATCCCGCCGGGGGGACATACACGGCCATCGACTCGGCAAAGCTCAACACCATGCCGGTGGTGGTTTCCTTGCCGCCGGCCAGGGCTGCGGCGTCGTCACCGATGCTGAGCTTGTCGCCGGCAGCTTTCGGGGTGCCTTCGAAGCCGAAGTTGATCCTGCCCAGGACCAGGGCCCCGCCGTCGGAGGTCCGGAAGACCACGGTGCTCTCGGGGACCACCTTGTGGGTGAAGGTGAAGTTGCCGTTCTCCCCGGCCTTGACCACCTCTGCCTGGTAGGACAGGGTGTCAGCGATGTACGGGGAGGATTCGCCCTCGGTGAGCTTGTCCTTGAACGGCGAATCCGCGGACGTGAGCCTGTCGGCGAGGCCTGACATGGCTTCCTCGCCGCTGTAAAGCAGCCCGGACTTGTCCGCGGCGGCCAGGGTTTCGGTGCCCCCGCGGCTGATGGAGGGGAACGTGGTGCCCGGCTGAAGGGGCGTGGTTTCCATGAGCTTGTAGTTCTCGCGCGGAGACTGCTGGACCAGCGTCAGGATCTGCGGCACGACGTTGCCTTCGCCCTGGGTCACGGCCAGCACCGAACGGGGCCAGTCACGGCCGCTGGTGACCACCGTGGTCAGAAGCTTGGTGGAGCGGACGGGCATGCGGGGCTCGTAGGAACCCACCTGGGAGCGGATCTTGTAGTTCTGGGTGCGGATTTCCAGTTCGGGGCCGGCAACCCGGTCCGCGAGTTTGGCGGCGTCCTTGGCAGCGTCACCGGCGTCGGTGGCGCTGGAGACCTGTTCGAGGATCCGGCGGAACTGGGCGTCCAGCAGGACCGGCGGGCCAACTGCTTCCTTGGCCGGCGATGAGGCGCTGCCCGAAGGCTGCGGGCTGGGGCTGGCCGCCTGGGCGGCGGTGCCGGATCCGGCCAGTACAGCTGCCGCCACACCGGCGGCCACCATGGTGACCTTGGAGGAAGAGGACGACGACGGTGCCTGGCCTTGCGCCTTCCGGGCCCGGGCACGGCGGGCGAAGCCGGAGTCGCCACCGCCTTCGCCGTCCTTCCGGCGGGCAGAAAGCAGTGCCAGGGCGATTCCGCCCAGGACCAGGATGCCGCCGATGACCATCAGCGGGACAGCCCACGGGGTGGACGTGTCATTGGGGAAGGTCATGGAGATGTTGGCCGGGGCGGGTTTGGTGCCGTCGGCCGCGAGGAGGAGGCTCCAGTCGCCGTCCGCGGGCGGCGTCCAGGTGTACTCAAGCTCGCCGCTGGCGTTCTCGCTTGATACCCACAGGTCCGAGCCCGCGGGGTTGGGGGCCGTGCCTTCGCCGTCGGCATGCTCAACGGAGAGGGACTTCTCATCCTCGGAAACCCCGTTGATGGTGTTGTGGGCTGTCTTGCCCACCCAGGCGTCGACGTCGTCCGGCCGGCCGGAGGCCAGCAGGAAGTTTCCGTCGCCCTGGATGTTGATCTTGACCGTGCCGCCGTGCAAGGTGCGCAGCTTCTGGTCGATCACTGTCAGCGGCGCCGCGGTGGCGCCGGCCGGCGCGGAAGCCGTGAACGTCTCGGAGGGAGCCCAGATGGTTCTCTGGCCGATACCGGCCAAAAGTGTCAGGAGGCCGAGCAGCACAAGTGCGGCTGCAGTCTTTAAACGCAAGGGAAACACCTATCATCAGCGGGGGTTTACCTTCAATAGTAACCTTTTTGTTACCAGGGAGCCCCTTTTAGGGCCGCGCCCGCCAGGCACTGCCGGCTCACGGGAGGCGCCTTCGGCTCGCGGTGGCAAGCCTGCTGATAGTGTTTGCGATGATCATCACACCGGCCCGCGCAGGCGGTGCCACGCACGGAACAGGCCCCCAAAACCATTGACTGACAAGACGGACCCGTCCTCGGCTGCAGCCGGAAATCCAGGGGATCCCAGGGGCCCTGTCCCTGCCGCCGTTCCTCCGCTGGGCATGGCCGCACGCCGCGGGGGCTCAGCCGCTGCAGCCCTTGGCGAGGTGGTCCGCCGGCTCCGCCAGCCGCTGCCCGGCGCCCAGCCGCGGCTCCGGTTCGAAATGCCGCCGGAATATACCGGGCAGGTTCCGGACGCGGACCACGACGGGGACGAGGAGCCGCAGTTCGGCCATCCCGGGCCCCGGATGTCACCGCAGCATCCGCTGTACATGGGGTTCATGGGCACCGTGGGCGTGGGCTTGGCGCTGCTGGTCTACTGGATCGGTTCCCACACGACGCAGCTGCTGCTGTGGATCGTGGCAGCGCTGTTCATAGCGCTGGGCCTGGAGCCGGTGGTGGGCTGGCTCGAAGGCCGGAAGATCCCCCGGCCTGCCGGAATCCTGGTCTCGGTGGCGGTCCTGATGGGCGCCGTCGTCGGTTTCTTCGCCACCCTCATTCCCACCATCGTGGAACAGGTCTCCGAGATTGTGCGGCAGGCGCCGGACTGGGTGCGCAACTTCATGGATTCCGACCTCTTCCGCAGCCTTGATGACCAGTTCGGCGTGCGCGACCGCATTACGGAGGAACTGAACAAGTTCGTCAACGACCCCGCCGCGATGGGCGGCATTTTTGGCGGCGTCCTGGGCTTCGGATCCACCGTGGCCAACAGCCTTTTCGGGGCCCTGATCGTCCTGGTGCTGAGCCTGTACTTCCTGGCGGCGCTGCCGGCCATGAAGAAGTGGGGATACCGGCTGGCTCCACGTTCCCGGCGGAAGCGGGTGGCCGCCCTGTCCGAGGAGATCACGCGGTCGGTGGGCAACTACGTGATCGGCCAGGCCTGCGTTGCCCTGCTCAATGCCACCTTCGCCTTCGTGGTGATGTCCATCGTGGGCATTCCGTTCGCCCTGCTCCTGGCTTTCGTCGTGGTCCTGCTGGCTTTCATCCCGCTGGTGGGCGGGATGATCGCGGGCATCGTGGTGACCCTCGTGTCCCTGACCGAGGGCTGGCAGGTGGCGGCCATCTACGCTGTCTGCTATTTCGCCTACCTGCAGTTCGAGGCGTACTTCATCTCACCGCGCATCATGCAAAAGGCAGTCGCAGTCCCCGGTGCCGTGGCGGTCATTTCCGTCATCGCCGGCGGCAGCTTGCTGGGCGTGCTCGGCGCCCTGATCGCCATCCCCACCGCGGCCGCCGTGCTGCTGCTGGTCCGCGAGATCTACATCGTCCGGCAGGACCAGCACTAAGCCTGCGGCATCACGCGCCGGCGGTCGCCGCCGGCCCGTCCCACTCGTGGGGCAGTCCTGTTCCGGCCTGGCCGGGTAGCACCTGGGCCACGATATCGTTCAAGACCCGCGCAGCGTACTTCTCCCCCACCCAGAGGTGCTTGGCTCCGGCCACCCCCACCACGCGGGCCTGCGGCACCAGGCGGAAGCGTTCGGCGGCTTCGGCCGGCTGGAGGAAGTCGTCATGCTCCGGCACCAGGACGGTGAGGGGCTTGCCGGACTCCGCCCAGAGCTGCAGGTGCTTGTCCGTGGCGCGGTGCAGTGGGGGCGAAAGTAGTACCGCGCCTTCGATCTGGCCGGCTACCGGCTCCACGGCACCGTACATCAGGGCCAGTTCGGTCCCGAACGACCAACCCACCAGCCAGCGGTTGGGCAGGCCCCGTTCGACGGCGAAGCGGACCGCGGCCTCCACGTCATACCGCTCCCCGACGCCTTCCTCGAAGGTGCCGGTGCTGGTCCCTCGGGGCGAGGCGGTGCCCCTGGTGTTGAAGCGCAGCACAGCGATGCCCGCCAGCGCCGGCAGCCGGTAGGAGGCCTTGCGGTACACGTGGGAATCCATGAAGCCGCCGTGCGTGGGCAGCGGGTGGAGGGTGATCAGTGTGGCCCTGACCGGGCCGGATTCCGGCAGCGCCAGCTCACCCACCAGCGTGTGGCCGTCCTCCGTCTGCAGCTCGATGTTCTCGCGCCGGGCAGGCAGGACGGTGGAGGCGCGGATGGGAGCGGGCCCCTGGGTTTGGGTGAACTGGTACGACGCCGGATCAAAAGTCATGCCTGCCAGCTTAGCGACAGCGGCGGTACTACTCTCCCGCACGGCTCAGCGGTAGCGGTAACTGCGCGTCATCCAACAGTTGGTGTGCCAGTGCCGCCGTTCCGCCAGGCCGGCGGCCGCCCCAAAAAGGTGGTCGTCCTTCCAGACCACCAGGTGTGCAACACCGGGCAGGACAGCCGTGGAGCATTCCGGGCAGATGTAGGTCTTCTCGGCGTTCTTCGCGGTCATGGTCCGGACCATCCACTCGCCGTCGGGGGCGCTTTCCCGGCGGGCGATGCCGGCGCGGGCGCGTTCCAGGTCCAGCTCTGGAACATCCGCATTTCCCTTCCGCCCTGCACCGCGGCCGGAAGCGGGGCCCCTGCCGGAAGCGGGACGGCGGGGACGGTTGGAACGGGGCATGTATCCATTCTGCCCCAGCGGATCCCCCGCCGACGCCGCGCCGCAGGTGCCCCGCCGCCCCTCCCGGCCGTCCGCCGTCGGGCACGGCCTGCCCGGCCCACGCGATAGTCTGTACGGCGTGCGACTCGTCATAGCCCATTGCTCCGTTGATTACGTAGGCCGGCTTAAGGCCCATCTCCCCCTGGCCACCCGGCTCCTGCTGGTGAAGGCGGACGGTTCCGTGCTGGTGCATTCCGACGGCGGTTCCTATAAGCCGCTGAACTGGATGAGCCCGCCGGCAACGCTGCGCGTCTCCTCGCCCGACGAAGTGGACCTGGAACTGGGTGTGGTGGAGCAGTGGACCGTGCAGTCGGCCAAGACCGATGACCGGCTGATCATCAACATCCATGAGAAGGTCAGCGAGTCCTCCCACGACCTCGGTGTGGACCCAGGGCTGATCAAGGACGGTGTGGAAGCGGACCTGCAGCGGCTGCTGGCCGAACAGATCGAGACGCTGGGCCAGGGCTACTCCCTGATCAGGCGCGAGTACTTCACGGCGATCGGCCCCGTGGACATCCTGGCCCGGGACGCGGACGGCGCAACCGTGGCCATCGAACTCAAGCGCCGCGGCGACATCGACGGCGTCGAGCAGCTGACCCGGTACCTGGAACTGCTCAACCGCGACCCCCTGCTGGCACCGGTCCGCGGAATCTTCGCCGCGCAGCAGATCAAGCCGCAGGCAAAAGTCCTGGCCAACGACCGCGGGATCGACTGCGTCACCCTGGACTATGACGCAATGCGCGGGGTGGACGACAGCGAATCCAGGCTTTTCTAGGTACGCATCTTTGTTGCTTTGGGCACCTAATGGGGGCTTTTATGAAAGTACGTTCCGCGTCACCTGCTTTTTACCCAAATTTTCTCCTTTTTACCGGTCCTGCCGTTGACCTGCGGGAACGGGCATGAAATTCTTGTCTCAGTCTTTGTGTAGGTGTTTTTCATGCTCGCAAGACATGTTGCGAGCGCGAAGCTCCTGCAGCGCCGGACCCTTTCCCGGAAAAGGCAAACCAGGATTCTTCTCGCGGAGTGACCAAGTCCGGCACGCGGTGTGCCGGTCTTAAAAAGTTCCACAATGAGGAGAAATAAATGGCACAGGGAACCGTCAAGTGGTTCAACGCTGAAAAGGGCTTCGGCTTCATCACCCCGGACGACTCCGATGGCGATGTCTTCGTTCACTACTCCGAGATCCAGACCGGCGGCTTCAAGACCCTCGACGAGAACCAGCGGGTTCAGTTCGAAATCGGCCAGGGCGCCAAGGGTCCCCAGGCTACCGGCGTAACGCTGGTCTAGCAGCCGCCGGCCGCACCTTGCGGCTGACAGCTTCAACAAATGATCCCCGGCAATTTGCCGGGGATCATTTGTTTAAAGGGAAATTTGCCCAGCAAATGCGAATTAATGGTATTCCGCCATTGAAGACTTCGCGCCGTGGGGCCGCTCAGGTAACCAGCTTGCGGACCAGCCGGGCGCCCTGCGCCAGGGAAAGCCCCGGCAGGTAGGCCCGGGTCAGCGCCCTCCCGATCGCCGGCAGGTGCAGCGGGTCCTGGTAGTACAGGTACAGTGCCCGGTACTCGGGCTGGAACCGGGATTTGAACGCTGCCAGGGAACGGAAGCCATAGACCGGTTCCAGCGCGTGTCCCACCAGGTCGAGGATCCGCACCAGGTTCTGGGCGCCTTCGTCGGTGGCGGCCCCGTCGTCCTCCGTTCCGTCGCCATCCCCTGTCTCCCCGGCCTCCGGTTCCCCTCCGCGGCCGGGCTGGGCCTCCGGACGGCTGGCCAGGGGCGAGCCGGACAGCGAAATCATGTCCACAGAATCCCGCAGCTCCAGGACTGCGGAGGCGATCAGGAATTCCATCACTCCCGGGAAGCCCTCACTGCCGCGGCGCATGACGTCCAGCGTCCTGCTGACCAGCCGGCCGCCGTCGTACACCGGAAGCCAGCTGGTCACCCCGTGGACCGCACCATTGCCATCCACAGCCAGGCAGCAGAGCACTTCCTCATCATCGAGTTCGTCCACTCCCCCGAGGGTGAACCCCATTTCCGGGACGGACTTGCCGGCAGCCCATTCTTCCGACACTTCGTTCAGCCGCGACCTGAGTGCCGCCGGCAGGGAATGGTAGGAGCCCCACACCGCATGCACCCCCAGTTTGGTGGCACGGTTCAAGGCGGTCCTGACGTTCTGCCACTCCTTGCCCTTGAACTCCAGTTCGTCCAGCGCCAGCCGGGTCTCCTGGGCCACCGCCACGCGCGAAAAGCCGCGGTCCTTGAGTGCCGGCCACAGCGTGTCGTCGCAGGAATACAGGGCCGGGATCAGCGCCTGGCTGCGGCAGTAGTCCAGGAACCCCTCCGTGACGCGCTGTTCCGCCTTGCGTTCACCAAAGGCACCGCCCAGGGTCAGGGCCACCGTCCCGTGCTGCTGGAAAGCAACGGCCCCGGCACCGTCGGGGCTGAACCAATACGTGTTGGGCTCCCACAACGCCATCCAGGACAGCGGTCCGCCGCCCTGGTGCAGCAGCTGGCGGGCACGGTCCTTGTCCTGCCGTCCGAAGTTCAGCCCGTGGTGCCGGCCCACCAGCACCCACCACACTGCGACCAAGGCCACCAGCCAGAACACGGGCCCCGAGTACGCAAACAGGATGGCCTCGGCGCTGTCCGGCTCCGGGAACGCCCTGCGGAAGTGCTGCGGGATGGGCACCGGGACGTATTGCCTGGCCAACTCTGCGAACAGGCCCAGCAGGCCGCCGTCACGGGCCAGGCCACCGGACCAGAACCAGGCCACCGTGTAGGAGCCCGCCAGGACGAGCCACGTTCCACAGACCACGGCCCCGAGGGTCCGCCGGGCGCCCGGGCGCGTCTGCACCCGGAACTGGCGGCGGTTCAGCCACAGGACCACCGCCAGCAGCAGGGGGACGATCACCAGGGGAAGCACATGGGCAAACGCTGAAGCCAGGGGGGTCGCGTGCGTCCCTTGAAGGCGCGAGGGAACCAGGGCGAAGAGGGCAAGGTAGACAGCCGCCAGGGCTGTCACAGCCAGCTGGATGGCCAGGGCTATGCTGAGCGCCAGCCGCCTGCCCCGCCGCATGCCGTCCGCGCAGATCAACAACAGGATCACCGGCACCACGGCAAGGGCCAGTCCGAACGGCCCCGCGAACCCTGCCCGCCCCGTTTCCAGGCACGAGGCGTCAACGGTGGCGCCGCAGTTGAACACCAGCTGGCTGAGCGTGGGCATCGGACTGAGCACCACATCCCGAAGCAGGGCCAATGGGCCGGTGGGCGCGCGCGTGATTCCCGTCAGGATGGGGCCCACGGCGAAGACCGCAACCGTGAGGGCCAGCAGGTTCCTGGTCTCGCGGCCGGTGGACCGGTGGCGGTGCAGCCTGCCCTGGTCGCCCTGGATCCACCAGCCCGCGAGGAGGCCCAGGAGCGCACCGATAAGGCCTATCACCGTTTCAGCGTGGCCGACGTAGAGGACCAACAGGATCGAGATGGACAGCACCGCGGTGCGCAGCCGGCGCTGCCACAGCAGCGTGATCCGGGCACTGGCGGCGAGGCCCGCCGTCAGCACCGGAGCGTAGGGTCCGATCAGGCTGTCATTGACCATCTTGTCCAGCCAGCCGTCCCCCACGTACACCGCCAGCTGTGTCACCAGGAGGAACACGGTCACGGCCACGAACTGTCCGCCGAAGAAGAGTCCGACGGCGGCGCGGCGGCCCAGCTTGCGCTCGGCGAGTCCGAGCAGCAGCACGATCATCAGTGACGCGCTGAGGTAGGCCAGTGGATTCGTGGCGAAGAAGAGGCTGGTGAAGAGAGACCACCATTTGCCGTCGCGCAGGCCGGGCCCGCTGACCGAGGCGAGCCCGAGCAGCCGCTCCGGCGGACCGTCCAGGAAGCTCCCGGTCAACGCGGCAGCTGCGAGGAAGGCGACAACCACGCCCAGCGTGAAGGGCATGGCTTTCAGCGTGCCGACCACCTGCTGGACTGCCGGACGGCCGACGGCGGCCCACATCAGTGCCGTCGTGCGGTCCGGTTTGCCGGCGCTCACCACTGCAGGCCCCACTGGCTGCCGAGGAACTGCAGTGCATCGGCAAAGCGCTTGGACGACGTGTCCCAGGAGTGGCCGGTATGCTCCACCTCGTGGGCCTGTACGGTGAAGCCCGCATTCTCGGCCGCTGCGGCCAGAATGTGGAGGTTCCCCACGAACTCCGGATCGTTTTGGCCTGCAGTGAGGTACATGCCGCTGGACTCGAAGCGTTGGTGTTTCATGATCTCCAGAGGAGTCTGCTTGATGAATTCGTCGGGGTTTCCGGGGAAGGCCGCGTCGATGGTCTTCTGCCGTTCCTTGGCGATGGCGGGTTCGGCTTCACTGGAAAATGCCAGCACGTCGGCGTAGATATCGGGATGCCGTGTCCCCATCTGCACGGCGCACGTGCCGCCGAAGGAAAACCCGCCCACGGCCCAGTGGCGGTGGTTGGTGTCCACGGCGAGGGAGGAACTGATCCAGCGGGGCACGTCCTGCGACAGGTAGGTGTCCGCGTTGGCGATCCGGCTGTCCATGCACATGGTGTTGGCAGACTGGGAGCCGTTGGGGTCCGGGATGACCACCACCGGGGCTACTCCCCCGTGTGCGGCGGCAAAGGAATCCATATGGCCGCGGATTGCGCCGCCCGTCAGCCAGTCGGCCGGGCCGCCGGGCTGCCCGGCCACCAGGACCAGTACCGGCAGCGCCGGCCGGTTGGCAGCAAAGTATGCCGGCGGAAGGTAGATGAAAGCATCACGCGTTGCCATCCCGGAGGCCTGCCCGGGGATTGTGGTCTTCCGCAGCTCCCCGCCGGCCGGCAAGTCCCCTTCCGGCTTCCAGCCTTGGAGCGGGGCCCCGTCTGGTTCGCCGGCGTGCCGCATCAGGTCCTGCTCAAGCACCGGGATGCGGGCCAAGGCCGTACCCATCAGGTCACTGACCGTCCTGTTCAGGCCGAAGTAGGCGTTGATCTGGAGCGCTGAGAGCAGCACCACCAGGACTGCGGCAAGGAAGCCTGTTCCGTAGTGGGTCCAGCTGGTCCGCGGCACTCGAAGGATGCCGAGGATGACGGCGGCAACACCCGGCACGAACCAAAGAAGGACGGGGCCGGGGATGTCCTCCGGGAAGACGGTGAGCACATTGATCATGACCCAGTGGACCGTTGCCACCAGCACGAAGGCTGCCGCTACTGCGCTGAAGACACGGATTGTCCAGGCCCTGATGCGCATGGCGGCATCTTCGGAGGCGCGCCCGGGCGGCACCAGGAGGTAGGCTGCGCCGCCAACTCCCAATACCAGGACAGTTCCATAGAGTGGACCGTCCGTTAGCCGGATGTCTGAGAACCAGTCCACGTTGGCTAGCGCCAGGTCCCCACGCCGATGACCGGACCTGCTTCAAGCCAGGATGAAAGACCCGTGTAGGCGTCAAATTTCATGGCGAAGTTCAGGTCCTGCCCCTCGTAGCGGAGTTCGACGATCACCACGTCGGGCTGGACCTTGACGGCCTCGGCTTCGGTCGGTTTCCGGCGTCCCAGCAGCTCAAGGGAACTGCGCTTGAACGTGTATTTGGGCCGGACACTCAGGGAGATAAGCCGGAACCACTCAAGGTCATTGTCCTGATAACGACAAACCCCCATCTGCCAGCTGTTCCCAGCTACGCAAATGGAGGCGTCCACCGTGCCGAGGGCACGCCGCAGGTTGAAGCGGCGCACCCCCGAAAGGCACAGTGCAAGAATCAGCAATCCGAAAACGATTGCCAGTGCGATGAACGAAATACCCGGTGCGTCCATCAAGGTCGTGCTAGCGGATCCCAGCGGTAGCCGAGCCGCCCAGCTGGGCGTTGTCAGCAACGATCACCACACGGTTGTTGTCGACGGAGAAGAACCCACCGTCCACATCCACCGCGATACGGTCCCCGGATACCGGCTGGATTGCCAGTTCACCCTCGGCCAGGATCGCCAGCAGGGGCGAGTGGCCGGGCAGGATTCCGATTTCACCATCGCTGGTGCGGGCCTTGACCATCTTGGCCGCTCCGGACCACACGAAGTGGTCCGCTGCGACAATCTCAACCTCAAGCTCAGCCATATTACTTGGTCTGTTCCTGGATCTTGGCCCACTGGCGCTCAACGTCATCGAGGCCGCCGACGTTGAAGAACGCCTGCTCCGCGATGTGGTCCAGCTCGCCGTCGCAAATGGCTGCGAAGCCTTCGACGGTGTCCTTGATGGAAACCGTCGAGCCCTCGACACCGGTGAACTGCTTGGCGGTGTAGGTGTTCTGCGACAGGAACTGCTGGATGCGGCGTGCACGCGACACGACGATCTTGTCTTCTTCGGAGAGCTCATCGACACCGAGGATGGCGATGATGTCCTGGAGTTCCTTGTTCTTCTGCAGGATCTGCTTCACACGGACAGCCGTGTTGTAGTGGTCCTTGCCGATGTACTGGGGATCCAGGATGCGGGAGGTGGACGTCAGCGGGTCCACGGCCGGGTACAGGCCACGGGAGGCGATTTCACGGGAAAGTTCCGTGGTCGCATCCAGGTGCGCGAACGTGGTGGCCGGGGCCGGGTCGGTGTAGTCATCTGCGGGAACGTAGATGGCCTGCATCGAGGTGATGGAGTGGCCCTTGGTGGAGGTGATGCGCTCCTGCAGGAGGCCCATCTCATCTGCCAGGTTGGGCTGGTAGCCCACGGCGGACGGCATGCGGCCCAGCAGGGTGGAAACCTCGGAACCCGCCTGGGTGAAGCGGAAGATGTTGTCGATGAAGAGCAGCACGTCCTGGTTCTGCACATCGCGGAAGTACTCCGCCATGGTCAGCGCGGACAGGGCCACGCGGAGTCGCGTTCCCGGCGGCTCATCCATCTGGCCGAAGACAAGGGCGGTGTCCTTGAGGACGCCTGCCTCTTCCATTTCCACCCAGAGGTCGTTGCCCTCACGGGTACGCTCACCAACACCGGCGAACACGGAAGTACCACCGAAGTTGCGGGCAACACGGGTGATCATTTCCTGGATCAGAACGGTCTTGCCCACGCCGGCGCCGCCGAAGAGGCCGATCTTTCCACCCTTGATGTAAGGGGTGAGGAGGTCGATGACCTTGATGCCGGTCTCGAGCATCTCGGTGGAACCTTCGAGCGAAGCGAAGCTGGGGGCCTTGCGGTGGATGGGCCAGCGTTCGCTGACTTCCAGCTCCGACTCGGCAACGTCCAGGGGCTGGCCCAGCACGTTGAAGATGTGGCCCTTGACGCCGTCACCAACAGGGACGGAGATGGGGGCGCCGGTGTCCACCACGGAGGTGCCGCGGACGAGGCCGTCGGTTGCCTGCAGGGAGATGGCGCGCACGAGGTTGTCGCCCAGGTGCTGGGAGGTCTCGAACGTGATGGTCTTGGTCTCACCGTTGAGGTTGATCTCGGTGGTAAGGGCGTTATAGATCGACGGGATTGCGTCAGCCGGGAATTCGACGTCGACAACCGGGCCGATTACGCGCGCAATACGGCCGGTTGCACCGGACGTTGCGGCTACGTGTTCGGTAGCAGTGGCAGTCATCTCTCTCACTTCATTCAGTAGATGGCGTGGGGTTAAGTTTATCTGTGGTGGTGCTGGTTCCGCGGAACCGAGGCGCCGGAGGCTAGGACGCGAGGGCGTCGGCACCTGCAACAATCTCGGAGAGCTCCTGCGTGATTTCGGCCTGGCGGGCCGTGTTGCGCAGGCGCGTGTACTTCTTGATCAGCTCCGTTGCGTTGTCGCCTGCGGACTTCATCGCCCGCTGGCGGGCTGCAAGCTCGGAAGCTGCCGCCTGCAGCATGGCTGCGAAGATCCGCGATTCGATGTAGCGCGGCAGCAGGGCGTCAAGGACACGCTCGGTTTCCGGCTCGAACTCGTACAGCGGCAGGAGATCCGATTCGGAAGCAGCCTGTTCTTCCACTACTTCCAGCGGGAGCAGGCGGATGACCGTCGGCTCCTGCGTAACCATGGACTTGAAGCGGGTGTAGACAACGTGGATTTCGTCCACGCCGCCCTCTTCGAAGTCAGTTGCGAATTCTGCCAGCAGCGCTTCGCCGATTTCACGGGCGGTGGCGAACTCTGGAGCGTCGGTTCCTCCGGTCCAGACCCGCGAGTACTCGCGGTTCCGGAAATCGAAGTACGCCTGGGCCTTGCGGCCCACGAGGTAGGTCTTGACTTCCTTGCCTTCGTCGTGGAGCAGCTCGAAGAGACCTTCCGCCTGCTTGAGCACACTCGCGGAGTAGGAACCAGCCAGGCCACGGTCCGAGGTAATTACCAGGACGGCGGCACGGCGGATCTGCTCCGGCTCAGTGGTCAGCGGGTGGTCGATTTCGCTTTGGCTGGCGACAGCAGAAACGGCGCGCGTGATCGCGTTCGCGTAAGGCAGTGAAGCTGCTACGCGCGCACGGGCCTTCCCGATGCGCGAGGTAGCGATCAGTTCCATCGCCTTGAAGATCTTGCGCATCGACGTGGTCGAGCTGATCTTCTGGCGGTAGACCCGGATCTGGGCTCCCATACTTATCCTTTCCTAACATTCCGTAGCCGGGTGGGCCGGACCCTGGGGCCCGGCACACCCGGCGATGCGGAACTAGCGCTTCTGCTTGACGATCTTTTCCTGGTCGACTTCGCCCTCGGAGATAGCGTCATGCTCCTCGTGGCCGGCGCCTACCAGGTGGTTGTCACCCTCGCCGAAGAAGCCCTTCTTGAAGTCCACAATGGAGGACTTGAGGGCAGCAACGGTGTCGTCGTCCAGCACGTTGGTCTGGGCCAGCGTGGTCAGGATCGAGGACTTGTGGCGCAGGTGCTCCAGGAACTCGGCCTCGAAGCGGCTGATGTCCTCGACGGGAACGTCATCCAGGTAGCCGTTGGTGCCGGCCCAGATGGAGACGACCTGGTCCTCGACCGGGAACGGCGAGTACTGGCCCTGCTTGAGCAGTTCCATCAGGCGGGCGCCACGGGTCAGCTGCTGGCGGGATGCTGCGTCCAGGTCGGATGCGAACATCGCGAACGCCTGCATGTCGCGGTACTGGGCCAGGTCCAGCTTCAAGGTACCGGAGACCTTTTTCATGGACTTGACCTGGGCGGCACCGCCAACGCGGGACACCGAGACACCCACGTCAACAGCGGGGCGCTGGTTGGCGTTGAAGAGGTCCGACTGCAGGAAGATCTGGCCGTCGGTGATGGAGATGACGTTGGTCGGGATGTAGGCGGACACGTCGTTCGCCTTGGTCTCGATCAGCGGCAGGCCCGTCATGGAACCGGCACCGAGCTCGTCGGAGAGCTTGGCACAACGCTCCAGGAGGCGGGAGTGCAGGTAGAAGACGTCGCCCGGGTAGGCTTCGCGTCCCGGCGGGCGGCGGAGCAGCAGCGACACGGCGCGGTATGCCTCGGCCTGCTTGGACAGGTCATCGAACACGATCAGGACGTGCTTGCCGCCGTACATCCAGTGCTGGCCGATGGCCGAACCGGCGTACGGTGCCAGGTACTTGAAGCCTGCGGGGTCGGAAGCGGGAGAAGCCACGATGGTGGTGTACTCCAGCGCGCCGTTGTCCTCGAGGGTCTGGCGGATGGCGGCAATGGTGGATGCCTTCTGGCCGATGGCGACGTAGATGCAGCGGACCTGCTTGTTGACATCGCCCGAAGCCCAGTTGGCCTTCTGGTTGATGATGGTGTCGATCGCGATCGCGGACTTGCCGGTCTGGCGGTCGCCAATGATCAGCTGGCGCTGGCCACGGCCGATCGGGATCATCGCGTCGATGGCCTTGAGGCCGGTCTGCATCGGCTCGTGGACCGACTTGCGCTGGGTCACGCCGGGAGCCTGCAGCTCCAGCGCGCGGGTGGTCTCGGCCTTGATCTCGCCGAGGTCGTCGATGGGCACGCCCAGCGGGTCGACAACGCGGCCAAGGAAGGCGTCGCCAACGGGAACGGACAGAACCTGTCCGGTCCGGTGGACTTCCTGGCCTTCTTCGATGCCGGTGAAGTCACCGAGCACGATCACGCCGATCTCGCGGACGTCAAGGTTCTGGGCCAGGCCCAGGGTTCCGTCCTCAAAGCGCAGCAGCTCGTTCGCCATGACCGAGGGAAGGCCCTCAACACGGGCGATGCCGTCACTAGCGGTGGTTACGCGGCCGACCTCTACGCGCTCTGCGTTCCCGGGTTCGTAGGACGCCGCGAACTCGTTCAGCGCATTACGGACGTCGTCGGCGTTGATGGTCAATTCGGCCATCTGCAGTCCCTGCTCTCCTGTTTGTGATCACCGCAAACGGTGACCGGGGTTTCTATCAGTTTGGTTGTGCTTGTCCGGCTAGCCGGCCAGCTGGCGTTGCAGTTCGCCCAGCCGGGTAAGGACCGAAGCGTCGAGCACTTCGTCTCCCACCTGGACGCGGATTCCGCCAATGAGCGACGGGTCAACGTTGATGTTGACCTTCAGTTCCCGCCCGTACAGTGCGTTCAGGCCTGCCTGGAGGCGTGCCAGCTGCGTCTGTGACAAGGGGCGGGTTACGCTGACCGTTGCAATCCAGCGCTGCTGCCGCTTGGCCGCCAGTTCGGCGAACCGTTCCACAAGCCGGGTGGGCTTGATGCCGCGGGGCTGGCTGACTGCCTGCGTGATGAGGACTTTGGCTTCCTCGCTCACGCCGGGTACCAGCTTCTCGGCAAGGGCAGCCTTGGCTGCGGCGCTTGCCTGCGGTTCGGACAGAGCACGTTGTACCTCGTGGCTGGAGGCAACAGCCTGGTTGAAGGAAAACAGATCGTTTTCCAGCTCTTCCAGGCCAGTGATTCCGGAGGCAGAAACGGCCGACTTGTTTTCAGCAACGGAAATGACCACCGTTGCGGCAAGAGTCTCGAGTGCATCGCCGATGTCACGCGCCGATGCCCAGCGTGAGCTGGCCAGTCCGCCCGCGATCTCAGCAGCATCAGCGGAGACTTTTCCGCCAACCAGCTGCCTCACCAGCGCCGACTTTTCGTCACCGCTGCGGGAGGGGTCAGTCAGGGCACGGCGCAAGCCAGCCGAGCTGTCCACCATTCCCAGAATTCCGAAGAGTTCCTTTGCCAGCTGCAGCGACGCCGTAGGAAGCTTTGCTTCCAAAGCGGCAAGGGCTGTTGCCAGCGATTCGCTCGATACGCCTGCCATTACTTAGCTGCACCTGCGTTCTGGGACTCCAGATCTGCCAGGAAGCGGTCCACGACCCGTGCTGCGCGTGCGTCGTCGTCGAGGGACTCGCCCACGATGCGGCCGGCAAGGGTGGTGGCCAGGGTGCCGACCTCGGAGCGCAGTGACACAACGGCCGCCTGGCGCTCGGATTCGATCTGTGCGTGGGCCTGCGCGGTGATGCGGGCAGACTCTGCTGCTGCCTTCTCCTTGAGATCCGCGAGGATCTGGGCACCTTCGGCGCGGGCTTCCTCACGGATGCGGTTGGCTTCGGTGCGGGCGTCGGTCAGCTGCTGCTTGTACTCTTCGAGTGCAGCAGACGCCTCAGCCTGGGCCTTTTCAGCCTTGGCGATGCCGCCTTCGATGGCCTCGGCACGCTCTGCAAAGGTCTTCTCGAACATCGGGACAACAAACTTGACCACGATGAAGAAGAGGATGGCAAAGCCCACGAAGACAACCAGCATTTCCCAGCCATTGGGAACAAGGGGGTTGACGTCGCCTTCAGCGGCGGCTGAGATGATCAGCTGATGCATATTTCACCCGTCCTTATCTACTCGGTTCTGAATGTTCGCTGAAGTTCTGAAGGTTTACTTGAGAACGAAAGCGAAGACCAGGCCCAGGATGGCGAGTGCTTCGGTCAGGGCCAGGCCGAGGAATGCGATCGGCTGCAGGACGCGCTGGGCTTCCGGCTGGCGTGCAACGCCGTTGATGTAGGCAGCGAACACGAGACCCACACCGATACCACCGCCGATAGCCGAGAGGCCATAGCCGATGAGGTTGAGGGAGCCGTTGATGGAGCCTTCCATTTTTTTTCCTTTCAAGATGCCACTTTGTGTGGCAGGTTGTTTGGGTTGCTTCATCCCCGCTAGGGGAAGACTGTGGTGCGGCCGGAGCGTGCTGCCCCGGCAGCGTGCCTAGTGGCTGTCGGCGTGCAGTGCGCCTTCGATGTAGATCGCGGTCAGCAGCGTAAAGACGTAGGCCTGCAGGACCATGATGAGGGCTTCAAGCATGTACATGGCGATGGCACCGGCAAGGACCAGGATTGAGGTCCCCTTCAGCAGCACGTTCTCCTGCATGATGAGGTACTCGATGCCGGAACCGGCGATCATCACGATCAGGTGGCCGGCGAGCATGGTCGCAAACAGACGGAGGCTGTGCGTGACGGGCCGGACAACGAAGTTGGAGATGATTTCGATCGGGATAACGATCGGCAGGATGTACCACGGCACGCCCGAGGGGACGGTGGCCAGCTTGAAGTAGCGGAGGCCGTTCTTCTTGATGCCGATGGCGATCCAGGTGACGTACACCAGGCCGGCCAGCACGTACGCTCCACCCACGTGCGAGAACGTGGGGAGCTGGAACACCGGAATGGCGCCGTAGATGTTGTTGACCAGGATGAAGAAGAACAGGCTGAACAGCAGGGGGACGTACTTGATGAAGTCCCGGCCGCCGATGATGTCCTTGGCGATGCCGTTGCGGACGAAGCCGTAGGCGGCTTCGCCGGCGAACTGGAGCTTGCCGGGTACCAGCTGCTGCTTGCGTGCTGCGAGCACGAAGAAGACGGCGATAAAGACGACAGAGAGGAGGACCAGCAGCATCTGCTTGGAGAATCCTTCTGCGGCACCCCACGGCAGGATTGCCGGCAAATGCATTTCGTTAATACCAGGAGGAGTGAACTCTCCTGAATCTTGGGCCGGGAGCGCAAGCGCGATCAACGCGTTTCCTCTCTGCAGTGTCCATCATTGGGCGTTGGGCGGGGTCCGGCAGCCTGACAGCCTGCTGTTCCCCCTGTGAAATTATTTGGCATTATCTTCTCCGTCCTGGGACGGTGCGCTGGGAGCATGGCGCCCATCAGCATTTTTGCGGGAACTGGTGAGGCCGTGCATGTGGGAAAGGTAGAAACCTCCGACGGCTCCAAGCAGAGCGCCTGCGAGCACAATCCAGCGCGTTCCCCACAGATAATCCAGTCCCCACCCTATCAAACTCCAGACGATGATTCCGCCAATGATGTAGCTGAATACAGCCATTCCAGCGTTGTAGCCGCCATCGGTGGATGCGTCGGCAGGAGCCTCCGCGGAGCCGTGTGGGCCGCGCTTGCCGTGTGCGGCGCCAGCGGGTTTTTTCGGATCACGCATCGGATGCTCCCTTGTCTTCTGGATCGTTGTAGATCTGGAGGCGCGCCCTGCTGAAGCCATGGATTTCCGCGGCCTGCCACAGGACGACAGCCACAACGGCGCCGATGATGAACCAGCGGCCATGGAGCCACTCCGGAGCACCTATGGCGAACAGGACGACGGCGAAGCCGACGACCTTGATGAAGTAGGTGGCTACGAACATCCCGATCGCACCGGAGGGGTTGCGGCGTCCCACGAAGTGTCCCACCAGCAGGCTGATGCCAAAGAAGAGCATCACCAGCAGTCCACCGAGGAAACTGGACACCGCCCCGGTTGCCCCGTTGAGGATGCCGGCAGGAATTGCGCAGAGCACAAGCCCGGCCGTGGCGGCAATCGAGCTGCGCTTGAGCAGGTTCAGCCAGAGCGAGCGGGTGGGACCGGACGTACCAACGGGTCCATTGCCGGAGGGAGGTCCGGACTCGGCGTTGGAGGTCATGCGATCCCATCGTCGGCACCACATGGCAGATCGCCAGGAGGCAGTGGGTGGAGTGGCAGCTTGGGCTGCCCCTAAATTCTACACGAGATAGAAATAATTCAGAACCGCCGTTACGCCGTCGTTTCGCTGCTGCCGCGTGACAGGTAGGGCCAGGCGGTCACCAGTCCCATGACCAGCGTGGCAAAGATGTCTACGGCAAGCACGATGTGCCAGGGGAAGACGGCGAACGCCAGGCCGCCGAAGGAAAGCACGGCGGTCCACAAGTACATCAGGATCACCGCGGTGCGGTGCGAATAGCCGATGTCCAGCAGTTTGTGGTGCAGGTGTCCGCGGTCTGCGGACCAGGGTGACCGGCCGCGGGCCGTCCGGCGCACGACGGCAAGTCCCAGGTCCAGCAGCGGGAGGAAGAGGACGGCGAAGGGAAGCAGGATGGGAATGATGGTGGAAATACCGTTGGCACGGTCGTAGAGCCCGGAGGTGATCTGGCCCGTGGACACTACGCCGGCCGACGCCATGAGGAGCCCGATCAGCATGGCACCGGAGTCACCCATGAAGATCTTCGAGGGAAAGAAGTTGTGCGGCAGGAAGCCCAGGCACCCGCCAACGAGGACCGCGGTGATGAGGGTTGCCAGGTCCGAGTAATCCAGCAGCACGGCGTTGCGGTGGACCCAGTAGGCGGTGATGAAGAACGCCGATCCACCGATGATGGCTACGCCCGCGGCCAGCCCGTCCAGTCCGTCGATGAAGTTGAAGGCGTTCATGGTAGTGACGATCAGCCCGGCGGTCAGCACGATCCGCAGCGTTCCGTCCTGGAGGTAGATGGGCTCCGGCACCCAGGGGACTATGGTCATCTGGACGCCCCAGATGGCCACCGTGAGGCCAGCAGCGCTCTGGCCGATGAGCTTCACCCACCAGCGGATGTCCAGCAGGTCGTCCGCCACACCGACCAGGACGATCACGGCCGCTCCTGCCAGCACGCCCCATGGCGAGAAGTTGTTCCGGTAGATGTCCTTGACGAAGAAGGACTGGCTGGCAACAACCAGCGCCACCATGACGCCCAGGAAGATGGCCAGGCCGCCCAGCCTGGACACCGGCGTGGAGTGCATGTCCCGGCTGCGGATGGGCAGGTGAAGCTCGAGCCTGTGTCCCACGATGCGGGCGCCCCACGTGGCCGCATAGGAGACGATGGCGGCGGTGAGCCCCATGAGCAGGTACATGATCATGGGACGGCTACCGCTCCGGGGATGGTGGTGCCAAAACCGGTCAGCTGCGGCGGCAGCCGGTGGGGGGTGGGTGGGCTCACGGGCCGGGAATCTGTTCGTCGATAAATGAAACTTCTCCGTCGCCGGGCGCGCCGCAGGCAATGCGCACAGACATACGCGCAGCGCCTTACAGGGCTGTATTACAGTGGACTCTAGTCAAAGATACTAGTGCCACCGGCACCATGGCTCCGCGCCACACGGGCGCACTACCGGCGGGAAACTCCCTGGCAGCCATGCTGAAAGGACCCCCATGACCCCCCGCATTGCGGTTGCCGCCGTGACGTTCGACCGGCCCAAGGAACTGTCCGTCCTGCTGGATGCGATCAACGCCCAGAGCCGTCCCGTCGACACGATTTGCCTGGTGGACAGCGGCACCACACCGGCCGCGGACGTGGCGGCGGCCCACCCCAACGTGGACTATGTCCGCTCCGAAGCCAACCTTGGCGGCGCCGGCGGGTTCGCGCTGGCCGCGCTCAAGGCAGTCGCCAGCGGCGCCCGCTGGATCTGGATGATGGACGACGACGCCGAGCCGGTTGATCCGGAATGCCTCGCCACGCTGCTTCGGGAAGCTGAGGCACGCGACCTGGAGGCCGTGGTCCCCTTGGTCACCGCGCCCGGCCATCCGGACCGGCTGTCCTTCTTCTTCCGGCTGGACGGCAAGGTCACGCACGACCGGGCCGAGGTGGAAAAACTTGGATTCCTGCCGGATGACGGCCACTTTTTCAACGGTGCCCTGATCCGCTCGGATGTGTTCTTCAAGGTGGGCCTGCCGGACATGCGGCTGTTCATCCGTGGCGACGAGGTTGATTTCACCATCCGGCTGCGGAAAGCCGGGATCCGCTTCGGCACCGTCACCACCACCGCGATCACACACCCGCATGCCTTCGGGGAAACGCAGCATGTCTACGGCGCACGTTGGCACGTGATCGTCCCGGACTCCGCGTTCAAGCGCTTCTACTACTACCGGAACCGGGGCTACCTGATCCGCCGCTACTTCAGGGTGCGCTCCTTTGTGGCCGACGTGGGCGGCTACCTGGGCTACTTTTTGCAGCGCGGGGACCTTCAGGGGTTCCTGGGGTGGGCGCGGTCCTTCACCACGGGGTTGCGTGGCAAGGGCTTCGCTCCGTTGGAGGACCAGAAGTTCTAGGAAAACCGGGCCGGCGCTGCGTCCGGGACCGGCTTACCTGTCCGGCCCGGACTTCCTGAGCCTGCGGGCCGCCAGGAGCCACAGCAGGACCCAGGGCTCCCCCAGCACGCGGTACGCGACGCGGCGCGGATGCAGGAGCAGGCGCCATGCCCACTCCAGGCCCATCCTGCCCAGCCACCGTGGGGCCAGCTTCTGGACTCCAGCCAACTGCTCGATGGCACCGCCCACTGCGCAGTACACGGCAGGCGGCATGTCTCCGAGCCGCCGCTGCAGCACTTCTTCCTGGAGCGGCATGCCGAGTCCCAGCAGGACCAGCTGCGGCTGTTCACCGTGCAGCCACGCAACGGCTGCGTCTTCAAGGCCAGGGCCCCATCCCTCGCCGGGGAAGCCGGACACGCGTGCGCCCGGAACGATGTCCTGCAGCCGGCTGACCGCCCCCGCGTTCGCCTCGGCGCCGGCGCCGATCACGGCAATCCGTTCAAGGCCGGCCACCTGGTCGAGTGCCGGCAGCCAGTCCGTGGAACCCAGGCGGTAATCCATGACCGGCCCGTCGGCGTTGCCGGTCCTCCCCCACAGCCACAGCACCGGCGCCCCGTCCAGGAGCACCACGTCGCTGCCCTCGTAAAGCCGCCGGAATCCGTCGTCGGACAGGGTGAGGGTGACGCTGTGCAGGTTGTGGCCCAGGACCGTGCGGGTGGATCCCTCCGCTACGAAGCTGCTCAGTTTCGCCATCAGCTCGGGGACCCGCAGCGGAGTGGCGTGGACGTCCAGGACGGGGATCTGCTGGCGTTCGAGCGTCATCAAGGCTGCTGGTCCCCGGCCGGGGCGATGGGTTCGGCGTCCGGACCCGTCACGGCGGACGAGCCGGAGGCCGAAGCCGCGGCGCCGCCGTCGTCCTGTGCATCCACTGCCTGCGCGGCGCCTGCTTCACCTTCAGCCGTGGGGTCCTCCCCCAGGCCAAGGACTCCGGGGACGTGCTCCCGGAGCTGCTCCAGGCTGACTGCTCCGTCGCGAACCACGCGAAGGACGGGTCCGGTGGCGTCCACGATGGTGGACGGGACGCCGGGGTCGCCTTCCAGGGGGCGCGGGCCGCCTTCCAGGTACACCTCCACCGAATCAGCCAGCTGATCGCGGGCAGCGGCGGCAGTCTGGGCCGGAGCCTGGCCGGTGCGGTTGGCTGAGGACACGGCGAGGGGGCCGGTCAAGGTCAGCAGTTCGAGGGCAACGTCATCGGCGGGCATCCGCAGGGCCACAGTCCCCTTGGTCTCGCCCAGGTCCCAGTCGAGGGACGGCTGGGCGTGCAGGATCAGGGTCAGGCCTCCGGGCCAGAAGGCCTCAGCGAGCTTGCGCGCCTCGGCGGACACCTCAGTGGCCAGGCCGTCCAGCGCGTTGATGCGCGGAATCAGGACGGGCGGCGGCATGGTGCGGCTGCGCCCCTTGGATACCAGCAGCATGGTCACGGCCTGCGGCGAGAACGCGTCCGCGCCGATGCCGTACACGGTGTCCGTGGGGAGCACGACGCACTTTTTTTCGCCGATGGCGCGCTGGGCGTCTTCGAGGCCGCGGGCGCGCTCGTCTTCAATGGTGCAGTCATAAGTTGTGGTCACTGGCCCATTCTTTCATTCGGTGTGGCCTGGTCCGCGAGGACTGCGCTGGTGGCGCGTTCCTTGCCGTTGAGGTCCAGGTGCGTCGTGATGTCCGTCCAGGGTCCGGTCCTGGCAAGCATGGCGGCGATCCAGCCGGCCTGCACTTCGGCGTGTTCCATGACGAAGTAGCCCCCTGGCCGCAGCAGCCTGGCAGCGGACTTTGCCGCCGCCGTCGGAAGTTCCATGCCGTCCGCTCCCCCGCCGTACAGGGCTTCGGGCGGGTCGTGCAAGGCAACTTCGGGTTCGTTGGGGATGGCTTCCGCCGGGATGTACGGCGGATTGGAAACCACGACGTCGACGCTTCCGTTGAGTTCCGGAAAGGCGTCGCGCAGGTCCCCCAGGACAAGGTCCACGCCGAGCGGCACCAGGTTCTTCGCCGCCCAGGCGTGCGCGAAGGGGCTGAATTCGACCGCGTGGACCTCGGCGCCGGGAACCTCCGAGGCAAGCGAACCGGCGATGGCGCCCGAGCCTGTCCCGAGGTCCACGACACGGGGATGCTGCATCCCCCTGACGTGGTCGATGGCCAGCTGGACCACCGATTCGGTCTCCGGGCGCGGGATGAACACGCCAGGTCCCACGGCCAGCTCCAGGTACCGGAAGTGTGCCACCCCGGTGATGTGCTGCAGCGGCACCCGTCCGGCCCGTTCGGCAACGAGCTCCGCGTAGCCGTCGGGAGCCGGGGTGTCGCCCAGCATCAGGGCACGAAGCCGGCCAAGGCCCACGTTGAGCAGGTGGTCGGCCAGGAGTTCGGCATCCACCCGGGGACTGGGCACGCCGGCCTCTCGGAGGACGGCGGTGGCTGCTCTGACGGCCTCGGTGAGGGTCTGGCCCGCGTTCATGCCGGGAAGACTAGTCGCCGATGGCGTCCAGGCGTGCCTGTTCGTCCATCTCGATGGCGGACTGGATGACCGGTTCCAGGTCGCCGTTCATGACCTGGTCCAGGTTGTAGGCCTTGTAGCCGGTGCGGTGGTCCGCAATCCGGTTCTCCGGATAGTTGTAGGTGCGGATCCGTTCGGAGCGGTCCATGGTGCGGATCTGCGACTTGCGCTGCTCGGAGTTGGCGGCGTCGATCTGCTCCTGCTGGTGGGCCAGGATGCGGGCGCGCAGGACGCGCATGCCGGCTTCGCGGTTCTGCAGCTGCGACTTTTCGTTCTGCATGGCCACCACGATGCCGGTGGGGAGGTGCGTGATGCGCACGGCGGAGTCGGTGGTGTTCACGGACTGGCCGCCTGGGCCCGAGGACCGGTACACGTCGATTCTAAGGTCGTTCTGGTTGATCTCGAGCTCTTCGGGCTCGTCCACTTCGGGCAGGACCAGCACGCCGGCAGCCGAGGTGTGGATGCGGCCCTGGGACTCGGTTACGGGCACGCGCTGGACACGGTGCACGCCGCCTTCGAACTTGAGCCGGGCGTACACGCCTTCGGCGGGGTCGTTGGAGTTGCCCTTGACGGCCACCTGGACGTCCTTGTAGCCGCCCAGGTCCGACTCGGTGGCGGAGATGATTTCAGTCTTCCAGCCGCGGGACTCCGCGTACCGGGTGTACATGCGCAGCAGGTCGCCGGCGAACAGGGCGGCCTCGTCGCCGCCTTCGCCGCCCTTGACCTCGAGGATCACGTTGCGGGCGTCATCGGGATCGCGGGGAATCAGCAGGCGCCGCAGCTTGGCGGCGGCGGTTTCCAGCGCAGCCTCAAGTTCAGGCACCTCGGCAGCAAACTCGGGATCCTCGGCAGCCATCTCCTTGGCGGCAGCAAGGTCATCCCGGATGCCTTCCCACTTGTGGTAAGCCTCAACGATGCCATTGAGCTGAGCCGACCGCCGCCCCAGCTTCCGGGCAAGCCGCTGGTCAGCATAAACAGCAGGATCCCCCAGCTGAGCCTGGATGGAGTCATGCTCATCAAGCAGGCCCTGTACGGACTCAAACATCTATAAACCTCTTTCGTTCTGTGCCCATTTTAGTGGGGCGCAGGAATCCAATCCCAAAGCAGGCCGGACGTACCGTGAGCCGGACGACCGACGCGCGGGTTTTCCGCCCCGGGAGTGGCATCGGGCCTGCCGGAGCGTGGCGGCTCACGTCCGTCAGGACTGAGCCGCCACGCGAAGGGGCGGGGGCGGAAAACCCGCGCGGCGAACCACGCAAGGCACCGACACCCCGCCCCTGTAACTCAGTTACTTGTCGTTATCCGACTTCGCACCAAGCGTCGTCTTCTGCACCTGCATGAGGAACTCGACGTTGCTCTGGGTTTCCCGGATCTTGTTGGTGAGCAGTTCAAGGCTCTGCTGGGTTTCGAGTCCGGAGAGGACGCGGCGCAGCTTCCACATGATCTTGACTTCTTCGGGTGAGAGCAGGTTCTCTTCGCGCCGGGTACCGGATGCGTTGACATCCACGGCCGGGAAGATGCGCTTGTCCGCAAGCTGGCGGGACAGGCGCAGTTCCATGTTGCCGGTGCCCTTGAACTCTTCGAAGATGACCTCGTCCATCTTGGAACCGGTCTCGACGAGGGCGGTGGCCAGGATGGTGAGCGAGCCGCCGTTTTCGATGTTGCGGGCGGCACCGAAGAAGCGCTTCGGCGGGTACAGGGCGGCGGAGTCCACACCACCGGACAGGATGCGGCCGGAGGCCGGTGCTGCCAGGTTGTAGGCGCGGCCCAGGCGGGTCATGGAGTCCAGCAGGACCACCACGTCCATGCCCATTTCCACCAGGCGCTTGGCACGTTCGATGGAGAGTTCAGCCACGGTGGTGTGGTCGTCGGCGGGACGGTCGAAGGTGGAGGCAATGACCTCACCCTTGACGGTGCGCTGCATGTCCGTGACTTCTTCGGGGCGTTCGTCAACCAGCACCATCATGAGGTGGACCTCAGGGTTGTTGGTGGTGATCGCGTTGGCGATGGACTGCAGGATCAGCGTCTTGCCGGCCTTGGGCGGGGAGACGATCAGGCCGCGCTGGCCCTTGCCGATCGGGGCCACGAGGTCGATGACGCGGGGACCGATCTTCTTGGGGTCGGTTTCCAGGCGCAGGCGCTCGGAGGGGTACAGCGGAACGAGCTTGGCGAATTCGACGCGGTCCTTGAGCTCTTCAGGCGTCTTGCCGTTGACAGAGGTGACGCGGACCAGGGCGTTGAACTTCTGGCGGTTGGACTGCTGGTTGCGGTCCTCGCCTTCGCGGGGTGCACGGATGGCGCCGACTACGGCGTCACCCTTGCGCAGGTTGTACTTCTTGACCTGGGCCAGGGAGACGTAGACGTCGTTGGGGCCGGGCAGGTAGCCGGAGGTGCGGATGAACGCGTAGTTCTCCAGGACGTCCAGGATGCCGGCGACCGGCAGCAGGACGTCGTCGTCGGTAACCTCGACGTCGTCCACGTCCGGGCCCTGGTTGCGGCCGCGGCGGCGGTCGTTGCGGTCGCGGAAGCGGTCGTTGCGGGAGTTGTCCCGGTCCTGGCCGCCGGAGCGGTCGTTGCGGTCATTCCGGTCGCGGCGGTTGCGGCGGTTGCGGCGGCTTCCGCCGTCGGAGTCGTCGTTGTCGCGGTTGTCCCGGCCGCCGTCGCGCTGGCCGGCTTCGCGGCTGCCGCTGTTGTCGCGGCCACCGTCGGAATCGCGGACGTTGTCGCGGCCGCGGGTCCGGCCGCCTTCGCGGCGGTCAGCGCGCTGCCCGGAGTCCCCTGCTTCGGCGGGGGCTTCGGTGCGCTGTTCACCTGCACGCTGCTCCGTTGCCGGCTGCTCTGCCGGGGTTTCGACCGGAGCTTCCTGGATGGAGGCGGCAGCGGCTTCGCTGCGGCGGCGGTTGCGGGTGCGGGGCTGGCGGCGCTCGGGGGTGCCTTCGGATGCCTCGGTGGTTTCCGCGGGGGCGGCCGACGGCGCGTCAACGGCTGCGGCGGCAGGCGCGGCAACGGTTTCGACGGCGGGAGCTTCGGCTGCCGGGGCTACTACGCCGTCGCTGACAGCGCGGCGGCTGCGGCCGCGTCCGCGGGCACGGGTGCCTTCGGCAGCGGGGGCTTCTGCGGCGGCCGTTTCCGGAGCGGCTGCAGCCGGGGCCACGGTGCTTTCGGGGGCCTTGCCCGCTGCCTTGGCAGGGGTCTTGACGGTCAGGGTGCCTGCGCGGTGGGCGGAAATGGCCGAGACCAGGTCCCCCTTGCGCATGCGGGAGCCGCCGGAGATACCGAGCTGGCTGGCGAGGGCCTGCAGCTGGGCGAGCTTAAGGCCGGCGAGGCCGCTGCTCTTGGCGGGTGCTGCCGATGATTCGGCAGCAGAAGTTGTGTGTTCCACAGCTGGCGACAGCTCAGTGGTTTCGGTCACGAAGGATCCTTCCCCCTCGACGGCGTCCAGACTGGGAGCTGGACGCGATGATTTGATCTGGGCTGCAGTTCAGATCTGCAGCCGGATTTCAGCCTTGCCGGTTGGATTTCGGCCAGCAGGGCCGGATACTGATTCACCTTGCGCTGCGCCCACGGCGCAACGCCTGACTGACGCTTCAGGGGCAGTTGGATGCTGCAGATTCCTGCGACAGACCAAGCAGGTGGCACCGGAATACATTCACAGTGGTAGATCAAACAGCAACTGAATGCAGGAGCAGATCAGATAGGCGGAATTACCGCCGGTGCACGTCCACCTTAGCACCTTCAACGTCCACTGCGAGCTTCAGCACGCGCCAGCCGATGTCCGGCGTGTTCTCCGCCGTAAAGGCTTCGATGAAGGCCACGGCGTCCGTGGCCTGCGCCTCCCCGTTGGCAAGCACCAGTACGGTTGGCCCGGCACCGGAAACCACTGCGGCAAAGCCTGCCTTGCGGAGGGCCGCGATCAGTGCCGCACTGGGCCGCATGGCCTCCGCGCGGTAGCTCTGGTGCAGGTAGTCCTCGGTGCCCGGCAGCAGGAATTCCGGCTGCTGTGTGAGTGCGTGGATCAGCAGCGCTGCCCTGCCGGAATTCATTGCCGCGGCGTGGTGTCCCACTGATGCGGGCAGCAGGGCGCGGGCGGCTTCGGTGGAGAGCTCGAAGTCCGGGACCGCCACGACGGGGATCACGGCTCCGGCAACCGTGGCACTGGTGCTGCTGTACTGCTCACTGTCCTGCCATGACAGCGCCAGCCCGCCGAAAATCGCGGGTGCGACGTTGTCCGGGTGGCCTTCCATTTCGCTGGTGAGCTGGAGGATCCAGTCCTTTCCGCGGCGGCTTTCCGCCGGAACCATGGCGTTGGCAGCCGAGACTGCGGCCACCACTGCCGACGCGGAGGAGCCCAACCCACGGCCGTGCGGGTTGACGTTCCGGGCCGTCACCTTCAGGCCGCCGTGCCGGTAGCCCAGCCGCTCAAACGCCGCGTCCATGGCCCTGATGACCAGGTGGCTGGCATCCCGCGGAAGGGTGTCTGCGCCCTCGCCGCTGAGCTCGAAGACAAGCTCGTCCGTGTCCAGGCTTTCCACTGTCAAAGTGTCGTGCAGTGCCAGCGCCAGCCCCAGGCTGTCGTAGCCAGGGCCCAGGTTGGCAGTGGTGGCGGGAACGCGGACAGTGACGCGCTGGCCCGGCTCAATCAGTTGCAGTCCAACGGCGGCCTGCGAGGTGGTGTCCAAGGCTATTTTTCTTCCAGTCCCAGCTCAGCGGCCACGGTGACGACGTCGTTGGGAACCTTGACCGGCTGGACGTCGCTGCCGTCCTCGGTGCGGAGGGCCCACTGGGGGTCCTTGAGTCCGTGTCCGGTAACGGTGATGACGATCTTCTTTCCGCTGGGAACTTCCCCGGCAGCATGCTTCTTGAGCAGGCCCGCCACGCCGGCCGCGGAACCGGGCTCCACGAAGACGCCTTCCTTGGATGACAGCCAGCGGTGGGCGTTGAGGATCTCTTCATCGGTGACGGCGTCGATGAGGCCGCCCGATTCGTCACGGGCGCCCACGGCCCCGTCCCAGGAGGCAGGGTTTCCGATGCGGATGGCGGTGGCGATGGTGTCCGGTTCGGTGATGGGGTGGCCTGCGACGAACGGGGCGGCGCCGGCGGCCTGGAAACCCCACATGGCGGGTGTCCTGGTGGATACAGCGGGGAGGGTGCCGGCGGTGTCGGACTCGAAGGGAGCGGAGTATTCCTTGTAGCCCTTCCAGTACGCGGTGATGTTGCCGGCGTTGCCCACGGGAAGGACGTGGATGTCCGGTGCATCGCCCAGGGCGTCGACCACTTCGAAGGCGCCTGTCTTCTGGCCCTGGATGCGGGCAGGGTTGACGGAGTTCACCAGGAAGACGGGGTAGGACTCCCCCAGCTTGCGGGCGATGTCCAGGCAGTTGTCGAAGTTGCCGTCCACCTGCAAAAGCGTGGCGCCGTGGGCGATCGCCTGGCTGAGCTTGCCCATGGAGATCTTGCCTTCCGGCACCAGGACGGCGCACTTCAGGCCGGCGGCCGTGGCGTAGGCGGCGGCGGACGCGGACGTGTTGCCGGTGGAGGCGCACACAACAGCCTTCGCGCCGGAGGCAACGGCGGCCGTCATGGCCATGGTCATTCCCCGGTCCTTGAAGGAGCCGGTGGGGTTCATGCCCTCCACCTTGAGGTAGACCTCGGACCCGGTGAGCCCGGACAGCTTCTGCGCGTGAACCAGCGGTGTACCGCCCTCGCCCAGGGTGATGACCCTGGTGGACTCCGTCACGGGCAGACGGTCAGCGTATTCGCGGATGACACCGCGCCATTGGTGAGCCACTTAGACTCCTTCTACCCGCAAAACGGATGTAACTGAATTGATGACGTCCAGGCCCTTCACGGCCTCGACGGTGGCTGCAAGGGCAGCCTCTGACGCACGGTGGGTGACAATCCGTAGTTCGGCCGACTCCACGTTGGAAGCCGAGTCACGGTGGATGGTCTGCCGCATGATTTCAATGGAGACCCCATGCTCGGCGAAGAGCTGGGCAATCTTTGCCAGGACACCGGGCTGGTCGGCAACGTCCAGGCCGATGTAGTAGCTGGTGGTGGCGGCGTCGATGGGCAGCGCGGGAACGTGTCCGGTGGTGGTTTCGGTGCGGCCGGGACCGCCCAGGACCAGGCGCCGCGCTGCCGAAACGAGGTCGCCCAGGACAGCGGACGCCGTGGGGGTTCCGCCTGCGCCCTGGCCGTAGAACATCAGCTCACCGGCGTTCTCGGCCTCGATGAAGACCGCGTTGAAGGCACCTCGGACGGCAGCCAGCGGGTGCTCACGGGGCAGCAAGGTGGGGTGCACGCGGACGGACACGCCCTCCTTGCCGTCGGCGTCGGTCAGTTTCTCGGCGATGGCCAGCAGCTTGATGACGAAGCCGGCGTCTTTCGCGGCAGCGATGTCCGAAGCGCTGACGGAGGTGATGCCTTCACAGTGGACATCGTCGAGCGCGAAGCGGGTGTGGAAGGAGAGCGACGCGAGGATGGCGGCTTTCGCGGCGGCGTCATGGCCTTCGACGTCGGCCGTGGGGTCCGCTTCCGCGTAGCCAAGGCGCTGGGCTTCGGCGAGGGCGTCAGCGAACTGGGCGCCGGTGGTGTCCATCTGGTCAAGGATGAAGTTGGTGGTGCCGTTGACGATGCCCAGCACTCGGGTGATCCGGTCGCCGGAGAGACTGTCGCGGATGGGGCGCAGGATGGGGATGGCGCCGGCCACGGCGGCCTCGTAGGACAGCTGGACGCCGGCCTTGTCCGCCTCTTCGTAAAGCGTGGGACCGTCCTGCGCCAGCAGCGCCTTGTTGCCGGTGACCACGCAGGCGCCGTTACGCAGCGCCGCGAGGATCAGGGTGCGCGCGGGCTCGATGCCGCCCATCAACTCGATGACAAGGTCGGCGTCCTTGACCAGGGTCTCGGCGTCAGTGGTGAACAGTTCCTGCGGCAGCTCGACGTCACGCTTGGAGTTCACGTTGCGCACAGCGATGCCACTGAGTTCCAGCCGTGCGCCGGTGCGGGCGGCGAGGGCGTCGGCGTCCTCAATGAGGATCCGCGCAACCTGGGCTCCAACGTTGCCACAGCCCAGCAGGGCTACTTTCAGCGTTCGCATTTCCGTCATTCAGGCTCCCATGTCGCGGTTCAGCAGATCTTCTTCGGTTTCCCCGCGGACAATCAGCCGGGCAGATCCGTCGCGCACCGCGACAACGCCCGGCCGGGCCAGATAGTTGTAGTTGCTCGAGAGGGCCCAGCAGTAGGCGCCGGTTCCCGGGACGGCAAGCAGATCACCGGCTGCCACGTCCTCGGGCAGATATACATCTCTAACAACTATGTCGCCGCTCTCGCAATGTTTGCCCACTACGCGGGACAGCTGGGGGGCCGCCTCGGAGGTGCGGGAGGCAAGCACGGCCGAATAATCCGCGTCGTACAGCACCGGGCGGGCGTTGTCGCTCATGCCGCCGTCCACCGAAACATACCGGCGGGGATGCGTAACGTTGTTGCCCGCGTCACCCTCCGCGGACGAGCCGGGGGCGTCCACCCTGACGGTCTTCAGCGTGCCGACTTCGTACAGTGTGAACGTGGTGCTGCCAACGATCGCCCGGCCGGGCTCGATGGAGATGCGCGGCGCGTCGATGCCCAGTTCGGCGCAGGTGGAACGCACGACGGCGGCCATCGCGTTGGCGATCTCCGCGGCAGGGCGCGGGGTGTCCACGGGCGTGTAGGCGATTCCGTAGCCGCCGCCGAGATCGAGTTCCGGCATGGTGATGGAGTATTTTTCCTGCATGGCGGCCAGGAAACGGAGCAGCTTCTCGGCGGCAAGGGCGAAGCCGTCGGGTTCAAAGATCTGGGAACCGATGTGGCAGTGCAGGCCGAGGAGTTCGATGCCGGGGTGCGCCGCTGCCGCTGCCACGGCTTCCTCGGCGGCGGAGATGCCGGCCTCGTCGGTGGTGTCGGCTGCCATGGACAGGCCGAACTTCTGGTCCTCGTGGGCGGTGGCAATGAATTCGTGCGTGTGGGCGTGCACTCCCGGGGTGAGCCGAAGCATGACCTTCGCCTGCTCCCCGCGGCCCTGCGCGATGGCGCCGACGCGTGCGAGCTCGTCGAGGCTGTCCACGACGATCCGGCCCAGGCCCATGTCCAGCGCCCGGTTGATTTCGGCGTCGGACTTGTTGTTGCCGTGCAGCGCCACGCGCTCCCCCGCGATGCCCGCGCGAGCTGCCACCGCCAGTTCGCCGCCGGAGGCGGTGTCCAGGCGCAGCCCTTCCTCCTCCACCCACTTCACCACGGCGGTGCAGAGGAAGGACTTTCCGGCGTAGTAGACGTCCACGCCGCCGCAGATGTCTGCGAAGGCGGCGTCAAAGGAATCCTTGAACGCGCGGGCGCGGGACCGGAAATCGGCCTCGTCCATGACGAACAGCGGCGTGCCGAACTGTTCCTTCAACTCCCGGACGTTGACACCGCCCACGGTGATCCCGCCGTCGTCTCCGCGCCGGACGCTGCCGGCCCACATGGGTTCCTGGAGCACGTTCAGGTCAGCCGGCACCTGCAGCCACTCCGGGGCAAGCGGGGACGCAGCGGTGCTTGAAGCTACTGACATTTCTTACATCCGTTCCGGCGCGGAAACGCCCAGCAGGTCAAGTCCGTTGGCCAGCACCTGGCTGGTGGCGTCATTGAGCCAGAGCCGGGTGCGGTTGAGGTCGGTGACGGGTTCTTCGCCCATGGGGGCGATACGGCAGGCGTCGTACCAGCGGTGGTAGGCGCCTGCGATGGCCTCGAGGTGGCGGGCCACGCGGTGCGGTTCGCGCAGTTCCGCGGCCTTGGCCACAATCGAGGGGTAGCTGCCCAGGTAGGACAGCAGCTCGTTTTCTGTGGCGTGGTCCAGGAGCGATGCGTCGAAGCTGTCCTGCCCGTCCAGCTGGCGTTCGACGCCGGCCGCCACGGCGTTGCGCGCGGCGCCGCGGGAACGGGCGTGGGCGTACTGGACGTAGAACACGGGGTTCTCGTTGCTGTGCTTCTTCAGCAGTTCAGGATCAAGCGTCAACGGCGAGTCGGCGGGGAACCGGGCCAGGGAGTAGCGGACGGCATCCTTGCCCAGCCACTCAATCAGGTCCTTGAGTTCGATGATGTTGCCCGCGCGCTTGGACAGCTTGGCTCCATTAACCGAAACCAGCTGGCCAATCAGCACCTCGATGTTGACTTCCGGATCATCCCCGGCCGCGGCGGCAATGGCCTTGAGCCGGTTGATGTAGCCGTGGTGGTCGGCGCCGAGGAGGTAGATCTTTTCCGTGAAGCCGCGGTCCTTCTTGGACAGGTAGTAGGCGGCATCCGCGGCGAAGTAGGTGGGCTCGCCGTTGGCTCGGATCATCACGCGGTCCTTGTCGTCGCCAAAGTCCGTGGTCCGCAGCCAGACCGCACCGCCGTCGTCGAACACGTGGCCCTGCTCGCGCAGGCGGGCCACGGCATTTTCGATCGCGCCGGCGTCGTGCAGTTCCTGCTCGGAGAAGAAGACGTCGAATTCGACGCCGAACTCGGCAAGGGTGGCCTTGATGTCCTTCATCTGGGCTTCATAGGCCGCGGCCCGGATGACCGGCAGGGCCGCAACTTCGGTGAGCTCGCGGATGTCCGGGTGGGCGGTGAGGACTTCTTGGCCCAGATCGGCGATGTACTGCCCTGGGTAGCCGCCGTCCGGAACCGGAAGCCCATGCAGGCGGGAATAGACGGAGTTGGCGAAGGTGTTCATCTGCGAGCCGGCGTCGTTGATGTAGTACTCCGCCGTGACGTCTGCGCCGGAAGCGCGCAGCACGCGGGCAATCGAGTCACCCAGGGCGGCCCAGCGGGTGTGGCCGATGTGCAGCGGACCGGTGGGATTGGCGGACACGAATTCCATGTTCACGGTGCGACCGGCGAGCGCAGTATTGGTGCCGTAGTCCTTGCCGGCCTCAACGATGACCTTGGCCAGGGCACCGGCGGCAGCGGCGTCCACCGTGATGTTCAGGAACCCCGGCCCGGCAATATCCACACCGGAGACCCCGTCGATGGACTTGAGCCGGCTGCTGAGGACGGCGGCGAATTCGCGCGGGTTGGTGCCGGCCTGCTTGGCGAGCTGGAGGGCGATGTTGGTGGCCCAGTCGCCGTGGTCCCGGTTCTTGGGCCGCTCCACGCGCACCTCAGCCGGAATGGCTGACGCTGCAAGGGCAATGTCACCGGCGGCGACGGCGTCCTTGAGGCAGGCGGATATGGCGAGGGAAAGTTCTTCGGGAGTCACCCCTCTAGCCTACCGGGGGCCAGTGACAGCAAAGAATTTGACGGCCACTCCCGCCGGGCTGCACGGAACAAATACGCTTCCCGGCCGCTCCGTGAACCATTCGGGCGGATCCTGCGTTGACTAAACCGTAGCCATTGCCGCACGGCGCCTCCCCCACAGGAGGGGGCCGGCCCCCACGAAGTGCAACTGCCCGAAACAGAAACGAGAGCCTTCATGAGACCCTCCTTCCCCAAAAGCCCAACCACTCCCGGGAGTACCGTTGCCCCCAAGGGCGCTTCCAGACCAGGAATCGTCCTGCGCCAGGGCTTCGCCGCCGGCATCGCCGGCCTGTCCCTGGCAGGAACCGTGGCGGGCTGCGCGCCGTCCACTGCCGACAGCACACCTGGGGCAACAGGTGCACCCTCCGCCCTGGCCGGCAGCGGCGAAGGCTACAAGGACGGCACCTACAGTGCGGACGGCAACTACGTTTCGCCCAACGGCACGGAGACGGTGGGGGTGCAGGTGACGCTTGCTGCGGGAAAAGTCACGGACGTCAAGATCACCCAGCACCCGTCCAACCCCAATACCCGCAAATTCCAGGGCCAGTTCGCCGGGGGCATCGCAGCCCAGGTGGTGGGCAGGAACATCGATGAGCTCAACGTTTCCAAGGTTTCCGGTTCCTCACTGACCAGCGGCGGGTTCAACCAGGCCCTGGCGAAGATCAAGGCGGAGGCGCACTAGGCGGTGCCCGCGACAGACCGGGAAGACTTTTCGTTCCAGGGGATCGGTACTGACTGGCACATCACCACTCCCCTGCCCTTGCCGCGCGACGTGCGGGCACGGGTGTTGGCCAAGGTGGAAAAGTTCGACGGCGAGTGGTCCCGTTTCCGCGCCGACTCCCGCGTTGCAGCCATGGCCCGGCAGCCCGGACGCTACCGCTTCCCGGATGAGGCCGCTCCGCTGGGTGAGCTGTACCGGCGGCTCTACGGGTTGACGGACGGCGCCATGACACCCCTCATTGGCGGCAGCCTGGAGCGCCTGGGGTATGGCCCGGAGTACTCCCTCCGGGCAGCGGGGCCGCCGCTCCCGGCACCGGCCTGGGAATCGGTGCTCAGCTGGGCCGGAACGGTCCTGGCCACGAGCGCCCCCGTGGTGCTCGACATCGGTGCCGCCGGCAAGGGCTTGCTGGTGGACCTGCTGGCCCGGGAACTGGAGGCTGCAGGGATTGGCGCGTTCGTCGTCGATGCCGGCGGTGACCTGCTGGCCAGGGGCACCGGCCCCGTCAGCGTGGCGCTTGAGCACCCCTACAACCCGGCACAGGCCATCGGCGTCGTGGACCTGCAGGACCGGGCGCTGTGCGCCTCGGCCGCCAACCGGCGCGCCTGGGGCGACGGACTGCACCATGTCCTGGACGGAACCACCGGGCAGCCGGTGCGGACCGCCGTCGCCACCTGGGCGCTGGCGGAGACAGCCATGGTTGCCGATGCCCTCGCCACTGCCCTCTTCTTCGTTCCGGGCGCCCTGCTCGCGGAGGCGTTCGAATTTTCCTGGCTGACAGTCTTTTCCGACGGCAGCGCAGCCTACTCGGCCGAATTCGAAGGGAAGCTGTTCCCATGACCCCCGTGGACACACCCCAAACCGGTCCGGCCCCCTCCCTGGCGGGACGGATCGGCACCGCCGTGGGCCGGTTCACCATGTACCGGCTCATCCTCCTGGTCCTGGCAGCACTTGCCGCTTACAGCCTGCTGCTCAACGTGCTGGGCTGGCTGACGTTCGGCATCCCCGCGATGCTGGCACACCTGGCACTGTGCCTCGGGTTGACCTGGGCCGCCAACCGGGCCCTGGCTGCGTTCTTCCAGGTGAATCCCCACACGGAGTCCTCCCTGATCACCGGGCTGCTGCTCTATTTCCTGTTCTGGCCCTCG
The DNA here is from genome assembly GCF_042884655.1 of Pseudarthrobacter sp. NPDC058119. Taxonomy (NCBI): domain Bacteria; kingdom Bacillati; phylum Actinomycetota; class Actinomycetes; order Micrococcales; family Micrococcaceae; genus Pseudarthrobacter; species Pseudarthrobacter sp. NPDC058119. The sequence goes on from NZ_JBHVTN010000001.1 coordinate 171,898, forward strand.
CTGCAGCCCATGGACCTGGCCGGGGTGGCGCTGGCGTGCCTCCTGGCGTCGGCGTCGAAGTACGCACTGGCCTGGCGGGGACGGCACATCTTCAACCCTGCCGCGGCCGGCGCCTTCGCCACCGGCCTGACCGGGCTGAACATTGCGACGTGGTGGGCTGCGACACCGGCCATGCTCTGGCTGCTGGTGCCGGGCGTGCTGCTGGTCCTGCACCGGACGCGAAAGCTGTTGATGGCGGCCGTGTTCACTGCCGTTGCGGCCGCCATCATCAACGTTGAACTGCTTCGCTCCGGCATGACGGCCGGGACGGCGCTCTGGCAGGCCCTCGCGCAGCGTCCGGTGCTGTTCTTCGTGGGCTTCATGCTGACCGAGCCCCTCACGTTGCCGCCGCGGCGACGCCAGCAACTGGTCCTTGCCGCCGTGGTGGGCGTGCTCTTCGCGGTCCCGTGGAACCTGGGCATCGTGGCGAACTCCCCCGAGGCGGCGCTGCTGGCAGGCAACCTGCTGGCCTTCCTGGCCGGCCAGCGCGGGGCCGTGAAGCTCCGGTTTGCCGGAAGCCGCCCGCTGACGCCCACCACGGCCGAGTTCTCTTTCGAGCCCGCCAGGCCGGTGCGTTTCCTCCCCGGACAGTACATGGAGCTGGACCTCCCACACGCCAGGCCGGATGGGAAAGGCCGCCGCCGCGTGTTCAGCCTGACCGGTTCCCCCGGCGGGCGGCTGGTGTCTTTTGGTGTGCGCACGGCCGGACCGGTGTCTGCGGCAAAGGAGGCCCTCCTCGCGCTGAGGCCCGGTGACCAGGTGATGGCCACCGCGGTTGGCGGCGACTTTGTCCTGCCGCAGGATCCCCGCCGGCCGGTGCTGCTCATCGCCGCAGGCATCGGCATCACGCCATTCGTGTCCCACCTGTCCTCCGGTGCCCTGCGGGAGCGGGATGCCGTCCTCCTGCTCCTGGCCAGGAGTGCGGACGAAGTGCCCTACGCGGACGAACTCCGGGCCTCCGGACTCCCGGTGATGGTGATGCTGGCGGACGGCTCCCGGCCGCCGTCAGGCCTGGCCTCCGCGCCACCCGGAGCGCACGGCGCGCCGGGCCGGCTGGATGGAAAGGCGCTTGCGGCGCTGGTCCCGGACATTGCCCGCCGGGATGTGTTCGTCTCCGGCTCGCCGGCAAGCGTCGCATCCCTCCGCCGGGCAGCCCGCCGCGCCGGCGCGCGCAGGGTCAGAAGCGACTCTTTTGCCGGCTACTGAGGCCACGCCATCAGCCTTCGCGGACCTGGCCCTGCGCCTGTTTTCCCTTGCGGGCCACCTTCCTGCTAAGCTCTAGGACGTCCCGCCGGGAACAGCGGGATATCCGGAAAATTGCCCTCGTAGCTCAGGGGATAGAGCGTCTGCCTCCGGAGCAGAAGGCCGTAGGTTCGAATCCTACCGAGGGCACATGGAACCCCCCGCCGCTTCTTGAAGCGGCGGGGGTTTTTCGTTCCCGGGGGTCTGCCGCCCGGCGCCGGTCCGCCCGGGGAACCGGATCAGAACTTCAGTGCCGGCTCATCCAGGGTCGCCAAGGTCAGCACGGCTTCTTCAACCGTTTCGTGGTCCTCCAGTTCCCGCTCGATCCTGCGCAGGGCCACCGCCACCTCATGCTCCGGATGGTCCCCCTCCAGGTCCACGGCCGCCACGAGGTACAGCTTGCGCGGGCCAACGAATTCCAGGTGCAGGTAGGTGAGCCGGGCGATGTCGCGGTGCTCCAGCACCCGCCGCGCCATGGAACGCTCAATATCGGGGGTGACGCCCTGGCCCACCAGGAAGCGCCGGTTCCGGTCGATCAGGACCACGGCGACGACGGCGAGCAACACGCCGACAGCTATCGAACCAATCGCATCGGGCAGCGGGGACCCGGTGACCTGGTGCAGGAACACGCCAACGAACGCCACGACAAGGCCGACCAGCGCCGCGGCGTCCTCGGCGAAGACGGCGCGCAGCGTGGGATCGGAGCTGATGAGGACTTGTTCGAGGGTGTGCCGTTCCAGTTCATGGGCCGCTTTCCGGGTTTGGCGGAACGCCTGGACGAAGGAGATCCCTTCGAAGACGAAGGCCACTGCCAGGACGATGTACGCCACCATGAAGTCGGCGGCCGGCTCCGGGGAAATGATTTCCTGGATGCCGTGCATGATGGACACCACCGCACCGGCAGTAAACAGGCCGAACGCGGCGAACATCGACCAGACGTAGGCTTCGCGGCCGTACCCCATCGGGTGGCCCTTGTCCCGGGGCCGGGCCGACCGCCGTTCCGCGAAGAACAGGAACACCTGGTTGCCCGTATCCGCCCAGGAGTGCGCCGCCTCCGCCGCCATCGAAGCCGAGCCGGAGAGCACGGCTGCCACCGACTTTGCCGCCGCCACGAGCACGTTCGCCGCGAAGGCGATAATGACCGTCAGCAGGGTGGAACTGGACTTGGTTCGCTTTTCGGTTTCAGCCATGCGCTTACCGTACCCAGCGCGGACTGCTGCAGCCGGTTGCAGGCTGCTGAATTCCCGGCAGTGGCGTCACTCCCAATGTCGGCGCCTCCTCATAGGCTGGTTTCACCTAAATGAGGGGGTACGCCATGCACGTTCCGTTCTGTTCAATCGTTCCGCCGTACATGCTGCGCCGGCTGGCCCAGCAGGATGCGCCGGAGTTCACTTCCGCGGCCAGCGCCGCCAGGAAAGCGCTGGGCCACGTCGAATCGTTCCAGGCAGCGCGTTCGCAGGCTGTTCCGGCCCTCCCGCCCGGCCTGCGGCAGGAAAAACCGGGGCCTGTCGAACGGGCCATCTACGATGCCGGCGGCGGGGAAACCCTCCCGGGCAACCTTGTCCGCGAGGAAGGCGGACCCGCCACGCAGGATGCCGCGGCTGACGAAGCCTATGACGGGCTCGGATCCACGCACCGGCTCTATGCCGACGCCTTCGGGCGTGATTCCGTGGACGGCCGCGGCCTGAAGCTCGACGCCACGGTCCACTTCGGCACGCTGTACGACAATGCCTTCTGGAACGGCAGCCAGATGGTCTTTGGTGACGGCGACGGAGATGTCTTCGAACGGTTCACCAAGTCCGTGAGCGTCATAGGGCACGAGCTGGCCCACGGCGTCACCCAGTACTCGGCCGGGCTCGCCTACCGGAACCAGGCCGGCGCCCTGAACGAATCCATGTCCGACGTCTTTGGCGCGCTCGTTGAGCAGTACGTGAAGAACCAGCCGGCCGCGCAGGCCAGCTGGCTGATCGGGGAAGGCCTCTTCACGCCCAAGGTCCAGGGACAGGCCCTGCGGTCCATGAAAGCGCCCGGGACTGCGTACGACGACGATGTGCTGGGTAAAGACCCGCAGCCCGACTCCATGGATTCCTACGTCCGGACCAGCGCCGACAACGGAGGCGTCCACATCAACTCTGGGATCCCCAACCGCGCCTTCTACCTAGTGTCGGATGCGCTGGGCGGTTACGCGTGGGAGGCACCGGGCCGCATCTGGTACGAGACCCTGACAAACGGTTCACTGCCGCCGTCGGCAACCTTCAGCGCTTTCGCCCGTGCCACGGTGCGCGCCGCCTCGGACCTCTTCGGGTCCGGGTCCAGGGAGCATGACGCCGTCGCCGCAGCGTGGGAAACTGTGAAGGTCAAGGTTTAACCGTTGCCCCGGCGCCCCTTCCATTGGCTCCGGGCCCGGAGGGAAGCCCAGGGGCAGGCCATGAAGATCAAGGTGGAGCGCACCGGCGGGATCGCGGCGATCACGCGCGTATGGACCGTGGACGCCCGGACGGACAGCGACCTCAGCCAGTGGCAACCCATCGTCGAGGCTTGCCCGTGGGATGCGGTTCCCAGCACCCCCCGGGCAGCTGCGGCGGCCTTCGAGGCAGCCCAGCCGGACCGCTTCATCTACTCCATCACGGCAGGCCAGCGCAGGGCTGCCCTGCCAGAGCAAGCCCTCACCGGCCCCTGGCGCATCCTGGTTGATACCGCGCGCGCCGCCGCGGAGGAAGCCGGCGGCCCGCTTCCCGGCGCTGACACCGACGGCCCTGCCTGAGGGCGGCCGGCGGACCGGAACCGAATGGACAGTTCCTCACGGCAGTAGACTGTCTGCAGCCATGACTTTTCATATCTCCTATCCCGCCGAGCTGCCGGTTTCCGAGCGCCGCGAGGACCTGATGGCCGCCATCGCCGCCAACCAGGTGACCATCATCGCCGGCGAGACCGGCTCCGGAAAGACCACCCAGATCCCCAAGATGTGCCTGGAACTGGGACTGGGAGAGGAGGGCCTCATCGGGCACACCCAGCCGCGCCGGCTGGCAGCGCGGACGGTAGCCGAGCGCATCGCGGAGGAGCTCGGCGTCGAGATCGGCCAGGAAGTGGGCTTCCAGGTCCGTTTCACGGGTGAGGTCAGCAAAGCGACCAAGGTCAAACTCATGACCGACGGCATCCTGCTCGCCGAGATCCAGCGGGACAAGCTGCTGCGGAAATACAGCACCATCATTATTGACGAGGCCCACGAACGCAGCCTCAACATCGACTTCATCCTGGGCTACCTCAAGCGGATCCTCCCCCAGCGGCCCGACCTGAAGGTCATCATCACCTCGGCCACCATTGATCCCGAACGGTTCGCCAAGCACTTCGGCACCCCGGAAGACCCGGCCCCCATTGTTGAAGTTTCAGGCCGCACCTACCCGGTGGAAATCCGCTACCGCCCCCTCTCGCAGCCCAAAGAGGACGAAGAAGACGCCTCCGACGACGAACTTGAGGAGGACCGGGATCCACTGGACGCCGTCTGCGATGCCGTGGACGAACTTGCTGCCGAAGCCCCGGGCGACATCCTGGTGTTCTTCTCCGGCGAGCGCGAAATCCGGGATGCCGCGGAGGCATTGCAGGCCCGTATCCAGTCCAACCGCAGGCTGGCAAACACCGAGATCCTTCCCCTGTTTGCGCGCCTGAGCCTGCAGGAGCAGCACAAAGTCTTCCACCCCGGCAGCAAGCGCCGGATCGTGCTGGCCACCAACGTGGCCGAAACGTCCCTGACGGTTCCGGGCATCAAGTACGTTATCGATACCGGCACCGCGCGCATTTCCCGGTATTCGCACCGCACCAAGGTCCAGCGCCTGCCCATCGAGCGCGTCTCGCAGGCATCGGCCAACCAGCGCTCGGGCCGGTGCGGCCGTGTCTCCGACGGCATCGCCATCCGCCTCTACTCCGAGGAAGACTTCGAATCCCGGCCCCGGTTCACCGACCCCGAAATCCTCCGGACCAACCTCGCCGCCGTGATCCTCCAGATGACTGCCATGGGCGTGGCCAGGGGGCCCAAGGATGTTGAGGACTTCCCCTTCGTCGAACCGCCGGAAAGCCGCGCCATCAACGACGGCGTCACGCTCCTTCGCGAGCTTGGCGCCCTGGCTCCCGCACCCCCCCACGGGACGGGGGCCAAGCCTGAAGCAGCCGCCGGCCGGGGCGGGCCGCAAGGCGGCGGCCTTACCGCCGTCGGGCAGAAACTTGCCCAACTTCCCGTGGATCCCCGCCTGGGCCGCATGATCGTGGAAGCAGGAAAGCGCGGCTGCGTCCGCGAAGTCATGGTGCTGGCCGCCGCGCTCACCATCCAGGACCCCCGCGAACGGCCCACGGACAAGCAGCAGCTGGCTGCGGAAAAGCACAACCGCTTCCGGGACGAAAACTCGGACTTCACCGGCTACCTCAACCTCTGGAACTACCTGCAGGAGAAGCAGCAGGAGCTGTCGTCATCGGCATTCCGCCGGCTGTGCCGCGCCGAATTCATCAACTACCTGCGTGTCCGGGAATGGCAGGACCTCTTCACCCAGTTGCGCCAGCTCGCCCGGCCGCTGGGCATCACACTGGACAATAAGCGGCTTGCAGATCCGGTGGGCAACCACGACGGAATCCATATCAGCCTGCTCTCCGGGCTCCTAAGCCATATCGGCATCCTGGACGAGCGCAAGCGCGAATACGCGGGCGCACGCGGCAGCCGTTTTGCGATCTTCCCCGGATCGGCACTGTTCAAGAAGTCCCCCACGTTCGTCATGGCAGCCGAACTGGTGGAGACCAGCCGGCTTTGGGCCAGGGTGGCTGCCAAATTCGATCCGGCATGGGCCGAACAGGTGGCCCCGGACCTGGTGAAGCGCACCTACAGCGAACCGCACTGGTCCACCAAGCAGGGCGCGGTCATGGCCTACGAAAAGGTCACCCTCTATGGCGTTCCGATCATCGCGCAGCGGCGGATCAATTACGGCCGGGTGGATCCGGTGGTGGCCAGGGAACTGTTCATCCGGCACGCCCTGGTGGAAGGCGACTGGCGCACCCACCACAAGTTCTTCCACCGCAACCGGGCGCTCCTGCACGAGGTGGAGGAGCTCGAGGCCCGCATGCGCCGCCGGGACTTGCTGGTGGATGACGAAACGCTGTTCGAGTTCTATGACGCCAGGATCGGCCCCGATGTGGTGTCCGAGCGGCACTTCGACAAGTGGTGGAAGGATGCCCGCCGGGAGAACCCGGACCTCCTGGATTACGACAAGTCGCTGCTCCTCAGTGATGACGCCGACGACCTCGACGTCTCCGCCTACCCGAAGACCTGGCTGCACAAGGGCTTCGAGCTTCCGCTGACGTACGAATTCCATCCGGTCGCCCCGGGGTCCGCGCCCGACCCGTCCGACGGCGTCACTGCCGAAGTGCCGGTCCTGTTCCTCAACCAGCTCGACGACGCCCCGTTCCGGTGGCTGATCCCCGGCCAGCGGGTGGAGCTGGTGACCGCCCTGATCAAGTCGCTGCCCAAGCAGGTGCGGAAGAACTTCGTCCCCGCGCCCGATATTGCCCGGCAAGCCGTGGCCGTCCTCGAGTCCGATTTCGATCCCGCCACGGACGAACTGGAGCCCTCGCTGGAACTGGCACTGCGGCGGCTCCGCGGGGCGATCATCCCGCCCGGTTCATGGAACTGGGACGCTGTGCCCCCGCACCTGCGCGTCAGTTTCAAGGTGGTGGACAGCAAGGGCAAGGTCCTGGGCGAGGGCAAGGACCTCGTCGGCCTCCAGGAGCATCTGGCGCCCGCCACGCGCCGTGCCATCGCCCAGTCGCTCGGGGCCACCCCCGCCTCCACCTTGCCCGGCGGCAGTACCACGCAGCGCCGGAACGGAAAGGCGTCCGACGCCGGGTCCCCGGCCCGTCAGCAGGCTACCGGAGTGCCGGGCGCGGGTTTCGTGGAGCAGGAGGGCCTGACGGAATGGACCTTCGGCACCATCGAGCGCCAAGTCAGCAGCATGGTCAAGGGCCACACGGTCACCGGATATCCGGCCCTGGTGGACCAGGGCGCATCGGTGTCCCTCCGCGTGTTCCAGACGGCCGGGGAACAGCTCGACGCCATGCGTGGCGGCGTGATCAGGCTCTTGGCGCTGCGCATCCCGGCGCCTGACCGCTACGTCCTGGAGCACCTGAGCAATACCGAGAAACTCACCTTCAGCCAGAATCCGCACGGTTCGGTGACAGCCCTGATCGCCGACTGTGCCCTGGCGGCCATCGACAAGCTCACGCCCGCGGAACTTCCGTGGGACCGTACGGCATTCGATGCGTTGTACGAGGTGGTGCGCGCGGAACTGATCGACACGGTCTTCTCGGTGACGGCCGTCGTCGAGCGCATCCTTGCCAGCACCCGCCGGATCGAAAAACAGCTCAAGGGCACCACCAGCCTCGCCCTGATCAGCGCGCTCAACGACATCAGGAGCCAGCTGGAGCAGCTCGTCTATCCGGGTTTTGTGGCACGCACGGGCTACGCCCAGCTCAGCCAGCTGCCGCGGTACCTTGCAGCCATCGAGAAGCGGCTGGAGCGACTCCCCGGGAACGTCCAGCGCGATGCCCTGAACATGGCAGTGGTGCAGCGGCTCGAGGACGACTACGACGACGCCGTGTCCGCGCTGCTGCCCGGACGGCGGGCCGGACGGGAGTTAACCCAGGTGCGCTGGATGCTGGAGGAACTCCGGGTCAGCCTCTTCGCCGTCGAGCTCGGAACTGCCTACTCCGTGTCCGAGAAGCGGATCCGGACCGTGCTTAACAAGGCCCTGGCGCCGGCCTGAGGGTCTGCCCACCGTCCCCGCAAGGGCAGGAGCGACTGCGTGCCGGGCCTGCGGGGCCCGGACACGCAGCAAGCCGCCATCAGGCCGCCGGAACGGATTCGCCGTAACCGGCCGCCCGGAGTCCTTCGCGCAGCTTTTCCGCGTTGGCGTCCAGCACGGCTGGGTCGGGGTCCTGGTCCGCTGAGCCGAAATCGAAGTCGGCCATGCTTTGTGATGGCCACACGTGGACATGCAGGTGGTTGACCTCGTAGCCCGCCACGATCAGCCCGGCACGCCGGGCGCCGAAAGTGTCCACCTGGACGGCACCAATACGCCGCGCCACTTCCATGACCCTGGCAAGGGTCTCCGGCGACGCGTCGGTCCAGCGGTCCACTTCTTCGGTGGGGACCACCAGGGTGTGGCCGTCGGCGAGCGGGCCGGTGGTGAGGAACGCCGCCACGTCGTCCTCGCGCCAGACGAACCGGCCGGGAATTTCGCCCTTCAGGATCTTGGTGAACAGGGTGCTCATGCGTCTGCCTCCTCGGCTGCTGCCTGCAGCGTGCTGCTGTCCAGCACGAACCGGTACTTGACGTCGCCGGCGACCATCCGGTCGTACGCTTCATTCAGCTGGCCGGCGGCCACCACCTCGATGTCGGCAACCACGCCGTGCTCAGCGCAGAAGTCGAGCATTTCCTGGGTTTCGGCGATGCCGCCAATCAGTGACCCGGCGTAGGCGATGCGGCGCCGGATCAGTGCGCCCGGGTTGACGGGCGGCATGGCGTCGGAAGGCAGCCCCAGCTGGAAGAGCGCCCCATCCACGCGGAGGGTGCGGAAGAAGGGGTTCAGGTCATGCGGGGCCGCCACGGTGTCGATGATGAGGTCGATGGTGCGGTTCGCGGCGGCCATGGCAGCCTCGTCCCGGGACAGGACAACGTCGTCGGCCCCAAGTTCCAGGGCGGCGGCAACCTTCGATTCGGAGGTGGTGAACACCACCACCTTCGCACCCATGGCCTTTGCCAGCTTGACGGCCATGTGGCCCAGGCCGCCCAGCCCCACGACGCCCACCACGTCGCCTTCTTCGACGTCGAAATGCCGCAGCGGCGAAAAGGTGGTGACGCCCGCGCACAGCAGGGGCGCGACGGCGGCAGGGTCCAGCGAGTCAGGGACGCGGAGGACGTAGCGGCGGTCCACGACGATGGACGACGAATAGCCGCCCTGGGTGATGGCGTCGCCGTTCCGCCGGTCCTTGGCACCGTAGGTGCCGGTCATGCCGTTTTCGCAGTACTGCTCAAGGCCGTCCAGGCAGCTCTCACATTCCCGGCAGGAGTCCACCATGCAGCCAACGCCGACGCGGTCGCCCACGGCGAACTCGGTGACGTTCGAACCGGTCCTGCTGACCGTTCCCACGATCTCGTGGCCGGGGACCAAGGGATAAGCCTGGCCGCCCCATTCTCCCCGGGTGGCGTGCACGTCCGAATGGCAGAGCCCGCAGAACTCGATGGCGATCTCCACGTCGTCCGGTTTCGGGGCGCGCCGGGCAACTGTCAGCGGCACCAACCCGCTGTCGCCGGACACAGCGCCATAGGCGGCAGCGCGTATTCCGGTTTCGGCGCCTGCGGGTGGGATGGGATTGGCAAGGGGCGGTGGTACGGGTCGTCCTAGTGTCATACTGCGACGCTACCCCCGGGTCCACCGGAGTTTCCAGCCGGGTCCGGGGCGTCCCCCGGCTCCGGCCCCGTGGCCACGGGCAGGTCCGGGCGGTTTGACCACTCCGAGAAGGAGCCCGGGTAGAGGGCGGCGGAGAAACCGGCCAGTTCCAGTGCAGCCACCTCGTGCGCCGCCGTGACGCCGGAACCGCAGTAGACAGCAATCGGCCGGCTGTCCTTGACCCCCAGGGATTCGAACCTCTTCCGCAGTTCCTCCGGCGGAAGGAACCGCCCGGAACCGTCCACGTTCGCAGTGGTGGCAGCGCTGACGGCGCCGGGGATGTGGCCGGCACGGGGGTCGATGGGTTCAACCTCGCCCCGGTAGCGCTCCCCCGCCCTCGCGTCGAGCAACAGGCCTCCCTGCGGCCAGCCGGCGGCAGCACCGGCGTCGAGCACGCGCATCTGCCCGCTGCCCAACTCCACGTCGCCGGGAACTGGATGGACCGGGCCCGCTTCAAGTGGCAGGCCCGCGGCACGCCAGGCGCCCAGGCCGCCGTCGAGCAGGTACACCTCAGCCAGTCCGGCGTCGCGCAGCATCCACCACACCCTGGCCGCCGCCATGTTGCCGCTGTCATCGTAGGCAACCACGACGTCACCATTGCGCATGCCCCACCGGCGTGCCGACTCCTGGAAGCGCGCGGGGGACGGCAGCGGGTGGCGCCCCCGGTCCGGGACGGCAGGATCTGCAAGCTCCGTGGCCAGGTCAACGAACACGGCGCCCGGCAGGTGCTCCGCGAGATAGTGGTCATGTCCATGCGGGTCGCCCAGTGCCCAGCGCACATCCAGCAGCACCGTCCGGTGCCCGGCGGCGAGCCTGGCCTCCAGGCCGGGGACGTCAATCAGCGGATTCATCAAGCTCCTTCTGCAGGATCCGGGCCACCTGCCGGCGCAGGCAACGGTCCAACTCTAGACGGGCAGTCCGGCTGCGCGGGTAGGCTGGTGCGGTGAAGATCGAGGGCGGCACCAGCACGGGCAGCGGAGGAACGGACCGGGACTGGGCGGACCGGGCCATCCGCACCATCACGGCAGAGAACAACCGTTCCGCGGACACCCACCTCTACTCGGTGGCCCTGCCGGAGCACTGGGGCATCCAGCTGTACCTCAAGGACGAGTCAACCCACCGGTCCGGCAGCCTCAAGCACCGGTTGGCCAGGTCGCTGTTCCTGTTCGGGCTGGTCAACGGCTGGATCCGGGAAGACACCACCATCGTCGAGGCCTCCAGCGGAAGCACCGCTGTTTCGGAGGCGTACTTCGCCCAGCTGCTGGGGCTGCCCTTCGTCGCCGTCATGGCGCGCACCACCAGCCCGGAAAAGATCGCGCTGATCGAACAGTTCGGCGGCTCATGTTTGCTGGTGGAAAACGCCTCTGACGTCTATGCGGCGGCCGAAGACGTGGCAGCCACCTGCAACGGGCATTACATGGACCAGTTCACCTACGCGGAGCGGGCAACGGACTGGCGCGGCAACAACAACATCGCTGAATCGATCTTCGGGCAGCTCGAACTGGAGCCGCACCCGGTGCCGGACTGGATCGTGGTGGGGGCCGGCACCGGCGGAACGAGCGCGACGATCGGCAGGTACTTGCGCTACCACAGCCATCCCACCAGGCTGCTGGTGGTGGATCCGGAAAACTCCGCGTTCTACCCCGGCTGGCTGGGGGAATCAGCCGGAAAGCCCACCGGCCTGCCATCCCGGATCGAAGGCATCGGCCGGGCGCGGATGGAGCCCAGTTTCATTCCCACTGTCATCGACAGGATGGTCCAGGTACCGGACGCGGCGTCGGTAGCCGCGATGCGGCACCTGCGTTCCTATGCCGGACTGCACGCCGGGCCGTCCACCGGAACCAACCTGTGGGGTGTGTGGCGGACAATTGCCGGCATGTTGTCGGAGGGCCGCCGGGGAAGCGTTGTGTCGTTGATGTGCGACGGCGGCGAACGCTATGCGGGCAGCTACTGGAACCGGGACTGGCTGGCTTCCCAGGGGCTGGATCCGGCGCCGCATGAAGCCGTGATCGGCCGCTTCCTGGACACCGGGGAGTGGACCGGCTAGACCTCCACGGACTCCCGTGGTGCCAGGTGCCGGTAATCCGTGCCGTACTTGGCCCCGATACGCTTGACGTGTCCCTCGACAACGCCCAGGCCGTTCTCGTTGAGCAGCCCGTCATGGATCTGGAACGCCCGCGGCGCCCGCACCGCAATCACGAAGTCCACCACCTCGGCGGACTTGCTCCAGGGCGCGTGCAGCGGCACCAGGAGTGTCTGGACCGTAACGCCGTCCGGGACGATGAAGGAATCCCCCGGGTGGTAGACGTTCTGGTCTACCAGGAAACCGATGTTGGCCACCATGGGAATTTGCGGGTGGATCAGGGCGTGCTGGCCGCCAAAGCTGCGGATGTCGAAGCCGGCAGCCTGGAAGGAGGACCCGGGTTCCACGGCGTGGATGCGGTCAACGGCGCCGGGAGCATCCTGGCGCAGTTGCTGGGCCACCGGCTCCGGAGCGTGGAGCTCAAGGTCCTGGTTGCCATGCAGGGCTTCCACCACCGCCTTGGTGTCCAGGTGGTCGGCATGTTCGTGGGTTACCAGGACAGCCTGCGCTCCGGACAGCGCCTCTGCGGTTTCGGAAAAGGTGCCTGGGTCGAGGACCAGGACCCCGCCCTCCTTCTCGAGCCGGACACAGGCGTGGGTGTATTTGGTCAGCTTCATAGACGCCAGCCTAGGGTCCGTCCCGGAACGCTGTCCACGAAGTCCAGGCTGGTAATCTTGATGTTTGCCCCAAGGAAGCGAGTTCGTCCATGCCGATCGGCGTCAAGGCTGATTCCGCCGCCCCGTCCCCGGCGGGAGGCGGCAAGGAACAGCGAGTAACCAAGCAGCGCAAAGCCGTCAGTGCCGCCCTGGACCGCCTGGATGACTTTGTCAGCACGCAGGAGCTCTACCGGATCCTGCAGAACCAGGGCGTGTCGGTTTCGCTCGCCACCGCGTACCGGATCCTGCAGTCCCTCGCCGATGAGGGCCTGGTTGACGTGTTGCGCAACGGAGACGGCGAGGCTGTGTACCGGCGCTGTGCGGTGACCGCCCACCACCACCACCTGCTGTGCAGGAACTGCGGCAAAGCTGTCGAGGTGGAAGCTCCTGCCGTGGAGACCTGGGCTGTGCGCACCGCTGCCGAGCACGGTTTTACCGCAGTGGACCACACGGTGGAAATTTTCGGGCTGTGCCCGGACTGCACGGCCCTTAAGGCTGCCGGGAAGCTGTAAGGACGCGCCCGTTGAGGCCGCGGGCCTCGCGCATGGAACCGATGGTCCGGCACACCACGTAGATCAGGAACGACAACGTGGTGATATAGGGGCTGATGGGAATCCTCCCGCCAAGGGCCAACAGGATTCCGCCCACCGTGGCGGATACTGCGAAGACAACGCTGAGGACCACCGCCACCGCCGGCGAGGACGTGACCCGGAGCGCTGCGGCCGCGGGGGTGATGAGCAGGGCGAGCACCAGCAGGGCGCCCACCACCTGGATGGACAGGGCCACACTGACGCCCAGGATGATCATGAACACGATCGCCAGACTGCGGACGGGCACTCCCCGGGCCTCGGCGAGTTCGGGATCCACGCTGGCGAAGTTCAGCGGGCGCCAGATGGCCACCAGCACAAGCATGACGACGACGGCAGTCCCGGCGAGTGCCTGCAGCTGGACCGTATCCACGGAGACGATTTGCCCGGTCAGCAGGCCGAACTTGTTCGCAGCGCGCCCCTGGTACAGGGACAGGAACAGGATTCCCAGGCCCAGCCCGAACGGCATGATGACCCCGATGATGGAGTTCTTGTCCCGTGCACGGACCCCCATCAGCCCCAGCAGGAGCGCGGCCGCCACCGACCCCACCAGGGAGCCAAAGACGACATCCGCGCCGACCAGCAGGGCGAACGCAGCTCCCGCAAAGGAGAGCTCGGAAATGCCGTGGACGGCGAAGGCAAGATCACGCTTCATCACGAAGGTGCCCACCAGGCCACCCAGGAGCCCAAGGATGGCACCGGCCCAGATGGAGTTCTGGACCAGGACCAGCAGTTCGCCGTAGTTATCGAAATTGAAGATGGCCCCCAGGATGCTGTCGGCGTCCATTACGCCACCTCCCCTGCCATCGTGTCCGCCTCGGCGTGGTGGTGATGGGTGGTGGCGTCGGGCAGGCCGACCACGACGATCCGCCCATTGGCGCGGATGACCTCCACATGGCTGCCGTAGAGGTCCGACAGGACTTCGGTGGTCATGACCTCGTCCGGCGCCCCGACGCGGAAACGTCCCCCGGCGAGGTAGAGGACCCGGTCCACATACTCGATGATCGGATTGATTTCGTGGGTAACGAAGACCACTGCGCTGTTGTGTTCCCGGCTTTGCTTGCTGATCAGGGCGCTTACTGCCTGCTGGTGGTGCAGGTCCAGGGACAGCAGCGGCTCGTCGCAGAGCAGGACCTGGGGGTCGGTGGCCAAAGCCTGCGCCACGCGAAGCCGCTGCTGCTCGCCGCCGGACAGCTGCCCTACCGGGACGTTGGCGTAATCGGAGGCGCCCACGAGTTCAAGGAGCTCGTCCACCTTCCGGTTGGTCCTGGCCGATGAGAGCCGGATGCCCCAGCGGTGGCCGTCCACTCCCAGTGCCACCAGGTCCCGGGCCCGCATGGGGGTGTCGGGGGCAAAGGATTTCTGCTGGGGAATGTAGCCGATCAGGCTGCTCCCGCGCTCCACGGGATGGCCGCCCAGCGCGGCTTCGCCCGAGTGCAGCTTCTGCAGGCCCAGCAGGACCTTCAGGAAGCTGGTTTTGCCGCTGCCGTTCGGGCCCAGTACCGCAAAGAACTCCCCGGGCCTGATGTCGAGGTCGAGGTCCTCCCAGAGCGTGCGCTGGCCGAACTTGAGGCACGCCCCTTTGAGGCTGACGACGGATTTCACCTGTTTGTCTCCAGAACCTTGCCGATGTTGTTCACATTGTCCGTCATCCACTGCAGGTAGGTCTTGCCTTCGGGCAGTGTCTCGGTGAAGTCCACGACGGGGACTCCGGCGCTTTCGGCTGCTTTTTTCAGCGCTTCGGTCTGGGGGCCTTCCGTCTGGGCGTTGTAGGCCAGCAGGCGGACCGCCTTGGATCCGACCAGGTCCGTGGCTTCCTTCAGGACGGCGGGCGGAACATCGGTTCCCTCCTCGATGGCCGCCGTGTACTGCGCCGGCGTCGCGTTGTCCAGCCCGGCGTCCGCCAGCAGGTACAGCGGTACCGGCTCTGTGACTGCCACCTTGCCCCCTCCGCGGGAGGCCTTCAGGGCATCGATCTGGCCGTGCAGGGCAGACAGGGAGGACTTGAAGGAGTCCGCGTTGGCGGTGAAGGTTGCAGCAGAGCCCGGGTCCAGAGCGGCGAGCTTGCCGGCGATGCCGTCTGCCAGGCGCTCCATCGCGGGAAGGCTGTACCAGACGTGCTCGTTGAAGTCACCATGGTCGTGGCCATCGTGCGCTCCGGAAGTCTCCGTGGCGGCAGGCTGCGGTGACGACGCAGCGTCGTCGGGATGGGCAAGGCCGGAAACGTCGACGGCGGTCAGCACCGAGGCACTGTCGAGCTTGCTGCCCTCCACCAGGGTGTGGATGAAGTCGTCATATCCCCCGCCGTTTTCGATGACCAGGCTGGCTTTGGACACCGCCAGCCGGTCCTGGGCGGTCGCCTCGTAGGAGTGCGGGTCCTGTCCAGCGTTGTTGATGATGGCGGTTACCTTGACCTTGTCCCCTCCGATGCTCCGGGCAATATCCCCGTAGACATTCGTCGATGCCACCACGGCGATCCCCTGTGCCGGGTCGGCGGTTTGGGAGGGCTGGGGACTGCAGGCACTGAGCAGGAGGCCGAAACCCGCGAGGGCGGCAAGGAAGGAGCTGGCAGCGGCTGGACGGCGCACGGAAAACCTCAGTTCACGCAGGATGGGGAGGACAATAATGCCAGCCTATACCTAAATGCGAATGATTCCTATTTAGGTTCAATTGCCGCACTCCGTCCGGACCGTGGCACCCCCTGGCCGGACGGCAGGGGGTGCCACCAGGGACTCAGCTGCCGTTCGGCTGTCCCAGCCGCCGGATGCCCGTAGCCTGCGTTGCATCCCGGATTTCGCCCACCAGTTGCTCGATCACGTCCTCGAGGAACAGGACCCCGCGAGTGGTGCCGTCCGGCCCAATCACGCGTGCAAGGTGGGAACCCGTGCGCTGCATGACGGACATGGCCTTTTCGATCTCGTCGCCCAGCGCCAGGTTCGCCAGCGACCGGACGCGGCTCTCCGCGATGGGCAGCTCGTAGGCGGACTCCGGGATGGACAGCACGTCCTTGACATGGAGATAGCCGTACAGCATGTCCTCTTCATCAAGCATGGGGAACCGGGAGAAACCGGTACGGCTCACGGCCTTCTCGAACTCCACGGGAGTGGTGGAGGCACCCAGCATGACCAGGTTTCCAATCGGGACCATGATGTCCTCCGCGGTGTGCTCCGAGAACTCGAGCGCGCCGGTAATGAGCCCGGCGTCGTCGTCCACCAGCCCGTGGCGGGTGGATTCCTGGACGATCGACTGGACCTCCTCCAGGGTGAAGGAGGACGTGACTTCGTCCTTGGGTTCGATCCGCATCAGTTTGAGGATGTGGTTGGCTGACCAGTTCAGGACCGAGATCACGGGATGCACCAGCCGTGAGATGAACAGCAGCGGCGGCGCGAGGAAGAGCGCTGCCTTGTCCGCCACGGACACCGAGATGTTCTTGGGAACCATCTCGCCGAAGGTGACGTGCAGGAAGGTCACCAGCATCAGGGCCACGGCGAAGGCTGCAACATCGGCCGCCTCCGCCGGCAAGCCCACCGTTTCAATGGGGACTGCCAGCAGGTGGTGGATGGCCGGCTCGGCCACCAGCAGGATCAGCAGCGAACAGACCGTGATGCCAAGCTGTGCACAGGCCAGCATCAGGGACACATTTTCCATGGCGCGCAGGGTGGTTTGCGCGCGCTTCGAGCCGGCATCTGCCAGGGGTTCGATCTGGCTGCGGCGCGCGGACATGATGGCGAACTCGGCCGCCACGAAGAAGGCGTTGCCCAGCAGGAGGACGCCCAGCCACAGTATTCCAGCCCAGTCACTCATGGCTTGCCCCCGTTATCGGCATCCTGCCCAGCCGGTTCGCCGGCGGGGTGGAAACAGATGCGGTCGATCCTGCGGCCGTCCATCCTGGTAACGCTGAGTGTGCCGCCGTTCACCGGGACGGTGTCACCCACGGCCCCGATCCTGCCGAGCTTGCTCATGACGTAGCCGCCCACGGTTTCATAGGCGGCTTCGTCGGGAACGCTGAGGCCGGGAATCTGTTCGGACAATTCATCGGGACGGAGAAGCCCCGGGAAGTACCAGTCGCCGGAGGCGCTTTGCAGGAGCCCCGGACGGACCTTGTCGTGTTCGTCCGCCACTTCGCCCACGATTTCCTCCACCAGGTCCTCCAGGGTGGCGATGCCGGCGGTTCCACCGTATTCGTCCAGGACGACGGCAAGCTGCAGGTTTCCCTCCCGGAGTTCGGCCAACAGCGCGTCCAGGTGGATGGTTTCGGGTACGCGGAGCACCTCTGTCATGATGGCGCCGGCTTCAAGGTTCTGGCGGCGGTCCCAGGGAACGGCAACCGCCTTCTTGACGTGGACCAGGCCGCGGATGTCATCGGCCGACTCGCCGATGACGGGGAAGCGCGAGTAGCCGGTCCTGCGCGCAGCATCGACGACGTCGGAAACCGGCTGGTCGGCGTCGATCGTCTCCAGCCGGATCCGGGGCGTCATGACGTCCGCGGCCGTGCGGGTGGAGAAGTTCAGGGTGCGGGCAATGAAGTTGGCCGTCCCGGCGTCGAGCGTTCCCATCGCGGCAGACCTCCGGACCAGCGAGGCAAGCTCTGCCGGCGTCCGTGCCCCGGAAATCTCCTCTTTGGCTTCCAGCCCGAAGACGTGCAGCACCTTGTTGGAGAATCCATTGAGCACCAGGATGGCCGGCTTGAAGATGGTGGTGAAAACAAGCTGGGGGCCGGCCAGCGCCCGGCCGACAGGAAACGCGAGGGCTATGGCCATGTTCTTCGGCACCAGCTCACCCAGGAGCATGGAAAGCAGCGTTGCCACCACCATGGCCAGGACCAGGGACACAGATTCCACCGCGACGCCGGGAAGCCCGACCGCGCTTAGAGGCGCCCGCAGGAGCCGGCCCACCGAGGGTTCCATGACGTAGCCGGTGAGAAGGGTGGTCAGCGTGATACCCAGCTGGCAGCTGGACAGCTGGGTTGACAGGGACTTGAGGCAGGTGAGCAAAGGCACGGCGCCCGTGTCGCCGTCGTCAATGGCGCGCTGGACGGTGGCCTGGTCCAGGGCGATGAGGGAGAACTCGACGGCCACGAAGAATCCCGTACCGGCGATCAGCAGCAGGCCTGCCGCAAGAAGGAGCCACTCCATTCAGCATCCCGCCTGGGGCGGGGTGGCAGCCGGAAACGTGGCCGGCCGCGGGGTGGAAAAACTGTTTCGTCCCGGCGGAGGATGATCGGCGGAAACCGACGCCTGGTCCGTGCGGGCTGCGCCAAGCTTGGCCGTGGGCTGGTGATGGGCGCGTTGTCGGGGTTTGCCGGCTCTGGGGGCGGACTGCGCGGAACTGCTCTTCAAGCTCCGCTGACAGCGCCCAGGCCGGCACCTAGATTTACTGTCCATAAGAATCCCAGTCTACAGGAGCAGCCCCCGGCCGGGCGCCCGGAAAGAGGCCGGAAGTGCCCATTCCGAGCGCCCTGAGGGCCTCTTTCCGGCCGGCCGCGCACGCCCCGCCGGCCGCCATAATTGGGCCCCGGTTCGTCACTTCATGATTTGAGTCACCCTTATTGGCAGTTAACACGGAATGCTCACTAGACTTGCAAAGGTCCGGGTTCAGCGGACAGAGACTGGTTCGAACGTAGTGCTGAAGCACCGGGGGGCCAAAGAGAAATCAAACTCATGGAAGAGGCGTATTTCAAGTGCCAGAGCAGCCAAGCCACCGTCTACCAGAGGAATTTGGCGGAAACGAGTGGCTCGTTGACGAACTGTACGAGCAGTACCAGCAGGACAAGAACGCCGTGGACGCCAAGTGGTGGCCGCTGTTTGAATCCTTCGACTCGGGCAACGGTTCTTCTTCCAATGGAAATTCCGCACATGCCGCCAACCCTCCCACCCGGGAACTCCCCGTTGTAAAGCAGGCTCCCGCCGCACCGGCATCGTCGCCGGCCGCGGCCCCCGCTGCGCCGGCCGCCGCCGCTGCCCCGGCGCCTGCCGCACCGGCAGCCGCCCCCGTCAAGAAGGCCCCCGCCACTGAAGCGCGCGACGGCGGCAAGAAGACTGAAGCCGGCACCGGCTCGCAGCCCATTCCCGCCCAGCTGCCCAAGAACGTCAAGGCGCCCACCGCGCCCGAGGAAGACGTCGTCTCCGTCCTTCGCGGACCGGCAAAGGCCATCGCCACCAACATGGTCACCAGCCTCCAGGTGCCCACCGCCACCAGCGTCCGTGCCATCCCCGCCAAGCTGCTCATCGACAACCGGGTGGTCATCAACTCCAACCTGGCCCGTGCCCGCGGCGGCAAGGTTTCCTTCACGCACCTCATCGGCTACGCCGTGATCCGCGCGCTGTCCCAGTTCCCCTCCATGAACGTGTACTACGACGAGGTGGACGGCAAGCCTGTCGCGGTCCAGCCCGCCCACGTCAACTTCGGCATCGCCATCGACATGCCCAAGCCCGACGGCACCCGGCTGCTCATGGTCCCGAACATCAAGAAGGCCGAGACCCTCAACTTCGCCGAGTTCTGGCACACCTACGAGGACCTGATCAAGCGGGCCCGCAACGGCAAGCTCACCGCCGAGGACCACCAGGGCACCACCGTGTCCCTGACCAACCCGGGCGGTATCGGAACCGTGCACTCGGTACCACGCCTTTCCAAGGGCCAGGCTGCGATCATCGGCGTCGGTGCCCTTGACTACCCTGCGGAATTCCAGGGTGCCAGCGAAAAGATCATCGCCCAGAACGCCATCAGCAAGGTCCTGACCCTCACCTCGACCTATGACCACCGCGTCATCCAGGGTGCCGGCAGTGGCGAGTTCCTCAAGCTGGTCCACCAGCTGCTGCTGGGCGCACAGAACTTCTACGACGAGATCTTCGAAGCCCTCCGGATCCCCTACGAGCCTGTCCGCTGGAGCCCCGACCTGCAGGTCGATCCCGCCGACGAGATCAACAAGGTGGCCCGGATCCAGCAGCTGATCCACTCATTCCGCGTGCGCGGCCACCTCATGGCGGACACCGACCCGCTGGAGTACGTCCAGCGCAAGCACCCGGACCTCGATGTCCTCACCTACGGCCTGACCCTCTGGGACCTGGACCGTGAATGGCCCACCGGCGGGTTCGGCGGCAAGCCGATGCTGAAGTTCCGCGACATCCTCGGTGTCCTGCGTGATGCATACTGCCGCACCACGGGCATCGAGTACATGCACATCCAGGAGCCTGCCGAGCGCAAGTGGTTCCAGGACCAGCTGGAGCACCCCTACTCCAAGCCCAGCCGCGAGGAACAGCTGCGGATCGTCTCCAAGCTGAACGCAGCGGAGGCCTTCGAGACCTTCCTGCAGACCAAGTTCGTGGGCCAGAAGCGCTTCTCCCTCGAAGGCGGCGAGTCGCTGATCCCGCTGCTGGACGCCATCATGTCCGACGCCGCCGACGACGGCCTGGACGAGGTCGCAATCGGCATGGCCCACCGCGGCCGCCTCAACGTCCTGACGAACATCGCCGGCAAGACCTACGCCCAGGTGTTCCGCGAATTCGAGGGCACCCAGGATCCGCGCTCCGTACAGGGCTCGGGCGACGTCAAGTACCACCTGGGCACCGAAGGCACGTTCACGTCGGACAACGGCAAGGAAACCAAGGTCTACCTCGCCGCCAACCCGTCGCACCTTGAAGCAGTGGACTCCGTCCTCGAAGGCATCGTCCGCGCCAAGCAGGACCGGCTGGACCAGGGCGAATCGTTCCCCGTCCTGCCCATCATGGTCCACGGCGACGCCGCCTTCGCCGGCCAGGGCGTTGTGGCTGAAACCCTCAACCTGTCCCAGCTCCGCGGCTACCGCACGGGTGGCACCATCCACATCGTGGTCAACAACCAGGTTGGCTTCACCACCGCCCCGTCATCGTCGCGGTCTTCCACGTACTCCACGGACGTGGCCAAGATGATCCAGGCGCCGGTGTTCCACGTGAACGGCGACGACCCCGAGGCTGTTGTCCGCATCGGCCAGCTCGCCTACGAATTCCGGCAGCGCTTCCACAAGGACGTTGTCATCGACATGGTGTGCTACCGCCGCCGCGGCCACAACGAGGGCGACGACCCCTCGATGACCCAGCCGCTGATGTACAACCTGATCGAAGCCAAACGCTCCGTCCGCAAGCTGTACACCGAATCCCTCATCGGCCGTGGCGACATCACCGAGGAAGAAGCCGAGCAGCTGCTCCGCGACTACCAGGAACGGCTGGAGCGGGTCTTTGCCGAGACGCACGCAGCGCAGACGTCTCCCATCCCGATCGTCACGGCGGATTCCGCTGCTGTGGCCGATATCGAGCGGCCCAAGGCCCAGCAGTCCGATTCCAGCGTCAGCGCGCCGGCCTCAACGGCCATCAGCGCCGAGACCTTGGCCCGGATCGGCAAGGCGCACGTCGAGATCCCTGAAGGCTTCACGGTCCACCCCAAGCTCAAGCAGCTGCTGGACAAGCGCGAACAGATGTCCCGCGAAGGCGGCATCGACTGGGGCTTCGGCGAGATCGCGGCCTTCGGCTCGCTGATCATGGAAGGCGTCCCCGTGCGCCTCGCCGGCCAGGACTCCCGCCGCGGCACCTTCGTCCAGCGCCACGCCGTCTTCCACGACCGCGCCAACGGCAAGGAATGGCTGCCCCTGGGCAACCTCTCGGACGACCAGGCCAAGCTGTGGATCTACGACTCGCTGCTGTCCGAATACGCCGCCATGGGCTTCGAATACGGCTACTCCGTGGAACGCCCGGACGCCCTGGTCCTCTGGGAGGCCCAGTTCGGTGACTTCGTCAATGGTGCCCAGACCATCATCGACGAATTCATTTCATCCGCCGAGCAGAAGTGGGGACAGCGCTCCTCGCTGGTCCTGATGCTCCCCCATGGCTACGAAGGCCAGGGCCCGGACCACTCCTCGGCGAGGATCGAGCGGTTCCTGCAGCTGTGTGCAGAGGACAACATGATCGTGGCCAACCCGACCACGGCGGCCTCGCACTTCCACCTGCTGCGCCGCCAGGCGTACAGCCGCCCGCGCAAGCCGCTGATCATCTTCACGCCCAAGCAGCTCCTGCGCCTGAAGGCAGCCGCTTCCTCCGTCGAGGACTTCACCAACGGCACGTTCCGCCCTGTCATCGGTGACCACGAGCAGCTGCCGGCCACCGCCGTCGAACGCGTACTCCTGGTCTCCGGCCGGCTGTACTACGATCTCCTGTCCACGCGGCAGAAGACCGGCGACAAGACCACGGCGATCGTCCGCGTGGAGCAGCTCTACCCGCTGCCGCACGCCGAGATCGAAGCGGAGCTTGCCAAGTACCCCAACGCCGAAGTGGTGTGGGCCCAGGACGAGCCCGCCAACCAGGGACCGTGGCCGTTCATCGGCCTGCACCTGCCCGAAGCCCTCGACCGCCGCGTCCGACTGGTATCGCGGCCGGCCTCGGCCTCCACGGCAGCCGGTTCCATGAAGCGGCACGCCGCCGAGCAGGATGTCCTGCTGAAGCAGGCATTTGCCCGGAAGTAAGCAGTAAGGCTGCCCGGCCGGAGTCGAAATACCAGACTCCGGCCGGGCAGTTCTGTTTAATGGATTGACAGCACCCCCGGGCCTCCACAAAAAAGGCGGCACCGATGGCAGCGGCCGTACCGAAGTAACCCGTACCGAAGTAAAGAGGAACGCGTGGAAGACAGGAAGCTGCGGATCGCAGCTGTAGGAGACGAACTGCTGGCCGGACTGGGCGATCCCCGTGCCCTTGGCTGGCTGGGCCGCGTCCTGGCCCGCACTCCCCAGGACGGCATGCTCCTGGAGAGCTACGCCCTCCCCTGCCCGCAGGAAGGTACTGAAGGTTTGGCCGCACGGTGGCTGGACGAAGCCGGCCGCCGTTTCAGCGACCAGGCGGAGAACAGGCTGGTGATCGGCCTCTCGGGGCGCGACATCGAGTTCGGCCTGTCCACCGCGAGGAGCCGCCTGAACCTGGCCAACATCCTGGACTCGGCCTCCCAGAACCGGATCGAGGTGTTCGTGGTGGGGCCACCCCCCACGCTCGACCCCGCGCAGAACCGCCGCCTGGACGAACTGAACACGGCCTTCGCGGATGTCACCACGCGCCGGAAGCACCTGTACGTTGACACCTTCTCTCCCCTGCTCAACCACGAACAGTGGCGCCAGGACCTGGCAGCCAACGGAGGCACGCCCGGCCAGGCAGGCTATGGCCTCATGGCCTGGCTGGTGCTGCACCGCGGCTGGTTCCAGTGGCTGGGCATGGACGCCCCCCAGTAGCCCTTCCCGGTCCTGTTTTTGACCCTTCCGTCCGGCGGCGTTACGTTGGAGGATCAACGCGATATATCGCTTTTTGGAGGGGACCATGCCCGGAGGCAACTGGACCGTCACAGGCCCGCAAAGCATTGACGTCGAAGCCGTGACATCGCTGAAGCTGGGCCTCGTCAGGGGCAGCTTCACCATCACCGAGCACGACGCTCCCTCGGTCCGGCTCCAGTTCTCCGAGGTCCATGGTGACCCCGTGGCGGTATCCCTGAACGGCGGGCGGCTGGAAGTGCGGCACCAACTCCACGGTGCCCAGGGCTGGTTCAAGAACCTCATGGAGACTGTCAACCACAACAGCGACAATTCCGTCGCCGTCACGGTGGCAGTTCCCCCGGGAGTGGAGGTGGAAGCAGGGACCGTGAGCGGCGAGGGACTTGCGTCCGGCATTTCTGCCCACGTCCGGCTTAACACCGTGTCCGGCGAAGTCACGGCGGAGGACACCTCCGGCGAGCTGCAGGTCAATACCGTCAGTGGCCAGGTGGCAGTCAGGAACCACCGGGGCGTCCTGACTGCCAAGAGCATCTCCGGCGAGGTCACCGCCTCCGGCCATTTCACACACGTGCGCACCAATACGGTCAGCGGTCACCTTGGCTTCAACCTGCTCGGCTACACCCAGGATTTCGGCTCCAATTCCGTGTCCGGTAACCTGACCATCACACTGCCTGCCGACGTGGGCGTTGACATCGTGGCGAAGTCCGCGGGCGGAGCGGTCATCCTCGACGGCAGCCAGTGCCTTCCCACCAACGGCAAGGTGGAAACCATTGCGGGCCCTGACATGCAGTTGATGCTCGTCCGGACCAATTCGCTGTCCGGCAAGACCACCATCATCCACGCTCCGGGCCCCGCTGGCACCGCGGAGGACGCGGAACGCTGAGCCTCCCGCCCGCTGCGCCGCCATGGACACGGTTGGGCCGCGCTGCCGCAGGTCATCCGATGTTTCCCGGTTCGCGGGGCGCCGGATCATGTGGGAGACTGGAGGGCAGCTCTTTTGAGTACAACATTAAGGAGGCCAGCTATGAGCAAGCGTGCACGCAAGCGTCGTGACCGTAAGCGTGGCGGCGCGAACCACGGGAAGCGCCCCAACACCTAGGCACATGCCAGGAACTACGGTTCAAGCGAAGGACCCCGCAAGCCAGTCGGCTTCCGGGGTCCTTTGCTGTTTGCGGCCCTCGCGGGCAGGTGGTGCAGGTACTACGCCTCGACGGGACGGATAGCGTGGATCCGGTCCAGGATGGCGTTCTTCAGGTTGTCCGGGGCGGACTCCTTGCAGGAACGCTTGACCATATTGCGGATGACGCATTCGAGGTCGTACTGCTCCGTGCATTCAGGGCAGTCATCGAGATGGTTCTTGATTTCGGTAATGTCCTCGCGGGTCAGTGCCCCGTCGAGGTACTCGTAGATGCGTTGCATCCGGGTATCGTCGCAGTCGCCCAATCCCTGGCAGTCGCTCATTTCCTGTTCTCCTGTGCTTTGCTTCCTGCCGCGTCCGACGCATCAGCGGCCGTTTTGAATCCCCGCTCGGCGGCGTATTCCGCCAGCATGTCCCGCAACATTCGCCGGCCGCGGTGGAGCCGGGACATCACGGTGCCGATGGGCGTATTCATGATGTCTGAGATTTCCTTGTACGCGAAGCCCTCCACGTCAGCGAAGTAGACCGCCAGCCTGAACTCTTCAGGAATGTCCTGGAGCGCCCGCTTGACGTCCGAATCCGGAAGGTGGTCCAGGGCTTCTGCTTCGGCCGAACGGAGTCCGCTCGACGTGTGCGACTCGGCCCGGGCCAGCTGCCAGTCCTCGATGGTGTCCGAATTCGACTGCAGCGGCTCGCGCTGCCGCTTGCGGTACAGGTTGATGTACGTGTTGGTCAGGATCCGGTAGAGCCAGGCTTTGAGGTTCGTGCCCGGCTTGTACTGGTGGAAGGCAGAGAAGGCCTTGGTGTAGGCCTCCTGGACCAGGTCCTCCGCGTCCGACGGGTTGCGCGCCATCCGCATCGCCGCAGAGTAGAGCTGGTCCACATACTGCATGGCGTCCCGCTCAAAGCGCAGGCGGCGCTGTTCCACGGTCTCCGCGGCAACGTCCAGGGCGCTGTCCTCAGCCTCCGCTGCTGCGGCCGGTGATTCGGCCGGCGCCTGCCCTGCGGGAAGCGGCGCCGCGCCTGCCCTGCCGTTCACTTCGCCGGGGGACGCCTCATACATGGCCGCAACGGCCGGATCCAGGGTACTCATTGCCTTCAAGTCTACTGTCAGGCGCCCAGCCGGGGGCATGCCGTACTCCGGCGGCTCGGTGGCAAGCTTGTCCACTTCCACCGGTCCCGCCTGCCTGGTTCCGTCCAACACCTTCCGCAAGGCCCAACTCCGCTCTGTATCGGGTGAATGATCGCCAGGGCCCACGTCGCGGACCCAGTCGACATAACCCTCCCCCGCGGGCAAATATTCCCCAAAAGTGCAAGACTAGGACCGACTCCGCCGCTTGCCGCGGCTCGTCCATCCAGGAGGAAATCCATGTCCTTTGTCCGCACGCTCGCCAGGCCCATGCTTGCCTCCAGTTTCGTTCTTGCCGGACTGGACAAGCTCAAGAACTCCGATGACACCGCCCAGCAGCTCTCACCCCTGCTGCGCAAGGCCGCAGCCTCCCTTCCCTTCCAGACGAACGAGAAGACCCTGGCCCGCGTCATCGGCGGTACCCAGGTGGGCGCCGGTGTCCTGTTCGGCCTTGGCAAGTTTTCCCGGCTCTCAGCCGGCCTGCTCACTGTCGTTTCCCTCCTGAACACCTTCGTGGAATGGCGCAGCGCGGACATCAGCAGCAAGGAAGGGCGGGAGAACCGCAGGAACCAGCTGCTCAAGAACCTCTCCCTGAGCGGGGGCGCACTGCTCGCCTCCGTGGACACGGCAGGCAAGCCCGGGCTGGCCTGGCGCGCCGAGCACCTTGCCGCCGACGCGCGGCGGAACGCCTCGCACCTGGCCGCCGACGCCCGCCGGACCACCACCAAAAAGCTGAACAAGGCGGACAAGACTGTACGCCGCGCCGTCGAACACGCCGCGGGGGCCTAGGCACGAATGACCGCAGCAGCTGCCACCCGGGTATCCGGAACACCTGGCCAGTACTGGGCCGCACCGTTTGCGTCCCGTCCCGTCAATGCGACCGTGACGGTGCCCGGATCGAAGTCCCTGACCAACAGGTACCTGGTCCTGGCCGCCCTCGCGGACGGACCATCGCGCCTGCGGGCTCCCCTGCACTCCAGGGATTCTGCTTTGATGATCGATGCGCTGAGGCAGCTCGGCGCGACCATCACCGAAGTGCCTGGCGACGGCGACTTCGGGCCTGACCTGGAGGTTGTTCCGATCCCGGCGTCGGCGGCGCCATCCGCCACCAGGATCGACTGCGGGCTGGCCGGCACCGTCATGCGGTTCGTCCCGCCCCTGGCAGCGCTCCGCAGCGGAGCCAGCGTGTTCGACGGCGACCCGCACGCCCGGAAGCGTCCCATGGGGACCATCATCGAAGCCCTCAAAGCCCTGGGCGTCGCGGTTTCCGCCGAGGACGGCAGCACGCCGTCGTCCCTCCCTTTCGTGGTGGAGGGCACCGGGGCGGTCCGGGGCGGCCACCTGGTGGTTGACGCCAGCGCCTCCTCGCAGTTTGTCTCCGCCCTCCTGCTGGTGGGAGCAAGGTTCGACGACGGCCTGCACCTTGAGCACGTCGGGAAACCGGTGCCCAGCCTGGACCACATCAACATGACGGTGGCTGTCCTCCGCGGCGCCGGCGTGTCGGTGGACGACTCGGTCCCCAACCACTGGGTGGTGGCGCCGGGACCCATCCAGGCGTTCGACCAGAGAATCGAACAGGACCTCTCCAACGCCGGGCCCTTCCTGGCGGCGGCCCTGGCCTCGCAGGGCACGGTCCGCATCCCCAACTGGCCCGCGGAAACGCAGCAGGTGGGCGACCTCTGGCGCGGGATCCTCACCCGAATGGGTGCCACGGTCACCCTGGCGGACGGAGTGCTGACCGTCATCGGCGGACCCGAAATCAAGGGCGGCGACTTTGCCGACACCAGTGAACTGGCTCCCACGGTGGCGGCACTCTGTGCCCTGGCCACGGGACCTTCCCGGCTCAGCGGAATCGCCCACCTTCGCGGGCACGAAACGGACCGGCTCGCGGCCCTGGTCGCGGAGATCAACCGGCTCGGCGGCGACGCCGAGGAAACCAGTGACGGCCTGGTCATCCGGCCCTCCCCGTTGCACGCCGGCGTCGTCCACAGCTATGCAGACCACCGCATGGCCACCGCCGGGGCAATCCTGGGCCTCTCGGTAAGCGGCGTCCAGGTGGAGGACATCGCCACTACGGCCAAGACCTTGCCGGACTTCCCGCAACTGTGGGCGGGCATGCTGGCCCAGTCTGCTCCCGGGGCATCGGGGCCGGAAGGGCGTGCCAGTGGCGCGGAGCACTGACTCCTGGGATGAATCCGACGTCCGGATCCGCCCCAGCAAGAAAGGTTCCCGCCCGCGCACCAAAGACCGGCCCAGCCATGACGACGCCGTTACCGGGCGGATCATTACCGTTGACCGGGGCCGGTACACGGCAGTCGTGGGCGAGGACTCGGATAACGAGCGCATCGTCATCGCCGCGCGGGCCCGCGAACTCCGCCGGTCACCGGTGGTTGCAGGCGACTTCGTCTCGCTCGTGGGCGACGTGTCAGGCGCGCCGGACACGCTGGCCCGCCTGGTGAAGATCCAGGACCGCCACACCCTCCTGCGCCGCAGCGCCGACGACACTGACCCCGTGGAACGGGCTGTGGTGGCCAACGCAGACCAACTGGTCATCGTCGTGGCGGCCGCCAACCCGGAGCCCCGCACCGGGTTCATCGACCGTGCCCTCGTGGCAGCCTACGATGCCGGAATCGAACCGATCCTGCTGGTCACCAAGGCCGACGTCAAGGACCCGGCTGGGCTGCTGTCCAATTACACGCACTTGGAATTCCCGGTGATCATCAGCCGCACAGCGGACGCGCAGGCGTCCGGAATCGATGCGCGGTCCGATGACGGCCTCTCTGCCCGGCTGGACAGTGCGGCGGTGGCCGACCTCCGCGCCCACCTCGACGGCAAGGTCACCGTGATGCTCGGACACTCAGGGGTAGGAAAGTCCACCATGGTGAACGCACTGACCGGGGCCGAGCGGGCCACGGGCGGAGTCAATGCGGTCACGGGCCGTGGCCGCCACACGTCATCGTCGGCCCTGGCGCTGCGCCTGGCGGACGCGCCGGCCGGCAGCTGGATCATTGATACCCCCGGCATCCGTTCCTTCGGCCTGGCACATGTGGACCCCGACCGGATCCTGCGCTCCTTCCCGGACCTCTCCCCCGGCATCGAAAACTGTGAACGCGGGTGCAAGCACACTGCGACTGCGGTGGACTGTGGCCTCGACGACTGGGTGGCAGGCGGACACGCGGGTCCCACCGGCCCGGCGCGCCTGGCATCGCTCCGGCGGCTGCTTGGGGCGGATCCGCGCATGGAAGCGCAGGAAACCAAGGAGCTCGGCAGCGTCAACTGACGCGTTCTCCCGGCAGATGCGTCCGCAGACGGTAGTTTGTAACCATGATCCAACCCGCTTCGAGCTACAACGATGACCTGCGCCTGGCCCATGTCCTGGCCGACTCCGTGGATGACCAGACCATGAGCCGCTTCAAGGCCCTGGACCTCCATGTTGAGACCAAGCCGGACCTGACGCCCGTCACCGATGCCGACAAGGCGGCAGAGGAAGCCATCCGGGGCCAGCTCTCCCGTTCCCGGCCCCGCGATGCCGTCCTCGGCGAGGAATTCGGCAGCACCGGGCACGGTTCGCGGCGCTGGATCATCGATCCGATTGACGGGACCAAGAACTTTGTCCGCGGCGTGCCGGTCTGGGCCACGCTGATCGCCCTGGTAGATGAAGGCGAACCCGTGGTGGGTGTGGTCAGCGCCCCGGCCCTCGGCAAGCGCTGGTGGGCGGCCAAGGGCATGGGCGCGTACATGGGCAGGTCCCTGGCAGCCGCGACCCGGCTCCGCGTCTCCAACGTATCGACCCTCTCCGACGCTTCCCTCTCCTACTCCAGCCTCAGCGGCTGGAAGGAACGCGGCAACCTCGACGAGTTCCTCGGGTTGACCGAGGACGTCTGGCGGACCCGGGCCTATGGCGATTTTTGGTCCTACTGCATGGTGGCAGAGGGCTCCGTGGACATCGCCTGCGAACCGGAGCTCAACCTCTACGACATGGCTGCGCTGGTGCCGATCGTGGTTGAGGCGGGCGGCCGGTTCACCTCCCTGGAGGGCGAGGACGGACCGTTCGGCGGGAACGCGCTTGCCACCAACTCGATCCTGCACTCCGAGGTGCTGCACCGCCTCAACCCGTACCTGGACGATCTGCTGTAACTGCCACGGTTTGCCCACATAAACGAATATTGCGACGCCGGACACCTCCAGACGGGGGTGTCCGGCGTCATTTATTCGATGTTGCGTAATAAAGCCCTTAACAATTGCCGCGGCTTCCAGCCTGACCGCCCCATGTCCTACGCTTTTAGGCAGGTCACGAGTGCCAGCGCAAAACCCCGGTTTGCTGGCCGGCAACCCTCCATTCGCGGCGGGGTGCCCCGGGTGACGACCAGGCCGGTCCGGAGTGGATGCGGCAAGCGCGGATTCCGTATGCCGGAGTCCTGTATTCAAGTGAGGTCTTCGTGACAACTGCCACCGTCTCCCCCCAGCCCATTGCCGAAGCCGGTGTTGCCGGCGAGCGCCGTGCCGCCGCCGGCCGGCCCCTTGCCGCCGTGACCGGCGCGGAAATCCAGGCCCCACTGATCTCCGGCGGCCACATCCGGTACGCGAACCTCGACTATGGAGCATCCGCTCCGGCGCTCTCCGTTGTCTCCGCCTACCTGAACGAGATCCTTCCGTACTACGCCAGCGTCCACCGCGGGGCCGGCTACGCGTCCCAGATCAGTACCTCGGTTTACGAAAATGCACGCAGCATCGTCCGGGACTTCGTGGGCGGCCGGCCGGACGATTCGGTCATCTTCACCCGCAACACCACTGATTCGCTGAACCTCCTGGCGGGCTGCCTGCCGCGGACGGACGGCCGCCCCGACGGGGACGTCCTCTATCTGGACATCGAGCACCACGCCAACCTCCTGCCGTGGCAGGGCGTCCCGCACCGCAGCATCGTTGCCGCGGACACCATCACCGGCACCCTTGACGCCGTCCGCGCCGAACTCGGACAGGGCGGCGTCAGCCTGCTGGCAGTCACCGGCGCCTCCAACGTCACGGGCGAAATCCTTCCCATCCAGGCCCTGGCAGCGCTGGCCCACCAGCACGGCGCCCGGATCGTGGTGGACGCGGCCCAGCTGGCGCCGCACCGCCGGGTGGACATCTCCGCAGACAACGTCGACTACCTCGCCTTTTCCGGCCACAAGCTGTACGCGCCCTTCGGCGCGGGCGTCCTGGTGGGACGCCCGGACTGGCTGGACACCGGCGTGCCGCACCTGGCCGGCGGCGGGGCGGTCAAGGAAGCAAAGCTCGACGGCGTCAGCTGGGCCACCGGCCCGGCACGCCACGAGGGGGGCTCGCCGAACGTCCTCGGCGCCGCCACCCTGGCCCGCGCCACCCAGGTCATCGCCGAACTCGACCAGGACCGGTGGCACGCGCACGAATCCGCGATCCGTTCCTTCCTGGTGGAGGGACTGCAGGGCATCGACGGCGTCACCGTCCACCAAATCTTCAAGGACACCAACCCGGAAACCGACACCATCGGCGTGGTCAACTTTTCGGTCGAGGGCTACGACGCAGGCCTGGTGGCCGCCTACCTGTCCGCAGAGCACGGGGTGGGCCTGCGCGACGGACGCTTCTGCGCCCACCCCCTGCTGAAGCGCCTGGGCCTGCCGTCCGGCTCCCTCCGGGCAAGTTTCGGCGTGGGCTCGCGGCTGGAGGACGCCGAGCGCCTCCTTGCCGGTATCCAGGCTTTGCGAAGCACGGGACTCGGCTGGGACTACGTGGTGGACGCGGGCCGCTGGGTGCCCGCCAACGACTTCCGCACCTACCCGCACTGGGCGCCCAATACCCCCGGGACTGCCGGTGCGGCCCCCTGCCTCGACGACTAAGCGGCGTAACGGCGGCTGCCGGCCGGCGCCGGCCATGCGGTAAATTCGAAGGACATCCGCAGGCAGCACCAGAAGGAGGCCACGCGTGGTTCGGGGTGGCCCCAGGCTTGATCACGGCCGGCGCACGGAGCTCGGGCAGAGCTTCCAGGACGGCGGCCGGCACTACCAGCGCGTCCGGCCCGGCTACCCTGCGGAATCGGCACGGTGGCTGGTGCCCGCCGGTGCCCATGACGCCCTGGACGTGGGAGCGGGTACCGGAAAGTTCACCGCCTTACTGCTGGCCATGGGACTGAATGTCACCGCCGTCGACCCTTCGGCGGACATGCTCGCCCAACTGGAGGCCCACTGCCCTGCCGCCACGGCTGCGGCGGGGACGGCCGAGGCGACAGGCCTTCCCGGCGGGGCCTTCGACGTCGTCACCGTTGCCCAGGCGTGGCACTGGTGCGATCCCCTCGCGGCAAGCACCGAACTGGCAAGGGTCCTGCGGCCGCACGGAACCCTGGGCCTGGTGTGGAACCAACTGGACACCTCCGTCCCCTGGGTGCACCGGCTCTCCCGGATCATGCACGCCGGCGATGTCTACCGGCCCGGCCACAAGCCCGTCGTCGGGCCCGAATTCCACGGGCTCAAGGGGCATGTGACGCACTGGCAGGACAGGGTGACCACCGGCGACTTGATGGAGCTGACCAAGTCGCGCAGCTACTACCTGCGAGCCGGTGAGGCGACGCGGGCAAAGGTCCTTGCCAACCTGGACTGGTACCTGCATGAACACCTGGCCCATGCTCCGGGGCAGGAACTCGACCTTCCCTACCTGACGCTGGCCTGGCGCGCCACCAGGGCCTGACCCGGCTGGCGCGCGCTGCCGGACCAGCCAAACCGGTAGGCTTGGATGTGTGAAGACCAGCGCGCCCTCCTCCTCGATCGAGGACTACGTCAAGGTCATCTATTCATTCACCGAATGGCAGGACAAGCCCATCACGTCCTCCCAGCTGGCGCAGCGGCTGGGCGTGGCAAATTCGTCCGTGTCGGAGATGGTCCGCAAGCTGAAGGACCAGGGGCTGGTGGACCACAAGCCCTACAGTGCGGTCACCCTGACCGAGTCCGGCCTGCGCCTGGCCTTGGCTATGGTCCGGCGCCACCGGCTCATCGAGACCTACCTGGTCCAGCGTCTTGGCTACAGCTGGGACGAGGTCCACGATGAGGCCGAACAGCTGGAGCACGCGGTCTCGGACACCTTCATCGAACGCGTCGCCGCCAAACTCGGGAACCCGGAACGGGACCCGCACGGCGATCCCATTCCCACCGCGGACGGCCAGGTGCTGATGCCGAGCGCCCACCTCCTTGCCGGGCTGGACCTGGGGCACAGCGGCAGAATCACCCGCATCAGCGATGACAATCCTGAGCTGCTGCGGTACCTCGCCGCGCAGGATATCGACCTCGACGCCCAGGTCGAAGTGCTGGGACGGCGCCCGTTCGGCGGTGCACTGATGGTGCGCATCGCCGGGCCCGGCGGCGCCCGCGACTTCGACCTTGCGGATGAGGTTGCCTCGGCGTTGTGGGTCTCTACCGAAACCCCGCATCCAGGCTGCATCCTGGGAAGCTAGGTTACCGCCGCACCGCCGATTTGGCTGCTTCCCGTATCGTGGAAGGTGATGATCAGCAGACGCGACGCAGCAATAACCCTGGATGTTCCCCTGGAGATGGCGCAGCGCCATGGCCTGCCGAAGTGGATGTCCGAGGCCGAGCTCCGCAGCATCCTGGACAATCCCCCGCCCTGGCTGGTGCAGTCACGGGCCAACCGCACCGGCAAACGGCCCGTCTGGGTGCACCTTGAGTGTGCCGTGTGCGGGTACGAGGAGGCTGCCCGGCCCAAGAAGTGGTGGCCGGACTTCACCTTCGTGGTGTGCGGGCACCACGCACCGTCCGAGGTCCCCGCCGTGCGTCCCGGCTTCGTCCGAAGCGAGTACGACGGCGTGGGGACGCGTTTCGTAGGCATCGCCGACGTGGAAGCCCCTCAGGTCAGCCAGTAACCGTCCCGACGCGCCCGCCCCTGGTGCCGGGGCCGGCGTCGAGCCTTAGCCAGCCCCGTTGGCCGTCATTTCCTCCGGGACAGCAGTCAGGTGGTGTTCCGCGCCGTCGCGCAGCACGGCCAGCTCGAGCGGCTGCCCGATGGCATCGGCGAACAGCAGGCGCTGCAGGCTTTCGGCGTTGCTGACCGGGCGGCCGCCGGCCGTGACGATGATGTCCCCTGCCGACAGGCCGGCCTTGCCTGCGGGTGAACCGGGCAGCACCTCAACGACGCGGAGCCCTTCGCGCAGCCCGGTGCGGATCACGGCGCTGGATCCAAGTTGCATCGGGGTACTCACCAGGCCCAGGTACGCGCGGCGTACCCTTCCGTCTGACAGCAGCGCCGAGATGATCCTGCGGGTGGTCGCGTTGATCGGGATCGCCAGTCCCAACCCGGCTCCGGCCACTGCGGTGTTGATGCCCACGATCCTGGCGTGGGTGTCTGCCAGGGCACCGCCGGAGTTGCCGGGGTTCAGTGCCGCGTCGGTCTGGATGACATCCTCGATGACCCGCCGGTTCCCGCCCGACCAGACCGGGATGGCCCTGCCCAGGCCGCTGACCACGCCTGCGGTCACCGAACCGGCAAGGCCCAGCGGGTTGCCCACGGCCACCACCAGCTGGCCGACCCGCAGGGATTCCGCCGCCCCGAACTCTGCAGGCCGGATTCGCGGCCGGGAACCGTGCACCACCGCAAGGTCGGACAACGGGTCCGCGCCTACGAGTTCCAGTTCCATCCTGCTGCCGTCGCCGAAGACCGCGAAGCCGTGCCGGGTGCCGGCCACCACGTGGGAATTAGTGAGCAGGTAGCCATCCTCCGTGAAGAGGACGGCGGAGCCCGCGCCCACCCTGACCCGGCCATTGCGGCGCTGCGCCGTCATCTCGATTGCTGCCACGTGGGGCGTCACGGCAGCTGCCACCCGCATCACTGTCTGCGAGTACGAGTCCAGGACATCGTCGTCGTCCGCTGGTATTGGTACCTGCGCCTGGTCCATGGCGCACCTCCGGCTTTGAGTGCCGCTTCCGGCTGTTCCGTGCCCTCTGGGGCCCTTACGGGAATCAACGGTGGGCGGCCTGGATCCAGTCCCGTCCCGGCTACGCCTTGGGTGAACGCTGCCCCCGTGCACACCCGCACTCCAGGCCCTAGGATCGTTAGCATGACTGATTCCGTTGGTGGGTCTCGAACAGAACTGCTGAATCCCGACGAATGCTGGCGGTACCTTCGATCCTCGTACATCGGCCGGCTCGCAGTCATCAATGGCGACGTTCCCGAGATTTTTCCGGTCAATTTTTCCGTTGCCGGGGAATCGCTGGTGTTCCGTACCGCGCCCGGCACCAAGCTGCGGGCACTGCTTAGCGGCGCAGTCGCGGCACTCGAGGTGGACGGGCTGAACCCTTACGCCACGGAGGTCTGGAGCGTGGTGGCCAAGGGCAAGCCGGAACCGTTCGATGAGACCCGGATGACGCTCCCGGACGCCGATGCCGACCGCGAGCCGTGGGAGCCCGGCATCAAGGACCACCTGGTAGCCCTGACCCCCACGGACCTCACCGGACGCCGTTTCGCGGTCAGGTCCCGGACACGGTGGTGGCCGCCGGTGGACTTTTCCGCGGACTGGCTCTAGGTCCAGGCACGGGCCCCTCCCATTCCTGCCGGGCCTTTGTGCCCTTTTCCGATCTCGTAGAGTTGCCTACGCTGTGCCCTATGACTGACAAATCGAACGTACCCGTGCCGGAAATCCTCGCTCCTGAAGAGTGCTGGGACCTCCTGGGCCAAACCGGGGTGGGACGGCTCGCCGTCATCGCCGATGGCCACCCCGATGTGTTTCCCGTCAACTTCAAGGTTGATGGTGGCACGCTGGTTTTCCGTACCGGTGCCGGTACCAAGCAGCAGGCCATCCAGTCGGATGCCACGGTGGCCTTGGAGGCAGACGCCGTCAGCTCCCAGTTCGGGCTTGCGTGGAGCGTCGTCGTCAAGGGCAAGGCCGCCGAGACAACGCCCACCGGACCAGACCTGGATGACATCCGGCGCGCGTTGTTTCCCTGGCAGGGCGTGGGCCAGGAACACTTCATCCGCATCACGCCGGAGTCGGTGACCGGCAGGCGCTTTACGATGAACGCGCCGCTGCTGTGGCAGGCCCCGCTGGACGAGGCAACCCGCGCCGGCCTCGAGTAGGTGGTCCCGGGCGGCCGGTGCACGAGCGCAGGTTCCAGGCAGGAGATTCAGTGCGCGCATGGTGGGTAGGCGAGCCCGGCCCCATGTCCACCCGCCCGCTGGTCCAGGGGACCCGTGCAGCTCCCAGGCCGGCGGCCCACGAGATACTGGTGGACGTGACGGTCTGCGGTGTGTGCCGCACAGACCTCCATCTCGCCGAAGGTGACCTCTCCCCGCGCCGCCCCCGCGTGGTCCCGGGACACGAAGCTGTCGGAGTCGTCGTCGAAACCGGAGCGGACTGTTCCCGTTTCACGGCAGGTGACAGGGTTGGCGTGGCATGGCTGGGCGGCGTTTGTGGCAGGTGTGGCTACTGCCGCCGCGGCGACGAGAATTTGTGCACGTCACCGGTGTTCACGGGCTGGGACAGGGACGGAGGCTATGCCGAGCAGCTGGCTGTCGCCGAGGACTTCGCCTATCCCTTGCCAGCTGTCTTCACCGACGAACAGGCCGCGCCGCTGCTGTGCTCGGGGATCATCGGATACCGGGCCCTGAAGCGCGCAGCCCTGCCCGTTGGCGGCCGCCTGGGCATCTACGGGTTTGGCAGCTCCGCGCACATCACCGCCCAGCTTGCCATCAAACAGGGCGCCTCCGTGTTCGTGATGACCCGCTCCGACAGCGCACGGGCGCTGGCACTGGAGCTGGGAGCCGTGTTCGCTGGGGATGCCTACGATACGCCGCCTGTACCGCTCGATTCCGCCATCCTCTTTGCGCCGGTGGGCCGCCTGGTCCCGGTCGCGCTGCGTGCCCTGGACCGTGGCGGGACCTTGGCCATTGCGGGGATCCACCTAAGTGAAATCCCTGCCCTGGATTACGGCAGGGAACTCTTCTTCGAACGCCAAGTGCGCAGCGTGACCGCCAATACCAGGGCTGACGGGCGCGAGTTCCTCACCCTGGCGGCAAGGCTTTCCCTGGCCCTCACCACCACCGCCTACCCGTTCGAGGCCGCGGACAAGGCCCTCGAAGACCTGGCCGCCGACAGGATCACAGGATCGGCCATCCTGCGGGTCAGGCCGGAGCACGACCGTCACCCGAACAAGACGGCGGCCTCCTGGTAACGCGACTCCGGAACCACTTTCAGTGTCCCCAGCGCTTCCTCCAGGCCAACGTTGACAATTTCGGTGCCGCGGAGCGAGACCATGGTGCCCCATCTGCCTGCCGCTGCGGACTCGACGGCGGCAAGGCCCAGCCTGGTGGCGAGGACCCGGTCGAAGGCTGTGGGTTCACCACCGCGCTGGATGTGGCCCAGGACCGTGGCACGGGTTTCGATTCCGGTCCTCGTCTGCAGTTCTCCCTCGAGCAGCAGGCCGATGCCGCCCAGGCGTGGCCGGCCGAAGGTATCCAGGCCGCGGGGCGCGTAGGGTGCCTGGTGTCCCTCGGGCGCGAAGGCTTCCGCGACCACCACCAGGGGCGCCCTTCCACGGTCGCGGGCCGAAACCACCCACGAACAGACCTGGTCCAGCGACACGGGGTGCTCGGGGACCAGGATGGCGTGCGCGCCGGATGCCATCCCCGCATGGAGCGCAATCCAGCCGGCGTTGCGGCCCATGACCTCTGCGACCATGCACCGGTGGTGTGACTCACCGGTGGTCCGGAGGCGGTCGATGGCCTCGGTGGCAGTCTGGACCGCCGAATCAAAGCCAAACGTGTAATCCGTGGCGCCGAGATCGTTGTCGATGGTCTTTGGCACACCTACTACGTTGATGCCCTGCCCGCACAGTTCCCGGGCCGCCGCGAGGGTCCCCTCTCCCCCGATGGCGATCAGGCCGTCCAGGCCGTTCCGGCGGAAGGAGGCACGGACGCCGTCGATCCCCTTCCCCACCAGCGGGTTGGTCCTGGAGGTGCCAAGGATGGTGCCGCCGAGCCGGGAGATACCGCGGACGCTGGTTCGGGGCAAAGGTACGGCGTCCTGCTCCAGGACACCCCGCCACCCGTCCCGGAACCCCAGGAATTCGTACCCGTGCGCCACGTCTCCACCCAGCACTGCTCCCCGGATGACCGCGTTGACCCCAGGGCAGTCTCCACCGCTGGTGAGGATTCCCAGCCGCCTCATGATGCGGCCACCCCCTGGTCCTTTACAGGTATGGGGAACTGCCGGGTCTGGCCGGGTGGAAGGACCACGTCATTGCCGGACACGTGCACCGTGATGGGGCCGGCGTCGCCGGGTGCGGAAGCGATGCTCATGTGCCCGTCCTTAAGGTTGACCCGGAGTCGGTGCCCACGGTACAGGACCTCAAACGCAACCGCGCGGAGCCCCGTCGGCAGGTTGGGAGCGAACAGGATGGTGTCCCCGCTGAGCCGCAACCCCGCGAAGCTGCGCTGCACCACGTCGATCGTGCCGCCCATCGCGCCCAAATGGATACCCGTGCGGGTGGTGCCGTGCTGGGTATCGTCGAGGTCGGCGTCGAGCGCTTCCCGGAAGCTGTCCCATGCCCGGTCCGCGTCCAGGCCCGCCAGGACAGACGCGTGCGCAACCCGGCTCAGCGTGGAGCCGTGGGCAGTCCGGGCAAGATAATACTCAATGGTCTGGTTGAGCTGCTCCTGCGTGAAGGCGTACTGTAGGCGCCGGAGGATGGCCACCAGCCCTTCGTGTCCCAGGAGGTACGGGAGCATCAGGACGTCCGCCTGCTTCGCCAGTTTGTAGCGGTTGGTGGCGTCGTCCTCGGCCTCAAGGATCAGGTCCAGCCGTTCAATGTCGCCGTAGGTGTCCCGGTAGTGTTCCCAGTCGAGTTCCTTCAACTCCCCGTAACCGTCAAACTGGCTAATGACGCCGTCGCTGTGGAAGGGAACGTACATCGCGGTCCCCATATGCGCCCATCCGGCGGCTTCCTCGTCGGAGACACCCAGGCGTTCCATAAGTCCGGCACGCTCACTGCCGTGCAGGAATGATAGGATGCCTGCTGCCTGCGAGCAAACCCAGGCGGCCATCACGTTCGTGTAGGCATTGTCGTCCAGGCCGGGTTTGTCGCGGTCCGGATAGGCCGTGTGGTACTCGTCCGGTCCCACCACGCCCCGCACGTGGTACCTGCCGCCCTTTTCGTCATACTCCGCCAGGGAGCGGAAGAAGCGGGCTACCTCAATCACCAGCTCAGCACCCTTCTGAAGGAGCCAGATCTTGTTCCCTGTGGCCTGGAAGTATTGCCATGCGTTGAAGGCGACGGCCAGTCCGGAGTGGACCTGCAGGTGCGAATGGTCCTTTACCCACCTGCCGGACCGGTCGTTGAACAGCCATTTGGGGGTTTCCTCGGTCCCGTCGCTGCCGCTTTGCCAAGGGAATTTTGCCCCTGCCAGCCCTTCGGCCGTTGCGGCCTGCCGGGCCGCGGGGAGCCTGCGCCACCGGTAGTCGAGTACGGAGCGGGCGATATCCGGGGTCCGTGAGGTGAGCACCGGGAGGACGAACAGCTCATCCCAAAAGACGTGGCCCCGGTAGCCCTCGCCATGGAGTCCGCGGGCCGTCACCCCGGCATCCAGTTCGGCCGTGTGGTGGGTCAGTGTCTGCAGCAGGTGGAAGATGTGCAGGTTGAGGACCATGCGCACGGGCACGGGGGCGTCAATCTCCACCAGGAACGGACGGAGCTCCCGCCGCCAGGCTTCCTCGTGGGCGGCGAGCAGCGCATCGAAATCCCCGGCCGCGCGCTCAAGCACCGCATGGGCCCCCGTTTCGGGCGAGGAGATGGCCCGGTCGCGGGACGTCACCACCGCCACTGATTTGGTGATCCGCGCCGTGGTGCCGGCTTCGAGGCGGACGAGCAGGTTCTGGAAATGGAAGGCGCCGCTCACGCCGTCGGTAATTCCTGCGGCCGCCGGGGACACCTGCGTCCGGTAAGCCGCTGCGATGCGGATGAGGCTTTGGGTGGTTTCAACCTCGACGACGGAGGTCCCGTCAGGATGCACCGCCGGGTCCGGATTCTTCGGGACCGTTTTATCGGCCAAGTGCACATCTGAGCCTTGGGCACGTTCGGGAAGGTTGGCGTTGCGGACTCCGGCGTCAATTCCGCTGCGGACCTCCACCGGGCCACTCCAGCCCAATGCGGTGACAGCCGTCTGCAGGACCAGCAGGTGGGGCTCGGCCATGGACGCGAACCGGGTTTGCGCCACCTCCAGGCGCCGCCCGTCAGCCCCCTCCAGCAAGAGCCTTCGCTCCAGCACCGCCCTTCTGAGGTCCAGGACCCTGCGCTCGCGCACGACGGACAGGCCGCCTCCGGACCACCATTCCTGGCCGGCCAGGCGCAGGTCGAGGGGAAGGCAGTTGGGTGCGTTGACCATGTGTTCTTCCAGCAGCATCTCGTCGGCGGACTTCGCCATGACACGGTTGTAGATGCCGGCAAGGTACATGCCTGCATAGCTGTAGGGGCCGCCCTCGGGGGCCGCGCCACGGACGCCCAGGTACCCGTTGCCAAGGGTGGTCAAGGCCTCCCGGTGACCCTCGTGCCCGGCGTCGAAACCTTCGAACACAAGGTGCCACGCGTTGCCAATCACCTGGCCCAGGTCAAGCTCCCCCACATCATTGAGGACCGTGTCTGCACCCGCGGCTTCGAGGTGACGGCGGTTCCCCGTCCGGTCTATTCCCACCACCAGCCCGAAACCGCCGCGACGCCCGGCTTCGACACCGGCGGCGGAGTCCTCAATCACCACGGCATGGGCCGGAGTGACACCAAGCCTTGCTGCGGCAGCCAGGAAGACATCGGGGGCCGGCTTCCCCTGCAGCGCGAGCCCTGCCGCCGTCGCACCATCCATGACCACAGTGAAGAATTCCTTGAGGCCCGCTGCTTCCAGGACCGATGCCGCGTTTCGGCTCGAAGTGACCACGGCCATGGGCACGGCAGCCTCGGTGAGCCGGTGCAGCAGTTGCAGGGTTCCGGGGTAGCTTTGGACACCGTCCCTCCGGAGGTGTTCCAGGAACAGCTCGTTTTTCCACCGGCCCAGGCCGAATCCTGTCCAGGCTCCAGCGTCATCTGTTTCCTCCCCCTTCTCAAGGGGCACTCCCCTGGCGGCAAGGAAGCGCACCACTCCTTCCTCGCGGGGACGCCCGTCGATGTAGGTGAGGTAGTCCGCTCTGCTGAGCGGGGCGCGGTCGGTGCCCGGCGGAATCCTTGGGTCTTGCAATATCCTGGCGAAGGCGTCCTTCCATGCGGCCTGGTGCACCAGCGCCGTGTTGGTGACCACTCCGTCGAGGTCGAAGATGACGGCGTCAAACGGTGGCTTGGCAGCAGCGGCGGTGGGCGACGCGATCATAGGTCAAGTGCTACCAGCAAGCAGGCGTCCAGCAAAGGGCCCATTGGCCCGCCGGTCGGCTACGCGGTGTCCCTGGCCGCTTTGTCGCCTATATGGTTCCACCACGTCAGGGGCGGCGTGATGGCGAAGCGCCGGCCGCTGACGGCTGTGGGGACGATGCGGACGAAGTGGTCCTTTTGTCCGGCCTGCCAGGGAAACAACGTCAAGGCGGCTCCCCTTAGGAGCTCCTGGGTGGGCTCCAGGATGACGGCTTTGCCTTTGACCAGCACGCTCCAGGCTTTGGAGTCGTCATGGCCGTCTGCTTCAAGCGCGACGGCGAGTGGGCCCCCGGCGGCCCGCAGCTTGGTTCCTTCCCCGGTGCGGAAAACAATTGACTGCTGGTCCACTTTGTAGTTGATGGGGA
Source organism: Pseudarthrobacter sp. NPDC058119 (assembly GCF_042884655.1). Taxonomy (NCBI): domain Bacteria; kingdom Bacillati; phylum Actinomycetota; class Actinomycetes; order Micrococcales; family Micrococcaceae; genus Pseudarthrobacter; species Pseudarthrobacter sp. NPDC058119. The sequence goes on from NZ_JBHVTN010000001.1 coordinate 213,303, forward strand.
AAACTTCCGGATAACCGTCCACCAGCACCGCCAGGTGGCCGACGGACACGCCGTGGAGGAGGTCCCAGCACGTTGCGGCGTCCAGGACTTCGGTGGGCAGTTGCGCCGGGTCGTTGTGCATGCCTCGACGATAGGGCCAAGCCGGCCGCCCCGGTAGAGCACTTAGGCCCGGCCGGCATTCCTGGTACGGCAAGCCCTGTCGGCAAAGAAAAACACCCCGGTCCGAAGACCGGGGTGTTACCGATGACTCGACTCATCCGTGAAGGATGTCCCGACTCACCACACTCGTGGAGATGGGGGGAATTGAACCCCCGTCCGATGTCGTGTTGTCAGGGCTTCTCCGGGCGCAGTTTGCGTCGGATTTTCTCGGCCCCAGCCATGCTGCAAACAGCTGGCTGATCCGGGCCCAGTCACCTAAAAGTCCCGTTTGCTCCGATGACGGGAGCAAACAGCAGTGGCTATCTAAATGACGCCAGGATCCGGGGCGATAGCAACCTCGGGCTGACGGACTGTCTTACTGCTTAGGCAGCAAGAGCGAAGTCAGTGCGCTTAGAATTGGCACTTATTGGTTTGCAGACAGCGTTTACGAGATAAATCTGCATCCTCGGCCCGCTTCACCTGTCGCGACTAACATCGTCGAAACCGATCATCCCCGTATTTTGTTACCAAACCGGCTGGCAAGCCTGCCGGACTACCCATACTAACGCATGCCCGGCCGAAATAATTCCTAGCGGCGCCGGTTGCGCTCCCGCATTTCGCGCTGCGCTTCGCGGTTGTCCTGCTGCTCGCGCAGGGTCTGCCGCTTGTCGTACTCCCGCTTGCCCCGGGCGACGGCGATTTCCACCTTGGCCCGACCGTCGACGAAGTAGAGCTGCAGCGGAACCACCGTGTACCCGGCCTCCTGGACCTTGCGGGAGATCTTGATGAGTTCCTCGCGGTGCAGCAGGAGCTTGCGCCGCCGCCTGGCGGCATGGTTGGTCCAGCTCCCCTGGTTGTACTCCGGAATGTGGATGGCTTCCATCCACAGTTCGTCGTTATAAAAGGTGCAGAATCCGTCCACCATGGAGGCGTGCCCCTCGCGCAGGGACTTCACTTCGGTGCCCATCAGCGCGATGCCGGCCTCGTACGTGTCCAGCACGTGATAGTCATGCCGGGCCTTGCGGTTGGTGGCCACCACCTTCCGGCCACTTTCTTTCGGCACGGGACAACTCCTCAGGTTCAGGTTGGACGGTCCGGGCCAGTGGCGCCGGAGCTATACCAGTCTACGGCAGCCGCTACCGCCTACAGCAGCCCCATGGGGTCGACGGCCCGGCCGTTAAGCCAGGTCTCAAAGTGGGCGTGGCAGCCGGTGGAGTTACCGGTGCTGCCCGAGTAGGCGATGAGTTGCCCCTGCGAGACCCTTTGGCCGTTCGAGACCACGATGCTGGAGTTGTGGTAGTAGATGGTGGTCAGGGTGTTGCCCTGCACCATGCCGTGATCGATCTTGACACGCCACCCGCCGCCGTCGGCGGAGTTCCACCCTGAGCTGAAGACTTCCCCGGCGGCCGCCGCGTACACGGGCGTACCGCAGGCAGCACCGAAGTCGATGCCGGTGTGCATGTACCCGCCCGTGCCGTAGAAGTCGATGGTTCCCGGCGGAGTGGTGCGGTAGCCAAAGCCGGAGGTGATGGGGATGCTGCCATCGAAGGGATGGCGCAGGCCAAAGGCCGACGGCGAGCCGGCTGCCGGCGGGACGTACGGCTGAACAGGCGGGGCGGGGCGGTTCGCTGCCGCGGCTGCTGCAGCGGCGGCAGCAGCTGCGGCCTCAGCCTGCCGGCGCTGCTCCGCCTCCCATGCCTCACGGGCCTTGCGGTCACGTTCGGCGATCTCGTTGGCCACTTGGTTCTGGTTGGCCTGGACGCCCGCCAGTTGCGCCTGGATTCCGGGCTTGGCAGCCTGCAGCTCGGCGTCGAGACGGGTGGTGTCGGCAATCAGCTGGTCTACTTGGGCTTTTTTGGCGGCTGCTTCGTCGCGAGCAGCCTTTTCCCGTTCAAGCGCGGCGTCGGCTTTGGCCTTAAGGTCCTTGATTTCCGCTTCCACAGCCTGGAGCCGGGCTTCCGAGTTCACGTTGGTCGCGTTTTGCTGGTTCAGCTTGTCCATGGCGGCGTTCTGGCTGCGCATGGCCTGGTCGGCGAGGTCCATGGTGTCGGTGAGGCTGCTGCCGCTGTTGGAACCGAAGAAGAGCGACAGGTTGGAGGGGACACCGCCGGACTTGTAGGCCTGGGTCGCGATCTGGCCAATCAGTTTCTTGGTATCGGCAATCTTCTGCTTGTCGGTTTCCAGCTGCTGGGTGATCTTGGCTTTGTTTTGCTGCGCCATGTCGACTCTTGCAGCCAGTGCCTCCGATTCCTTGACTGCGCTGGCGACGCGCCCCTGCGCGTCGAGCAGCGCCTGCTGTGCCCCCGGGAGCTGTCCCTGGTAGATCACCAGGTCGCCGGCGGCCTTTGCGATACGCGAATCGACGAACTCCAGGGACGCCTGGACGCGGGCAGCCTCCGCCTCAAGCGCGGCTTTCCGGTCCTCGAGGTCGTCTGCGAACGCCACGGGGGTTGCTACGGCCATGCCTGCAGAAAGGATGACGGTGAGCACGCCGCTGACGAGACTCAAGCGGCGGGCAGCGGCCCGTCCCCGGTTTCCCCTGGCGTGGGGCGCGGTTTGATCAGTAACGTTCATGGGCATTCCTTGGTTGGTGTGCACAGCCTAAACGCGCAAGTATCTGCGTAGTGTCAAGAGGGACGAAATTCCTGCCAAGGATCCGCCAAGGATCAGCAGTGCCGGTGCGAGGATGAGGGTCTGGCCGGACGAGATGAAGGCCGTGTCCGGGTATTGGCGGGACATGTAGTCGCCCAGGAAGAACTGCGCTACGGCCCACAGTGTGCCCGAAGCCAGGGCGGCGCCGATGACCGCCGCGATGACGCCCTCGAGGATGAACGGCAGCTGGATGACGGTTTTGGAGGCACCCACAAGCCGCATGATTCCGGTCTCCCGGCGTCTGCTGAAGGCGGAGAGCCTGATCGTGGTGGCGATGAGCAGGATGGCGCAGACGATCATGACGCCGGCGATGCCCACGGCCACCAGGGATGCCCCGTTCATCACCGAGAAGAGACGTTCGAGCAGCTGCCTCTGGTCGATGACCGTCTCCACGCCGGGCTGGGAGGAGAACGTCTCACTGATGATTTGGTACTTCTCTGGATCCTTCATGTTGATCCGGAACGAAGCCGGCAGCTGGTCCGGGGTTACCGAATCCACGATGGGCGAATTGGAGAACTGGTCCTTGAAGTGCTTGTACGCCTCATCCTTGGACTCGAACTGGAAGTCGTTGATGTACTGCGCCACAGCCGGGGATTCCAGGAGTGCGTTCAGGCCCTGCTGCTGTTCAGGGGTTACCGGCCCGGACGCGCAACCGGGCGCCGTCGACCCGTCACTGCAGAGGAAGATGGCCACCTGGACCTTGTCGTACCAGTAGCCCTTCATCTGGTTGATCTGCATTTGCAGCATGCCGGCCGCGCCCACGAACGTGAGCGACACGAAGGTCACCAGGATGACCGATACCACCATGGAAAGGTTCCGGCGCAGGCCGCTGCCAATTTCGGAAAGAATGAATGCGAGCCTCACCGCTGGGCCTCGCCTTCAGCGCCGTTGCCCGGCAGACCGGCGTCGGGATTTTCCCTGCCGCTGGCGTCCTTCAGGCGCCGGGACTGGCCGACGACGGGAATCATCGAGGTGTACAGGGCTTTGGCTTCGTCGCGGATCACGACGCCGTTCTTCAGTTCCACCACGCGCTTGCGCATTTCGTTGACGATGTCGTCGTCGTGGGTGGCCATCACCACCGTGGTCCCGTTCTGGTTGATCTTGTCCAGCACGCCCATGATTCCCATGGAGGTGGTGGGATCGAGGTTTCCCGTTGGCTCGTCCGCGAGGAGGATCCCGGGCCGGTTGACCACGGCGCGGGCGATGGCAACGCGCTGCTGCTCACCGCCGGACAGCTCGTGGGGCATGCGGTGTTCCTTGCCTTCGAGGCCGACTGTCTTAAGGACCTCGGGAACCGTATCGCGGATCACGCTGCGGCTCTTGCCGATGACCTGCATGGCGAAGGCGACGTTTGCGAAAACATTCTTCTGTGGCAGGAGGCGGAAGTCCTGGAAGACAACGCCGATGCCGCGGCGGAGTCGCGGAACGCGCCAACTGGAAATTTTGGCGACATTCTGGCCTGCAACGTACACGGCGCCGGAGGTGGCGCGGTCTTCTTTCAGCACCAGCCGGAGGAAGGTGGACTTTCCGGAGCCTGAGGCGCCGACGAGGAAGGCGAATTCGCCGCGGTCTATCTCAAGGTCGATGGAATCCAGTGCCGGTCGGGCTTTCTGGTCGTAAACCTTGGTGACATTTTCGAATCGAATCATGGCCCTAAGTACCCTGCAGGGCATGGCTCATCCGTCTGATGCAGCCCAGTTCTGCAGCCGGTGCACGGGTTTTTCGTTTGGGGGAAAGTAGGGCCCCGGCCCCTTGACTATACGCAGGATCCGGGGCTGTTGGGCGGGCTTTCGGGGCGTGTCGCCGCATCACCCGTCGGCCCGCCGGGTAGGCATCCTACTTCTCGGCGTTACGGTTATCGGTCCGCCAGCGGATGCCGGCGTCGATGAAGTCGTCGATCTCGCCGTCGAACACCGCTGACGTGTTGCCCACTTCGTGTTCTGTGCGCAGGTCCTTCACCATCTGGTACGGGTTCAGGACGTAGGAGCGCATCTGGTCACCCCAGGACGCCTTAACGTCTCCGGCCAATGCCTTCTTTTCCGCGTCCTCCTGCTCTTTCTTAAGGAGCAGGAGCCTGGACTGCAGCACGCGCATGGCAGCCGCCCGGTTCTGGAGCTGGGATTTCTCATTCTGCATCGAAACCACCGTGCCGGTGGGGATGTGGGTGAGGCGGACGGCCGAGTCAGTGGTGTTGACCGACTGGCCGCCCGGACCGGACGAGCGGAAGACATCCACGCGGATTTCGTTATCCGGGATGTCGATGGAGTCCGTCTGCTCAATCAGCGGTATTACTTCGACGGCCGCGAACGACGTCTGCCGGCGGCCTTGATTGTCGAACGGGCTGATCCTGACGAGGCGGTGGGTGCCGGCTTCCACGCTGAGCGTGCCGTAGGCATAGGGAGCCTTGACCTCGAAAGTGGCGGACTTCAGTCCGGCTTCCTCGGCGTAGGAGGTGTCCATGACCGTAGTGGGGTATCCGTGGCGCTCGGCCCAACGCAGGTACATCCGCATGAGCATCTCGGCAAAGTCTGCGGCATCCACGCCGCCCGCGCCGGCCCGGATGGAAACCACGGCTTCGCGTTCGTCGTACTCGCCGGACAGCAGGGTGACCACTTCCAGGTCCTTGAGCGCCTTCTTGATGGACTCAAGTTCGCCGGCGGCCTCCCCCATCGAGTCGGCATCATCCTCGTCCTGGCCTAGCTCCACCAGGACCTCAAGGTCGTCGATCCGGGCTTCGAGGTTGGTCAGGCGTTCCAGTTCGGACTGCCGGTGCGAGAGCCTGGAAGTGACTTTCTGCGCGGCCGCGGGGTCATCCCAAAGGTTCGACTCCCCCGCCCGCTCGCTGAGTTCGGCGATGTCTTCCTTGAGCGCCTCGACGTCGGTGACGCGTTCGATGGACTCGTAGGTGGCGCGCAGCGCACGGATTTCAGCGGAAAAATCAATATTGGCCATGGTGGTTTAAGCCTACGCTATTGCCGAATCCCGCCCGTCCCGGCGTCCTACCGGGTCAACCGCGAGCGCGCGGTTGACGTTGCCTCAATAGGGATTCCGTCCGGAATGAGGAAGTTCACGACTGGAGGGTGGACGGCGGCCGTGAGGACAACGACGGCGGTGGAACCGTCCGGCGTTCCCGTCGCCCCCGTGACGGCAAGGCCGGAGAAGCGCTGCGAAGCGGGGCTCCTTGCAACAAAGTCTGCTGCCACGTTCCGGACGCGTGCCGGGTTGAGGACAGCAGAGGGGCGGCCGCCCTGCGTTGAGACCTCGCCGAGGGTGTAGCTGTCGGCAGCGGCAACCGACGCACCGTCCGCCAGGGACAGCAGGCGTTTATGTTCCAGGTAGACGGACGAAATGCCGATGACCACCGTCGCCACCAGGAGCGCGAGGAGCACGTAGCCCAGGATCATGACCATCAGCTGTCCTTTCTGGTCTGGTTGCTGGCGGTTCATCGGTAGCGCCCCACCAGCTGGGAAGAAGAAGCTTGGACCTCGGTGGCAGACAGCCCGTCAGCAAAAGGCATGAAGGGCAGGGGCACCCTGAGGCTGACCGTCACCGTTACCGTGCTGCCTGCGGCCTGGCAGTCGGCCGGGCTGCAGAGCGCGTTCATGGTGGCCCGATCCGCCTGGTGGCCGAAGTCGGAGAGTGCCAGTGCCACCGCCTGCTCCGCAGCCGCCTGGGCACTGCCGGCGTCGGGTTGGGCTACGTAGACCTTGGCTGCCTGGTCCGCGGCGCCCACCACAGCGAAGGATCCCCCCTGGATCTGCCCGACAGTTATCACGAAGTACACCAGCGGAACCATCAGCAGGAGTGCAAGGAACGTAAATTCGACCACCGCGCTTCCCTGTTCACGATCCAGGCTAGGTTGACGTCTTTCCGCCACGCGCGCTAGTTCGGGATCCTGCAAGATATTCCCGGGCGTCTGCCGGCACAGTGCTACTGCGAGGCGGCTCCGTAAGTTTGGCCGCGGCGAAGAGTGCGGTACCGGGTTTGAGCGGGGCGTTCTCTTGAAGCTGGGCAGTTCAGGGATGAACGGCAGCATGGCCCTTCACCTCCAGCATGTCCCTCGGTCCGATAAGACCGATGACAGGTATCGGGGAACGGACCGTGACCTCCAGGGTGCGCATCCCTTGGAAATCCACTTCCTTGGCACTGACCTGCTCTGCGAAGCCCCGGTTGAGGGCCATGCTGATGAGGCCGCGTGTCCGTTCTTCAGCATCCTTGCCGTTGCGGTCCGCGAGGGTCCCGTATCTCGCCCCGGATGCGGCCGCGTCGATGAGTGTGTTTCTGACGTGCAGGACCAGGGTCAGTTGGAGCAGCGCCAGGAAGAACATTGTCAGCAGCCCACCCACCAGGACAAAGTCCACAACAGCTGAACCCTGCTCGGCTGCCCGGGTGAGACCCTGCTGCTCCCGCGGCCGGGGAGCGGACCTCCCCATGGTTCAGTTTCCTACCTTGTCCATCGCCTGGTTGAACATGGCTTCCAGTGCGGGACCCGCGAGCGCCAGAAGGGCTGCCACCAGCACCGCTGACATGAGGGTGATCATTACCCACCCTGGTACGTCTCCGCGTTCAGTGCTGTCGCCAAGACTTACCGGTGGTTCCGAGCGGGCGGGCCTCCCGCCGTCGAACTGTCCGGCCAATTGCCGATGCGGACGGACTGTCCGGATCAGCTGAAGTTGCAACATAGCCGCGAGGCCAAAAAGCAGCATCCCGAAGCGTATTCCCATGGTTTTCATCCTTGCGTCCTGTTCCTTTTTCGTTGAGAGGGGGTGCAACTGTTGCTAAGCGCGGTCGTGGGGCTTGTCCGCTTCATCAGAATCCGAGGTTGATCGCTGCGAGGCCGGGGAAAACGGCAAATACCACGGTCAAGGGAAGTACTCCGAATACCAGCGGCACCCCACTGGTTAACAACACCTATTTACCCAGTCCGGAGGGCGAGCGTATATTTCAAATTGGTTGAAGCTTCAACCAATAGAAACCGCTAGAACCGAAGGAAGCACCCAAAATGTTCACAACGCACATCACCATCGCCCACCCCGCCACGCAGCACGTTTCCCAGCATCCGGAAGTGCGCCGTGGCGACACCGTGGCCCTTATCGCTCGCGTAGCCGGAGAGCAGGAAGCCAAGGAGTTCTTCGCAGAGATTTCAGAGAACCCCAACCGGATCGCGCCTTGGGTAAGCAGCACTGGGAACACCGTGGTCGTATTCTCCGAGAAGCCGGACCCCCGCAATGAGTGGCCGACCGAATTTTCCGTAGAGCAGCCAGAACCCGAGAAGCCAGCGCGGCAGGCTGGCAAGCAACTCCGCCGCCGCTGCCTCGAATGCGGCAAGGAGAGCACAGCAGCCGCGATGGGTTATCACATGAAGAGCAGCGGCCACCACGGGCTGGAGGACGTGGCGTAAACGCAGATTCCAAGAAGGACCGGTAGCTGCGGCTGCCGGTCCTTTTCTATGTGCTCATCCCCAGTAGAATCGGCTGAAAGCTTCAGAATGTCAGCGGCGACGATTTCGCTTTGGGGAGTCAGGTAGGTATTTGGGGATGCTTCGTAGGGCAGAAAACGTAAGGCTCGGTTTCCGGCCCGGATTCTGGGGCAGCAAGGGTGAGTTGGTGTTCACCCTTGGCAAGAAGAATTATCCGCTGGGCAAGGTGAAGGAACAGGTCTTCGAACAACATTTCGAAGACCAGATGCATTGGCCGATGCTCATAACCATTGTGAAAGGTCGGCGGTACTGGCAGTTCAAGAGCCAGTTTTACTGGGAGAGCGAGGGCCTCGAGCCGGAAGATGTGTACGCCCTCCTGGTGACCAAGGAGCAGGTGAAGAAGCGGCGACTGGAAAATGCCCGATCAACCGCAGCTATCGTCTCCGCGCCCCGCACCGCTACCGCTCGGCAGGCTATTCCAAACGATGTACGGACTTACATTTGGGAGCGCGATAAAGGCACATGCGTTGCGTGTGGATCGACTAACGAAATCCAATTCGACCACATCATCCCGCTAGCAAAGGGTGGCAGCAATAACGTCGAGAACCTTGAGCTCTTGTGCGGGCCGTGCAATCGCTCCAAATCAGCCGGGCTGACCGTGCGCCGCGGATAGCCCAAAACCAACCAAGGGACTGCGACTGCTGGTCCTTTCTTATCCATCTCAGGCCAAGGGGATGATCCTGACGGATCTAGCAGGGCGGAGTCGCGACTACCACCCAAGAACGGACTTTTGCATCGTTATAGGACGTCCTGGGGGCTATTTTCGGGCGATAAGAGGTAGTTTTGTACTGTTCTTTGTAGCACTCTGGCGCGAGCCGGCGATCTGTCCGGGCTGCTCGGGGGCTTCTTTGGATGGATTCTGTCCATCCGACAAATCGGGATTTTTCTGAGGGTTAGTTATGGTGCACACCCTGGAAGCGTTCTTTTGGCATCCAGCCGTCGGGATTCGTGACCACCCTGCCCCCTACCGGCAGCCGTTGGTCGCTGCGTGGGGGTGGGGGCGTCACGATTTCACCGTTACCAAACGTCGTTGCCCCAGCCGAGTCCTGGCCGGGGCGCGCGGTTGCCGCGTTGCTTGTTGCACCGAAGGTGAGCCGGTCGCATGTTCTCTGGGTCATCCACTAGATGAGGATGCGTAGACCGTGGCTTGACGTGATCAACACTGAGCGAGTCCGGGTCGTCGCTCTTGAGACTGTAGTCAATGGGTTGCTGACATAACCAGCAGGGCGGCTCGTACATACGATAGCGAGCAGCCTCACGCTTCATGGCTGGAGTTGTGCGAGACATCGCTTCACCGTTTCACCAAGTAGGGCCAGCGTGGAGCGGCCGGAAAGGATGAAGAACCGACCGCTCCACGCGGGTTGAAGGCGAGCGTGGTGCTGCTGCAAGGAAGGGCACCACGCTCGCCGGTCTCTTAAGAAATCCCCGTGATCACAAGGCCAGCGCTCGGACGAACGACGGCCAGCGCGAGGCGCTCGTCTGCGCGAACAGCAACCTTGCCTGACGTGAAGTCGGCGTTGTTGCTGTTGCTCATCGAGAGCGTGAGTCCCTCGCGGACGTAGGCCACACCGATCATGTCCGTGTTCATCAACAGGCCAGTGCCCTGAGGAATCTGGGTAGTGGTGACCACCGGAATTCCCCAGATATCGTTCACGGCCGACTCGGCTGGATTTCCCAGCAGGTAGTTGCCGGTGCCCGTCGCCTTGGTCCGCCGGATCAGGCTCCAGTCGTTCGGGTGCAGGACGATGACGTTCGGCTCGCAGTAGCTGGGACCATTCCGCAGGTCCGCGATAGCGGTCTCGATGGTGTCGATCGACGCCTCGCTGCCCTTCGCCCGAGTCAGCAGACCGGGGGTCTTGAGCAGACCGAGCAGGTTCTGCCCGGTGCCGTCGCCGTTCAGGAGCTGGAAGTTCTCCTGGTCGATGATGAGCCGCTGGAGTTCGCCTTCTTCGTACTGCGTGAACGACTGGAAGTCGGCCAAGAGCTCGTCCGTGAGGGAGGTAAAGATGCCGATCTTACGAGCCGTGGCGATTTGCTGAGTCGTGTTGAAGATCGCCTCGACGTAAGTCCCACCGGGAGCCGTCATCTGGGCGGTGCCGGTGCCGTTCACCGTGGGAGGTACAGCCGTGCCAGCGGCGAAGCCGGTATCCGTGAAGGACGTAGGGGTGCTGCTGAGCGTCTGGATCAACGTCTCGCTGCCTGCCGCGCCGTTGACCGCCGTGCGGTAGATCTTCGTGCCGGTCGCGCCCGAGGGAGCAGCGCCGATCGTGAAGCTGACCGTGGAGGTCGCACCGGTCGTGACCTGTGTCAGTTCATTGCTGGCTGTCGTCTCACCGGTTGCCGACGTGAACGTGGCAACGTACTTCCACGTGCCAGCGGCGAGCGTGCCGCCAGTTGTGGCAGTAGTCGGCGAGGACAGCACGGGAGCCGCGAAGGCGTTCGACGCGATAGATGTGCTGTCGTGCCGCACGTACTCCACGCTCGGGCTGGACATCTGGTCCGTCTTCAAGATCGAGAGCAGTCGGGTGGGTTCATGGATCTTGCCCACGACGCCGGCGAACGCCGGAGGGAGCTGACCGTCCGTGGTCGTCGAGGACGCCGCGTCTTTCAGGCCAAGCTCGGTGCGGAAGTTCGCGCCACCCTTGATCTGGCTGTAGGCCGCGCGTGCCGCGTCGGTGGTCAGCCGGAGCTTGGGAACTGCCTTGCCGCGCCGTGGTGCGTCGGGGTCAACGCTGGCTGCGGCTTCCGCGTCCATGGGATCGCCCATGCCGCCGAAGATTTTGCGACCCTGCTCGAGAATTTCCTTCTGTTCGGTCAGGTTCTTCATAAGGATCCCGATCGAATTGAGCGCAGATTTCTTCTGCACATTGTTCAGAGAAGGGTCTTTGGTGATTTGCTCTGCCTTCGCTACCTGCGTGCGAATGGCTGCATTGAGTGATTCGATGCTCATTGGAGTGATTCCAGTTTTCTGCGGACCCGGAATTTTGGATGTGTTTGGACGGGGGCGATTGCCCGTGGTGTGAGCGTCCGTACTTCTCAGGTCCAGCGGCGGTTGCTTTGCGGGGGTATCCGGCGGCGGCAGCGGGGGTATCCGGCGGCAGAATGGATACTGCGGCGGGATGCGCCGGTTGCAGCGGCTATGCGCCAGCTTGGCAGCAGCGGTTGCGACCGAAGAGCTGTGGCTCGATTCGATCTATGAAATTGTGTGTACGTACATAGCTATTATGCGTTCCGAGGTGTGCATGGAAACGCGCTGTAGGATCCCCAGAGGACTTTCACCCCTACAGCGCTATAACCACATCCTGATCCATCCGTTTGATCCGCTCGGGAAAAATGGATCCCCAGGAATTTCAGTCCGTTGCCTATCGGTAAACCTAGATCGGGTTACCGTCCACGTCGTACTCGGCAGCCGGACCGTCCTCAGGCTCGGCCAGCGGGCAGCCGGGTTCGTGGGTGAATCCCAGCGCCCTGACTCCCACTTCGTTCGGTTGGATTACCTCGCGCTGGGCGTGGCAGATCGAGCAGTCGGGGAACTCCCGCAACTCTTTGTCTATGCGAATGTCCCTGATTTTCTCGTAGACCCTTCGGGCGGCGTCGTGCTTCATGTCTCTTCCTCTTCTTCCAATACTTCGGCCAGCGACTTCGAGAGCTTCCGCGCGGCATCGACCGTGATCGTGCAGCGCACCTTCCCGTTTATGAGAATCACAACTCCAGGCACGCTGGATTTGCCGTCTGGGAGCGTGATGTGCGAGCGGTCGGCAGAGGCCACATTCCATGCCACCTTGGAGAACTCGTGTGGAGCTGTTCTGTGCGTGATCATTTCTTGCCGTCCTTCCTTGCCTTGATAGCGGCGGCAGCCTTGGCGCGAGCCATGGCTTCTTTCTGTTTTCTGACCACCGATGGCATCGGGTTCGCGAAGTGCCAAGCCTTCTTGCCCATTTTCAGTGCCTTCCCTTCTGTCGTTTGGCTGCTCGCCGGGCAGCCCTGTTCCTGTTGATCGCGTGGAGCGAGGGGCAGGTGTCGTCATGGGCAACAGAGACGAACGTGACGTTCCCCCTGCTATGCACCGTGACCTCTGCTACGCAGTCCTCGCAGGGGCGAGCCATAATGCGCGCGGCCAGCGCCAGCATCTCGTCCTCTGGGCCGCCGATTATCGTGAGGTCGTGGTCGCTCATTTCCTTGCATCCTTTTCTTGGTTGATACGCCGATACGCCGTGATACGCGGTTGATACGCCGAGCGTTTCGTTATTGATACGCCGACCCGCCGCTCTCTAAGCGGCGGGCGTATCAAACACCCCTTTCGGCTCATGGTTGAACCGTGTTCATCTTTGAATTGCCCTTCCCCGGATATGACCTGGTCCTGCCGGTATTCCGTGCCTTCTGAATGGCCGCACGAACATCGGCGCGCCCGAAAGGGCTGTTCTCCATCGCGTCCTCGATGCCCTTCCCGTCGAGGTCACCGCGCTCTGTCAGCAGCACGACAATCGCCTCCACGACCTCGTCGATTTTGCTGTCTTTTCTCGACCCGCTGCCGAGAGTGAGCCGCCGCGTTTCAGCGTCGTAGTGGAGCTCTGTTTCCTTCACGTCCACATCTCGGCCGTATGCCGAGAAGTACCGACGCGACGACGGGTCATCGCTCTCACGGACGAGCTTCCACGTGAATTCGGGCCAGTCCTGAAGCCGGGAGTCACCACGGGAACGCTCGTTCGCGTGGCCCATGTGGTGGACGATCTGCCCCTCAGAAATCCCTGCGGAGCCGAGAAGCTCGTCGAACGCGAGAAGGAATCGCCCGGCGTCGTGGCTCTCATCTAGGCCGAGCGCGTCAAGCACCGGCCGGAGGCAGTCGAGCAGGAGGAGGTCGGACCCGCGGACGGCGTCCGCCCATGCAGCGCGTACCGACTCGTCGAGGATGTTGAACGACGACAGCCGTCCACGCAGTGACACCAAGCGGACGGCATTAGCGTTGCGGATGCCCTGATCCCGAAGCCATCGCCGCAATACCCGCTCGTCCAGTTCGTCGTCGATCAACACAAGAGACTGAACCGGCTCAACGTGGTAGCGACCGAGAAACGGGTCGCCGTCCACCAGCGAGCGAATGAGGTTACCCAGGAGTGTCGTCTTTCCTGCTTTGTACTGCGCGGCGATGATGCCGTGCCCTCCCACAGGGAACAGATCTTCGATCCGGTAGAGCACGTCCTCGTCCGGGACGTCCAGGAAGTCGGCCAAGGACACCAGCGACGGGAGCGCCTCCCGCTTCTCAGCCGCGAGCAGTGCCTTGGCGCGCTCGATGGCCTTGAGACGTATTACCTGCCTTTCAGCCTCCGCCGCGATCCGTGATTCCAGATCGCCGGCGTCGGTGTCACCGTGCTCCTGCCGGAAGGCCTGATCCACGCACTGGAGGGCTTCTTTCTCCGAGAAGCCCGCATTCGCAGCAGCAGTGAGGATCACAGCCGTAACGGCCTCGCGGTCCTCGTTGAGCTGGTCTGGGCGACGCAGTCGGCAAGCCAGCCTGAACAGGAAATTGTTGCGGTCGCCCACCGGAACCCCGGCCAGGATGGATGCCGTATCCGGGAGCCGGGGCTTGTCCAGTCCAGCGAACGGGTCGTCTGTCAGCACCAGTTCCTCGGGGCGCAGAAGCTGCCCGTCTGTGACGCCCCAGTCGTAGATGTCCACGTCCGGCGTCGATGGCCAGTACATGCAGCGCTCGGGGTCAACGCTCCCCCTGTCGAAGCACTCGCGCCCCAGCCGGTCCATCAGCGCGCTCGCCAGAACGGAGTACTGCTCCGAGGACACGCCCTCGCCCAGTGGGACGATGACCCTGTAGCGCGGGGCGTCGGGCGCGTGCGAGAACGTGGTGTGATAGGCAGCGCGCCACGGCAGCGCCATCACCCGCTCTGGAAGCCCCGGATCGGCCGCGTCCGCGTCGAGGGTGATGACCGACCGAGAGACGAGATTATCCCTGAGTCGTCGGTTGCCTTTGAAGACCGCTCCGAGGACGTACAGCCCTACGCCAGTCTTCTCGTCTGTGACGACAGGATTGCGCAGCCGGTCGATGTACTCGCCCCAGCCGATCGCCTTGGCCTTCCATACAGCGCTGTCCACACGTGGAGCAGTGAACACCGGAAACGCCTGCTCAGCGGTAAACTTGCCTTGCGACGTGGTGTTCTTGAAAGGTGCGCCTTCTCGCTCTTCCCCTAGCAGGGCCTCCCCGGACTCGTCACCCGAGGGGGTCTTGCTTTTGCTATCAGCGCTCATTGGGAATCACCCCGAGAGGGGCGACGCAGGAGGCCGACGATGCTTCCAATCTCGGCGTCGGTCAATGGCGGGGCAGCCTCGACTACCTGCCGGATGTAGGAGGAGAGCTTTGCCGCCGCGAGCGCGCGTCGGGCCTCCTCGACGGCTGCGTCCCCCTTGCGCATCCGAACCGCAACGGCGAGGTTCGACCGGGCTTTACGAACCTTTGGATCACTTACGTGTGGCATAACAAGAACCGCTTTCCGGACATCCCCTGTTCGGTTGGCGGTTCTCGGTTTTGCGGTTCTGTTGGGGGTGGGCTACGAAAGCCCGATTTGAATTTGTATTGCTAGTTTAAGTGCACCGGAGGCAAACTTTTGGTCACTTTTTCCAAGCAATTTGTACCTGTTTTTCGGAGAACCCGACGCCCTTGCCAGCAGGCAGAATGCTGATGTCCATGAAGGAGCGCACGATCTTCCGGCGGTCCTCCAACGGGGTCTCCCCCCACATCTGGGCAACGTCCTCCGCCGCTGCGAGCGCTGCAACGGGATCGTGCATCGAGGCGCGAGCAACCTCGGCCTCCAGCGCATCAATCTCTTTCGTAAGGCGTCCGCTCTGCTCCCTGACGGCAGCCGGGGAAAGCAGGCCGTCCGCCAGCAGCGCGGCCAGCTCGTCACGGCGGCTGCGTTTCTCGCTCAGCGTTCGCTGCATCTGCCGTATGTCGTCGTCGGCTGACGTCAGCTTGGACACGACCTCAGGCTGGGACAGCCGCAGGAGCAGCGCCCCGATCACCACCTCATCCACGAGCTCCAGACGCCGCGACAGGCAGTACCCCTTGAAGCAGCGGTAGACCATCCTGTTCCCCATGGGTGATGCGAACATCGGCTTGCCGCACTTGCCGCAGACCGCGATGCCCGAGAGCAGATACTTCGCGCTCAAGTCGGCGGGAGCCGTCCGGCGATCCTTGTTCGTCAGGTACTCCTCCAGGTCTTTGGAGGTAGCGGCGTCGAGGATGGCAGGCCACTCCCCGTCGCCTATGTCGTCGCCGTTGTAGATTCGCCGACCAGCGTAGCGAGGGTTGAGCAGCAGACGCCGGACGGAGGTGACGTTCCACGGCTTCCCGCTCTCCGCTTCCTGCCCCTCGGCGGCCTTCTTGTAGTACGTCGTGACCAGACCGGCAGCGTTCCACTCGTTGGCGACAGACTGGAGCGTCGCCCCGGCGAGCACCGCCTTGGCACCGCTGCGAATGGCCTTGGCCTCGGCTTTGACGACGAACACCTTGCCGTCCTTCCGGTCGTAGCCAAAGGGACGGCGAGTCCAGAACGCCTTGCCCTTGGTAGCTCGACTCTTGTTGGCCTCGATCTGGCGAGCGCCCTTATGCCCTGCCTCCATGGCGGCAATCGCCGTGATAATCGTTGCCACCGCGATGCCTGTATGGTCGCCCAGATCGAGCGAGACGCCCTGGACACAGGCGATGTTCACGCGATGGGTTTTCCCGGCATCGATCACGCGCTGTAGGTCCTTTATAGACCGGGTCAGGCGGTCTAGGTGCCATACGGCGACGCTCTGGACCGATCCGTTCTCAATGTCTCGCAGCAGCGCCTCGAACGCCGGTCGTGTCTTGCCCGACGTCGCACTGATGTCGTTGTCCGAGAAGAGCCTCGGGGCGTCCCATCCCTTGGCTTGGGCCAGCAGGCGGCAGGCGTTTTCCTGGCGGTCTACAGCCTCCGCGTTGCCGGTACTGTCTTTACTCTGCCTAACGTAAATTGCGGTTCCCATACCCTCCAATTATACGGCGGTAAGACTAGGTACGGCTAACAACTACTACCATCATGGCAATCTCCTTCTTGCCTGCAGCTTCCATGAGGTCGCGCTTCGCCGAATCGCGTACATCCTGCGCTTGGGCCCGGAGCACGTCTGCGAGGGGTGTTCCCCGCTCCACCGCCACGATGATTCCGTCGACGAACCTGACCAGCGGTGCCAGGTCGGTGCGCGCGGAGAACTCCTGCAGAGCCAGGACGAGGGGCTTACCGGCCCTTGTCTCAGCGAGGATTTTCGAGAATTCCCTGGACAGTTCACCCTTGGCGCTCCTGCAGACCCGATCCAAAGCGCCGGTCGCGCTCTCCCCTGCTCCCACTGCCAGGGCCATCAGTTCAGCCAGGCTGGGAAATTCTGCCATCATTCGTGTTTCCCGCCGGCGTACCTGGACGCCCAGCCAATAGTCCCGCAGCACAAACCCCGCTGCGGCACTGCCGATGATCACGACAACCGCGAGGAGGGGGTTGAACCTGCCCGCTGCGGCACCAACGAGTATGACGGTCAGCGACAAAACGAAGCCGGCGGCCGCCCATAGCAACTGCTCCGCGCGGAAGTCGATGGGTGCTTTATTGATCCCCGCCTGCGCCAGACGCCGGGCGGTGGCTCCTGGCGAGGGGTTAAGCCTTCCGAGTGCGGAGAACCAGTCCCTGAATACGGGACGGAGGATGCGTTCAAGCGGTCCAAACGGTGTCAGGTTCTGCTCGCCGGCGCGGAGGAGCCGCGACTCCAGGTTCTGTGACTTCAGTTGGGGTTCAATCCGCTCAGAGAGAGTCATGGGGCGCATCGGAGGTGACCGAAAGATCACCAGCCATAATCCGAGGCCGAGCCCCATTCCGCATAACACAGCCGTGGGGGAAAGGAACATCATCGGAGCACCCTTTCATCCTGCGGCAAGGCGCCGATCCTCAGCATGATTGTGTAGCAAACCAGCGAGACCACCAGGCCCCCGACCAGCACCGCGGCCCCCATGGGCGTGTTGTAGGCCTGGATTGCTTCCGGTCTGGTGGCGAGCAGGATCATCACGATCCAGGGTGCGGCGACCGCGAGCCGGGCAGCGTTGATCGTCCAGGATTGCCGAGCCTCAAGCTCACTGCGGGTCCGCGCACTTTCCCGCAGGAACTCGGCCAGTGTGCCCAAGAGCTTTCCCAGGTCGGAGCCGCCTACTTCCCGCGTGAGCCGCAACGCCTCGATAATGCGGTCGGCCACGGGGTCGGCCAGTCGCTGTTTCAGCTTGTTCAAGGATCCATCGAATTGCCCGCCGGCGCGGTAGTCGGCACCGAATTCGCGGAAAATTGGTCGCAGCTCCTCTGGCCCCTTCCCGCCAAGCTGGATGAGGGCCTCGGGCAGGGGCAGCCCTGCACGGATCGCTGAACGGAGGTGATCGACGACGTCGGGCCACAGCTGCCGGAGCATCGCCGTCCTCTTCCTGGCGCGCCACCGCAGGATGGTGATGGGCAGCCATACGCCGAAGAGTCCGAAGCATCCGGCGATCGGCCAGGAACGGCTGACCGCGTAAAAGACGAGTGCGACGAAGATACCCAACCCAAGGCAAGTCCCCACCAGGCTGCGCACGGATACTTTGTCTACCCCCGCTGCGGCGAGGAGGTCAGCCAGTCGTCCTGGTTTACGTTGCCGGTTTCCGCGGTCCGGAGTTTCCCAGCAGGACCACCAGATCAGGAACAGACCAACCCCGGCCACAGTTCCCACCAACGCCGAGATCACCGCGGGTCCAGCAGTGCGGCGACGTCGTAGCCCGCCCTCGAGAATTTTTCCGGTGAAGGCATGGCATTGGCGCGGGGGTGCAGGGCGCCGTTCTCCAAGCCAAACACCAACGAGGACTCGATGATGCCGTTTTCCACCCGGCGGCCCAATGACAGGATCTGGGTGACTTGCCGGCGGCCATCAGCGTTCCTGCTGCAGTGCACCACGAGGTCGATGCACGAAGCGACGGTTGGCACAACGAACGCGCTTGAGATGTTCTCCCCCGCCAGCAGCGGAAGGGTGCAGATCTTGGTGACTGCGTCATGAGCCGAATTTGCGTGGACCGTACACATTCCGGGCAAGGCCAGACATTACTCACACACAGCCCAGCATTACGGAGTTGTTCTCTGTCTAGCGACAGGAGTGACCCTGGAATGATCTGGCGTGATCTCAAAATGATCACTCCGAAGAGGCGGGTTATAGTCTTTCCTTAGCAGACGCCTTGCGCGCCAAAGCAGACAATCGAATACATCTAAGCGAGTTAACTGCGAAGCCCCTTTCGGGCTTCGACCGTTGGCTCGCTTTCCTTTTAACCGCGATTCGGAAAACCGGGCACATCAGGAAAGGACCGCCCCTCTGGAACCCACGCCATCGCCCTACATGAGCCGCCGTGAGGCCGCGCAGTACCTCAACGTCTCCGAGAAGTGGATGACATGGCAAGGCCGCGCAGCCTCTATCCCCTTCTACAAGTTCGGAGGGAAATGCCAATACCTCCGCTCCGACCTCGACCACTGGGCAAGACAACAACGCGTAACCCGATAACCAGGGCCGGCCCGTGGGCCGGACTCGACCAACCCGAAGGAACAATGACCCGTTTCACCCCATTCCAAATCCGCTTTCACGAGCACCTCGAAACTGACGCGCGCCTCACCCCCGACGCCAAACGCGTCGGCTACGCCCTCACCTGCTACACAGCCCCAGGGAGGCTGGCCCGATGCACCTGGCTACAGCTCCGCAAAGCGACTGGACTCGGACACGAGCGAACAGGCCGTGCCATGCGCCAGCTCATCGAATTTGGCTACGCAGGCAGACGCCAATCCAAAGACCCCATTAGGACAGGATGGCCGCTCACCCACCCGCGCTAGCTCTGCACCGCCTGGCGGGCAGGAGCGCCAGAGGGTGCAAGAGCCCCGCGCTACCGGGCAACCAACACGCCAAGTACCCGCTTCCACCACAGTAAGGGTGAGGCTTCCGGCGAGCTGGAGAGGGAGCTCCGAAATCGGCCCCGCCACTGAGTGGGAAGGGACGATCGCCACGCGAAAATTTCTTGCCCTCTCTTACAGATTCCGCTTGCCCTTTCTTACAGCCCAAGGAGGCTGTCAACTATTCAAAGTTTTTGTACAACACCATCGTGTGAGGGCGCAGCGTATTGCTTGGGTCTGTGCCGGCGGCACTACATGGCGCACTATCGCGCAAGGGACAAGTGTTCCAGCCCGGGCTGCACCCGTGACCGCGTCGCCCGTGGACGCTGTCGTCTCCACGAACCCGGCATCATCCATGGCTGTCCACGGCGGCAGCTCGCTCGCGTCCTGCACAGATTTAGCCAGTCCGTCCATGGCAACCACGACTGCTGGCAATGGCATGCGAACCAGAACGAAGACGGCTACGGACAGTTCTACGCTCACGGCTCTACGTGGCTCGCACACAGGTGGGCTTACGCCCACTGGATAGGCGGGCACGGCAATCGGCAGCAGCTCGATCACATCTGCGCCAACACGCTTTGCGTCCGCCCCGATCACTTGTGGCCTGTCAGCGCCAAGGAGAACTCCCGCCTCCGGACCAGCCGACTGCGCCGTCCGGGCGAATGGATCACACCTGCGAAGTACACCCAACGATGGCCGGAGGCCGTCAACTCCTTTGCCCTAGCTCACGGACTCCCCCGCAACACCGTCTACCCCGACCACTACGACCTCGCCGCCTAACGGCAGGAAGGAAAGATTCATCATGGCTCAGCCCGAAACGCTTCGCCAATCTCAGCGATGGGACGCCACCAAGTCCGCATACCTCCGACACGGCCTGTGCCACCGCTGCGCCGCGCAGGCCGCTTGGGGTCATCAACAAGGCTTCCACAAAGTGAAGACACCGTGCGAAGCCTGCATCCCAAGAGTTTCTAAATTCCCACATCACAAGACCGACAGGTGGAGCACCATTCCCCGCCCCAGCTAGCGGTGACAGCCGCAGAATACGGACTCAAGCTCCGCCCCAGCCGCTCAAGACGCGCTCATCCCCACGCCGTGCAGACGGTAATGAAATCGGCGCACAGCGCCCAACGAAAGATCAGGAACAGCATGACCAACTCCAACATTGAAGCAGCACTGGAAAAGCTCGCCACAGCCGAAGCAGCCCACGCTGAAGCCATTGCTCTGGTTACCGACACGGCTAACCAAAAGGCCGAAGTCGAAAATGCCATACGTACAGGCGACGCGCGACTAGGACAGGCCGACCTCATCGACTCTGACACTTCCCACCGCGCAGCCGTTCTCGTCGAACAAGGAAAAGCTGCGGCAGCGGAACGGGCCCGCGACGAAGTTGCCAACCTCCGAAGCCAGGAGCTGCGTAATCAGATCGAAGACGGCGCCCTTGGCCTTCATCCCGACAACCTCGACGGGGCCAAAAAGGAGTTCTACGAATCCGTGAAGGCAGCGGCCGCAAAACTAAACCAAGCCGTCAAGACGCACAACCAGGGAATCCTAACGGCCTATAACCGGCTGCCAGAAACGGATCACTGGGACGACAATGCACGCACCGGAAATCGCGGGTCCATCCTCAGGTATAGCAAGGGCCACTACGCCTTCGAACTAAGCTTCATGCGCAAGGACGGTGCTGGACGCGGGGTTGTAACCGCTCAGCATCCAGGCGCCAGCGGCCTTGAACGGTACGCACAGTTCGCTATCTTCGAAGCGATCCACGGCAGGAAGCTCGACAGCACCCCAGAGTGGGCGACCGAGGATTAGACCATAACAAGGCAGGGGCTTTCAGCCCCTGCCTTGTTGCGTATATCTCGCCCTACACCGTTTGAATTCGTAGCCGCGGCAAGCCTTCGACAATCCTCACGGTTTCAACGCTTACAGTTACAATTCGCTTGACCAAATCTACGATATACCTAGGGTTGGCGACCTCGTCCGACCAATCGTTCGGATCATTGACAATACCCGAGGCATTGTCTGACTTGACCTGATAGCGCTCCATTATCCATTCAAGAGCTGATCGAGAGCCAAGTGTGTACTTGAAAGCATCTGCCGGGATACCCTGCAAAGTCAGATGCTCGTTGTAAATAATCCGACTGCGGTCTTTTCCTTTTCCGAACGTCATCTTCTTCACCCGGAAGCGGTCCCCATCGTGAGGTCCCATCCCCGTCCATAATTCCTCCAGTCCATACGGAGGAGCTGTCTCGTAACCCATATGGAGTGCCGATAGCTCTCGGCCAGCGTTGGCGAAAGCGTGGAAATCTGACGGGTCTGACAGTTTGGGCAGCCGGGGCATCAGCTTCTTGAGATCCTCCTCAAAGTCAGCGCGGTATTCGGTTGAGTGAAGCAATCCGTATACAAAGTAAAAGATGTCGTCCTTGGTAACGCCTGCTCCGTAGTCCTCCCGGTAATTCGCCAAGGCATCATCGGATATATTGTCTACCTTCTCAAAAGCATGGATGTTCTCCGTCGACGGAGAACTCTCTAGGCCCGAAAGGAGATCGGGCTCGACATCGCCTCGTTTCGTAAACGTATACCGACTGAAAAACTGCCCAGCCCTACCGAACAAGTCGAGGCTTGGGATGCTGTCTAGCATGAGGACGCTGAACCGGTTGAGCGGACTCGCCCCGCTGATATAAAATCCGAAGTTTTCAAGATCAGGCTCAGGAAACATCTTCGGCAACTGGTAGACCATGTCATTGAGCTGACGATTGAAATACACGGACTGACGCATGAACGGCCGGTAATGGCTCCGGGTCAAAGACTCAGGCGCGTAGTCGATAGATTGAAGTTTCGCGAGAGAGTTTTTAAGACCCCTAGACCAACTGATAGCAGTGGGGGTGCGATCTATGAAACCTTCCAGCAGCGCGAGGTTGTCCTTCGTCTTGGCCGTAGCGATGCCTTTGAATCCGCTGAGTTGCGCGTCATATTTCTCGATTGTGCGCCGTACATTCGCCTTGACTTGATCTTGCGAATAGTTGAATACCCACGCGTCCCGGGCAGTTGCAAGCCCAAGGGAATGGTTACTGAAAACGCCAGACTCGCCAGACTTGGAGCCAATAGCTTGGAACGAAGCAAACGCCTCAGTTCTATGCGTAATCCAATCACCATGATTATTCGGTTCAATCGGCATCCATTCAACTTGCGAGAACTCCCGCTCCCGGAGAACGCCCAGCTTCTGTTCACGCGTGAGGAAGTCCCCTATGTCACGGTAATAAAGGTGCCGGTGAACAGGGACTCCCGGTTTTTTGACCAGGAATATGATGGACACGTTTGTACGATTTCCGGAACCAAATACGTTCCCAGCCTCGCGCTTTCGCTGCTCCCCGGCAGCCCAGCCATTTCCACGGAGGTTGTAGACGTATATGGAGTGAAAGTCGTTTACCAGTGACTTCCGGAGCCCGTCTCCTGTGTTGGCCTCTAGGAAGCCTCCGTTGGTCACAAAGGCTATGACACCGCCGGCATCTGACCCGAGGATTCGATCCGATGCCCACCTGAGCGCACGATAATACGAATCATAAGTTGAGCGGCTGCTCCGGGCAGTGGATTTGGCGACATAGGTGCTGCTGATGTTGGCGTCGAGCGTCTTGTACTTGACGTTTGCATTGCCATCGTTCTGGCTTCCTTGGCCCACAGAGTACGGCGGGTTACCGATGATCACGCGAATGTCCTGGGCTAACTGCCTGGCCGCGCGCTCATTGTTCTGGGGGAAAATTAGGTGATCGACGGTGTCGTTATCTTCAGTCATCTGGAAAGTGTCGGCAAGGACAATCCCTTCAAAGGGCAAATACTCGTCGCCACCCCCCTCCCTGCCGTCCACTTCATCTGCAATACCGTGGAATGTCGCTTCAATGTTGATGGCTGCAATGTAGTAGGCCAGAAGAAGAATCTCGTTGGCGTGCAGTTCGTTCGTGTACTTATATAGCAGGTCTTCAGGTTTAATCAGGCCTGACTGAAGCAGCCGGACAATGAATGTACCCGTCCCAGTGAACGGGTCCAGAACGTGCACACCAGGGTCACTTAAGGACGCATCAAACTCTGCTCGCAGCAAGTCGTCCACCCCGCGGATTATAAAGTCGACTATCTCCGTCGGGGTGTAAACGATACCTAAGGATGCAGCAGCTCGGGGAAAGGCAAACTTGAAGAACTTTTCATACAGCTGCATGATGATCTGCTGCTTGCCTTCGGCGTCCGAAATACCGTCGGCCTTCATGCGAACGGAGTCGTAGAACTTTTCAAGCGTTTCGGTCTCGGCCTCTAGGGACTTGCCCTCCAGCCTGGTAAGCATATCTTCCATAACCAAGGAGACGGGATTGTGTTTGGCGAACGAGTATCCCTCGAACAGAGCATCAAAGACGGGTTTCGTGATGAGGTGCTGGGAGAGCATGTCCACTGCATCACTACGGGTAATGCTGTCGTTGAGGTTGCCCCGCAAGCCTTCAAGGAATCGGTCGAAGGCCTCCTGAACGCCCGAGGTTGGATCGTCCAAAATACCAGTGATTCGAAGCGTGTGTCGTTCAGCTATCTGCTGGACATCCTTAGCCCAGTCCTCCCAATACTTCCTGTCCCCGACCTTCTGGACGATCCGGGCGTAGATTGCATTCCGCCATTCCTCAAGATTGGGAAAATTAAGCGTGGTCTGCACACCCCGGGCCAGATCGTTTCCGGAGTCTTCATTGTCATCGCCGGAGCCGCCAACGCCAATAATTTGCAGCTTGTCGTCACGGTTCTTGTTCAATTCGATCTTGTTGATCATCGCATTGAAGCGATCGTCATGGGCACGCAGTGCCTGAAGGACATCCCAAACAACCTTGTACTTCTTGTTGTCCTTGAGTGCTTCTTCCGGAGCCTGGTCAGCAGGTACCGCAATTGGCAGGATGATATAGCCGTATTCTTTGCCCTTGAAAGTACGCATGACCCGTCCAACAGCTTGGACGACGTCTACTTGGGAATTACGAGGGTTCAGAAACATCACGGCGTCCAGGGCCGGAACATCTACGCCTTCTGACAGGCAGCGGGCGTTGGAGAGAATCCGACAGACGTTTCCATCCTCAGAGGCATCCGCCTTTAACCAATCAAGCTTGGCGCTGCGGTCGAGAACGTTAAACGTGCCGTCCACATGCTCCGCTTCACAGCGGAGTGCATCCTCGTCATCGAGCAGTAGCTGATCTGTAACCTCGGCAAACATGCCCGCGATCTTCCTGGACTCACGTATGTTTTGCGCAAATGCTACGGCCCGACGCATCGGAGCCAGTTGGACCTCGGCGGACGCCTCGTCCTTCGCCGAAATCTGCACGCCTCGCTTTGACAGCCCGTTCCAGCAGCCGACAATCTTTGCTACATCCTCGATCTTCAACTCACCGTTTTCCTGCAACGTTTGCTGAAAAGTCTTGTTGACAGAGTCTTCATTGACAGCGAGGACAAGCACTTTGTAATCGGCAAGCCTGCCGAGCTGGACGGCTTCTCCGAAGCCGAGGTGGTGAAACTCTGGCCCATAAGTTGATTCATCGTCCATCGAGTAGACCTTGACGTCGTTCTCTGCGGCCTTGGTCTTGGACTCTTGGACGTAGATCCGAGGGGTGGCCGTCATGTATAGCCGCTTCTTTGCCCTAAGGAAACCCTGGTCATGGACCCGTACGAAAGCCGAATCGTCATCATCACCTTGGGTCAGGCCCGTTGTTCGGTGAGCCTCGTCACAGACGATGAGGTCAAACTCAGGAAGGCCCAGGCCTTGTGCCTGTGCGACCACGTCAATCGACTGATAGGTGGAGAATACGACCGTCACTGCCTCGTTCGCACTTCCAAGGCTTGCCCGGGCATAGAGCTTTTGCGGGTCGGTGGATGCAGGAAAGGCCAGGTCGTGGGGACTGGCGTCCTCGTCCTGCTTCTTGCCGACTTTTGTGTCCGAGCAAACCGCCAGGGGCCGAAGGGGGACCTCGGCCTGCGCTGTCCACTCAACCAAGGTCTGCTGAAGAAGGGAGATCGACGGCACCAAGAAAAGGACCGAGCCACCTACCGGAACTTGCTCTTCAACGATTTCAGCGAGGTAAAGGTCTTACCAGTGCCGCAGGCCATAATGAGCCTGCCGCGATCACTCGACCGAAAGCCCAGAGCGACCTTGTTGATGGCAGTCCGCTGGTAGGGATGGGGATTTTTCCTATTCTTGCGCTCCATCTCGTCCGGCTGATCCAGATCGAACGCCGACCAGTCGACAACAGAGTCCGCAAGGTCCTGGAACCTCAAACGGTTTATGAGCTTGGACTGATCCTTAAGCGCATCTTCAGCATGCTTGCTCCAATTGTCCGTTGTGCTGACGATTAAGCCATAGGAAAATTCAGCCTTGCCCAAGGCCGTGAAGAACGAATCTATGTGATGCTTCTGGAGAGTGGACGCGGGATCGTAAAACTTGCACTGCACTGCCACCAGAGCACCCGTGTCGCGCTCCCTGGCCACGAGGTCGATGCCCGTATCCACCTTGCCGTTGCGACCTGGCCAATCTTTCCAAAGCCAAACATCGCTAAATCGGTCAACGTAGGCCGGGTCAACCTGCAAATAGGAACGCATCAGTCGCTCGAACTTGCTTCCCTTGTCATGCTGGTCGCTTGCGGTGAAGTAGAGCTTGTCGAGCAGCTGTGCAAAGGATGTTGAGGCCATGAAAGCTATCTTGCCGTAAGGACGACGCCTCCCAGCAACTAGACGACACGGTGTCGCCTACACCGGAAGGCCAGAGCAACCGGACAAATCTTGGTGAACATGGCAGTCCCGTTCGGCCCGAAGCCACCAAGTAACCAAGGAACCAAGTAACCACGCTGTCGGATACACTACTTCGATCAAGGCAGGATTGCGAGGCGGCATGGCACGAAGTGCGGGCTCCACCGCGAAAAGGCGATTGTCAAACCCGGTCATATCGGGGCTTTTCGTCCTAGGCGGCGCACTCATTACCGCCACGCCTGCCCTAATCCAGATCGCGACTAACACGGTGCCGGCCGCCGTTCTCCAGCAGACGGCGGAGGACGTTCTGGAGTTGCCAAACGTACCTGACCTGTCTGCCGGTGCAAACACCGCGCAGATATCCGGCAAGCTAAAGCGCCCACTACCTCCTGGCCGACAAATATTTGTGGCAAGCCAAGGACCAGTTAGCGCACAGACGCCGGGAAGATTTGATGCCGGCAACCTGACTTTCTACCCGCCCTGCTCAGTAGATTCTTCGTCGACCCATTACACCTGTGACGATGTTCAGCTCGGGCTTCCGGCTGACAGCGGGGTTTACGTCATTTATATTGGCTTGGCGGATTCGTCGGCAGCACGAGCCATGACTCACGGCCTCTACAAGCAGGCCTACAACGCAGGGGCCAAACTACCTTTTGCACCCAACCCAGCGCCGGACGCTGGCTTCGATGTGGCTGGTGACGGGATCAGGGTTAATCGAATTGGCTCTTCACCATCACCAGCGACCACAAGATAAGTCGCCTGTATGAAGTGAATTGACCGGCAGTAAGGTTCCGACTAACCTCGCGGGCTGCACGAATTTCCACTTAAAAAACTTTCTAACCCGTACGCGATAGAGAGTGCTAACCACTACCGGGCAGCGAGCTTTCAGAGAGGGGTTGTCCCCCCTACCT
Source organism: Pseudarthrobacter sp. NPDC058119 (assembly GCF_042884655.1). Lineage (NCBI taxonomy): Bacteria > Bacillati > Actinomycetota > Actinomycetes > Micrococcales > Micrococcaceae > Pseudarthrobacter > Pseudarthrobacter sp. NPDC058119. Next base: position 240,194 of record NZ_JBHVTN010000001.1, read on the forward strand.
CAGAAATTGATGGTGAAGTCAGCTCTCTTCAGTTCCCGAGCCAGCTTCGCTTGCCACTCGTTATCCCACGGGATGTACACAACGCCCTGAATGTCCCCAGGATGTTCAATCCCGGCATTGATTACAGCGACGTTCTTGCGCCCAAGCACACCGTAGAAGTAACCAAGTTCAAACACGACATTTTGGCGTGCCCGTAGGGCTAGAGAGTTGTCAGCACCATCCCTAATGTCTGGCGCCACCGTTTTAGCCTTGCCCAGATCATCGGGAGTCATCATCACGATGGCAAAGGCCGCGGGAGCTGAGGCTCCCTCAAACTTCTCGATGAGAGTTTGGCCAGCATTAGCCTCGTCGTTCAGGATCGTGGGTTCGATGCCCGTGATCCGACGCACAAAGCGCTCCACTTCCAGCAGCGTTAGTCTGTCATGCCCGTGGACCAGGAAGATGCTCTTAGGCCCCCGAATGTCAGTTGATTGAGACGGAGCCGCTGCCTTCACGTTCTCGGAACGTAACTCAGAAAAGACCGACGCCGGCAACGGAGCGGCCGGGGCTGAGGCCCGCACTCCTGACATAGCCCCGTAACCCTCCTCAGCCGCACTTTCCGGGAAGGCGAGGACTAAATCGTCCGTCAGTTCGAGCCCAACCTCTTCTACCGCGCGCTGCAAATTCTTCTTCTGGGCGTCGAATTGAGCCCTTTGTGATCCCATGAGCGGCCAGGTGGAGTAGCTACGGATTCCCACTAGCAACCCGTCCAGTATGGACAGGGCGACGTCGTCGTCTTCGACGGATCGCATTATCTCGTATACCTTCTTGGTTTTATTAATACCTTCCATCCCAGTTCGATCAACGCCGTGATCGTCGAGGACTCTGTTGATGGCATCGTGTGAGGGCCCTTGACCGCCCGCCCAAAAATCGGAGAGTGGACCTGCAAGAATCTGTCCGGCGGATTTTTTCGGCAGCCGGCTTGCACTGAGACGAGGCATAACTCGATTATTCACTATCGAAGGTGAAGCAAGGTTCACCCGGGCTCTCCGGTCATATTGGATGGCCGTCTTACAACTCATGGGTTTTAAGACAGATCGCCGAGACACCCAAGTAGGGCTGGGAATCACCCCCAAATATGTCTCGTAACTATGTCTCGCAAGAGTGTGCTAAGTTCGATGTAAACAAACACTCTTACGAGACACCCTAAAGGGGGAACCTAATGTCAAAGCTCATCGGCTACGCCCGCGTCTCCACCAAAGCCCAAGACGCCGACAGGCAACAGCAAGACCTTCTCGGGGCAGGCGTACGCCGGGATGACCTCTACGTCGATCACGGCGTCTCGGGCGCCAAGGCCAGCCGTCCCGGCCTAGATAAAGCCCTCGCAGCACTCCATGCAGGCGACACACTCGTAATCGCCACCCTGGACAGGCTGGGCCGGTCAACCCAGAACATGCTCGAACTCGCTACCCAACTCAAGGCAGGTGGCATCAACCTCCGAGTGCTCAACCTCGGGGGCGGAGACGTGGACACGTCCACCCCCATGGGGCAGATGACGTTCACAGTTATGTCCGCCCTCGCCGAGATGGAACTTGCAATCAAACGCGAGCGCATAAACGACTCAGTCAGCAAACGTCGCGCGGCGGGCAAAGACCTCGGTGGACGCAAAGCCTCATTCACAGACAGCCAGATTCAGAACGCGCGACGGCTGATCCAAGCCGGACAACCGGCAGCACAAGTGGCGCGGGACCTCGGCATGTCCAGAGCCACCCTGTATCGGCGCATGGAACAACTCACCACTGCCTGAACGTGAGCACAGGGAAGCCCCTGCCTGACGGCAGGGGCTTCCCTTGCGAACAGCCTATAGAACGGAAGCGAGGTGCGCGTCGCGGTCCGCCTCAGACACGAGATGAGCTTCCCACCTAACCTGCACCTCGCCATTCACGCGCGCGACCATAAGGCCAGGAATATCCACCAGCAGCTCAAAAGCCTTCACCATTTCCGCCAACCTTTCATGCCGAGCCCGAGTGGCACGACACCGGGACGCTACCCCGATCAACGGCGGCGTTTCAATTAACCTTGCGTCTATAAACGATCAACTGGCCACCTGAGAAGGCAGGGATTCGATCCATTGCCGGAAGCTGCGGCGACGCTCATGCGTCGCCAGTTTGTCCAGGTCATATCCCTTCGGCCAGATCCTCACAGTCGCAGGATTGAACACCTTGGTCGACCCCTTGCCATGAGGCAATAGGGTGACCTCCAGATTCTGCCGCATCCAGTCCCGACGATCGTCCAGAGCCAACGCCAGCCACTCGTCCATCGCAGCTCGGGTGGCCATCGGGGGCACCCCGTCCCCAGACCAGACAGGTCGCTCCGCCGAAAGCCTTAGTTCAGCCATCCTCGACTCATGCGCGGCGATCTTCTTCCTCGCATGTTCAGTCATTGTGCGCATCTGTCCCGGGGTAATCTCACCCTCGACAGCTTGGATTGCAAAGTCGTCCAGGCGACGCCGCAGTCCCGCGGCCTCAGTCTCAAGCTTGGCAATCTCAGCAGCCACGTCGGGCGCCACGGCACGATGGGCATCGTTGACCCCAGCTGCATCACGCCAACCAGCAGCCCAGGCATTCACGACGCCGTCAACAAAGTCAACGCGCTTCCCAACGTGCCCCGTTCCCTTCGCAGGGCAGCGATAGACCTTGTAGCTCTCTCGATTACGCCCCGTAACCGTTGCCGACCGCACCGGTTCCCCGCAGTGGCATCGGGCTATACCGGCCAGCAGATGGACCGCCTTGTTCGACTGCGACCGCCGCCGCGAAGGATCGGTCAGAATTGAACACACCGCGCGCCAAACATCCTCGCTCACCAGCGCAGGAAACTCAGACGGCGTGGCCAGAATCTCGCCCTTCCACTCCGCCAGTCCAGCGTTTCGTGGCCGCATCAACATCTGACGCAACTGCGCATAGCCCCACCGCTTGCCGACCGACGTGAGAATCCCAGAATCGTTCAGCTCGCGAACTATGCTTCCCAAGCTCTTGCCGGCAAGCACAGCAGCAAAAGCGTCGGCCACCGCTTGACCCTCCGCAGGTTCCCGTTCCCAAGAGCCCGCCGGTTTGTGCCAGCCGAACGGACGCGCCCCACCAAGCCACTTACCAGAAGCCGCCATTTGCTCCTGAGCGCGCCTAACACGGTCCGCCTTGTGTTGGGACTCGTAGCGGGCAATCTGGCCCAGCAGACCTGCCTTCAGCATCCCCTCCGGAGTAGCAAGATCAACCTCGCCACCCTTCACCGCATAAGTTCGCACCGGCACCGGCGCCCGCGTATTGCAAAGTTGGATATACGTTTCAAGTTCGATCGGCTGACGGTGCAGACGATCAGTGTGCCAACACAGGACGACGTCGACCACGCCGCTGGCTAGGGCTTTCAGCAGCCGCTGATATCCCGGCCGTCGCTTTCCCGAGTACGCGCTTATGTCGTTGTCCGAAAACACCTCGGTGACCGTGAAGCCGTGCTCCTTGGCGAGCTTCCGGCAGTCGTCTTCCTGCCGCCGGACGCCCAATCCCTCGCCCGCCTTGTCGTCTGATATTCGGGTGTAAATCGCCGCTCTGATCTGCATGAGAACAGCTTAATCTGTGCTGTGCGTGAACGAGGTCCGGGAAGCCGGAGTTCAGGGCGATAAGCATGTCCAGGCTCTCGGCTTCGCGGACCTCCCCCACTACCAGCCGGTCCGGACGCATCCTCAGGGCTTCCTTCACCAAGCGGCGGAGTGGAATTTCTCCCTCACCTTCAAGGTTCGGTTGGCGGCACTGAAGCCCCACCACGTCCCGGAGGGGGAACTGCAGTTCGAAGATCTCCTCAACGGTGATGACACGTTCGCGGCTTCCGATGCTTGCCGCCAGACAGTTCAGCATGGTGGTTTTGCCAGCCTGGGTTGCGCCCGAGACAAGGATGTTGAGGCCACTGGACACCGCGGCGCCGAGAAAGCGTGCTGCCTGCGGCGTCAGCGTTCCCAACTCCACGAGATGTTCCAGACGGCTGGCTTTGACTACGAACTTGCGGATGTTCACTGCCCAGTGGCGGCGGGTGACGTCGGGGATGACCACGTGCAGCCTTGAACCGTCCGGCAGCGCGGCATCGACGAAAGGTGAGGACATGTCGAGCCTCCGGCCGGAGCTCTTGAGCATACGCTCCACGAGGTCGCGCACTTGCTGCTCCGTGAGGGTGAGCGACGTCAGCTCAGACTCGCCGTTGCGGGCAACATAAATTTCGTTTGGCGAGTTAAGCCAGATCTCCTCGATCGAAGGGTCATCCAGGAGTGGCTGCAGCACACCAAAACCTGCAACGGCATCGAAGAGGAACCGGCGGGCCGCATCGAGCGGGCCAATGGGCGGCAAAGGCCCCATCAGGGCCCGCTCGTCATAGTCCGTTACGGCTGCTTCGACCAACCGGCGAACCTCGCCAGCCTGCCTGAGCGGGTCCAGCCCGCGGCGACGGATGAGTTCGCGTACTTCGTCCTCGACAATTCCCAGCGCGTCCATATGTTCCCCCATACATCTGCCGCCCCCGACGGAGGCAGTGCGACTGGGCTACAGCCTAAAGAGCTTGCCCCGACCACAACAAGTCATTGTGCGCGCATGTGGATATCTGAGGTACCTCAAGATTGTCACCGGAACGGCTCAGTATTCCATCCAGATGACCACAGTATTCACATAAGTAACACCAGAATCACTGGTTCCGCCAGTAACACGGGTGCTATGGTGAGCGCGTTATTTATCGAAATAGCACTATCAGGTGCCTTCCTGGGGGAAATCACCTGAGCAGTATCCAAAGAGGCGCTTGGGGGAGCGCCACATTGTCTCCGGAGCCTATATGAAGCGGAACCTGTCTCAGTCCCGTCGCCCAGTCATGAAGTCCCTTGGGACCGCCCTGTTGGCCGTCTCGTTGATCGCCGGACCCTGGATGGCAGGCGTTGCCACCGCAGCGGAAGTCAGCCCGGCGCCGACGCCGTCGGCGGCTCCAGCTCCCAGCACCGCAGCATCACCGGCCCCGACGTCGACCGCTTCGCCGGCACCCGCGCCATTGCCTTCAACCTCACCGCTGCCTGCACCCTCACCAAGCCCCACTCCCTCGCCACAAACCATGGCCCAGGCGATCGGCCCCGGCGGAGCGGAAATGGGCCAGCGCTCGGCGAGGGTCACGGCATCGAACAGTTCAGACCCCGCAAGGAAGCTCAGCGCCGAATCGTTGTCCACCCAAGGCACATGGATGCCATCGTTTGGCGTTCAAGGACTGGACGTCAGCGGGCACCAAACGAGCGTTGACTGGCAGCAGCAATGGAACATGGGCGCCAGATTCGCCTACGTGAAGGCTTCGGAAGGCAACTACTTCACGAATGACCTGTTCGGCTCCCAATACCAGGGCGCGCGAAACGTAGGCATGATCCGTGGCGCGTACCACTTCGCCATTCCCAATTGGTCCTCGGGCGCGGACCAGGCACGCTACTTCGTTAATAACGGAGGCGGTTGGTCAGCAGACGGCTACACCATGCCGCCTGTCCTGGATTTTGAGTTCAATCCCTATGCAGGCAAAACCATCAACGGTTTCTACTTCGGCAATACCTGCTACGACATGTCCGGAAGCCAACTGGCTTCCTGGGTCCGCGACTTTGGCAACACCATGCTGTCCCTTACCGGCCGGCTGCCTGTCATTTACACCAATACGAGTTGGTGGAACCAGTGCCTCGGCACGCCGACAGATTTCGGCGACTACCCGCTGTGGGTAGCCGCATACCCCGGAGCCCCCAGCGATGACGCCGGCGCAGTGCCGGCAAGCTGGAGCACCTACAGCATCTGGCAGTACAGCAGCACCGGCCCCCTTGCCGGTGACTCAAATGTGTGGAACGGCGACTATGCATCACTCCAGCGGTTTGCCGGAAGCGGCACGCCCTCCGTCCAGGTCCCGTCACAGGCAACCCAGCAGATAGCGGCATATGCACAGGCCCATCCATCGCTGGGCAGTCAAACCACGGCCATTACGTGCGGCCTAACCAGCGGCGGCTGCTACCAGGGCTTCCAGGGCGGAACCGTGATGTGGTCCCCGGCGTCCGGAGCATTCGCCGTCTCCGCAGGGCCGGTCACCGGGGCATGGCAGGCCCTCGGCGCCGAACGCAGTGCAGCAGGCTATCCGACCAGTGACCTGATCTGCGGACTGAAAAACGGGGGTTGTTTCCAGAACTTCCAGGGCGGCAGCATCATGTCATCGCCTGCCACCGGTGCCGCCTTCGTCCCATTCGGCGCGATTCGCGATGCCTGGGCCGCGCAAGGCTACGAAAATGGCTCGTGGGGCTACCCCACGAGCAACGCGACCTGCGGGCTGCGGTTTGGCGGGTGCTTCCAGCTATTCCAAGCCGGGTCCGCGCTATGGAGTCCGTCCAGCGGAGCACACTTGGTCAAATCGGGACCGCTGCTGGACGCATGGGCCAAGGACGGATTCGAGAACGGCCTCCTGGGGTTCCCGACAACAGATGTAATCTGCGGCGCGTCCGACTGCACACAGCTGTTCAGCGGAGGAGTCATCGGGTGGACCGCCGCAGCTGGTGCGTGGCCCATCTATATGGGCATCGGTGACACGTGGAAGGCAGCCAGGACAAAGGGAGAGCCGATCGGATTCCCACTGGCCAAGGAAGTCTGTGGACTACGCGGCGGCGGCTGCTACCAGCTGTTCCAGGGCGGAAGCATCCTGTTCTCCCCAGCTTCAGGGGCGTACGCAATGACGGGCCGCATGCTCAACTACTGGGCGCAATCCGGCTTCGAAAACGGCCAGCTGGGGTACCCGACAGGTCCGGCCAGCTGCGGCGCCGTCCAGACCGAATGCTGGCAGTCATTCGAAAAGGGCACCGTCGCATACTCCGCGGCAACACCGATCCAGACGGTCCCGGCCGGCCCCATGGCCCAGGGGTGGACGAACCTTGGTGCGGCAGGAGGGGCCCTCGGCTACCCTGCGTCCGCCCAGATCTGCGGCCTCAAGGACGGCGGATGCTTCCAGATGTTCGCCAAGGGTGCGCTCATGTACTCCCCCGCTGCAGGCGCGCAACCCAGCCTGCTGGGACCCATCCGTGATTTCTGGCAGAAGCAGGGCTTTGAAAACGGCGCCCTCAGCTACCCCGCTTCAAATGTCATCTGCGGGCTGGTCGGTGCCGGGTGCTTCCAGAACTACCTGGGCGGGACTGTGATGTGGTCCAATGCCAGCGGGGCACACGCAATGTCCTTCGGTCCTGTCCGGGATGCCTGGATCGCTTCCGGATTTGAGAACGGAATTCTCGGCTATCCCACGAGCGAACAGGTATGCGGTCTCCGAAACGGCGGCTGCTTCCAGAACTTCGTGAACGGAACAGTGATGTATTCACCCGCTACCGGAGCGCAGACCATGTCATCGGCCCCCATCCGGGACAAGTGGGCCACCACAGGTTTCGAGGGCGGCTCACTCGGCTACCCCACCAGCGGCGCAATCTGCGGGTTGCGCAACGGTGGTTGCTTCCAAAACTTTGAGAAGGGAACCATAATGTGGTCCGCTGCGAGCGGCGCACAAGTGATGATGCCCGGGCCCATCCAGCAGACCTGGGCGGGACAAGGCTTCGAAAATGGCGCATTGGCCTTCCCCACCAGCGGCCAGACGTGCACAGCAGACAGGTCGTCCTGCAGCCAGACCTTCCAGGGGGGCACCATCAGCTGGACCTCGGCCGGCGGAGCGAAGGTTCGTCTCAACTGAGACTCCGGCAAAAAGCAGGGGCGGGGCCGCATTGCGGTCCCGCCCCTGCTCTTTAATCCGTAATCAGCGACCGTGTTCCAACAGGTCTATGAGGTACGCGCCGTAACCACTCTTAACGAGCGGCTCCGCGCGCTCCCGCAATTCCTCATCTGTGAGGAATCCCAAACGCCAGGCAATTTCTTCCGGGGCCCCGATCTTCAGGCCCTGGCGGTTCTCGGTGGTCCGCACAAAGTTCGAGGCGTCATTCAGGTCATTGAAGGTTCCCGTGTCCAGCCAGGCCGTGCCCCTTGGGAGAATCTCAACCTGTAGCTTGCCGCGCTCCAAGTAGGTGCGGTTGACGTCGGTGATCTCAAGCTCGCCCCTGGCGGATGGCTTGAGGTTCTTCGCAATGTCCACCACCTCGTTGTCGTAGAAATAGAGCCCCGGCACTGCGTAGTGGCTCTTTGGTTCGGAAGGCTTCTCTTCCAGTGATACAGCTTTGCCGTTTTCATCGAATTCAACGACGCCGTAAGCCTTGGGATCGGCCACCCAATAACCGAACACTGCTCCACCATCGATATTTTCGAAGCGACGCAACTGCGTTCCCATGCCATGCCCGTAAAAGATGTTGTCACCCAGGACAAGGGCCACGCTGTCGTCGCCGATATGCTCTGCACCGAGAACAAACGCCTGTGCGAGGCCGTCAGGTGAAGGCTGCTGCTTATACGTGATGGATACACCAAACCGGGAACCGTCACCGAGAAGCCGCTCAAACTGCTCGGCATCATGGGGAGTCGTGATAATCAGGATGTCCCGGATGCCCGCAAGGATCAAGGTGGAGAGCGGGTAGTAGATCATGGGCTTGTCGTAGACCGGGACCAACTGCTTACTGACGCCCAAGGTGATGGGGTGGAGCCTCGAGCCGGTACCGCCGGCGAGTATTATTCCGCGCATGCACCCATCTTTCCTTTAGCTAAGTGCGGCGGCAAATCCGGTAGTCTTGGGAATTATGCAGCGACTTCTTGTTACCGGCGGCGCCGGCTTCATTGGCTCAAACTTTGTCCACTACGTTATTGAGAACACGGAAGACCATGTCACTGTTCTGGACAAGTTGACCTACGCCGGCAACCTCGCGTCGCTCCAGGGGCTTCCAGCAGACCGCTTCTCTTTCGTCGAAGGTGACATCGCCGATTCAGCGCTCGTGGACGGGCTCGTTGCCGACGCCGACGTAGTGGTCCACTACGCGGCAGAATCGCACAACGACAACTCCCTGCACGATCCACGTCCGTTCCTTGATACCAACATCATTGGCACTTACACCCTCATCGAGGCGGCACGGAAGCACAACAAACGCTTCCACCACATTTCCACGGACGAAGTGTACGGGGATCTTGAGCTCGATGACCCTGAGCGGTTCACCGAACAGACCCCCTACAACCCGTCCAGCCCGTATTCGTCCACGAAGGCCGGGTCAGACCTGCTGGTCCGCGCCTGGGTGCGCTCATTTGGGCTCCAGGCAACCATCAGCAACTGCTCCAATAACTACGGCCCCTACCAGCACGTGGAAAAGTTCATCCCACGGCAGATCACCAACGTCATAGACGGCATCCGGCCCAAGCTCTACGGCAAAGGGGAAAACGTCCGTGACTGGATCCACGCAAACGACCACTCCTCCGCAGTCCTGGCCATCATTGCCAAGGGCCGCATCGGTGAGACCTACCTGATTGGCGCCGACGGTGAGAAGAACAACAAGGACGTCGTTGAGCTGATCCTGAAGCACATGGGCCAGGCGCCGGACGCCTATGACCACGTCGTCGACCGGGCCGGGCACGACCTGCGCTATGCGATCGATTCCACAAAGCTGCGGACCGAGCTCGGCTGGGAACCCCGGTTCTCCAACTTTGATACCGGCATCGAGGACACTATCGCCTGGTACCGGGACAACGAGGACTGGTGGCGCCCACAGAAGGCCGCCACCGAGGCCAAGTACAAGGAACAGGGCCAGTAAGGCATGTCCATCGGGTTCTCCAAAAAGCTCGCCGTCCACGAAACGCCCATTCCCGGCGTCGTTCTCTACGACCTTCCTGTCCACGGTGACAACCGGGGCTGGTTCAAGGAGAACTGGCAACGGGAAAAAATGCTCGCCCTTGGGCTGCCTGACTTCCGGCCCGTGCAGAACAACATCTCCTTCAACGAGAAGGCAGGTACTACCCGGGGGATCCACGCAGAGCCCTGGGACAAATTCATCTCGGTTGCCACGGGACGGATCTTTGGAGCCTGGGTCGATCTGCGCCAGGGACCCACGTTTGGTGCCGTCTTCACGGCCGAGCTCGATCCAAGCCACGCGATCTTTATTCCACGCGGCGTTGGCAATGCTTTCCAGACTCTTGAAGATTCGACGGCTTACACGTACCTGGTCAACGACCACTGGTCCGCGGACGCGCAGGGTCAGTACACTTTCCTGAACCTTGCGGACGAAACCGCGGCTATCGAATGGCCCATCGCGCTCTCCGAAGCCGAACTGTCCGACAAGGACAAAGCGCACCCCCGCCTGGCGGACGTCGTCCCCATGCCGCCGAAGAAGGTCCTGGTGATCGGGGCCAACGGCCAGCTGGGCAAGGCACTGCGGAAGAAGTACGACGGCGACGCGTCCGTTGAGTTTGCATCGCGAAGTGAGTTCGATCTCAGCAATCCGGACGCTTTCAATGACCGCAACTGGAAGAACTATTCCACCGTTATCAACGCAGCGGCCTACACGGCCGTCGACGCGGCGGAGACTCCGGAGGGGCGCGAAGCTGCCTGGGCCACGAATGTGTCCGCGTTGACGCAGGTTGCGCGAATTGCCGTTGAGCACGACCTCACCCTGGTGCACGTCTCCTCTGACTACGTGTTCGACGGTGCAAGGGAGGTGCATTCGGAAACTGAAGGGCTTTCTCCCCTTGGTGTCTATGGGCAGACCAAAGCAGCAGGCGACGCTGTCGTCAGCGTGGTCCCCCGGCACTACATCGTCCGCACAAGTTGGGTCATCGGGGAAGGTAACAACTTCGTACGCACCATGGCCTCGCTCGCTTCCCGCGGAGTCGAGCCTTCCGTGGTGAACGACCAGTATGGGCGCCTCAGTTTCACGGATGACATCGCAGCAGGTATCCGCCACCTGCTGGACACGGGTGCTCCCTACGGCATCTATAACCTGAGCAACGACGGAGACCCGCAGTCGTGGGCGGACATCGCCGCTGACGTCTACGAACTGTCAGGCAAAAACAGGGCTGCCGTGACAGGCGTTAGCACCAAGGAGTACTTCGAGGGGAAGAACGCCGCCCCCCGGCCGCTCAACAGTGTTTTGAACCTGTCCAAGATCAAGGCCGCAGGCTTCGAGGCACCGCCGGCAGGGCTGCGCCTGACCGAGTACGTAAAGTCGACCACGAGCGGATTCCGATCATGACCGAACCACGCCACGAGACCCTTGTCATCATGCCGGCCTGGAACGAGTCGGAAGCAATCGGAAACACCATCGCGGAGGTCCTGGAGTTTGGACCTGCATGCGATGTGTTGGTGGTTGACGACGGCTCCCGCGACAGCACCGCCCGGGTGGCACGCGCAGCTGGTGCGACGGTAGTCCAGTTGCCGTTCAACATGGGGGTCGGGGGTGCCATGCGAACCGGTTTCAAGTACGCCCAAATGCACGGGTACCGGCAAGTCATCCAGGTCGATGCTGACGGCCAGCACGACCCTCGGGACATCAAGGCAGTCCTGGACGGCCTGCGGGACGCCGATATTGCCATTGGAGCCCGCTTCGCAGAAGCCGGCAACTACACCGTCCGCGGCCCCCGCAAGTGGGCAATGAACGTCCTGGCCTGGACAATATCCCGACTGGCACGAACGAAGCTTACCGACGTGACCTCAGGGTTCCGGGCAGCCAACGCCAAGGCCATCCGCCAATATCTGGACCACTATCCTGCCGAGTATCTGGGCGACACGATCGACTCACTGGTAGTGGCGATCCGTTCCGGCTGCACGGTTCGCCAGGTAGGCGTCTCGATGAGGGAGCGACAGGGAGGCACCCCCAGCCACGACCCCATCAAAGCTGCCATCTACCTCGGCCGCTCAGGAATGGCGCTCTTGTTCGCGCTGACGCGCAAGAAATCCACACCTTCCACCAACTAGGAATCCACATGTCTCTCCTTATGGGCTCCATCGTCGTCGTGGCGATTCTTTTCTTCGTCTTCGAGATGCTGCGAAGGCAGAAACTGCGCGAGAAGTACGCCGTTCTCTGGATCGTCATCGGCATAGGCACGCTGCTCTTGGCGGCTTTTCCCGCGCTGCTTGAGCAAGCCAGTGGCTTGCTCGGAATCCAGGTTCCCGCGAACCTCCTCTTCATCACCACCCTGGTCCTCCTCGTCGGGGTATGCCTTCACCTGTCCCGTGAGCAGTCCCAGGCCGAGGATGAAGTACGCATTCTTTGCGAAGAGGTGGCCCTGTTGAAGGTGGAGCTTTCGGCATTGCAGCAAAGCGTAGGCTCGCACGCGCGGCAGGACGGAACTACCGGCCCCGCTGCGTAGCAGGAGCATTTCCGCGGCATAGGCCAAGCGGAGCAAACAAAAAAGGGAGCGACCCCCGCGGGGCGCTCCCTTTTCCATTGCTTCGGTCAGCCGAAGATGTGCTTTGCGAGCCGTGGGAGGGAGTCCATCTTGCCCATTGCCACAGACTTGACCACCAGGGATGCAGCATTCAGCCGCGAGCTGGTGTGGAAGGACGCTGCTCGGGCGGCCCGGTTCCAGCCCAGTTCCTTGAACCGGGCTGCCTGTCCCTCAAAAAAGCGACGCTCTTCATCAAAGCGCCGCCCGTCCAGAGCACGCACCGAAGAATCTGAGGCAGAGTGCCTCCGGTACAGGAAGGACAACGTGGGGTCTACCACAAGGGAGCCGCCTTCGGCCGCGATGTCCAGGAGCAGGGCAAGGTCCTGAACGACGTCCAGGCCGTCGGTGAAGCCGATCCGCACGATGGTTTCGGACCGCCAGGCCAATGACGGAAAGTAGGCCCAGTCAGCACGTACCAGGCTGGTGGCCATCTGTTCACCCTTGAGCTCGATCCGCTCGCGGGTCTTCGGTGCGTAGGCCTTTTTGACCGCATCAGCCAGGGGGATGCAGGCAATGCCCTTTTCATCGATTACCTGAACGCCGGGCTGGACAACGCTGGCGTGCGGGTAGGTCTGGAACGCGTCCACTACGACGTCCAGGTAGTTGGGCAGCATGACATCGTCCGCGCCCATGATGACGACGTACGGCGCCTCGACCATGGTCAGTGCCTTGCGGTAGTTGCCGTTGGCCCCGAGGTTTTCCTCGTTCTTGAGGTAGGTAACGCGCGGGTCGGTAATTGTCGAGAACCAGCGTTCCGGCTCCGGGTCCGGGTACCCGTCATCGATAACGATGAGCCGCCAGTCTTCATTTTCCTGGTTCATCACGCTTCGGGCTGCAAGCTTCATCTGATCGACATCGCCGTAGTAGGGCAGCATTACGTCAACGGTCATGGACCTGGGATTCCTTCCGTGGGCTCCGCTCGAAGAACTCGGCGGCTTCCCCACGATTATAGTTGACCGGCCCCTGTCGGGCCTGTCAGGCACAGCTTGCTAGACTGCTTGGGGTCCTGCCCGCCCCGCTGGCACCGCCCGGAGTGAGGAGAATTACTTTTGGAGCCCACAACCACACGGCCACGCATCAGTGTGTGCATGGCTGCCTACAACGGCGCCCGCCACATCAGCGAGCAAATCGGCTCGATCCTTCCCGAACTCGGCCCCGACGACGAACTCATTGTCGTTAACGACTGCTCCACCGACGACACCGCCGCCATCGTCGCCGCCGTCCCTGATGGTCGGATCCGGCTAATCAATGCCGAGCAGAACCGCGGCTATGTGGCAACGTTTGAACGAGCCCTCGGGGAGGCGCGCGGAGAGTTCGTTTTCCTTTCAGACCAAGACGATGTGTGGCTCCCAGGCCGGGTGGAACTCATGATCGCGGCCTTGGACGGCAAAAACATGGTGGTGAGTAACTGCCGGCATTTCGACGGGGCACTCGGTTCTTTCCATGAAATTCGGTTGAGGGCCAAAGATTCCACCCACCACCTTCGCAACCTCCTGGGCATCGTGGTCGGTTACCGGCTCCACTGGGGTTGCGCGATGGCCGTTCGGGGGACGCTGTTGGAGCAGGTCTTGCCGTTTCCCCACTACATGAACGAATCCCACGATCAGTGGCTGGCCACTGTGGGCAACGTCAACGGTTCCATTGTCTATATGGAAGAAGACACCATCCTGCACAGACTCCACGGCGAGAACCTGACGCCCCAAGGCATCCGCTCAGCCTCAAAAATAATCCGTGCCCGAATCGCCTTCCTTCGCAACGTCTACGTTGCCGTGCGGCGCTCCCGGCAGGCGAGGAGGGCGTGATGGTCCAGCCTGGCCCAAACCCGACCAGTCCCCACCCCGACGTTTGCGGAGTTGTATCGGCCTATAACCCCGGTGCGGAAAATGTTGCCAACGTGAAGTGGCTGTTGCGCTTCGTCAACCACGTAGTGGTTGTGGACGACGGCTCGCGCGACGACGTATCGGGGGCGCTGGCAGAGATGGAGCAGGCAGGTGCCGTCGTCCTGCGATTGGGTACCAACTCCGGAATTGCCCGTGCCCTGAACACAGGAATCAAGGAAGCACTCGAGCGCTGGGACCCGGAGTGGATCGTCACCATGGATCAGGACTCCAGGTTCACTGGAGACTACATTGGCGCCGCCCTCGCTACTGCTGCAGCGTCCGCTGACCCGCACACCGTAGGCATGGTGTGCGCTGAGTCGCACAACCACATCCCCCTGCCCGTATGGGGCAGCGGCGACGAGCCCCAAATTTTCGACCCCATGACCAGCGGCACCTTGGTGCGCGCACGCACGTTCGACGCAATTGGCCTCTTCGATGAAGGGTTCTTCATCGACTGCGTGGATTCCGAATTCAATGCACGGCTCCGGGAGCAAGGACTTCGGGCACTGGCCGGACGGGGCTGTAATCTCGAGCACAGCCTGGGCAGTGCACGGCCAATGAAGATTCTCGGCTGGCATGCGCACATTGGAGCCAAAAAGCTCTACATCTATTACCACGCGCCGTTCCGGGTCTACTACATCACCCGGAACTCGCTGACACTCGCACGCCGGTATGCCCTGAAACAGCCGGCCTGGGTGCTGCGCAGAATCTACATGGAAATCCAAAGCAACATTGTGCGCTTCGGATTCGGTCCCAACCGGCGCAAACATGCGGTCGCCGCCGCAGCCGGCATCCGGGATGCCCTTCGTCAGCGAATGGGCAAAATAGACGACGACCTCGCGGCCCGCCTGCGCTAGGCACCGGGTCTCCCATTCCCTGCACTGCCCGGTCAACATTGAAAGAAAACTCATGACCACCACCTCAGGATCAATCTTCGTCCTCTACCACCGCGGCTTGCGGACCGGGGGGCCTGAAGCCCTCCACCAGCTTGTCGATATGCTGCGTGAGCTTGGGCAGGACGCGTATCTGGTCCCGCACCCGCACACGGCAGGCAACGATCGCGTGGAGCAGTACGGGATTTATGATGCCCCGGAGGCACCTGAAATCATCGATTCCGCCGACAACGTGGTGGTCTATCCCGAGACGTACGTCCATGAGATGTCCCATATCAAACAGGCCCGCCGCATGTGCTGGTGGCTCAGCATCGACAACTCGCTGACCTTCATGGCCGAACGCATGTGGTACCGGAACACGGCTGGCCTGTTTGAAAAGGCAAAGGAAGCGGCCGTCCCCTTCGCCCGCATGTGGAAGAACCGCGTGACGCCGGCGAAACTGCGCACGGACAAGGACGTCATCCACCTCGTGCAGTCCTCCTATGCGTGGGCGTTTGTCGCCACCAGGTTGGACGTTGTGCCCTCCCTGGTGTCCGACTACACCCCCACCGGAGAATTCCAGACCACGGCCACCGTCGAGCGCAACCGCCAGCTCGTCACCTACAATCCTGCCAAGGGCGGACACATCATCGATGCGGTGAAGGCCGAGAGCCCACGCACCATTGAGTGGCAGCCAATCGTCGGAATGACGCGCGCCCAGGTGGTCGCGACCCTGCAGCAGTGCGGAGTCTATCTGGACCTGGGACATCACCCCGGTAAAGACCGGATGCCGCGGGAGGCAACACTCTCCGGCGCACTGACCATCGTTGCCCGCCGTGGTTCAGGCGCATTCTACGCCGACGTTCCCATCCCCTGGGAACACAAGATCACGCCGGGAGACTCCGAAGTTGCCAGCGCTGCGGCCATGCTTCCGCAGCTGATCGCGAACTTCGACGGGGAAGTGGCAAAGCAGGCGGGGTACCGACAGGCCATCCTCAACGAGCGCTCGCGCTTCAAGCGGGAAGTCGAAGATGTCTTCGTCAACGGGCGCCTGGGCAAGGATGCCTATGACTACCTATAGCCCCAGCGCTACGGGCTGGACCCCAGCATGATCAGGAGAATTGCAGCGTTCGCCGGATTGCCGCTGCTCGCCTCGCTCGCGTCCTTCATCCTATTACCCATCATCGCCAGAGTTGGTGGGGCGCCGGCCTGGAATTCCCTCGCCGTAGGCCAGGCTGTAGGGGCAATCGCGGCAATCGTCATCGGTCTGGGGTGGCCTTTGACGGGTCCTGCCGCCGTCGCCTCAGAAAGCGAGCCCGCCGTCCGACGCCGGCTTTACGCCACAAGTTTCATTACCCGAGCATTTGTCTTCGTCTGCGCCCTCCCCCTGATGGCAGCGGCCCTCTCGTTCACGGGAGCCAAAGAACAATTCTGGGTTGCTTTCCTGATGGCCTGCGCCCAGGCCGCGGCAGGCCTCACCCCCGCTTGGTACTGCATTGCCACTGGCCACGCCGGCAGGATCGCAAAGTACGACGTTGTTCCCCGTATGGTGGCGACTTTGGGCGTCATCCCGCTCTTGTTCGCGACAGGTCAGATCTTCCTCTACCCACTGGCGCTTCTGCTGCTGGGCCTCGCGGGAACCATGTGGTTTAACAAAGATCATTCCCAACGGGCAGACTTCGAGGGGCTGACGCCGCGCGCCGTGGTACGGGAGATTTGGGGACTGAGGGGCGGTGCCGGCGTTACGGTCGCCGCAGGAGCCTACGCTTCCACCCCCGTACTGGTGGTGCAATTCGCTGCCTCTACCTCCGGCCTGGCTGCGTTCGTGTCAGCCGAGAAGCTGTACCGCATCGGACAGCTCGCGACGGCCGCGCTGGGAAACAGCCTCCAAGGGTGGGTCAACGAGTTCGGCTCAAACCATGCCGAGCGGCGAAAGTTCTCCCTTCTGGCTTTGTCAGTCCTGGGAGCGGCCGGCTGGCTGATCCTCGCTGTTCTGGGTCCATGGGTCAGCACCCTCCTTTTCGGCTCAGAGTTGGCCGCTGACTTCTGGACTTGTTTCTGGTTCGGCCTGTCTTTCCTCCTCGTCTGTGTCACAACGTCCACCGGAGCCCACTGGCTGGTGCCCGCAAAACAGATGCGCACCGTCTTCTCCAGCACCATCGCAGGAGCCATCGTCGGGCTCCCTGCCATGGTGATCCTGGCGCACCTGATGGGCGGCCCTGGCGGCGCGCTGGGTTTGGCAGTGGGCGAGATTGCGGTAACCCTCATACAGCTGCGCGCCATCATCCGGCTGATTCGGATGCCGTCGCCGAAGGATAGGACTGAGGAAATACCGTCGTGAACTGGCTTGGCATAATTCCGGCATCAGCAGTGGCAGTGCTGCTCCTCTACATTCCCGGCGCCGCCATCGCATGGTGCCTGAAGTTCCGATTGGGCGGGATCCTTGGCATCGCCCCCCTCCTCTCCACGGCAGCCGCCGGCCTTGCCGGAGTCGTCGGCGGGCTCCTCCACGTGCCGTGGAGCGTCCTGCCGTATCTTCTCGTCAGCGCAGTTCTCGCCGCTGGAGCAATGGTCCTGACCCGTGGCGTTCCTTGGCGCCTGACAACACCCCCGTGGCGGCAGTGCCTGCCCTTTGCTGCACTGGCACTCGCGACGCTGCCGATGGCTTGGCGGTTCATCCAGCTTGTTGGCTCGCCAGAGCATCCGTCACAAGTCTTCGATAACGTCTTTCATCTCAACGCGATCCGTTTCATCCTTGACACTGGGAACGCGTCATCTCTGACGCTGGCGTCGATACAGGGAGTGCAGGGGCTGGACGCGGTCTACCCCGCGGCGTGGCATTCTTTTGCTGCCCTCCTGGTGCAGTTGGCTTCAGTGGACATTCCTACTGCTGAGAACATCCTGAACCTGGTCATTGTTGTGCTGCTCTGGCCAGCGTCCTGCCTGTTCCTTGTCGTGAAAACCATCTCGCGCAGGCCGGCGGCCCTCATCATCACCGCGGTGATCGCCAGCACACAGGTTGCCTTCCCCTTCCTCATGATTGTCTGGGGCCCCTTGTTCCCCTACGCCATGGCCCTCAGCATGATGCCGGTGGTGATAGTTGAACTCGCAGCGCTGGTCCGCATGGGGCGGACTCGCACGGAACCACGTCCCAGCTGGGCAGCGGCACTGGTGTTGTCGCTGGCGGGCCTCGCATTTGCCCACACGAGCTCCATCAACATCACGGTGGCGCTTGGCCTTCCGATCCTCGCCATTTTGTGGTGGCAGGTCATGCCGCGCCGGGAGACGTGGCGGGCAAATCCCGCCGGAGCGTGGCTTTTCCTTGGCGGGACCGTGGGGATCCTCTCCGTGGCCGCGGTCCTGTGGTTGAAGCTGCGACCTGCCCCGTATGACAACTGGGGGCCAACCGTGAAGCCGGGCGCCGCCGTCGGGGAAATACTCACAGCCAGCACCATGCAATCTGCCATACCGGCCGTGGTGGTTTCGGTCCTCTCCGTCTATGGTCTCCTCACCACATTCAAAGTGGCGAGATGGCGTTGGATGGCTGCGTGCTACACCGTACTCGGAGGGCTGTATATCGTTGGGGCTTCGTTCCCGAAAGGAAGCATCAGGGACATCCTGATCGGAACCTGGTACCAGGACACCTACCGCTTGGCTGCCCTCCTGCCCCTGCTGGTGACGCCGCTTGCCGTCATCGGGGGTCTGCGTCTTTGGGACTTGGCCCGCGGCTCCCGCTTCGGCGGGCATAGATGGCAGGTATGGGAAGCCGCCATCGACCGTACTGGCATAAGCGGGAAAACAGTACTGTCTGCCGCCGTCGTGGTGGTCTTTGCACTACTCGCTTCGTTCGCGGGTCCGCTGAGCCACTACATCAAGGGCGCATCGTCCGTTTACCGCTTCGACGCACAATCGGAGCTCCTCACCCCCGATGAGCTTGCTCTAATTCAGCGGCTTCCAACGCACGTCCCTTCCGATGCAGTCATTGCCGACAATCCCTGGAATGGGAGTTCACTCGCTTATGCGTACACCGGCCGCCACGTCCTCACAACTCATCTGTTCACAACAGATGACCCCGATACGGCACTGATAAATCAGGAACTTGGAGCCGCCGCGGAGAATCCCTCCGTTTGCGCCGCCCTGCGCAACAAGAACGTGCAGTACGTCCTGGATTTCGGGGCCCGGTACCTGATCGACCTGCCGGGGTCCGAAAAGTACCCGGCGTTGACCAACGTCTCGCCGGTCAACGGATTGACCTTGGTGGATTCGCAAGGCCCGGACGCACGGCTGTACCGGATTTCCAGTTGCGGATGAGCGCGGACTTCACCGGTGTGGCGATGGCCGTGTCCCATACTTGCACTGCTGGACCACTAGGCTGGATAGGTGATTCCCGTTTCTCGACGAACTAAAATCAGTGCCGCCCTCCTGCTGTCCACCGTCCTGCCCCTGTCCGCGTGCTCAACCATGCCGCCGGGGACATTCGAAGGTGCCCTGACCGGCATCGGGAGCAACGCCGGCCAAGGAGCCGTCAGTGCGTGGGGGCTTGCATGGGGCAGCTCAGTGAAGGGAACCTACGTCAGCTATTCCCCCGACGGGTCCGCGGCGGGGCTGAAAGCGTTCCAGGACGGGCAGTCACAGTTCGCCGTTGGTTCCTCCCCGCTCTCGGAAAGCGAGTCTTCAGCGGTCCGCGGCATGTGCACATCCAAGGGCGCCATGTCCTTGGCCGCCGGTGTCCTGCCAGTCGGCGTCGCCATCAAGCTCAAGGGTGTCAACGACCTCGTTCTGGATTCAAAAACCCTTGCGCAGATCCTGCAGGGCAGCATCAAGCGCTGGAATGATCCCGGAATAGCGGCACTGAATCCGGAAACCAAACTTCCTGACGTAGCCATCACTGTTCTCGTGCAGGAGGGGCCAACAGATACTGTGGGCCCCGTTAACTCCTACCTCAAGGGCGCGGGAACCAATTGGAACCCGCCAGCCCAGGACCGTTGGCCGGCCAGTGTTGTAGGCCAGGTTCAGTCTCCCCCACTGGATCTGGCGAATAAGCTGGACGACACCAACGGCGGTCTATCGATCCTTGATGGAAGCATCATCGGGAACAGGTTCGTCGCAGCCCAGCTTGTCTTTGACGGCAAACCCCAGCGGCTCCAGGCATCCTCAGTAGTCGACGCCGTTTCCACCGGCAGCGTGACCGCGTCGCCCAGCGCAATAACCCAAACACTTGACGGACGCTCGGGCTACGGTCTGGGCACCGTTATCTACATGTACATGTGCAGGGAGTACAGCGACGACCAAATGGGCCGGCTGGCCCGCTCATTCGGTGAAAGCGTATTTAGCGAAGAAGCACAAAAGAACGCGAACGCATATGCCTTCGTCATGTCGCCAAGCAAGAAGGCGGTGAACGAAGGGCGTGCCCTCGTCAATGCAATTGGAGACGGACAGTGAGTTTATTCCTAAGAAGTGTCCGCGGACGTTCCCTTCCCCGGCCCCTTCCCACCTTCGCGCTCCTGACTGCGATCTTCTTCCTGCTGTTTGGACTGTGGTCCCTGGCCACACCCCTAATGGGTGTCCCTGACGAACCCGCCCACACGATCAAGGCTGCAGCCGTGGTTCGTGGCCAGGTATTGGTTGAGGACGGAACATCTTTTGGCCACGGCGTCCATGTCCGCGTTCCCAACTACATCGCGAGTCTCCATGCCCAGAGCTGCTACAAGTTCAACAGGGCTCAGGCAGCCGATTGCGCGGCGCCCATCTACGTCGATGATACGTTTACGAACATCGGCGTTACCTCGGCAGGCTCCTACAACCCGATGTACTACTGGATAGTAGGCCTTCCTACTCTGGTCATGTCCGGTGCCCCCGCGATCTACGGCATGCGCCTGGTAAGCGCACTTTTGTGCGCTGTGTTTTTCGCTGCCGGGTTCACAGCCTTGACGGAGCTAAGGCGGCCCAAGTATGCCGTCCTCGTAGCAGCCCTTGCGATGACGCCCATGGTTCTCTTCCTCGGCGGAGGCATCAATCCCAACTCATTGGAGATTGCGGCCACGATGGCGGCCTTCTCGGGTTTCGTCGTCGTCCTGGACAACCGAAGGGGCACCAAACGGGTCTTGCCCGCTCTGGCCACCGTCGCGGCTGCGACGGTGGTGCTGGCCAATGCCCGGCAGATATCGCTGGTGTGGTTGTTGTGCGCCCTCGTCGTGGGGGTCTGCTCGTTCCGGCTGCGCAGGGTCGTGACCGTCTTCAGCGACAGGCGGGTCCTCACAGCAGTGGCACTGGCAGTGCCGGGGGCACTTCTGGGCCTCCTATGGATGTACATCGCAGCCAACGGCCCGGCAAACGTCGGAGTTGCCCCTGAGGGCATCGCCAGCCCGCACCCGGACGCCCCCCTCTACAGGGGCTTCATGATCATGCTTGACCAGACCTACGACTTCTTCCCGCAGTACATCGGTACCATGGGCTGGTTGGATACGCCCGTCCCCGAACTGGTGGCCCTTGTATGGGGCGGTCTCATGATTGCCGGTCTCGTAGTTCCGATCTGCGTCCGCCCGCTGCGGAACTGGACCGGTTACTGGGTAGCGCTCGCCATGCTCTACTTGGTCCCGGCGCTCCTGCAAACCGCCCTGTGGCGCGGAATGGGATTCATCTGGCAGGGACGCTACACCCTTCCCTTGGTGGTAGTCCTGTTCATCAGCGTGGGGCTCGGCCTGCGGAAGCTGCGGTTTCCCGCCGGCGCTCTCTCGTTGCGCATTACCAAGGTCTTCTTCTGGCTCATCGTCGCGTGCCACACGCTCGCATTTGTCTATGTCCTGCGCCGCTACGTCGTCGGAATCAGCGAAATTGCCAACTGGCAGACACTGTTTTCGTCACCTCACTGGCAGCCTCCCATGGGCTGGCTGCCTCTGACCATCCTGTATCTGCTCGTGACAGCGGTCGGCGCCCTGCTCCTCTTCCGGTATCTTCACCCAGGACGTCCCCTCGTCAAGGGAACCCTGTCCAGGAACGGCGGCCAGCCCGAGTCAGGCCGCGGGGACGATACAACGTCGGAAAACGTCGGCCAGGAGGCCATCTCGTCGGTTGCTCCCTCCGCGGCGAGGCGCAGCTGAAAGAACCCGGGAGCCTGGCCAGTTGAAAGTGGACGACTGGCCATCTCCACGGGACAACACCGCGCCCGGCTTCGACTTCCGGTGGAGGCGCAGCTGCCTTAGCCAGGTCCGCCGCCGTGCAGACAGCTGCAGGCGGCCAGATCGCCGGGAACGGGAAGTTCTGCTAATTCGAAGCTGCCGCCACAGTTTACGCTCCCGGCTCGCCATAGTTGTACCCCGGTGTTGCCGGCAGGAGAACGTGCGTTGATCCCAAGCTGCCCAGCCAGCCCGTGCTAGGCGTTGGCGGGCTCGGGCGTGCGCTTGAAGATCCAGTGCCGGTACAGGAAGTAATTCCACGCCGTGGTAAGGATGGTGGCGGCAGTCTTGCCAATGACGTAGGTCCATCCCACCGCGTCAAACCCGGTAACGATGAGGTCGCTGACAACGATGTTGAAGATGACCAGCAGGATGTACTTCATTGCGCTGATGCTGCCGCTGTTGTTGGCGCGGAAAGTGAACAAGCGCTGCAGGAGGAAGTTGAAGACCAGGCTCACAATAAACGCTATGGGCGTCGCCAGCCATAGCGGGACGTCGAAAATCTCGTGCAGGACGGCCAGCAGCCCGAGATCCAAGGCAAAGGAGACGCCCCCCACAAGGAGGAACCTGACCACCGGGTGCCGGTAGAGCCCCATGACCATGCCCGGAACAGCTGGAGCAGCCTCGACGGGGGTTTCCGGTGATGAAGACGTGCCTGACGGCGGTGTTGGCATCGGTGGGTGATCCTCTCAGCGTTGCGGAGTGTTCAGCCTCTGCACAGCCCGCCTCCAAGTATCCTTAAAACTATCATGCCGAATTCCGCTCGCTCCTTGCCCATGCCCAAAATCAGGCCCTCCGCTTCCCGGGGCCTCCCGCCGTCGCCACTCCGGGTCCTCATCGTTGCTTGGCTGATCTTCGGCTCCATCGGCAGCGTCTGGAGTTTCGCGTCGCCTCTGATGTCAGTCCCTGACGAACCCGCGCACGCCATTAAGGCCGCTGCCGTAGCCCGGGGGCAACTTATGGGTACCGGGTCCGGAGTGCAGGGCGATCCGTTGGTTGTCCAAGTTCCGGGATACATTGCCAATCTAAATGTCCGCAGTTGCTTTGCCCAGCATTCGAACATCACGGCGGACTGCGCGCCGCCGGTTGACGCAACCGACCGCGGTTGGACGGCAGGAAAAACGTCTGCCGGAAACTATAACCCCGTTTATTACGCGATCGTCGGCATGGGAAGTCGTGGCCTCAGTGGCGAGCCGGCAATCTACGCGATGAGAATCATTAGCAGCTGGCTCGTCGGATTTTTCCTGGCAGCAATATTCGCGGCTGCTTTCTCGCTTCGCCACTTCAGGCGGCCTGTCATAGCCGCTGCTGTTGCCCTGACGCCGGCAGTGTTCTTCCTTTCCGGATCCATCAATCCCAATGCCCTTGAGATAGCAACCACCGGTGCCGTCTTCCTCAGCCTGTGCGCCGTCTTTGAACAGGTCGCCGGCAGGACGTCGCCGCAACGGCTCCCGCTGGCTCTCCTGACCCTGTCAGCATCGCTCCTTGCCCACACACGACCGCTTTCACTGCTGTGGCTGGCGCTTGCCGCGGTTGCCGCCGTGCTTTGCTACGGCCTGGGGACTCTTATGAAGACCCTCGCCCAGCGGAGCTTCCAAATAGCCGCGGGCATCGTTGCGTTGTCGTGCGCGTTCGCTCTTTGGTGGGTTTTCTCCGCCAGGAGCTTTGACAGCCTTCTTGCGGGCGCGCCCATGCAGGCAGAGGATGCGGCCGTAGCCATGCTGGATAAGACAGTGTTCTTCATGGTCGAGTACGTCGGTGTCCTCGGCTGGATCGACACCATGCCGCCGCCGGGCACACTCTACGCCTGGGTACTCGGATTCGGTGCCCTGCTGTTTCTCGCCTACACGGCACGCCCTGTGCGCGGCCGCTGGGTCATGGCCCTGCTCACGGTCACCGTAATCGCGGTGCCCACCGCGCTCCAAGCAAGTTCGAGTGAAAAGCTTGGGTGGATCTGGCAGGGCCGCTACGCACTCGCCATGGTGGTGACCTTGATTCTGGCAGCCGGGGTGACCACCCGGTTCCGCCAGTTCCGGATCACCCCGTGGTCCAGGTCCATGATTCGCTGGGGCCTGGTTTTGGGTGTCCTGGCCCACACATACATCTTCCTGGAAGGTCTGCGGCGCTACACCATCGGCATTCAGGACCACGTCAACTGGACTGAAATGTTTGACCCCCGTTGGCAGCCGCCCCTGACCTGGCAGGGCCTCGCCGTCATCTACCTCGCACTCCTGGCAATCGGTGCGGTGTGCCTGTACCGCCTGCTCACGGCGAAACGCGCAGAACCCAGCCCGGCGCGTGCATATGCAGTATCCGCTGTGGACCGGGCCTGAGCCACATCTAGAACGCAAAACGGCTGCCGGATGCGTCCGGCAGCCGTTTCGTTGTTTGAGTGCAGCTACCCGTTCCCGTGGAAGGTTTTCCGCCACGCCTCCATCGATACCAGTTCCGGAAGCGCGGCGCGATAGTCCGCCGCCAGCGCGTCCCAGGTCTTGTAGAGCGCCGCATGCTGAAGGGCGGACTGACGAAGCATGGCCTTGAGCTTCTTTGGGTCGCGTTTGTACCATGAAGCCGCCGTACCCTCGGCATTGGAAACTACGACGGAATCGAATTGCGCCGTCCGGAACCACCTGTTGTCCACGTGGGCCAGGTAACCCTGCGGGCGTTCCAGCGAGTCCGCTGAGGGTTGCTTGAGCAGCTGCCGGGCCACTGTCGTCAGGCCCCACTTGACCATGTCCTTCTTTGCGGGCATCTGGCTGTCGGACTGCCCCGAAAGTCCTGCACCAAGGGAAGGTGCAGGGAAATCGTCTACGTCTTCACGGAGCTGCGCATCGGGGAAGGAGTCCCGCAGTTTGTTGATGCTGGCCAGCTTGGTGGCGAGGGACGGATGCAGGTGGGAGGGGCCGGTCAGCAGGTCCGACCGCCCCGTCAGCCGGTTCTGCACGGTGAAGTACTGAAGCGAAACGAGGTGTTTCACGTCTTCCTGGAAGGATTCCCGCAGGACGGAGCCGCCCTTCGACTCGGGGCTGTGAAGCAGGGCAGTTATCAGGCGGTTGCGGTTGTGATAATACGCCTGCCACCCAACCAGGTCGTCTTTATCAATCCACGAGATGTGCCAGAGCGCCGCGCCGGGCAACGATACGGTCCGGTAGCCGGCGGCCCGGGCGCGCAGCCCATATTCCGAGTCGTCCCATTTAATGAACAACGGCAGCGGAAGGCCGATGTCCTGGATGACGGAAGTGGGTATGAGGCACATCCACCAGCCGTTGTAGTCGACGTCGACGCGCCTGTGCAGCCAAGGCGTCTGCCGGAGGTTCGACACACTGAAGTCGTGCCGCATCTGCATGTCCTGGTGCGGCTGGCTGGGCGAAAACCGCCGGGAATCAATCGTCTCGCCCATCGAATACAGGGTGCTGCGGCTGTATAGATCGAACATGTGGCCGCCCACGATCATGGGCTTACGGCACCGGCCGGAAAACGCCATCATGCGCAGGACGCTTTCGGGCTCCATCACGACGTCGTCATCAAGGAGCAGAACGTAATCGCTGCCGTTTTCCACGGCCTCATACATTCCGCGTGCGAACCCTCCGGAACCACCCAGGTTCGCCTGGTCAATCACCCGAAGCTTCGGGCCGATGCTGGCTGCAACTTCGGCGAAGCCGGGGTGATCAGCCACCTTGACGGTGCCCTGATCGACAATCAGTACTTCCCGGGCCACCTCAAGCGCTTCCGGGTGTTCTGCCAGGGCACGGACGTTTGAAAGGCAGAAGTCCGGCTTGTTCATCGTGGTGATCTGAATGGTCGCGGTTTCGAGCGGGCGGTCTGCGGACACCCCCTCCCAGCGGGCCTCATTCAGCACAAGGTCACCCTTGCTGGAGGCCAGGTCAAACCAGTACCACCCACCGTCACCAAAGGGTTTAATGGAAAGAATAAATTCAGTCCGGGAGTCGCCGTCGACCCGCGTACCATCCACGCGTTGAACGGAGCCGCGCGCGTTGGATTTGTATACAGTGATGGTTCCATGGCCGGACGTCTCGACCACGAGGCGTACCTCGCGCAGGTGCGTCCACCGGCGCCAGTAGCTGGCGGGAAATGCGTTGAAATACGTACCCAGCGAAATTTGCTCGCCTGAGCGCACGCGGATGGAGAACCGAGACAACAGGTCATCGAAGTGGATTTCCCGCTGGCTGGCGCCAACCAGCTGCAGCTTGTCCTCTGCACGTTTGGGATTCCGCGCCGACTCGTCGCTTTCCCGGAATCGTACCCCTGTTGCCGGGCCGGGGTCAGCATAGAGCGACATCGTGTCGACTCCGGACTCCGGCGGGAAAATCACCCGCTGGAGCGTCGCCCAGCCCGGCGAACCGCTCATGCGTCCACTCCCCCGCTTTCAAGCTGAACGCCGCTTTCGAAGTGCGGCCGGATCTTGTTGTCAAACATGCTCAGCGCGGCTCCGATGGCCATGTGCATGTCCAGGTACTTGTAGGTGCCCAGCCGGCCGCCGAAGAGGACGTCCTTCTCGGCTGCTGCGAGGTCGCGGTACTTGAGCAGGCGCTCCCTGTCAGCCGATGTGTTGACAGGGTAGTAGGGCTCGTCACCCTTTTCCGCGAACCGCGAGAACTCACGCATGATGACCGTCTTTTCGGTCTGGTAATCGCGCTCGGGGTGGAAATGGCGGGGTTCGATAATGCGCGTGTAGGAGACGTCGTCGTCGTTGTAGTTGACCACTGAGGTGCCCTGGAAGTCACCCACCTCAAGGACTTCTTCCTCGAAATCGATGGTTCGCCACGACAAGTCTCCCTCGGCGTAGTCGAAGTACCGGTCAACCGGGCCCGTGTAGACAACGGGAATGTTGCCGACGACCTTGTTCTTGCTGAATTCGTGCGACTCATCGAAGAAGTCGGTATTGAGCCGCACCTCGATGTTGGGATGCTCCGCCATCTTTTCTATCCAGGCGGTGTAGCCGTTGGTGGGCAGGCCCTCGTACTTGTCATTGAAATAGCGGTTGTCGTAGTTGTACCGCACGGGAAGCCGGGAGATGATGCCTGCCGGCAGGTCCTTGGGATCCGTCTGCCACTGCTTGCCGGTGTAGTGCTTGATGAAGGCCTCGTACAGCGGGCGGCCAATCAACTGGATGCCCTTGTCGTTCAGGTTCTGGGGGTCGGTTCCCGCCAGCTCGCCGGCCTGCTCCTGGATGAGCTCCCTGGCCTGGCCCGGTGTGAGGTTGGCCCGGAAGAACTGGTTGATGGTGGCGAGGTTGATGGGCAGGGAATAGACCTCGCCCTTGTGGACGCCATAGACCTTGTGGACGTAGTCAGTGAAGGTAGTAAACCTGTTGACGTACTCCCACACACGTTCGTTGGAGGTGTGGAACAGGTGGGCGCCGTACCGGTGGATCTCAATCCCGGTCTGCTCTTCCTTTTCGCTGTACGCATTGCCGCCGATGTGGTGGCGGCGGTCGATGACGACGACCTTCAGGCCAAGCTCAGTGGCGGCCTGTTCTGCGATTGTCAGGCCAAAAAAGCCGGACCCTACGATGACGAGGTCAGCGGTCACAAAATCTCCTGGTTCGAATGCGGGCCGCGCAAGAGTGCGCATTGTCTGCTGATCCAGCCTACCTGAGGGACTGCCGGGCCCGTCGAATCAGTGCGCCCGCTGTGACCCGGCACACAAGCCCCATCAGGTGGGGCGCAACACCCCTCCACTCTCGAAGTATGCGTCCCCAGTTGCCGGGCAAATCCACCGGTCATCCTCCCGTTGGAGCGGTCGGCCGGCCTTACCCACCCATCCGATCCGGCGTGCAGGAACACCCGCGACGAGGGCAAAGTCCGGGACGTCCTTGGTGACGACGGCGCCTGCCGCCACCATCGCCCACGCGCCAATGGTCAGGGGTGCTACACAGACGGCCCGGGCGCCGATGGCGGCTCCCCGCCTGATGGTCACACCTACTTTGTCCCAGTCATCCTCCGTCTTCAAGGCCCCTTCCGGGGTCACCGCACGGGGAAAGACATCATTGGTCAGCACTACTGCCGGCCCAATGAAAACCCCGGCCTCCAAGACTGCAGGCTCGTACACCAGTGCGTAGTTTTGTACTTTGCAGTTCTCCCCCAGGATCACTCCCGGCCCAATATAGGCACCGCGGCCTATAACGCAGTTGTCCCCCAGCCGCGCCGCTTCCCTGATTTGGGCAAGATGCCATACCTTGCTGCCGCGGCCTATGTACGCCCCGTCATCGATGTCAGCGCTGTCAGCAATCGTGTTCACAGGACTCCTTCGCTGCTGCCGGAGCGCGGGCAAGGTCCGGCGTGTAGTGATCCTAACCGGCCTGTCACTGCCAGCGGACCACTGAAACCGCATGTTTATCCACATAGGCAGCCAGGCTCCTGACGGCTGCTGCGGCCGGTGGCTAGCGTGTGGGTACATGCACGAAGGATCCCAACCCATGATGCTTAACTGCACACTGGTGGACGGCCCCGGATCATCGCGGGGCCAGGCACCCGTGGAACTGTCCATCAGCGCCCCGGCCGGCACGGCAGGGTCAGTCATTCACGAACAGTTGGTCCGGAAATTCCGTTGCGGCATCGTCACCGTGAACGGAGAGGACCTGCGTTCCCTGGTCCTCGGCGTGGCACCCTTTATCGAGGCGGCGGTCCTTGTCGATGGCGGCGCGCTCCTTCCAGGCGAACGGACTCGCCGCTGTCCGGATCACGGGACGGCGCCTTCCCTGGTGCTTGCCGTCAACAGCGGACCAGCAGCGGGCACGGTCGTTCCCTTACGGCGGGGCAGTTACAGCATCGGCAGGAGCGGAACGCGGATAGCCATCCCGGACCCTGAACTGTCGCGAGAGCACGCACGGATCGTGGTCAGAGACACCGAAATCCTTGTGATGGACCTGGACAGTGCCAACGGCACCTTTGTCGATGGTGAAAGGATCCAGACCAAAGTTATTTCCACGGAGTCGAGCGTCAGGTGCGGGCAGTCAACCCTGTCGCTGGTCTTTGCAGAACCGCATATACGGGCTCTGGCTGACGCCGGATCCTCGGTGACAGAGCCCATCGTGGTACATGGCCGCGCAAACGCCGGCAATCGGACGGCCCTGGTTCTGGCTGCGGTCCTCCCGCTGGCAATCGGAGTGCTGCTGGCCATATTGACTGGAATGTGGATGTTTCTCGCCTTTTCCGGGGCGTCCGTAGTGTCTGTCCTGGTGCCTGCGGTCACTGGCAGGCGGGAGAAAAGGGAGTTGACCACGGCCACGAATGCGGCCGTTGCGGAAGACCGGGAACGCCGACGACGGAGCGCCCCTCCCCTGTCCCTCGTCGCATTGGCCGCACAGCCGGCAGATGGGACGTCCGGTCCGGGCGCCGGCGGCGTGTGGTTGCGGCTGGGTCAGGCAGAACAGGCAGCCAATGTCAGGGTTGAAGGGCAAGGCTCTGGTCGTGTGGTACCGCATGCGGGCATGGTTCCGGTCGTCCTCGATCCGGACTGCCAGTTCACTGCCGTGAGCGGTCCGCGGTCCGCCACCGACGGCGCAATGCGGTCCGTCCTGATGCAACTGGCGGGGTATCCGCGTGCAGCGGGGACGCATGTTCTCATCCACGGGAAGCCGGAAAGCGTTCCCCTCGCCGCCCGGTACCTGCCCCGGGTAGCCCTGGCCGCAACGGCAAACGCGGCCCTCGGTGTTCTGAACAAAGGGCGTCCCCACGGTTGCGGGCGCGGTGTCCTGCTGATCCAGGGGGAAAGTCGGGCCGGAGCCGTTGACTTGTCAATACGGGATGCGGCTATCCAGCGGGGATGGCAAGTGCTGGAGTTCCAGCCCCGGGACGGGGCATCGTCACCTTCCAACGTCGTCCTCTCTGAACGCAACTCTGTCCTGGTCCAAGATCTCCGCGAGACCACCTTCATTCCAGATCTGGTTCCGGAGGCTGTATTCACTGATTTTTGCCGGCACATGGCGGGCACCGGGGCGCAGGACAACCACCGGCCGGGCTCCATCCCCGCTGCCTGCGGCCTTGGCGAAATCCTGCCATTAACGCCCGCGGCCACTGCAGACCGCTGGAAGTCAAGCCTGTACAGGGATGGATTGGCAATACCGCTGGGCATCTGCGCATCAGGAACCAAGACCATTGACCTGCAGTACGACGGGCCCCACTTATTGGTGGCAGGCACCACTGGCTCCGGGAAGTCGGAGCTGCTCCGGAGCCTCACCCTGGCACTCGCCCTGAGCTATCCGCCCGAGCGGATCAATTTCTTCTTCATCGATTTCAAGGGCGGTTCAGGACTCAGCCCGCTCAGTGGCCTCGTCCACTGCGTGGGACTCCAGACCGACCTGGCCGGTTCCGATATGGAACGAACGCTGATCTCGTTGCGCGCCGAGCTGCGCCTCCGGGAGAAGTGCCTTGCCGACGCCAACGTTCCGGACATTGCCGCGTACCGTACTACCAGCGCGGCGAAGGATTTAGCCCTCCCGCACTTGGTCATTGTCATCGACGAGTTCAGGATGCTGGTCGATGATCTGCCGGAGGTACTCCGTGAATTACTGAGAATAGCGTCCATCGGACGCTCCCTAGGCATCCATTTGATCATGGCAACCCAGCGGCCGCAGGGAGCACTGACCGCGGATATTCGCGCGAATGTGACCACAAGCATCGCCCTTCGCGTGCAATCCGACATGGAGTCGGTGGATATCGTTAATTGCACAAGTGCGGCCGGGATCAGCGTTGACGCCCCCGGCCGGGCTTTCCTTGTCCGTGGAATGGAGGCCGCCGAGGAGTTTCAGGGGGCGTCCCTGGTCGCGGCGGGAGCGGGCCAGGGACCGGGTTTCGTGTCCGTCCGCACGACCATGGACTTCCTGGCCTGCCAAGTGTCCGGGCCGGCCAACGCACCGGCTCCTGTGCCAACTCCCGCGCAGGCAGTGGAACCCCTGGTGGCAATGGTGCGGAACCTCTTCACCAACGAGGGCAAGGACGCTCCGAGGAGGCCTGTTGCCCCTGCCCTGCCGGAGGATCTGGAAGAACCTGCTCCCGGCTCGTCGCCAGGCTCCGGTGTCCACGGCCCTCGGGCCCCGGAACCCACGGACCTGGCCCCCGGGGTCTGCCTTGGCCTAATGGACAGGCCGGAGGAGCAGCGGGTAGAAGCCCTGGTGTGGGATCCCGCCCACCACGGCCACGCGGCGTTTATCGGCAGCCCCGCGTCGGGCTCCCAGGCTGCCTTGGAACTCGCCGTCCGTAAGCTGATCACCAGGCCCGAGGAAGCCCACTTCTACGTCCTGGACGCTGGGGGAAGTTTCTTCGAACTGGCAGTCGCGGGCCGGTTGGGCGCCCGGGCCGGACTGGATGACCTGCGGCGAGGTGCGCGCATTCTTGAGCGGTTGGCCGGGGAACTGGGCCGGCGGCGGAGCCATGCAGCTCACGGGCAGGTGCGTATTGTCCTGGTCGTTTCAGGCTGGGGATCCTGGGTGTCGGCTTTCCGTTCGGGGCCGCTGGCCTGGGCTGAAGACCTGGCGCACGACCTTGTCCGGGACGGTGCCAACGCAGGACTCACGGTCCTGCTCTCCGGGGAACGGGAACTTGTCACGGCCAGATTCTTCGGTGCCGTACCAAACCGTTTCTACTTTCCAGCCGGTTCCACCGAGGAGGGCCGCGCCATGTGGCCCCGCATGCCCTCGGTGCCCTCCGCCGAGGGACGGGCTGTGGCCTTCGGGCCGGTCCCAGGCGGCGGCCCGGCAACCTGCCAGTTTTATCGGAGTCGTGCCCCGGAGTGGCGGGTCGAAGGTGCCCCGGAGTATCCCGTTGCCCTGGTACCACCCATCCGCGTTGAGCCTCTTCCTGCGCTGGTCACGGTCCGGGAAGTCGAAGCGATGGCACTGCCGGCGGTGGCACAGCCGCCATCAGTTCCGATCCCCGCAGGTCAAGGCCCCTCCGCCAGCGACAGCGGGACAGCTAACACTCAGGTCCGTGCCGTGCAGCGCGACAGGTTGCTGGGGGTGTCCGGCGACGACGTCGCCCCGGCGTTCCTCCGAGTCCCGGGCAACGCGGTAGTGGCAGTCCTTGGCAGCCCGGGAAGCGGTAGGAGCAACACTCTGCGCGCTATGCAGGCGCTCAATCCATCCGAATTGTGGTGTGCACATCAAGGGCCGCCGCACGCCACGAACGAATTTTGGGCCGGGATCCTCCGGCAGGCCGAAGACAGGTCCTTGCCGAAGGAAACAACACTGCTCGTTGACGATGCCGACCAAATTGCACCGTCGGCGCTAAAGGATCTGGGTCAACTGCATTCCTTGGGCTATTCCCTGGTGATGTCTGCTGCCTATAGTCCCATGCTCTTTCAGCGCGTCCCCCTGATGATGACCGCCCGGGCTGCCGGAATCGGCCTATTGCTGGGCCCGCGTTCCATGGCCGACGGCGACCTCTTTGGCGTCCGGTTCGAGGTTGAAGCCAATGCCCTGCCGGGACGGGCTGTCCTGATCTCCGGCGGCCGCGCCGTCCCGATCCAGGTGGCTTGGGCCGGGACGGACGGGTGATGGCGTTCCTTGGCCCCGCCGGGGCCGGTTGTTGCAGCGACGAAAGCGTGCCGTGGATCAGAGTGTTGGGGGCGCGCTGCCTGTGCGGGAGGCGTGGCTGACAACCTTGTTGGTGAACAGGAAGATGATGGCAATGACGGCAGGAACCAGCATCGCCAACCCTGCCAGGACCAGTCCGCTGGTTAAGGTGGGCACGCCAATGGTGAGGACGAACAACTGGGCCACCAGCGCTGCCGCCCTGGTCCAGCGGTATCCGCGGTAGAGGAACACCGCGACCGCGTAAAGCCAGGCGGAGAAAGCGAGCAGGAGGCCGAGGGTGAAGACCGCTCCCCAAAAGGACAGCACCGGGCTGCCGCTGAAGAGTTCGTAGGCATACCAGCCGGCCGCCGCAAGGAGGGCCGTTGCCTCGGCACCAGCAATGACTGCCACCGCTGTCGCGGCGCCCGGTACGGGGCCGCTCCGCGAACCAGCGCCGCCGCCGGGGCTGCCGGGATCGCTGGAGGAGGACGGAGTACCTGCTGGGTTTGCCGGGGGTCTTGACACACTGGCACCCTACCGGACATAGTCGGACACTGGTGAGGGCCGGAGCCGCCACTGTGATGCATCGCTCAGGTTTCAGGGGATATCAGGTGTTATTACCCCTTGTTTACACAGCGTTAACATGACAGGCTTGATGCAGATGACCAAGGGGGCCCAGAGGGCCCTTTTCCTTTGTAGCCACTAGTGAATAATTTCACAAAGGCACTTCCCAGAAATGGAGCTACTGATCAGCATGGATTGGCGTAACCGCGCAGCGTGCCTCGACAAGGACCCGGAACTGTTCTTTCCCGTAGGGAACACAGGACCGGCCCTGCTGCAGATCGAGGAAGCCAAAAGCGTCTGCCGCCGGTGCCCCGTTGTCGACACCTGCCTGCAGTGGGCCCTCGAATCCGGCCAGGACGCCGGCGTCTGGGGCGGCATGAGCGAAGATGAGCGCCGTGCCCTCAAGCGCCGCGCTGCCCGCGCACGCCGCGCCTCCTAAAGCCTTAACACCGGCATAAAGGTCGTCCGGCGGGACACCGTTTAGACGCACAGAGGCCCCGGGACTATCCAGAGATGAATAGTCCCGGGGCCTCTGTCAATTTCACTCCCCGGCTGTGGCCAGGGCGGCGCTGGCCGGACCTTGGGCTCCTACTTGCCGGCCAGGCTCAGCCGGATCTTGACCTCGGTGCCACCGCCCTCACGGCGCTCCCACGTAATCGTGCCGCCCAGCTCACTGGTGACGAGGGTCCGGACGATCTGCAGGCCGAGGCCCTCCACGTGCGGTGTCTGAGGAAGTCCCACGCCGTCGTCGGCAATGGTCACCGTCAGCTCCTCACCGTCTTCACCTTCGGATCGGTCGGCTACGAGCCACACTGTGCCGGCCCTCCCTTCCAGGCCGTGCTCCACAGCATTGGTAACCAGTTCGTTGATGACCAGTGCAAGCGGAGTAGCAAGATCGCTGGGGAGTTCCCCGAAGCTGCCGGAGCGTTCGGTCCTGACCTGCTGCGAGGGGGAAGCCACTTCAGCGGACAGCCGGAACTGGCGCCCGATCAGTTCGTCGAAATCGACACTTTGCGTCAGCCCCTGGGACAGGGTCTCATGGACCAACGCAATGGTGGCCACCCGCCGCATCGCCTGCTCCAGGCCTTGCTTCGCTTCGTCGCTCACCATACGCCGGGACTGCATCCGCAGCAGTGCGGCAACGGTCTGCAAATTGTTCTTGACGCGGTGGTGGATTTCGCGGATGGTGGCGTCCTTGGTCACCAGCTCCATTTCCCGGCGGCGCAGCTCTGAGACATCGCGGCAGAGGACCAGCGCGCCGAACCGCTGCTGCTCATCGCGGAGCGGAATGGCCCGCAGGGACAGGCTTACTCCCCTTGACTCAATCTCACTGCGCCAGGGCATGCGGCCGGTAACGACAAGCGGCAGGGTCTCATCGACCAGCCGGCGGTCCTTGAGCAGGCCAGCGGTGACTTCAGCCAGCGAACGACCTTCCAGGGACTCCCCGTCACCCAACCGCCGGAAGGCTGAGACACCGTTCGGGCTCGCGTACTGCACCACGCCGTCGGCATCCAGCCTGATCAGCCCGTCCCCCACACGCGGGGCGCCGCGGCGGGATCCCGTGGGCGAGGCAAAATCAGGCCAAAGACCCAGCGTGCCCATCCGCAGGAGATCGTAGGCGCACTGCCGGTAGGTCAATTCCAGCCGTGACGGCATCCGTGAACTGGAGAGGTCCATGTGGGTGGTCACCACGGCGAGTGTCCGCCCGTTGCGCACCATCGGGACCGCCTCGACCCGCAGGGCCATCTCGCTGTTCCAGTTTGTCTCGCTGGAACGCTCGATGGACCTGCTGTTCCAAGCCTTATCCACGAGCGGCTGCAGGTCGGAACGGATGCCCTCACCGACGAAGTCGCTGTGGAACGCCGTGTGCGTGGTGGAAGGACGCACATGGGCCAGGGCAATATAGCCAAGCTCCGGGTGGGGGAACCAAAGCGCCAGGTCGGCGAACGCAAGGTCCGCGACCATCTGCCAGTCCCCCACCAGGAGGTGCAGCCACTCGGCATCGCCAGGCCCGAAATCAGCGTGTTCCCTGATGGGGTCCGTAAAGATTGCCACTGCACCTCCATTTACGGCGCCAAATGCCTAGCGCCGGACGATTGACCTCAAGAGCCTCAATGCTACCGACAGCGAGGCCATATCGTCGGCCTCGAGCGCGTTCACCTCGTCGAACATGCTCTTTGCCCGGCCCAACTGCTCGGCGTTTTGCGCCTCCCAATCCTTGAGCCGTGCGTCCGGCGACTCGGCCGTAAACGTGGCGTCCAGCACCGCCGTCGTCATATCCGACACCGTGGAGTACAGGTCATCGCGCAAGGCTGCCCGGGCCAGCGCCTGCCACCGGTCCTGCCGGGGGAGGCTGCTGATCCGTTCAAGGAGTGAGTCCGCGTGGAACCGGTTGAATACGGTGTAGTAGACCGCCGCAATGTCCTCCACCCGGTCTTTCCGGGAGCGGGCGATCTTGGCGATGTCCAACAGCACAAAGCTCTCGAACAGCTCGGCCCAGCGCAGGGCAAGGCCTTCGGGGAGTTCCCACTCCCGGCCCTTGGCCAGCCATGCCGCCACCCGCTCGCGGTCGTCCCCGCGGAGGTAGTCCAGGAGCCGGGCGCGCATAGGATCCATCAGCGGCTTGAACTCTGCCACAACCTCGGCGATGGGGCGCGAGACACTTTCCTGGCTGAGGAGCCAGCGGACTGCCCGGTCGAGGAGCCGGCGGATGTCGAGGTGGACAGTGCTCCAGTGCTCCGTGGGGAAGGATGCCGGCAGGCTGTTGAGCTCCGCCACCATCGCATCGAGCTCGTACACCTCGCGGAGCGCCACGAAGGCCTTGGCAACGGCTACTTCGCTGGCGGACGTTTCCTCCATGACCCGGAACGCGAAGGTGATGCCGCCGAGGTTGATCATGTCGTTGGCCACCACCGTGGCGATGATTTCGCGCCGCAGCGGATGGGTGTCCAGGTCGGCGTCGAAACGCTCACGGAGCTGGTGGGGGAAGTAGGAACGCAGGGTGTCCCGGAACCAGGGGTCATCGGCAAGGTCGCTGTCCCGCAGGGCCGACGCCAGCTCGATCTTCGCGTAGGCGGCCAGCACGGACAGTTCCGGAGACGTCAGTCCCTGGCCCTGCTGCAGCCGTTCCCGCAGCGTGTCCGTAGTGGGCAGCGCTTCAAGGTCGCGCTTCAGGTCGGCGGTTTTCTCCAGCCAGTCCATGAGCCGCTCGTAGCTCGGGCTCCATTCCGCCACGCGGGTCCGGTCGTTCAGGAGCAGGATGTTCTGGTCGATGTTGTCTTCGAGGACCAGGCGGCCCACTTCATCGGTCATGGCGGCAAGGAAGTCTGCGCGTTCCCCGGCCGGCAGCTTGCCGGCCGCGACCATTCGGTCAACGAAGATCTTGATGTTGACTTCGTGGTCGGAGCAGTCCACGCCGGCGGAGTTGTCGATGGCGTCGGTATTGAGGATGACCCCCTGGAGGGCTGCCTCAATCCGGCCGCGCTGGGTCATTCCCAGGTTCCCGCCTTCGCCCACCACCTTGACCCGCAGGTCGCGGCCGTTGACCCGGATGGCGTCGTTGGCTTTGTCGCCCACGGAGGCGTTGGACTCGGAAGACGCCTTAACGTAGGTCCCGATTCCGCCGTTGTAGAGCAGGTCGGCCGGCGCCAGCAGGATGGCACGCAGGAGCTCTGGCGGGCTGAGCTCAGCGGTTTCCGCCGGAAGCCCCAGCACGGCCCGGACCTGCGGCGACACGGGGATGGACTTGGCCTGGCGGGCGAAGACACCGCCGCCTTCACTGATCAGCGACTTGTCGTAGTCGTCCCAGGAAGACCTGGGCAGGTCGAACAGCCTTTGGCGCTCCGCGAACGAGGCTGCCTCATCGGGGTTGGGGTCCAGGAAGATGTGCCGGTGGTCAAATGCCGCCAGCAGGCGGATGTGCCGGGACAGCAGCATCCCGTTGCCGAACACGTCACCGGACATGTCCCCCACGCCAACCACGGTGAAGGGTTCGGTCTGGGTGTCCAGGTCCAGCTCGCTGAAATGGCGCTTCACAGATTCCCAGGCACCGCGGGCGGTGATGCCCATGGCCTTGTGGTCGTACCCAACCGAACCTCCGGAAGCAAAAGCATCGCCCAGCCAGAAGCCGTACTCAGCGGACAGCCCGTTGGCTATGTCAGAGAAAGTAGCCGTTCCCTTGTCTGCCGCGACCACCAGGTAGGAGTCGTCGTCGTCATGCCGGACAACGTTCGACGGCGGCACAAGCCGCTCGCCGTCGCCTTCAGTGAGGAGGTTGTCGGTGAGGTCGAGCAACCCGCGGATGAATGTCTTGTAACTTTCAACGCCTTCCGCCATCCACGCCGCCCGGTCCGTGGAGGGATCCGGAAGCTGCTTGGCGAAGAAACCACCCTTCGCCCCCGTGGGCACGATGACGGCATTCTTGACAGTCTGGGCCTTTACCAGGCCCAGGACCTCCGTGCGGAAGTCCTCCCGCCGGTCAGACCAGCGGAGCCCGCCGCGGGCCACCTTGCCAAACCGAAGGTGGACACCCTCGACCCGGGGTGCGTAGACCCAGATTTCGAACATGGGCCGGGGAAACGGCAGGCCTTCGATCCGGGCAGGATCCAGCTTGAAGCTCAGGTGCGGCTTGTCCTGGTAGAAATTGGTCCTCAGGGTTGCCTCGATGAGGTTCACAAAGGTGCGCAGCACGCGGTCGGCATCAAGGGTGGCGACCTTTTCGATGGACGCCGCCAGCTCCTGCCGCACGGACGCCTGCGCCTGAGCGCGTTCGCTGTCACCGATGGAGGGATCGAAGCGGGCTGCGAAGAGTGCGGTCAGGCCCTCGGTGACATCGGGATTGGCAAGGAGTGTATCTGCCATGAAGCCGAAGGAGCTGCTGTTGCCCATTTGGCGCATGTAGCGCGCGTAGGCCCGCAGGACCGTGATCTGCCGCCAGTGCAGCCCTTCCCGCAGCACCAGGCGGTCGAAGTTATCCGATTCCGAGGCACCGGTGACAGCCGCGCCGAAGGAGTCGGCAAGGAGGCCGCCCGTAGTCAGCGGATCGACTCCCGCCGGGTACTTCAGACCCAGGTCGTAGAGGAAGAAGTCCCGGTGGTCTGCTGTTTCGATTTCAAAGGGGCGCTCGTCCAGGACCTCGAGGCCAAGGTTGTGGAAGAACGGCAGAATCTGGCTCAGGCTCTTGGGTTCCAGCATGTAGAGCTTGACCCGGGCGTCCTCCTCAAGAGTCGCCCCGGCCCCTTCAGGAAGGTATACGTGCACACCGGGGCGGTCCTGCCGGGCGCCGGCATTCCGCTCTGCGGCGGCCCCGTACTTTTCGAACCGCGCAATGTCTTCGAGGGCATCCTCTACTTCATAGTCCACCCGGTAGCTTGCAGGGAACGCTTCGGCCCAGGTCGCCGCGAGTTCTTTGGCCTCGGCGGTGTCCCGGCCCTCGCGCAGGACCTCGGCGATGCCTTCACTCCACGACCTTGCTGCCCGGACCAGCCGCGTCTCCAGCTCGTCGCTGTTGACGTGGCTCACATCGGCATCCTTGGGCAGCCGGATCCGGAAGAACAGCCGGGCGAGTGCCGATTCAGTCATGCGGGCTTCATAGTCGATAGAGACTGCCTGGAAGGTTTCCCGCAGTTCCTGTTCGATGCGGAGCCTGACGTTGGTGGTGTACCTGTCCCGGGGGAGGTACACCACGGCAGACATGAAACGGCCGTAGATATCGGGCCTCAGGAACAGCCGGGTGCGCCGGCGTTCCTGCAGTTTCTGGATTCCGAAGGCGGTCGCAGCGAGATCGGGGACTTCGATCTGGAAGAGTTCGTCGCGCGGGTACGTTTCCATGATTCCCAGGAGGTCCTTGCCGGAATGCGAGTCCGGCGGGAAACCTGCGTTCTGCAGCACCGCGTCCACCTTTTCCCTGACGATGGGAATATCGCGGACGGAACCCGCGTAGGCGCTCGTGGCGAAGAGCCCGATGAAGCGGCGTTCACCGTTGACGTTGCCCGCGGCGTCAAAGCTCTTGACGCCGATGTAGTCAAGGTAAGCGGAGCGGTGAACCGTGGACCGCGAGTTGGCCTTGGTGATGACAAGGGCGCGCTTCTCGCGGGCCTTTTTGCGGCCCGTGTCGGTGAGGTGCTGGATGTGGGGCGAATCCGCGGAGGCCCGGAGCAGGCCGAGGCCGCTGTCCTCGCGCAGTTCGAGGACGTCTTCGCCATCAACGTTGAGCAGGTCGTATTCGCGGTAGCCAAGGAACGTGAAGTTCCCGTCGTCGAGCCACCGGAGCAGGTCCTTGGCCTGCCGCAGTTCAGCGATCTGGGCGGAGTTGGCCACCCGGTCCAGGCTCTCGGCGATCTCCAGCGCTTTTTGGCGCATCCTGGGCCAGTCCTCGACGGCCGCCCTGACGTCGTTCAGGACGCGGGTCAGGCCCGCGAGCAGTGCGGCCTTGGCTTCGTCGGAGACGCGGTGGATTTCGACGGCGATCCAGGACTCCATGTGCGAGGCATTTTCGCCCTGCGCGATGAGATGGGAGAGATTCGGCATGGCCGCTGTGTCGCCACTTGAAATGCCCAGGTGGGCGGGAACCCTGTTGACCTTGACCAATTCGCCGCTTTCCCGGTTCCTGGTGGCCACAAAGAGCGGGTGGACTACCAGCCTGATGGCGGCATGCTGGCGGACGAGCTCGGCATTGACGGAGTCGACAAGGAACGGCATGTCATCGGTGACGACAAAGATAACGCTGCTGTCTTCTTCGTCGATGATCGATACATTTGCCTGTCCGGGCTGCCGGACGAACGCCGCCCGGCGGTGCTCGGCGGCGCGCGCCTCCAGGACATTCTGGGGGTAGCTTCGGGCATCTTCCTCAGCCAGGTGCTGGTAGTAGTCCCCCATAAAGCCTTCAAGGCCTTCAATGGACAGGGGCTGGTCCTCCACACTGGATCCAGACGACATCGACAAACGCCTCCATTAGAGATATTCGCTGCACCCTTGCAGCTCTTATGGCGAGCCTAGTCCTTTGCCCTCCGCCGTGGTGTGGAAGAAAATACAGAGGATTTCGTTTTTCGCTGGTCGGGTGCACAAACAAGTTGGCGGATTGCACGCCGCAGCGCCGAGTCCGGAGAAACTTCAAGAAGCAGGGACCCCGCCAAAAGCGCAGCGTCGGCGGCTTCGGGATCGTAGGGCAGGAAGGTCCTAAGTTCCGAGGCCGGGCCATAGCGTTCCCAGGCATCCCGTAACTGGCGTTCCGGTGCCCTCCCTACGGATGAGGACCGCACCTTGTTCATCACTACAATCGGCGACGCCTGGGGCACGGCGCCCTCGAGTTCAGAGAGGGCACGCACCATCCGTGGTACCCCGACGGGATCGGCCGCGCCGATGGCGTACACTGAGTCGGCCAGTTCCAGCGGTCGCAGGGTGGCCGCATTCCGCCGGGGCGCCATGGTGTCGAAGCTCAGTTCTTCATCCGCCTCGAGGCAAAAACCGGTGTCGACCACCACAACCTCGGCAATCTGCCGGGCCCTTTCAAGGACGAGCGCCAGCGCAGTGGTCCGCAGTTCGGTCCATCGATCGGCCCGGGTTATGCCCGTCAGCACCCGGAACGTCCCGGACGCCGTGGCCACCGTGGCGGCCACATTCCGGAGTGCGTCTAAGTCCAGCAGGCCTTGGTCTGCAAGCCGGCACGCCTGGGCAAGTCCGGCTGACTCATCCAGAAGCCCAAGCACCGCGGCGATGCTGGCCCCGTAGGTATCGGCGTCGACCAGCAGGACATCCCGGCCTTCGGCGGCCATCTCCCCGGCGATGTTCACGGCGACCGTCGTCCGGCCGGGTGACCCGGCAGGACCCCAAACAACGATCAGTTCGCCGGAGAAGCGGGCCTCCGCGTCGGCGTCAGGCTGCACGGGCTCTGCGGCCAGGGCGGCCCCCGTGTCAGCGGCCGCACTCACGTTGGCGGGCCGGACCATACCTGTCAGTTGGGCGACGGCGTCGGCGATCCGGTCCGAAAGCTCCGTGGCCTCCACGCCTGTCAGCGTCGAGGCCACCCCAATCTTCCGGAGCCGGGCTGCCTCATCGGAGTCGTCCGTCAGTGCAATGACCGCCACCCCAACAGCACCGAGGCGGTCGACGAGGGAAGCTGTCAGGCCCTCGGACCCCTCGGAGACCACGGCAGCCCGTGCAAGTCCGCTTTGGCAGGCCGCAAGAAGCTCGGGAAGTTCCGTACACCTCCGAACCACCGTAACGGGACCGTGAAGCCTTTCGAGGCCGCCCACCAAATCTTCCTGGCGTTGGCCAACGGTGACCACCGGGATACTCATCGGACGCCGCCCGGATTCCACACAACGGATATCTTGGCGTCATTGGCCTGGGCACCCAGCAGCGCCGGCAATTGCTTATCCTCCACCAGCACCATCAGCACCGTTATCTTGGACGAGCCAAGGGCAGTTGAGCCAGTGGTGACCTCAGCAATTTCGGCACCGGGAAGAATCAGCTTTGGCTCGCTGAATCCGTTCTTGGCATCAGGTTGCGCCACCCACACGTCAACCCTGGCACCTGCAGTTGCCTGCGACGGCAATGTCTGCGCGATGTTGAGGGCAACGGGCTTTCGGTCCAGCCGGTCCGCACTCCCTACGCTTGCCCTGGGAACCAATTGGTCCTTGCCAATCCGCTGGACGGCGACAACATCCTGTGGCAGGCCGTCAGCGACGGTGATGTAGTGCTGTTCGGTATCACCCAGGCGCACCTTGGCGCGGATCACGTTCTCCGGCGTCAATCGCTCCCCCACAGCAATGCCGTCCTTCGCGGCGAAGACCTCCGTGGTGCGGTCGGCACTCCCCACCAGGAAGGTAACGCCCGCGACGGACACCAGGACCAGGAGAACGCCCACCAGCAGCCGGGGGTCCTTCCAGGATGGGCGCTTCAACCGTGGTGCAGTGGCGCTTGAATCTGGAACCATACCGCTCTCCCCCTACGTATGCGGACCTGCCCGTTGTGGCCGGACTCCTCATTGTTACCGCAAGGCCCGGCGAACAAAAGTCATTTACTTAAATAGTGACCATCTGTGGAAAACAGGCACAAATGACGCCAGATGATGGCAAAATGGATCCATGCCACGGTTCCTCACGCTCGCGGACGTCGCTGAGCAGCTCCAGATCAACTCCCCCGCCGCTTACGCCTTGGTCCGCAGCGGCGAGTTGAAGGCCATCCAGGTGGGCGGCCGCGGGCAGTGGCGCGTGGAAGAGAAGATGCTGGAGCAGTACATCGAGGAACGCTATGCCGAGGCCAGCCGTATGATCCAGGAGTCACGCTCCAAGTCGGTGTGACTCCGCTACACGGAACCGGCCTTAGGTGACCTGATCATCGCCAGGGAAATGAAAGGTATGGCTGACACCTGGCCCACGCTGTGGTTCCTCCGGGCCTCCCCCGGGCTGACCATGGCCAAGTCGATGTAGTCCCCGCCAACCCGGTCGATAACTCCCGTCAGCCGTCCAGTCCCACGGTCAAGCGTCACAGTTACCTCCGCCCGGTCGCGCGCCAGCGCCCGCAGGGAATGCGCCAGTCCTATCGCGCGACGGACTGCTGAGTTCTCCTGGCGGACATGCCTGCCGAGACCCACGTACCGCACTGCCGCCGCGTAGGGAACCAGTACCTGATGCCGGTCTTCATCCAGGACCAGGGCATCTGCCCCGACGTGGGTCAATTCGCCCACCGCGGACTCGCCGCACGCCAGGTGGACCCCGATCCTGCAGCCAAGAACCGCGCGCAGCCTGTCTTCGAGCCGCAGGCCAACCATCTCGGCCCGTGTCCGCTCGCTGACCTCTCCGTCGAGGGCCAGCCGGTCGGCCTCCGCCAGCTGGCTTTCCAGGTCATTGAAGAGGGCATCCCAGCGCATCCCGCCAGCGTAGGGTGCGCTGCGTCGCCAGTCAACGCGCATCTTTTTCATTCCAACGTCTGGACAAACCCAATTCAAGCGGTTCAAACTGATTCAAGCAACATCAAATTGCATCAAATGATGACAAGGGTGGAGATATGGGTCGATCCAGCTCGAGGGAGTGGCAGGACGCCGCCATGGTGGTGGCCCTGCTGGTGCTCGGCTTCCTGCTCAGCGTCCTGGGGGCAGGGCTGCTGGCACAATGGCGGGTTTCGACAGCCAGCGCGCAGGAGTCGTCCGTTGAGTTCCTCCTGGCGTCGGCCGCGGCAGCTGCCGGCACCGGGTTACTGCTGTGGTGGGCATTTTCGATGGCATGTGCCGGAACCTCCCTCCTGCTGGAGCGGTTGGGACGGCAGAGGGCGGCGGCCGCGGCCCGGAAGCTCTCTCCCGCCTTCATGCGGAGGGCACTGGTCGCCGCCCTTTCGATACAGCTGATGGCAGGCGCCGCCGCACAGGCGGCCACCACACCGCCGGGGCCGGAGTGGACACCAACGTCCGGGCAATCCTCCGCGGCCGCCTCCACCCTTGCCCCTGCCAATGGCCTTCCGGCCCCTGACCGGAACGGCCGGCCCGGGACACCTTCCCCGTCCCCACACCTCACCGCGGAAAGCCAACGGAGCGCTATGGAAGAGGCGTCGCCCCAATGGCAGCCAACGGCCGGAACACCCACCACGGCACCTGACCCAGGGTGGCAGCCTGCCGCCCCTGTCGTTGAACCTGGCCTGATCGCCGCACCCCAAAACAGGACCACTGCGGCGCCGGGGGGTCCTGGAACGGAAACCCAGCCGGACGGAGTAGTCGTACTCGCCGGGGATACGCTGTGGTCCATCGTGGCTGCCCGGTTGGGACCAAGAGCATCGGATGTGGACATAGCCCTCGAATGGCCGCGGTGGTATGCAGCCAACCGGGCCTTGATTGGTGACAGTCCTGATCTGCTGCTTCCGGGCCAGATCCTTCGGGCGCCCGCAGGACCCTAGCCTCCGCTTTCCGCCCTCCAGCTCCCCCGTTCGCGGCCCCCCTGCCGGGCAGGACCGGGGCGTCCGATCAATGCGCCCCACGCCGTACCTGATTGGCCGGCGGAGCCACTCAACCTCAAGACAGCTACTCAAACCATCAGCTATTGAAGCAAGGGGATAACAATGACTGCAGTGACATCGGTACGGGCCGTCCGGAAGACGTCCGCCAACAGCGTCAATGGCGGAACGGCCGTGATTAACCCCGCGTCAGGGTCGGGCGCGACGGCGCTGGCAGGCCCGCCCCGCGGTACGAACCCGCCATCACTGCGGCCGATCAGCGAGGCGGCTGAAGTCACGGCCATCACCAGGGGGACGGTACAGGCCTCCATGGAAGTCCTCGCCGGGGTCCGTCCCATTCACCAGCTGGCACGGCGCCTCGACCCGCGGTGCCTCGCGTCGCTGCAGCACCGGGCCGCACTGAT
This sequence comes from Pseudarthrobacter sp. NPDC058119, assembly GCF_042884655.1. Taxonomy (NCBI): domain Bacteria; kingdom Bacillati; phylum Actinomycetota; class Actinomycetes; order Micrococcales; family Micrococcaceae; genus Pseudarthrobacter; species Pseudarthrobacter sp. NPDC058119. Next base: position 284,926 of record NZ_JBHVTN010000001.1, read on the forward strand.
CAGGAGGGAACATACACGGACGGGGAATCCCGCACTCGCCCGGCTCCACCGGAATTCCACTGTCCGTTCAGTTCGGGTATGCGAGGTGGCCGAGGGGATCTACGAGGCAAGTGCCGTAGTGGTAGATGACGTTCGTGCGCGTGCCGTTGCGGTTCGGCTGGAGCGCAGCAAGCAGGTCTGGCGGATCGTTGAGCTCATTATCGGGTGACTCATCGGAAAGTCCGCAGGGGACGGAAGTACTATCCGACAAGCAAACAGGGCAGGGGCCGCGAGGCCCCTGCCCTGTTTACCAACACCGTCGGCGGATTGCGACAGTGCCGTTACCGCTTCTTTTTCTTCGCCGGGCGCTTGGCAGCGTCCTGGGCAGCTGCCTTGGCAGGGTTGCCGGAGCGCCCGCTTCCTGCACGGGTTTCCACCCGGGTCTGCGTGCCGCCGCTCTCGCTGGGAGCCGTGTACTGAAGCTGCGCCGGCTTTTCGGGGGCCTCGAGGCCGGCCGCGTGAACCTGCGGGTCCACGTGCTCGGTATGACCGCCGGCGGCGTCCGGAACCACAACATCCTGTGCCGGCGTCACCTCCACCTCGAGGTTGTACAGGAAGCCGACACTTTCCTCCCGGATGGCTTCCATCATGCTCTGGAACATGGCAAAACCTTCGCGCTGGTACTCCACCAGCGGATCACGCTGTGCCATGGCGCGCAGGCCGATGCCCTCCTTGAGGTAATCCATCTCGTAGAGGTGTTCCTGCCACTTGCGGCCAATGACGGACAGGACCACACGGCGCTCGAGCTCTCGCATGCTTTCGGAGCCGATGACCTCCTCGCGGGACTGGTAGACCAGCCGGGCGTCGGAGAGGATCTCCTCCTTCAACAGTTCCACCGTGACCCTGGACTTGCCGCCGGCTTCTTCGATGATGTCTTCAGCGGTAACGCTGACAGGGTAAAGCGTTTTGAGGTTCGTCCACAGCTGGTGGAAGTCCCAGTCGTCACCGTTCCCCTCTGCCGTGGCGGCATCGATCAGGGCTGTGATGGTGTCCTCGATAAAGAACTGCACCTTTTCGTGCAGGTCATCGCCCTCAAGGATGCGGCGGCGGTCGCTGTAGATGGCTTCGCGCTGGCGGTTGAGGACGTCGTCGTATTTCAGGACATTCTTGCGCTGCTCGGCGTTCCGGCCCTCCACCTGCCCCTGGGCGGAAGCGATGGCCCGCGATACGAGCTTCGATTCCAGCGCGACGTCGTCCGGAACGGAGCTGTTCATCAGCCGTTCCGCGGCGCCGGAGTTGAAGAGCCGCATGAGGTCATCGGTCAGCGACAGGTAGAAGCGGGACTCGCCGGGGTCGCCCTGGCGGCCGGAGCGGCCGCGGAGCTGGTTGTCGATGCGGCGTGATTCGTGGCGCTCGGTGCCCAGGACGTACAGGCCCCCAAGGTCCAGGACTTCCTCGTGTTCGTCCTTGACGGACTGCTTGGCTGCTTCGAGCGCTGCGGGCCACGCGGCCTCGTACTCTTCGGAGTTCTCCTCCGGATCAAGACCGCGCTTGGCAAGTTCGGCGACGGCTGTGAATTCGGCGTTGCCGCCCAGCATGATGTCCGTACCGCGGCCCGCCATGTTGGTGGCCACGGTGACAGCGCCCTTGCGTCCCGCCTGGGCGACGATGGCAGCCTCACGGGCGTGGTTCTTGGCGTTCAGGACCTCGTGGCGGATGCCTTCCTTGGCGAGCAGCTTGGACAGGTACTCGCTCTTCTCCACGCTGGTGGTGCCAACGAGGACGGGCTGGCCATTTTCGTGGCGTTCGGCGATATCGCGCACCACGGCGTCGAACTTTACAACCTCGTTCTTGAAGACGAGGTCCGGCTGGTCGATCCGCTGCATGTCCCGGTTGGTGGGAATGGCAACGACGCCGAGCTTATAGGTGCTCATGAACTCGGCCGCCTCAGTCTCGGCGGTACCGGTCATGCCGGAAAGCTTGCTGTACATGCGGAAGTAGTTCTGCAGCGTCACGGTGGCGAGGGTCTGGTTCTCCGCCTTGATCTCGACGCCTTCCTTGGCCTCGATCGCCTGGTGCATGCCCTCGTTGTAGCGCCGGCCCGCCAGGATGCGGCCAGTGTGCTCGTCAACGATCAACACTTCACCGTCCAGGATGACGTAGTCCTTGTCGCGCTTGAACAGCTCCTTGGCCTTAATGGCGTTGTTGAGGAACCCAATCAGGGGCGTGTTTGCCGACTCGTACAGGTTGGAGATGCCCAGGTAGTCTTCGACCTTCTCGATGCCGGTCTCCAGCACGCCCACCGTGCGCTTCTTTTCGTCGACCTCGTAGTCCTTGTCCGCCTGCAGCCGGAGCACGACCTTGGCGAATTCGCTGTACCAACGGTTGGTGTCCCCCTGCGCCGGACCGGAGATGATCAACGGCGTGCGTGCCTCGTCGATGAGGATGGAGTCGACTTCATCCACGATGGCAAAGTTGTGGCCCCGCTGGACCAGCTCGGTCCGGTCCCACGCCATGTTGTCGCGCAAATAGTCGAACCCGAACTCGTTGTTGGTCCCGTAGGTGATATCGGCTGCATACTGCTGGCGGCGGACAGCCGGGTCCTGGTTGGCGAGGATGACGCCGCTGGTCAGGCCAAGGAAGCGGTAGACGCGGCCCATGAGCTCGGACTGGTATTCCGCGAGGTAGTCGTTGACCGTGACCACGTGGACGCCCTTGCCGGCGAGGGCATTCAGGTAGGCGGGAGCGGTCGCCACCAGGGTCTTGCCTTCACCGGTCTTCATTTCGGCAATGTTGCCAAGGTGCAGGGCGGCGCCACCCATCAGCTGGACGTCGAAGTGGCGCATGCCCAGGGTCCGGGATGACGCTTCACGGACTGCGGCGAAAGCTTCCGGAAGCAGGTCATCGAGCTTTTCGCCATCCTGGTGGCGTGCACGGAGGCGGTCCGTTTCCTCCCGCAGTTCCGCGTCGGTAAATGTCTTGAATGAGTCTTCGAGGGCGTTAATGGAATCGGCATAGTTCCGCAGCTGCCGGAGTGTTTTCTTGTCACCCGTGCGGAGAATTTTTTCAATAAGTGATGCCACGTGAAGATGCTCCCAGTCTGATGCCGCCGAATTCTGGCGTGTTCAGTCTACGGGAGAGACACGCGGCCGGTGCCCCTTTTCCCTGAGAGCGGATACTCCCTACAGCCGCGCCAGCTCGTGGGCCAGGGCGGCGGCAAGGTCGCCTGCCGGCTCCACTTCCACGTGGGGCAGGCCAAGCCATTCGGCCATAAGGGCCAGCTCGGCGGCGAGTTCGGCGGCGGTGTCCTGGGGTGCGTCCGGCTCGGCGAAGGCGGACCTCACCAGAAGCCGCCCTGTTGCCCGGTCAGCTTTGAGATCAACGCGTGCCACCATCCTGTCTCGCAGCAGGAAAGGGAGCACGTAGTACCCGAAGCGCCGCCTAGGCTCCGGGGTATAGATTTCGATCCGGTAGTGGAACCCAAAAAGCTCGAACAGGCGCCGCCGCTCAAAGACCAGGGAATCGAACGGGCTCAGCAATGCACGCCCGCTGGCTTCCCGGGGCAGCAGGGAATCGACGTGCCGGAACACCTGCCGTCCCCAGCCGGCCACCGTGACCGGCACCAACCTGCCCTGTTCCACCAACTGCTCGACGGCCAGCGCTGTTGCCTTGACCGGAGTCCGGAAGTAGTCGGCGAAGCAGCGGACGCTGCCGATCCCGTGGGCCTGGGCGGCTGCATCGGTCAGGCGGCGGAGGGCAGCCACCGAATCCCCCTCCGGTGCCGCCGCGGCCTGCCGCGGGAGCACCTTGGAGGTCAGCGTGTACCGGCGTTCGAACTGGGCGGTCCTGGACGCGGCCGACACCAGTCCTTCCTCGAAGAGGTGCTCCAGGACGCGCTTCACAGCGTTCCAGTTCCACCCCCAGTTCCCTGCTTGTTTCTCTTCGACGTGACCGATCCGTGCCGTCAGTTCAGACGCCGTCATGGGCCGGGACCGCGCGAGAACCGCCATGATCCTGGCCGCCACATCGTTCCGGAGCGCCGGCTCCATGCGGGAGGCGCCCACCCAGGCCCGTTTCTGCCATAGCAGGAGGTCGCCGTAATGTTCCGGCCGGATGAAGCTAGCTTCGTGGGCCCAATACTCAAGCATCCGCCGGGGATGGCTTCCGGACATGCGTTGCAGGATGTCCCGGTCGTAGTTCCCAAGGCGGGAATAGAAGGGCAGGAAGTGGCTCCGGACCAGGACATTGACGGAGTCGATCTGGACGAGCTGGAGACGCGCAAAGGTGCGGCCCACCGTCCGTGCTGTCACGGGGCCGGTGGGCCGTCCTCTGTGGAGTCCCTGCGCTGCCAGTGCGATCCGCCGTGCCTGGTCCAGGCTCAGCGATGCCGGCAAGTCAGTCCTCTCCGGTGGTTGATGCCACCTTAAGCGTTGGCGGGGGCGTCGTCCGAACGGTAGGCAAGGACCTTTTCCTCAACGACGGTATCCCCTGGTTCGCATTCGTGGTCCAGGGTGATGACGCCGTAGGTCCACCCGCGGCGGCGGTACACGACCGACGGCGTGTTGGTGGCTTTGTCGACGAAGAGATAGAAGTCGTGGCCCACAAGCTCCATGTTGTCCACGGCGTCGTCAAGCGTCATGGATGCGGCAGGAAAGACCTTGCGCCGGATCAGCACCGGGGAATTCCCGGCCGGGATGTCGTTCTCGACATCGTAGGGGGACTTTTCCTCGGCTGCCTGCGCGGATTCGCTCCAGCGGTTGGCTTCCAGGTACAGCGGCTCATGTGCGCTGGCGGGTTCGAGGGAAGCAGTGGCTTCACGGACAGCCTTGGGGGTGTGGCGGCCATGGTGGACCTTCTTGCGGTCCTTTGCGCGCCGGAGCCGCTCAAGCAACTTGTTGTAGGCGAGGTCAAAGGCGGCGAATTTGTCTGCGGCGCTCGCTTCGGCGCGGATTACAGGGCCCCGGCCCAGGACTGTCACCTCGACGGTCAACTGGTCGCCGGTCTGCCGGGCATTGGTCTCCTTGGAGACTTTCGTATCGACCCGCTGGATCTTGTCGCCAAGCGATTCGATCTTCGCGATCTTTTCCCCGGCGTACTCGCGGAACCGGTCTGAAACGGTCAGATTTCGTCCGCTGATCATAAACTCCATGGTGCCCTCCAAATGACTTCGGTGACACGACGGCGGCACTTCCTTGGGCCGGGCTGTCTGACAGTCGAGCCCCTCTCCGAGCCGCCATCGAAAGGTACATTCTGTTCTTGGTACCCACCACCGACGTTAGTTCATAGCCACCTGTTATTCATCCTTTCCCGGTTTATTTTTTTCTAAGTCATGGCTACTCCCGTGCGGGATGGGGGCCGGAGCGGCGGGGCCGGCGGCGTCGGGCGGGCGTGTCGCCGCAAGCACGACGGCGCCCCTCACCTGGGCGCCGGCGGCATGCAGGGCACGGGCTGCTTCGCCAATGGTGGCGCCGGTTGTCAGCACGTCATCGATGATGATGCAGGGACGCCCCAGGACCTTTTGGCGGTTTCCCGGAGGGACCCGCATGGAACCCCTGACCCGCTGCGCGCGGGCTCCCCTGCCCAGCCCTTTCTGGCCGCCCATCCGGCCGGGGAACTGGCCGCCGGGTCCGGGCTTCTTGGCCAGGACATCCGCGACGTCGAGCCCGGGCAACTGCCGTGCCGCCTCCTCCACGAGCAGGTGGACCGGGCTGAACCCCCGGCTGACGTACGCGGCCGTGCCGGTGGGCACCGGAACCAGCAGGACCCCGCTGCCGCCCCGCGCTGCAGCCCTCACCGCCGCGGCAAGTGCCCGGCCCAGGCTCCTGCGCAGCTGGTGCTGGCCGTGCCGCTTGAACGAGAGCAGGCCCTGCGCCAGTTCGTCCCGGTACACACCCGCGGCAACCACCGGCAGCATGATGGTCCCGTCGACATCCATCAACGCGGGCGCACCGCTTTCAGCCCGGAAGGGGGTCCGTGCCAGCCGGCGGATTCGGCTGCTGCAGGACGCGCAGAGAGTTCGGTCCTCCGCACCGCAGCAGACGCAGTCAACGGGCACCGCCAGGGCCAGGAGATCCTCCCCTGCCCCCGACAGCCAGTCCGCCAGCCGCAGGAGGACGGAGGCGTGCTCAGCCCTGTGCAGGGCCGGGAAAGGCGGTGGCGGCTGGAGGTCCGGGTCCGTCGTCCGCGGATGCCAGGGTCCGGACTCCATTGCGCCGCCTCCGCCCGATTTGCCGTTCACCCTTCCACCATGCATCAGGCGCGCGCAGCAGTCCGGACCCCTGCGCAGCTATGTGGACAAGCCGGGCAGCGACGGACCGGGCCCGGCGCGAAAGACCAGTGGCTTCGAACAGTGTCAGCCCGGGAAGGCAGGATCGATCGGGCCCTTGATTTGTGGCGACCAGCCGTTGCCGAGCCGCTGGAAGATCCCCTCGCCGGACTGGACGTAGATGTCGTCTGCACCGTTTCCGGCGCTGATGGCAACCAGCCCGGGCCAGGGAGCCAGCTGCTGCGGCTGACCCGAGGTAAGCGAGAGAAGTTCCGGCGTGACGTTGGCCCCGGCTGCCTCCTTCATGACGACGACAGTGGTGCCATTCACCCACACTCCCTGGTCCGGATCGCTGGCACTGACCAGGGCGATCGGGGCCGTCAGTTCGCGCGGCGTGCCGTCGGCCGTGCGGATCACGCCCGTCACCTGCACTTTGGATTTCCCGTTCTGTTCGGAGATGACCAGGGCGCGCACGCCGTCGCGCGAGATGCGGAATTCCTTCACCGTCCGGCCGGCAAGCCACGTCGGCGCCAGGGTTACCGACGGTACGGGCGCCCCCTCGGCCACGCCGGTGGGGTGGAACGCCACGACTTCGGTGGCGCCGGAGCCGCCTGGCCCGGCCGTCCAGACCCAGTCGCTGACGCTGAAGGACGGCCTGCTGAGGGTGGTGCGGGTGGTAAGGGCACGCGCGGGTTGCCCAGGGCTGATGCTGTAAAGGGTGGTGCGGCCGTCGTTGAGGAAGGCTGCCGTCTGCGACACCGGAGATTCTGCCGGATAGCGCGGGTTCAGGGCCGAGACCGGCTGCATGTCAGGCAAGGGTGAAACCCGGTTGTTTTCGTAGCGCACCAGCTCGTTGCCACTGATGGCGATCTGGCGCGACGGCACGGTCCTGTCCAGCACCGGAGGAAGGACGGACCCGTTGTCCTCCACCCGGACCAGGTCCTGGTTGGCGCGCAGTTCGACATTGACCACATCCGGTTGGCTGCGGAAGGTCAAGGTCAGCTGCATCTGCATGCGCAGCCTGTCCTCCGCCGAGGTCTCCGTCAGCTCCTTGGCGGTCAGGTCCACCTGCGCGGCACCCGAGACCACCGGGACGGACTCACGGGCCAGCTTGATGCCGGAGGGGAACGCGCTGGCGACGGCGCCGCGCAGGTACGGCGCCGGACCGGACAGCAGGGCGCTGGTCATAGCTTTGACGGTCTTGTTCTTCAGGAACCAGCGGACGTCGGGGATGGCGTAGGTGAAGGTGGGGTCGTAGAAGTAGATGGGATACGCGCCGTAGATCACTTTGAACGTTTCCTCGGCGATGGCGGTCCCGTCTGGAATTGCGGAGATACGCCACTCGCCGTCCACCTGGGTCACGGTCACGGGAATACGTTCCACCGTGCCCGGCGGCGATTGGGTGGCGATGCCGTCAGCATCCACCGTGTAGGAGACGTCGAGCTCATAGTTGAAGACGTTCTCGGTATCCGTGGGGACAACGCGGGCCGCGCGGTAGACGAGTGCGCGTTTGTCCGGTTTCCAGGACACGGCCGATGCCTGTGTCAGGTACTGGCGCGCAACCGCGTAGTCGTCCTCGTAACCGCTGCCGGCCCGGTAGAAGTAGTCGATGATGGTTTCAGGTGATGCGCCGGGCTGGGGCGCTGCGGGCAGGAAGACGGGGGCACTGACGTTGCCGGCGCTGCTTTCGCTGCTCTTTCCCACCGGCCCGGAAGTGGGAATCCGAGCGCAACCCGAAAGGAGGACCATCAGAAGCGCGAGCAGTGCTGCCGGGTACCTGGCGTGGCGCATGCCGGACCTCATGGTGTCTCCTCGGGAGACTGGACCGGAGCGGGTGCGGCCGCACGTGTCTGCAGTAGCAGCATGTTCTTGTAGTCCTGTTCCGCAGGGATGGTTCCCGGCGCTCCGGGTATGGTGGCGTCCTTCGGTTCCAGCTGGATGGGCGACTCGTTAAGTTCACCGTCCTGGCGCAATGGCAGGGTCAGCCGGAAGTTCGCGCCGTCACCTTTCCGTCCCCACGCCTGCAGCCAGCCATGGTGCAGCTTGGTGTCCTCCATGGCAATGGACAGCCCCAGCCCGCTGCCACCCGTAGTGCGGGCGCGGGCAGGATCGGCACGCCAGAACCTGTCGAAAACCCTTGCGGCCTGGGCCTGGTCCATCCCGATGCCGTGGTCCCTGACGGCAACGCCTACAGCGGTGTCATTCACCGCAACGGTGACAGTCACCGGTTTGCCCTCACCGTGCTCCACAGCGTTCAGGATCAGGTTGCGCAGGATGCGGTCGATCCGCCGCGCATCCATTTCCACGATGACGGCGTCCTTGGGTGCCGTGAAGAGGATTTCGGAGCCGTACTCCGCGGCCACAGGAGCAGCGCCTTCGATGACGTGGGCGATGACCTGGAGGAGGTCCTCGGGTTCGGCATCAAGGACTGCAACGCCTGCATCGAACCGGCTGATTTCAAGCAGGTCCGAAAGGAGCGACTGGAACCGCTCCACCTGGTTATACAGCAGCTCGGCGGACCGTTTGTTGATCGGATCGAAATCGTCACGGGCGTCGTAGAGCACTTCCGCAGCCATCCGGACCGTGGTCAGTGGCGTCCTCAGCTCGTGCGAAACGTCCGAAACAAACCGCTGCTGCATCTGGGACAGAGTGGCAAGTTGCGTGATCTGTTCCTGCAGGCTGGCCGCCATGTGGTTGAAGGAGGCCCCAAGGCGGGCCACTTCGTCCTCGCCCTTCACCACCATGCGCTCCTGCAGTTGGCCGGCGGCGAGCTTTTCGGAAACCATGGCGGCGTGGCTTACCGGACTGACCACGTTGCGCGTGACGTACCAGGCCACGGCGCCGATCAGCAGGACCAGTACCGCACCGCCGGCCCAGAGGACGCTTTGGATCTCATTCAGTGTTTGCTGCGCGGTATTGAGGTCGTAGATGAGGTACAGCTCGTAGACGGTGCCGTTGAAGGTGACCTTGTTTCCGACGGCGATGCCCGGCCGGTCCTCGGTTCCCACCGGGATGACGGTGGAAGCCCAGTACTGGTCCTTGCCCGAATCCTGCACTGCCTTGCGCAGTTCCGGCGGAATGACGCTGACCGTCAATTGATCGGACGCGCGGGACTCGACCCAGCGGTTGCGGGGTTTTGTCTGGTTGGGCATCGCTTCAAAGACGTAGCGCCGTTGGATGACCGAACCCCGGCCCTCCACGGCGCTGAGGGTGTCGGAGACCAGCGTGATGACGCTCGACTGGTCGGTGACCTGGGCGCCGTCGAACGTTTCCTGCACCTGCTTGACGTTGTAGCGCGTCTCCGATTCGGCTTGCGTCAGCCGCTCCTGGAAGAGGTTGTTGGCGATCTGGTTGGACAGGTAGGCCCCGACGACGGCGAAGGATGTGACGGCCAGCATCAGGGTTGTCAGGACGGTTCGGAACTGCAGGGACCGGCGCCAGCGCTGCTGCAGCGCCCGGCCGAGGTACCTCAGTCCGGGAAGGAACCGGCGGACACCGGTGCCGACCAGCCGTGCCACGCGGAGCGCGACGATGAGGGCGCGGCGCTGCCAGATCCGGGCGCGGAACGCGACGTGCCGGAGATCGGCAGCGGGGGTGCTGCCGGGCCCAGGCGCGTCATGCGGTTCGCCGGCCGGTGAAGTCCCGTCCTGGGCGGCGGGGTCAGACCCCTGCTTTGTAGCCGACACCACGCACCGTCAATACAACTTCCGGGGCTTCCGGGTCCTGTTCGATCTTGGACCGCAGGCGCTGGACATGGACGTTGACCAGGCGGGTATCGGCGGCGTGGCGGTAGCCCCAGACCTGCTCCAGCAGCAGCTCCCGGGTGAACACCTGCCACGGCTTGCGGGCGAGCGCCACCAGGAGGTCAAACTCCAGCGGGGTCAGGGAAATGCGCTCGCTGCCCCTGCTGACGGTATGGCCGGCGACGTCGATGGTGATGTCCGCGATCTTCAGCGTTTCGGGGGCCTTCTGGTCGCCGGGGCGGAGACGGGCGCGCACGCGGGCCACCAGTTCGGCGGGCTTGAACGGCTTCGGCACGTAGTCATCGGCCCCGGATTCCAGTCCGCGAACGACGTCGGAGGTATCGGACTTGGCGGTCAGCATGACAATCGGGACATCGGATTCGCCCCGGACCTGCCGGCAGACCTCAATGCCGTCCATGCCGGGAAGCATGAGGTCGAGCAGGACAAGGTCGGGCCGTGATGAGCGGAAAACATCGAGAGCCTGGGCGCCGTCAGCGCAAAAGACCGGCTCGAAGCCGTCATTACGGAGGACAATTCCAATCATCTCGGCCAGCGCTTCGTCATCATCTACCACCAGAATGCGTGCCTTCATAGCTATATATTCCCTTATCGGGATGGGTTTGTCGTGTTGAGGGCACTCCGGGCATGGCGGGACACTAGGCCGGCCGACGCCGGAACTATAGTCTTGGGGTCATGCCCTGCACGGCCGGTGCGCGCCTTTCCGGTGCGAGGCCCGTGGGGCAGGCGGACTGATATGGGGGAGGAAATCAGTGTCACCACACGAGCCGGGTCACGGGAACCCAGTGCCGGAAGAACCGGGCAAGGACCACGGCGACGGCGGCCCCTCCGGTGCAGGCGCCGGCGGTCCTGGGCGGACCGAGTGGGAACAGCCGTGGGCGCCTCCGGGGGGCCAGCCGGGCCATCCGCGGCAGCCAGGCCTGCCGGCAGGCCGGGACGGGCAGGGAACGTGGCAGCAACAGCCGCAGCAGTGGCCGCAGGGCGGACAGTACCCGAGCGGGAGCACGTCCCGCCCCGGGGGAACCTATCCCGGAAGCTCCTATGGCGCCCAGCCTTACAACGGAGCCCCCTACGGCGGGCAGGCCTACCCGGGTTCCCCGTATAACCCGCCTCCCCACCCCGTCCCTTTTGGAGCTGGGCCTTACGGGCAACCGCGGTACGCGGCCCCGCCAAAACCGGGCATCATTCCCTTGCGTCCGCTGATGTTCGGAGAAATCCTGGACGGCTCGTTCCAGTCCCTCCGGCGCAACGCCAAGGCGATGCTCGGCGCGGGCCTCCTGGCACAGTCCCTGTCAGCCATCCTCGCCGCGGTGCTCACAGGAGTGCTGGCAACGTCGTCCGGGTCCATTGAGGCCTGGGCGGAGACGGCCAGCACCGCCGACGTCGCGTCGTTGGGTATTGGGCTGATGGTGACCTTCGCCGTGCTGTCCATCCTCTCCGTGTTCATGTCCGTTATCCTCCAGGGCGCCATGGTGATCCCTGTGGCCAGGTCCGTCCTGAACCGTCCCACCGGCTTCCGGCGCATGCTGTCGCTGGTGCGTCCCCGCATTGGAGCGCTGGCCGGGCTCGCGGCGGTGCTGGTGGCGGCGGCAGTGGCCGCCATCGCGCTGTTCTTCGTCCTCGTCGTTCTCCTGTTCTCGAACGTCCGGGGCGCGGCGGCCCTGCTGGCCATCCCGCTGATGTTCGGGTTCGTGGCGGTGTTCGTCTGGGTGGCGATCAAGCTCATGGTGGCCCCTGCCGCCGTCGTCATCGAAGAAACCGGGGCCATTGCCGGACTTCGCCGCTCGTGGGCCCTCACCCGGGCGAACTGGTGGCGCATCCTGGGCATCACCCTCGTGGTGGGCATCCTGGTCGCCGTCATCACCCAGGTGGTGCTGATCCCGGCCAGCATGCTGCCCACGGTGCTGTCCGGCGTAGTCTCGCCCCATGGCGGCAGCGGGCAGGACGCAACGCTGCGTGTGGCCGTTGGCATCATCACCGCGGTGGTCGGTGCGTTGGTGGGGGCGGTGGGCTACGCGTTCCAGACATCCGTTATGGCATTGCTCTACTTGGACCTGCGCATGCGCAAGGACGGGTTGGACATCGTGCTGCTGCGCGAAATGGAGACCGGCGCCGATCCTGACGGCATTCCGGGCCGGAAGGCCGTCGCCGGGAACCCCTATCCCGGATACGGAACGTCGCCTGGGGCATGGCCGTATGGCCGTTGAACCGCCGGTGCTGCCCGGTGCCGACGAGGCACGGCGGTGGGCGGCAGACGAATTGACCAAAGCTGAATACCGTGACGCTGCCCCGTCCTGGCTGGACAGCCTGTGGCGGAACTTCCTGGACTGGCTGCAGTCCCTGGACGGCTCCCCCGGCGATGCGGCTCCGGTGCCCAGCCCGGTCATTGCCCTCGTCGTTGCCGCGATTATTGCGGCCGCGGTCATCCTGGCCCGTCCCCGGCTGAATGCCCGGGTCCGGCAGGCCAAGGATGTCTTCGAATCGGAAACCGTCCTGACCGCCGTGGACTACCGGAACCGCGCTGAAACCGCAGCCGCAGCCGGACGGTGGGGGGACGCCGTCGTCGACCGTTTCCGGGCGCTGGTCCGCAGCGCCGAGAACCGGACCATTCTTGATCCGCAGCCTGGCAGGACCGCCGATGAGGCCGCGAACGCATTGTCCGTGCCGTTCGCCGGTGAAGCCGGGCGCCTGGCCCGGGCGGCGGCAACTTTTGACGGCATCCGTTACGGGAGCCGGGCGGCGGGCAGCTCCGACTACCAGGACATGGTGGCCCTCGATGCCGCACTGGACGCCGCGAAACCCATCGCGGGCATGGTGCCGACGCAGTGAGCGGGCCAACGACCACCGGTGCCGGGCCGGCACAGGAAACACAGCGGTCCCCCGGCGCCTCCCCACCCGGCGGAAGCCTCCGCGCCGGACGGTTCCCGGCCTGGCTGCGGCAGCACCGTGGCATCGCCGCAGCCGCGGCCGTCGTGGCGGTTGCGCTCGCCCTGGTCATCGGCACGCAGCTCGCCCCCAAGGGTGATAACCTCCGCCTCTCCGTCCACAACGCGGGGCCGGAGGGAGCCAGGGCGCTGGGCGAAATCCTCGGACGGCACGGAGTGTCCGTCCATGCCCCCGCCCGGTTCGACGCCGCGCTGGATGACCTGCGCTCCAGCTCCTCCGCCACCCTCCTCCTTTACGACAGGTACGGCGTCCTGGACGCACAGCAGCTGGCCGGCCTGGCGGCGGCTGCCGGCCGAGTGGTGGTAGTGGCCCCCAGGCTGGAAACCCTTGCCGCCCTTGACGGCGGCATCCACCAGGCCGGCGTCGTCCCCGACGCCTCTCCTGTCCTCAACCCCGGCTGCGCCCTCCCGGACGCCGAAGCAGCGGGACAGGTGACCGGCCAAGGAGGATTTGTTTACGACGGCGGCACTACCTGTTACCGCGCGGCAGGAACCGCCGGGATGCTTGCGGTCAGCGATGATGGACGGCTGGCCGTCCTGGGCAGCACCGCTGTCCTGGGAAACGACAAACTGGACGAGCTGGGGAACGCAGCGCTGGCTGTCCGGACGCTCGGCGCATCGCCCGACCTCGTCTGGTACCTGCCTTCGTTCGAAGACGCAACGGCGGACGGATCCGGGAAAACCCTCGACGACCTCGCGCCGGCATGGGCCCGTTTCCTGGGCCCCTGGCTGCTGGTGGTGGCGCTCGCCGCCATCATGTGGCGGGGCCGCCGGCATGGTCCGCTGGTGTTCGAGCCGCTGCCGGTGGTGGTCAAAGCTGTTGAGACTGCCGAGGGACGGGCACGGCTCTACCAGGACTCGCGTGCCGTCGAGCAGGCCCGGAACAACCTGCGGGCCGGACTGCTGGTGCGGCTCGCCGCAAAACTGCGCCTTGGCCCGGGCGCGACTGCCGAGGAAACGATCGCGGCGGCGGCCCGGCTGCTTGGCAGGGATGCCGCCGGTGTCCGCACGTTGATCAACGAACACCCCACAACAGAAGCCCGGCTGGTGGCCTGGTCCCAGGCCCTGGACAAACTGGAGAAAGAGGTCATGACCCGATGAGTGAACAGAGCAGTGGCCCGGGAATCCTCAACCCCGTGGACCCCCACAGCCCAGCGGACGACGACGGCGCCCGGCAGGCGCTGCTTGCTGTCCGGCGCGAGGTGGCCAAGGCAGTGGTGGGACAGGATGCCACCGTCACTGGCCTGCTGATAGCCCTGCTTTCGCAGGGCCACGTGCTGCTGGAGGGAGTGCCGGGTGTTGCCAAGACCCTGCTGGTCCGGGCCCTTTCCTCAGCCTTGAGCCTGGACACCAAGCGCGTGCAGTTCACTCCCGACCTCATGCCGGGAGACGTCACCGGCTCCCTGGTTTACGACTCCCACACGTCCGACTTCAGCTTCAGGGAGGGACCGGTCTTCACCAACCTCCTGCTGGCAGATGAGATTAACAGGACACCGCCAAAGACCCAGGCTTCGCTCCTGGAAGCCATGGAAGAGCGGCAAGTCTCCGTGGACGGGCTGTCCAGGCGGCTGCCGGCGCCATTCCTGGTGGCAGCCACCCAGAACCCGGTGGAATACGAGGGCACCTATCCCCTCCCCGAAGCACAGCTGGACCGGTTCCTGCTAAAGCTCACCATGCCCCTGCCCGGGCGCGGCGAGGAAATCGAGGTGATCCGGCGGCACGCTGCCGGTTTCGATCCCCGGGACCTGGCAGCAGCCGGCGTCCGGGCGGTGGCTGGCGTGGAAGACCTGGACCGGGCACGGGAAGCAGTGGCCCGGGTAGCCGTCGAGCCGGAAATCATCGGCTACATCGTGGACCTGGTCCGCGCCACCAGGGCCGCCCCCTCCTTCCAGCTTGGCGTCTCGCCACGCGGCGCCACGGCCCTGCTCAATACCTCCAGGTCCTGGGCCTGGCTCTCCGGCCGTCCGTTCGTCACACCGGACGACGTCAAGGCGCTGGCCCTGCCGTGCCTGCGGCACCGTGTGGCCTTACAGCCCGAAGCGCAGATGGACGGGGTCCGGGTGGACGACGTCCTGGGCAGCATCCTGGCCTCAGTCCCCGTTCCCCGCTGATGGCCATCTCGGGGCGCTTTGTGGCGGTGGTGCTGCTGGGCCTGGTGCCGGTGCTGCTGTTCCCGGGCTGGCCGACCGTTCTCATCACGAGCGCCGTGCTCGTTGCCATGCTGGGTACCGACCTGCTGTTGGCCGGATCCCCCCGGCGGGTGGGTGCGGTACGCGCGGAGCCGCAGAACGTCACCCTCGACAACGCGGCGGAGGCAGCCCTGACACTCCACAACGGAGGTTCCCGCCGGCTCCGGGGCTCGTTCAGGGACGGATGGCAGCCTTCCGCCGGGGCGCAGGACCCGGTCCAGGACATCGATGTCCCGGCCGGCGAAAGCAGGCGGTTCGCTGTCAGGCTCCGGCCGGCCCGGCGCGGGGACCTCAAGGCACCCCACGTGACCATACGGTCGTATGGTCCGCTCGGCCTGGCAGCCCGGCAGCGGACCATCGACTGCCCCGGCTCGGTACGGGTACTGCCACCCTTCCATTCGCGCCGGCACCTGCCCTCCAAGCTGCGGAAGCTGCGCGAACTCGATGGAAAAGCCGCCGTCCAGATCCGCGGAGCCGGCACCGAGTTCGACTCCCTGCGGGACTACGTCCGCGGCGATGACGTGCGGTCCATCGACTGGCGCGCCACGGCACGGCGTTCCTCCGTGGTAGTCCGCACGTGGCGTCCGGAACGGGACCGGCGGGTGGTCATGGTCCTGGATACCTCCCGCACGTCCGCGGCGAGGATCGCCGACGAAACGCGGCTGGACACCGGGATCGAGGCGGCGCTCCTCCTGGGCGTCCTGGCGGAACGGGGCGGTGACCGGGTGGACTTCCTGGCCTTTGACCGCAGGACCCGGGCGCGCGCCGGTTCTGCAGGCCAGGGCAACATCCTGGGTCGGCTGGTACAGGCCATGGCGCCCCTTGAAGCCGAGCTGATCGAGATGGACTGGCCGGCGGTGCCGGCACAGGTCCGCGCCGTCTCCGCGCACCGGTCCCTCGTGGTGCTGCTGACCCCACTGGACAGCGGAGCGCCCGAGGAAGGGCTCCTGCCTGTGGCGGAGCGGCTGGCCGGCCAGCACACAGTGGTGGTAGCTGCCGTCCGCGACCCCGCACTGGGCACCATGCTGCGGGAACGTAGCGACGCCACAGGCGTGTTCCGGGCCGCCGCCGCCGAGCGGGCACTCCTGCAACGCGCGGCAGTTACCGCGGAACTGCGCCGCTACGGCGCCGAGGTGGTGGACGCAGAGCCCCATGAGCTGCCGTCCCGGCTTGCGGACATGTACATCCGGCTCAAGGCTGCCGGTAGATTGTGAAACCGGAGGCAAACAGCGCCGCCGCAGGCAACAGGAGGTCCACGTCATGAGCGTCCCCATTTACCGGCAGGCCCTGGGCACAGAGTTTTCCCGTCTGCAGCCCGAGCTGCAGGAGTACTTCTCGCTGGCGCCGGGTTCCGGACAGTACGGGGTAGGGGAAGGAACGTTCGACGTCGTGGGGTGCCGCCAGCGGTGGCTGCGCCCTTTGCTTCGGCTGGCTGGGGGCGAAGAAGCCTTTTTTCCCGAATATGGTGAGAACATCCCGTTCCGTATCGAAAACCACGCCCACCAGGATCCGCTCGGGCGGTCCAGCCTCACAGCGCGCCGCGAAATCCGGTTCCCGGGCCGCACCCGGCTTTTCCAGGACACGACCAGCGCCACCACCCGGGAAGGCAGCACCCAACTGGTGGACTACGTGGGACGCTACCGGCGCCTGGTTACGGACCTGAACCTGGGCGTCACGGCCGAAGGCAGGCTGCGTGGCGTCTCCGAGGCCTCGAGGCTGTTCGCAGGCCCGCTCCGGGTCCCCCTGCCGGCTGCGCTGGACGCCAAGGCCTACGCCGAACAATGGTGGGATCCGGCCGAGGGCAGCAACGGCCGGCACCGCATCCAGGTAAAGGTCATCCAGCCGCAGATCGGCCTGGTCCTGGTGTACGCCGGTGCCTTCGACTACCGCCTGCGTCCCTATGCCGGCGGCAGCTCCGCCCAAAGCTTCCTGCCCCGCTACGCCCAGCCGGACCGCTGGGAGAACAGGACCTAGCTACCCCAGCGCCTGCTGATTCAGGCCGTCCGCCACCTGGGTGAGCCTGCCCAGGACGGCGGCGGCTTGTGCGGGTGTCTTTGCGGCCAGCCCTGCCGAAGGCGTCACCCGGACTGCGGCCAGCAGTGAGGGCGGCAGTCCCAGCTGCCGCCACGGCCGCCAAACAGAGTCCACGCAATCGGCAACCTTGGGCAGCGGCCCGAGGGCGGCCACGTCCAGGGCACCGGCCCAGAACTGTTTTCCAGCCTCCACCGCTCCGGCCACCTGTTCCCACTGGCGGTTGGTCAGGGCCTTCAGTGGCAAGGCGACGCCGTCGGCCCCGGACGTGAGCGCCAGCTCGATCGGGGCTTCGATTTCAGGGAACGACACCACAACCCCGGCAGCGCCTGCCACCCGCAGCGCGTCCAGGACCAGGCGCCACGAATCACGTACTTCCGTTGCTCCAACTGCACGGAGGGTACGGTAACCGCTGGCTGTGGGGATTGTGCCGGCCAGCACCGGGGCAATGGCAGGTTCGTCCATTTGGACCACCAGCCGGGCGCCGGGAACGGCCGCTGCCACACGTGTGAGGTAACCGCCCACTCCGGCTGCCAGCGACTCTGCCAGGTCCCGCCGGGCGCCGTGATCCAACAGTGCGCGTTCACCGTTGTGCAGGTACAGGCCGGCGGCAAGGCTCAGGGGTCCCACCAACTGAACCTTCAGTTCATCCGGCGACACGTCTTCGGCGCCTGCGACGTCGGCCAGGACATTCAGGTCGGTGGACAACGCCGATGCTGCCCGGCGCATGTCCTTGCCCGGGCGGTCCACGAGCCGCCAGCCGTGCGGCTGGACATCCACCGCGAGTTCTTCCAGTAGGGAGGCCGTGCGGCCCAGGGCGTCTGAACCGACTCCACGGTCCGGCAGTTCAGCCAGGAAGGGAAGGTGCGGGCTGCCAAGCTCGCCGCGGATGATCCGGGTGGCTTCAAGCGGGTCGTCACCCGGCATCGGGCCCAGTCCGGTTGCCGTGACTTCCCTGGCTTCCTCGTGACGGGGCGCGGGCCGAAGCCGGCTGTCCCCGGGTTCGTGCTGTTCCGGGCTCACGCCAGCGCAGAGGTTTGCGGCCGCTGGCCGGATGAGGCCTGGTGGTCCTCTGCGATCGCCTCGTGGTGGCGGATCACCTCACCGATGATGAAGTTGAGGAACTTTTCCGCGAACGCCGGGTCAAGGTGGGCGTCCTCGGCCAGCCGGCGCAACCGGGCGATCTGGGCGGCTTCGCGTCCGGGGTCACCGGCAGGCAGGCGGTGGGTCGCTTTCAGGAAGCCCACCTTTTGCGTGGCCTTGAAGCGCTCGGCGAGGAGGTAGACCAAGGTGGCATCAATGTTGTCAATGCTGGAGCGGATGGACAGCAGTTCAGCCATCACCGATTCATCCACGTGGCCTGCTAGCGAGCTGGCGGAGGGATCAAAGTCGTCGGCGCCAGGAGAGCTGGGGGTGTTCTGCGTCATGGCTCCAGTCTATGGGAGCGGACGGAGCCACCGCGGGTGTGAAGCGCCGGTGCCGGCCGCCTGCCGGCACCGGCGCTTCATGTTGTGGCGATCCAGGGGTCAGATGCCCAGGAGTGCCCGGTGCTCCTCGCGCCGTTTGGCCTGTTCGGCCGGGTCCGGCACGGGCAGGGAGGCGATCAGCCGCCGCGTGTAGTCATGCTGCGGGTTGCCCATGACCTGGCTGCCAATCCCTTGTTCCACCAGCTTGCCCTTGTACAGGACGCCCACCCAGGAAGACAGGATGTCCACCACTGCCAGGTCATGGCTGATGAACAGGCAGCCAAAGCCGAACTCCTCCTGGATGTCCCGGAACAGCTCCAGGACCTTCGCCTGGACAGATACATCCAGGGCCGACGTCGGCTCGTCAGCGATCAGCAGGCGCGGGTTCAGGCTCAGGGCACGCGCCAGCGATGCCCGCTGCCGCTGGCCGCCGGAGAGTTCGTGCGGGTAGCGTCCCGCGTACGACGCCGGCAACTGGACGGATTCCAGCAGCTCACCGACGCGCTTGCGCGCCTGGCTTTCGCTGGGCCTGGTGTGGATGAGCATCGGCTCAGCGATGCACTCACCGATGGTCAGTTGCGGATTGAAGGACGCTGCCGGGTCCTGGAATACGAACCCGATGTCCTTGCGCAGCGGCTTGAAGGTGCGCTCCCGGAGGTTCAGCATCTCGTAGCCGAGCACCTTGAGGCTTCCGCCGGTGGTCCGGTTGAGCCCCGCGATGGCACGGCCGATCGTGGTCTTCCCGGATCCCGACTCCCCGACCAGGCCAAAGACCTCGCCCCTGGACAGGGTGAAGCTGACCCCGTCAACGGCTTTGAAGGCAGGCGTCCCCAGCCGCCCCGGGTACTCGATCACCAGATTGTCGGCAGCAACCAGCACTTCCTCATCCTGGTGGCGCCGTTCAGTGAGGCCTTCCGACGCCGAATCCCGGCCAAGGTGCGGCACCGCGGCAAGGAGGTTCCGGGTGTACTCCTGCTTTGGTTCAGCGAACAGCGTCTTCGCCGGGGCTTCCTCCACGATGTCGCCCTGGTACATCACCACCACGCGGTCCGCGAGGTCCGCCACCACGCCCATGTTGTGCGTGATCAGCACGATGGATGTGCCGTACTTGTCCCGCAGGTCCCGGAGGAGTTCCAGGATTTCCGCCTGCACGGTGACATCCAGGGCGGTGGTGGGTTCATCCGCCACGATGAGCCCGGGGTTCAAGGCCAGGGCGGCGGCGATCACCACGCGCTGCTTTTGGCCGCCGGAGAACTGGTGCGGGTAGTAGTTGACGCGGTGCCCGGGGTCCGGGATGCCTACTTTGCCCAACGCCTCGATGGCACGGGCCTTGGCTTCCTTCGCCGATACCCGCCCCCCGCCGTCGGCATTGGCGTGGGCGCGGATCCCCTCGGCAATCTGCCATCCCACGGTGAAGACGGGATTCAGGGCGGTGGATGGTTCCTGGAACACCATGGCCACGTCCCGGCCGCGGATCTGGCGCAGCCGGCCGGGGCTGAGGCTGATGACGTTGGCGCCGTTGATCAGCACCGCACCGGAGCTCACCGCCGTTTCCGGAAGCAGGCCCAGGATGGTCTTGGCGGTGACCGTCTTTCCGGAACCGGACTCCCCCACGATGGCAACGACCTCGCCCGCTTTGACGTCGAGGCTGACATCCTTGACGGCGTA
This sequence comes from Pseudarthrobacter sp. NPDC058119, assembly GCF_042884655.1. Classification (NCBI taxonomy): domain Bacteria; kingdom Bacillati; phylum Actinomycetota; class Actinomycetes; order Micrococcales; family Micrococcaceae; genus Pseudarthrobacter; species Pseudarthrobacter sp. NPDC058119. The sequence goes on from NZ_JBHVTN010000001.1 coordinate 305,230, forward strand.
TACATCGCCGCCGTCGGTAGCGAACGTGACCTTCAGGTGATCGATATCGAGGACTGTCTTCCGTTCCGGGTCCTGCCGGCCCGGCAAGGGATCACTGTTGACGGTCATTGTGCTCTCACTTCCAGTTCAATTGCCGCCTGCGCAGCGGAGGGACCACCGTCATCCTTGCGGCCTGACCGCTTGCGGCCGCGGAGCCGCGGATCGTTGAGGTCGTTGATGCTTTCGCCCACCAGCGTCAGCCCGAGGACTGTCCAGACGATGGCCAGGCCTGGGAACAGCCCTGTCCACCAGATGCCGGACGTGGTGTCGGCGAGCGCCTTGTTCAGGTCGAACCCCCATTCCGCTGCCGAACTGGGTTCGATGCCGAAGCCCAGGAAGCCCAGCGCGGCCAGGGTCAGGATGGCTTCCGAGGCGTTGAGGGTGAAGATCAGCGGCAGCGTACGGGTGGCGTTGCGGTAGATGTGGCGGGTCATGATGCGGAAGTTCGATGCGCCCACCACCTTGGCCGATTCAACGAAGGGTTCGGCCTTGAGCCGGATGGTCTCGGCGCGGATCACCCTGAAGTACTGGGGGATGAACACCACGGTGATGGAGATAGCCGCGGCCATGATGCCGCCGAACAGGCTGGACTGCCCGCCGCTGATCACGATGGCCATGACGATGGCAACCAGCAGTGACGGGAAGGCATAGATGGCGTCCGCCACGACCACCAGGACGCGGTCAAGCCATCCCCCGATGTAACCGCTCACCAGGCCGAGGATGACACCGGCAAAAATGGAGAGCACAACGGCCACGATGATGACCAGGAGAGCCGTTTGGGTTCCCCAGATGACCCGGGACAGGACGTCGTAACCGCCCACGGTGGTGCCCAGCAGGTGCTTGCCTCCGGGAGCCTGTTGGGTGGGGAAGCTGCCGTCGGAATCCGACAGCTGCGCGAAACCGTAGGGCGCCAGCAGGGGCGCGGCCAGCGCGGTAAGCAGGAAGATGCCTGTAAGGACCAGGCCGACCACCAGCATGAAGCGTTGCAGGCCGACGCTCTTATTGAAGTGCGAAACGACCGGCAGCCGCCGGAACAGGGAAGCCCGCGGGTTGGTGGCGGGTTCGAGAGTTGTGTTGGCGGACATTCCTAGTACCTCACGCGGGGGTCGATCAGCGCGGCGATGATGTCCACGATGAAGTTGGTGACGGCAACGATGACGGCCAGCAGCACCACAATGCCCTGGACGGCGACAAAGTCACGCGCCGTAAGGTAGTTGGCCAGCTGGAATCCAAGGCCTTTCCATTCGAAGGTCTTCTCAGTCAGCACCGCTCCGCCCAGGAGGACGGCAATCTGCAGGCCCATGACCGTGATGATGGGAATCAGGGCGGGCTTGTAGGCGTGCTTGGTGACAAGCCGGAACTCGCTGACGCCGCGTGAGCGGCCGGCTTCCACGTAGTCCTTTCCGAGCGTGCCGATGACGTTGGTCCGGACCAGGCGCAGGAAGACGCCGGCGGTCAGGAATCCCAGCGCTATGGCCGGCAGGACCGCATGGGACATGACGTCGCTGAAGGCTGCCATGTTGCCGCTGCGCAGGGCGTCCAGCCAGTAGATCCCGGTGGGGGCCTCCAGCGCTGTGAGGGACAGCTCCGTCCGCGTGCCGGCGCGCCCGGCGACCGGAAGCCAGCCCAGCCACACGGAAAAGACGAGCTTCAGCAGCATGCCCGCGAAGAAGACCGGGGTGGCGTAGAACAGGATGGCCAGGACTCGGAGCACCGCGTCCGGCAGGTGGTCACGGCGGTGGGCCGCGACCATACCCAGCGGGATGCCGACCAGCAGCGCGACGATGAGGGAGTTGATTGCCAGCTCGAGTGTTGCTGAGCCGTAGGTGGTCAGCATCTCGGTGACTTTGCGGTTGTCCGAGAGGGTGGTGCCGAAGTTCCCGGTGACCAGTTGGCCCAGGTACTCAAAGTACTGCACCAGCAGGGGCCGGTCGTAGCCCGCGGCATGGATGCGTTCCTGCAGTTGCTCCGGGGGGAGCCTGCCGCCCATGGCGGCGGTAATGGGGTCGCCGGTGATCCGCATGAGGAAGAACACCATGGTGACGAGGATGAGGATAGTGGGGACTATCAGCAGGAAGCGGACCAGGATGTACTGGCCCAGCCCACCGCCTGACTGCTTTTTCTTGGATGAAAGGAGTGCGTCGGCGTCACTGGGTGGCGCGTCAATCAAAGTTGTCATCGGTACCTGGATTCGTGGTGACCGGGAGCCAGCATTCCCCTCGGTGCTGGCTGGTGACGGGCGAAAGGCGGGACGCCGTTGCGGCGTCCCGCCTCTGGGCCGTCAGAGCCCGATGGGGTTGGGGGCTTACTTGGACAGGACGCCAAGGCGGGTCTTGAAGGACGGATCAAGGGTCTTCTCGACACCCTTGACGTCCTTCCCTGCCACCAGCAGCTGCGAGCCCTGGAGCAGCGGCAACGTCGAGAGGTCCTTGGCAACAGCCGTCTGGACATCACCGATCAGCTTCTGCCGTTCAGTCTTGTCCGGGGTGGTGAGCTGCTTCTGAACGAGGTCCGTAACAGTGGGGTTCTCGTAGTGGTTCTTCAGGAAGTTGCCCGGGATGAAGAACGGCGTGAGGTAGTTGTCCGCATCCGAGTAGTCCGGGAACCAGCCCAGCTGGTACACGGGGTAGGCGTCAGCGGTCCGGGCCTTGGAGTAGGTCACCCATTCGGTGGACTGCAGGTCAACGGTGAACAGGCCCGATTTCTCCAGCTGTTCCTTGACCATGGCGTACTCGTCACCGGAAGACTTGCCGTAGTGGTCCGGGTTGTACTGCAGCTTGATGTTGACCGGGCCGGTGACGCCGGCGTCGGACAGGGTTTTCTTGGCCTTGTCCAGGCTGGGCTTGCCGCTGCCGTCGCCGTACAGGTCCTTCATCGGCTGGGTTGCACCAGGCAGGCCATCGGGGACGACGGAGTACGCCGGGACATAGGTGCCCTTGTAGACCTGGTCGGAGATGGCCTGGCGGTCCACGATGTCAGCCATGGCCTGGCGGACGGCGAGGGCCTTGGCCGGGTTGGCTTCGGGAGTCTTGGCTCCGAAGGGCATGGTGTCGAAGTTGAAGACGATGTAGCGCAATTCGCCGCCCGGGCCTTTGTAGACCTTGACCTTGGAATCCTTGTCCAGGTCTGCCGCGTCCGTTGCTGTCAGGCTGCGGCCGGCGACGTCGATGTTGCCGCCCTGGACATCCAGTTTGAGGTTGTTGGAGTCGGCGTAGTACTTGATGACGGCACTGTCATTGGCCGGCTTGCCCAGCAACCCGCTGTAATCCGCGTTCGCCTTGAGGCTGACAAGTTCGTTCTTCTTGTACGAATCAATGGTGTAGGGGCCTGCGAAGGGCTTGGCAGCAACGATGTCCTCGTCGCTCATCACCTTGTCGGCCGGGAAGACTTCCTCGTCGATGATGGGACCGGTGTTGGTGCCCAGGACGCTCGGGAACACCTGGTCGTTGCCCGCCTTGAGGTTGAAGACCACGGTGGTGTCATCCTTGGCGTCAACGGACTTGAGGTTGGAGAGCAGTGACGCGGGCCCGTTGGGGTCGTTGATCTTGAGTACCCGGTCGTAGGAGAACTTCACGTCCGATGCGGTCAGCGCGTGGCCGTTGGCAAACTTCAGGTTGGGCTTGAGCTTCACCGTGAATTCGGTGGGCGCCGTGAAGGACGCCGACTCCGCGATGTCCGGGCTGACTTCGGCAGACCCGGGCTTGGAGTTCATCAGGAACGGGTAGACCTGGTTCATGACCAGGAAGGAGCCTGCGTCGTAGGAACCGGCGGGGTCGAGGGTGACGACCTTGTCCGTCGTTCCGAAGGTGATGGCACCGCCGCCGCTGCCGCCGCTGGCCGTCCCCCCGCCGCCGCCGCCCGATGGCCCGGTGCAGGCTGTCAGGGCCAGGGCGGAGATGCCTGCCAGCGCGATGGCGCGGTGCAGGGCCGTTGTGCTCTTGATCATCTGTGAACTTCTTTCCGATGAGTACGCGCACGCCGCGGTCACAGGTTGATAGGCCCAGACGCCGGCGTGCAGTGCTGATTCCTAGATTGAATCAGAGAGTCAGCCCTCGGGACTGCCGTTTCTGTGAGTTCCAACACAAAATTTTCTTAAAAGTTACCCGGCAGGGTCCGGCAGCCCTGGCGAGGGGGTAAACCCAGGCATAACAAAGCGCCACCCCGGCGCCGGGCCGGGGCGGTGCTGAAGGGCGACTGGTTACAGCGCGGCGCGCTGGAGCGAGCGGGCAGCGTCGATGGTGGCCTGGCCCAGCACCCGGCTGCCCTGGTACAGCACCACTGTCTGGCCCGGCGCCACGCCGCGCAGCGGGGTTACCAAACGGACCACCAGCTGGGTGCCGCCCCCGCCGGCCGCAGAGGCTTCCATCCGGGCGGTGGCCGGGACCGGATCCCCGTGTGCCCGCACCTGTGCGTAGCAGTCGAATTCGGCTCCGGTCTCCACCTCGGCGATGGGAAGACCGGCCCAAGAAACCTTGATGCCGCGGATCTCGTCGATGGCCAGCAACGCCTCCGGACCCACCACCACCTTGTTTTCCTTGGGCCGGATTTCCAGCACGAAGCGGGGCTTGCCGTCGGCGGCGGGGGTTCCGAGCTTGAGGCCGCGCCGCTGGCCGACGGTGAAGGCGTTGGCTCCGGGATGCTCCCCCACCTTGGTGCCGGTCTCATCCACGATGTCGCCGGTGGTCATCTCGATCTTCTCGGCAAGCCAGCCGGCGGTGTCGCCGTCGGGAATGAAGCAGATGTCGTGGCTGTCGGGCTTGTTGGCAACGGAGAGGCCCCGCCGCTCCGCCTCAGCCCTCACCTCGGCCTTGGACGGGGTGTCTGCCAGCGGGAACATGGAGTGCTTGAGCTGTTCATGCGTCAGCACCCCAAGGACGTAGCTCTGGTCCTTGGCCCAGTCGGCCGCGCGGTGCAGTTCGCGGTTGCCCTGGGCGTCCTCGATGACCTTGGCGTAGTGGCCGGTGCAGACGGCGTCGAAACCGAGGGCGATGGCCTTCTCCAGCAGGGCGGCGAACTTAATGCGTTCGTTGCAGCGCATGCAGGGGTTGGGGGTCCGGCCGGCAGCATATTCGTCAATGAAGTCCTGGACGACGTCTTCCTTGAAGCGCTCGGAGAAGTCCCACACGTAGTAAGGGATGCCCAGCACGTCGCAGGCCCGCCAGGCATCCCTGGAGTCCTCGATGGTGCAGCAGCCGCGGCTGCCCGTGCGCAAGGTGCCCGGCATCCGCGAAAGGGCGAGGTGGACGCCGACGACGTCGTGCCCGGCCTCCACCGCGCGGGCGGCGGCAACAGCGGAGTCCACTCCGCCACTCATGGCTGCTAGTACTCGCATGCTGGCTTTCTGTTGGGGGATGCTTGCTGTCCGGGGCCGTGCCGGAGGCATCGGCGGCGGAAACGATCTTCGCCTGTCCATTCTACGGCGGCAGGCAAATCAGCTGGCGGCAGGGTGCGCGCACCCCGGGCTTTCAGGCGCCGCGGGGGGCCTGCCGCGCCTGGGTTCCCGCGGTCTGGATCGAGGATTCGTGCCCGGCCATGCCGGCCTGGCGGGCCCGTGCGTATGCTTCCGGGAGGGCTGCAAGGAGGGCGTCGACGTCGGCGTCTGTGGAGGCGTGCCCGAGGCTGAACCGCTGGGCACCGCGGGCCCTCTCTTCGTCCAGGCCCATGGCCAGCAGCACATGCGAGGGTCGGGGCACCCCGGCCGTGCAGGCCGAACCCGTGGACGATTCGATACCGGCCAGGTCGAGGAGGAACAGCAGCGAGTCCCCTTCGCAGCCTGGAAAGGTGAAGTGCGCATTGCCCGGAAGCCTGTGGTCCCCGGTGGCTCCGCGAAGAACCGCCTCCGGGACGCGTTCCCGGACACCGTCGATCAGCCGGTCACGCAGCGCAGCGATCCGCGCCGCTTCAGCGGGCAGCGCAGCTGCAACGGCCTCCGCAGCGGCAGCGAACCCGGCGATGGAAGCGGTGTCGAGCGTGCCGGAGCGGACGTCGCGCTCCTGGCCGCCGCCGTGCTGCACCGGTGTCAGTTTGACGGCCCGCCCCAGCAGGAGCGCACCGACCCCCACCGGACCGCCGATCTTGTGTCCGGAAATGGACATGGCGTCCAGGCCCGAATCCCTGAAGTGCAGCGGCACCGAGCCAAACGCCTGCACCGCATCGGAGTGCACCGGCACGCCGGCGGCGTGCGCCAGTTCCACGATGCGCCCGATCGGCTGGATGGTGCCCACCTCATTGTTGGCCCACATGACGGTAACCAGCGCCACGGTGCCGGGATCGCGGGACAGCTCGGCTTCGAGGACCTCGAGGTCCACAACGCCCTCGCCGTCCACCGGCAGCCATGCCACATCGGCGCCTTCGTGCCGTTCGAGCCACTCCACGGCGTCCAGGACCGCATGGTGTTCGACGGCGGAGCAGAGGATGCGCCGTCGGGCCGGGTCTTCTGCCACCCGGGACCAGTACATGCCTTTCACGGCGAGGTTGTCCGCTTCGGTTCCTCCGGAGGTGAAGATGACCTCCGAGGGATGGGCGCCTGCCGCTGCGGCGATGGCTTCCCGCGCGTCCTCGACGGCGCGGCGCGCCCGGCGTCCGGATCCGTGCAGCGACGAAGGGTTGCCGGTCCGCGACAGTTCACGCGTCAAGGCGGCGAGCGCGGGCCCCGAGAGGGGCGTGGTGGCGGCATGGTCGAGGTAGGCGGGCATCCTCCAATTCTATCGCGGCCGCCCGCGGCTCCCCCGGCGTGGAGCGGTCAGCTCCCGCCGGTAATCCGCGCGCAGCAGTGCCCTGCCACGGGGACAACACGCTCTTCGGCACTGCCGCAGCCCACCGCCGCGCCACGCAGGAAGGCGCCGTTCATGTCGCACACCACTGCCGCATGGGCCTGTGACAGCCGGTGGAAGGGGCAGTTCGGCAGCACGTACCCTCCGTCCCCGTCCGGCTCAGGCTGGTAGCCCGCATCTGCCAGGAACTCCGCCAGGCCTGCGGAACCTCCCGCAAGTTCCCGGCCTTTCCGGAATGCGACGGCGCGCAGCGACTCCCCCACCGACACGCCCTGCGCCTGGCTGCCTTCGATGGCCTCAGCCATCAGCTCCCCGGCAAGGTCGTAGTTCCGGTCTGGCACAGAGGCTCCCACTTCACTTCCAACCGGCCGGTACATCTTGCTGGGACGCCCCGACCCCGGTCCTGTCCTGCCCGCAGGCTTGTGGAACTCCACGGCCAGCAGGCCGTCCTGGACCAGCCTGTCCAGATGGAAGGAGACGGTGCTGCGTGCCATGCCTGCAGCTTCAGCCACGTCGTCGCGCCCCACCGGACGCGGCGAGGCGGCGACCAGCTCGAAAAGCTGCAGCCTCTTCGCGTCCGTCAGCGACGCAACGGCCGCAATCCTGTCCGCCCAGGGAAGCCGGTACATGGGCACCTCCATTTCCAAAGTCAAGATCTCTTGATTATAGACCCGGAAATTTCTAAAATTGGCATACCTACTTTTAGAAGGAGAGTGCCATGAAAGCAGTATCCGCAATGCGGACCCAGCATGCGCCGGCCACCATGCCGCCGGCACGGCAGGCATTCCTGCTGCTGCGAACCGTGTTTACCGTCGCGCCGATAATCTTCGGCCTGGACAAATTCACCAACATCCTCACGCACTGGACCATGTACCTGGCGCCCCAGGCCACGGCCATCGTTCCGCTGCAGCCGCAAGCCTTCATGTACATCGTGGGAGTGGTGGAAGTCATCGCTGGTTTAGCAGTGGCGGTGCGTCCCAAGTACGGCTCGTTGATCGTGGCCGCGTGGCTGGCGGGGATCATCGTCAACCTGGTCCTGCTGGGAAGTTTCTACGACGTTGCCCTGCGTGATTTCGGCTTGCTGGTGGGGGCCCTGGCCCTGAACCGGCTGTCAGTGGGGGCGGCCCGGACCGTCGAGTGATTCCGGCAGCATTGCCAGGCGTGCGGACACCGCAGCCCCATGGATCCGCCGGCAGCTGAGCCCTCCAGCCGCCGGCGGTCTTCGGTTCCGGGACCTGGCGGGAGTCACGCGGCCGGAGGCACCAACGGGAGGTAGCGGACAACGTCCCGGCGGGCCGCATCGAGCGTTGCCGCGTCCGGACAGGACACGGACACGTAGGCCGATGAACCGGCGGTACCAAAAAGCCGTGCCAGCACCTCCGTGGAGCGTCCGCCGGGAACGGCCTGCTCCAGCGCCAGCACTTCCACGTTCCGGCCGGGAGCCTCCGGCGTACCGCCCCACTTCAAGGTTGATGTCTTGAGGTACGAAGGCTGGATGCCCGCGTCCAGGTACTGGAACAAGGCAACGGTGGACTCCCTGTCATCTCCACGGACCAGCGCGGCCTGGCCGATGCTCGTCCGGGCTGCAACCACGCAGCCATCGGCCTTGGCGTATTGACTGCCGCCGGCCACATTGTCCTTCACCATCCTCCATCCGGGCGCGGCTTTGAGGTCATCGGAAATCCCCACGGCCGTCCCGGGAGCCAGGTCGCCGCCGGCAGCGAACGGCATGTCACGCGCTGCCACCGCAGCGGCATCATGGCCCGGAGTGATGGTTGGAGTGGCCAGGACCGGGGTGCTTGCCGGAGCCGGCGTGGCAGAGGGATCCCGGACGTCCACGCTGCACCCGCTCAGAAGCAGGGCTCCCACGCAGCCAAGGGCGATTGGCACTCCCGCGCCCCGTTCCCTGCCGGGCCGCTCCGCCGTCGTCGGCATGTCCATCTCCACTCCGTTGCTTCCCCTCCGGCCCGTTGTTCGCACCGCGCAGGCACGAGTCTAGACTCCGGCCTCCCGGGAACCCGCACGCCCGGCCTGTTCGTTGTCACCGCAGGCGCACCGTCCACGCTGGCTAGACTGGGCGGGCACTGCCCTTCCGGCCCGGAATCGGAAAGCCGGGCACCAAGAGAAGGAAGATTGCTTGACCGAGAGCAGCAGCTCCCCTTACCAGGTCCTTCGGGTGGCCGTCACGGCCACCGAGAAAGAAATCAAGGTGGCCTACCGGCGCGCGGCCAGGACGGCGCACCCGGACCACGGGGGTGACGCCGCAACCTTCCGCCGCGTCACAGCTGCCTATGAGACCCTGATCGACCCGCAGCGGCGCAAGGCCTACGACCGCTCCTACGGCGGGGGTACCGTCGGGAACGCCGCGTCCGACGACGGCGCCCACTTTGACGCTCCGGCCGCGGGAAGCCGGGCATCCGCGACGGTCCGGAAGCCCGGCAATGGCAGGAACACCGCCGGCGACCCGCCTGTCTACGTTCCGCCCTACGAAGGAACCGACGTTCCACTCATTCCTTTGGCCCAGGCCCGGCACCAAGTACATGGGATGCCGCGGAAGCGGGGTATCTTCGGCGCGGAGGCCCGCATACAGCGCGAGATGCGCACCGTGCAACTGCTGACCAGGCAAGTGCTTCCGGCCATCCCTGCGGCACGGCTGATCAACGGGCTGCAGTCACCGGCGGACAACAGCCATATCGACCATGCCATCCTGTCCGGCTACCGGCTGGCCCTGGTCAACTCGATGCTCCTGCCCAAGGGCGCCTATGCCTGGGACGGCCGGACCCTTAACCACGGTGGCCGCGCGGTGGCACCCCCGCAGCTTGCCCGGGTGGTTTGGGCCATGCAGGACATCTTTCCCGAGCTTAACGTCACTGGCTGGACGGTGGTGCACAGCCCTGACGGCAACCTCCACGAACCGGTGATCGATCACCACCGCCGCCCCGCCGGCGCGCTGGAGACCGTCCAGATCGTCAATGCGGCGGGCATGGTTCGGGGCATGAAGGAATTCCTCTCGTCCGGGCCGGCCCCCAACACGGTGAACATCCCGGTCCTGGCCAGGCTGCTGCGCGGCATGCACTGAGGCCGGGTGGCTAGGATAGGACGGTGTTCCGCATCCTTTTCCACGAACCAGAGATCCCCGGCAATACCGGCAACGCCATCCGTCTTGCCGCCATTACCGGCGCCGAACTGCACCTGGTGGAACCCTTGGGCTTCGACTTCTCCGACGCCAAGCTGCGCCGGGCAGGCCTTGACTACCATGACCTCGCCGTCGTCACCGTCCACCAGACCATCGAGGACGCCTGGCAGCATCTGCAGCCCGAACGCGTCTATGCGTTCACGTCGGACGGCAGCACCAGCTACACGGAGATCGCCTACCGTCCGGGAGATGTCCTGATGTTCGGCCGCGAATCGGTGGGCCTGCCGGCGGAGCTGAAGACGGACCCGCACGTATCCGCCACGGTGCGCCTGCCCATGCTGCCGGCCCTCCGTTCCCTGAACCTTGCCAATGCCGCCTCGGTTGCGGTCTACGAGGCCTGGCGCCAGCAGGGCTTCGCCGGAGCCAAAATCTAGGACTCCGTTTGGGGCCGGAGTCCCCCGCCGGGCTGGAATGAAAAACTTTCCGGCCTGCCCATCCGGCCTGCCCTTGGCGCCGAATGACTCTTGAAGACATTCGAGCGGACCAAGGAGCGGCAGGTGACTCTACTGAAGGCAGCTTCCAGGCCGGACAACCGCATCCGGCACGGCACTGCTGAGGATCCGCCGCCCCGGGACTTATGCTTGGACGTAATGGAAACTCCCAACGCGCCGAACTCCGAAGGCTCCGCCGCGGTGACTGACCCACCTGCAGACCTCAGCCAACGCCTCTCGGCCCTGCTGGCAGGCATTGCCCGCGGAGACCAGGCGGCGTTCGCCGAGTTCTACCAACTCACGTCCCGCAGGGTTTTCGGCATGGCCCGCCGCGTCCTGATCGATCCCGAGCTGAGTGAAGACACCACGCAGGAAGTCTTCCTGCAGGTCTGGCAGAACGCAGCCAAGTTCGATCCGCAGGCGGGAAGTCCCCTGTCCTGGCTGATGACCATCTCCCACCGCCGGGCCGTGGACAAGGTCAGATCGTCGCAGTCCGCCACGGACAGGGAAGCCAGGTACGGTGCCAGCACGCAGGAGATCGACCACGACACCGTGTCCGACGAAGTGGGCAGCCGGCTGGAGGCCGAGGCCGTGGTCCGCTGCCTGGGAACGTTGACCGAAACACAGCAGGAATCCGTGCGCCTGGCGTACTACGGCGGCCTCACCTACCGGGAAGTCGCCGAACGCCTGAATGCCGCGGTTCCCACCATCAAGTCCCGCATCCGCGATGGACTGATCCGTTTGAAAACCTGTCTGGGGGTGAGTTGAGTTGAGTGGAATGGATGAAAGCCGTGATGGCCGTTCGCGTGCCTTCGGGGACACCGTGGCGATGGACCTCGCGTCCGGGCGTGCAATGGACCTCGCTGAGCTCTACGCCCTCGATGCGGTGACGGAGCAGGAACGCGAAGCCATTGACAGCTACATCGCCACCGCCCCGGAGACCGAACGCCTGGCCTTCCTTGAGCGCGTCCGGCACTCCCGGGAGGCGCTGGTCCGCACTTTCCGTGCGGAGGAGGAACCGCCGTCGGACCTCTTCCAGCGGATCATCGCCCAGCTTCCGGCCCAATCGCCGGGCCAGGACGCATTCTCCGGTGAAGAGGCGCAGCCGACGGCCGGAGGCGAGGCCCCGGCTCCGCAGGAGCGGCCCCTCGACGAGCTGGCGCAGGCGCGCAAGCGCCGTGAGGAACGGCGGGGCCCGTCCGGTACGCGGCGTTGGCTGATCGGTGTTGCAGCGGCGGCAGCGATCGCCCTGGGCGGTGTGGGCGTGGGCGCCTACGTGGCTGACCAGAATGATCCCGTCAACCAGGTGGCAAGGGCCACCGACCTCCGCGAAGCATCCGTGAACGTGGCGGGCGGGGGCAAGGCCACCCTGCTGATCTCGGCGTCCGAAGACGCAGCGGTGGTCAAGATGAGCGGTGTGCCCGCTCCCCCGGCCGGCAAGGTCTACCAGATGTGGCTGATCCCCAAGGACGGTTCCGCGCCGGTTTCGCAGGGGTTGATGGATGAGCAGGCACTCTCCAAGCCTGCCGTGGTCCAGGGCATCCACTCCGCGGCATCGCTGGGCATCACCGTCGAACCCGCGGGCGGCTCCAAGGCCCCCACCCTGCCGACGGTGGCGGCGGCTCCGCTGGGCGCGTAGCCAGTTACTCAACAGAAAAGTGCCCCGCTCCTTGCCAGTAAGGGAGCGGGGCACTTTGCGTGGTTCAGAATCCCGCGATGGTGCCGGGCCCGTTGATGGCCACCACATGGAACGCCTCCGCGCTGCGCCCCTCGGGGAAGCCGGCCCGCGCGGCGTTCAGGTGCATGCCCCGGCGGACGGTGGCCTCCATAGCCTCCACGTCCGGGTGCTGGCTGACATGGACGTGGATTGCCGCCAGCTTCGCGTCCACTTGGCCGGTGATGTCGACGAAGTGGTTCTCCCGTTCCCCCGGGCCGGCGTAGAGCCACAGCCAGGGCAGTTTGTACGCTTCCAGGCCTGCTTCGGCCAGTTCAGGGTAGGCGAAGGGGTTTTCGAGGGCCGGGTAGACCGCGCGGGTCACCGCCTCCCCCACGGCCAGGTGGTCGGGATGGCTTTTTTGGATGCGCTCCCAGTTCCGTTCCGGGTGCATGGCAAGGACGACGTCGGGACGGATTTCGCGGATCAGCCGCACCACCCCTTTCATCACCTCGTGCGACGGTTCGAGGTACCCGTCGCGCTGGTGGAGGTAGTGGATGTCGGTGACGCCCACCAGTTCCGCGGCCCGACGCTGCTCGGCGTCGCGCATGGCGATGATGTCCGCGCGGTGGGCCGGATCGAAGCCGCCGGCGTCGCCGTCGGTCATGATGCAGTAACTCACCTGCACGCCGGCCGCCGTCCACGCGGCGACGGTACCCGCAGCGCCGAAGTCGATGTCGTCAGGGTGGGCCGCAAAACAGAGCACCCGCCCAACCCGGTGGATGTCCGGGTTGAACGGGCTCTGTGCCTGCCCGGAGGAGGCAGTCAACGATTCAGCCTTTTCGCTTCTTGATCTCGGCGGTGGCCTGCGGGAGGACATCGAACACGTCGCCGATGATCCCGAAATCGGCGATCTCGAAGACCGGGGACTCGGCATCCTTGTTGATCGCAACAATGACCTTGGAGGTCTGCATGCCGGCCTTCTGCTGGATGGCGCCGGAGATGCCTGCCGAGATGTACAGCTGCGGGGAGACCGTCTTGCCCGTCTGACCCACCTGGGCGTCGTGGCTGATCCAGCCGGCGTCCGTGGCTGCACGCGATGCACCCACCGCAGCTCCCAGGGCATCAGCCAGTTCCTCGACGGGACCGAAGTCGCCGTCCATGCCGCGTCCGCCGGCCACCACGATGCGGGCATCGGTGAGGTCGGGACGGCCGCTGGCCACCTTCCGCTCGCGGGCGGTGATGCGCGCGGCAGCGGCTACTGCCGGTACCTCGACGGTTGCGGTTTCCGGGCTGGTGGCCGCGGGTGCCGGTTCCGGGGTGACGTTGTTGGCTTTGAGGGTCAGCACGGACACGGGAGTCGTGGCCCGGCAGGCGGTGGTGTAGGAGCCGGCCAGGACCGACTTGTGGGCGGTGCCGTCCGGGTCCACGGCGACGACGTCGGTGATGACGCCGGCGTTCAGGCGGATGCCCAGCCGTGCCGCGATTTCCTTGCCTTCCGGCGAATTGTCCAGGAGCACGATGCCGGCGCCGGTGCTTTCGGCCGCAGCGGCCAGGTAGGCGGCTTTCGGCGCTACCAGGAAGTCATCCAGGGTGTCCGTTGCAGGGCGCAGGATGGCCCCCACGCCGTACTCGGCGAAGGTGGCGGCGGTGCCGTCGGACAGGTCTCCGTTGAGCGCGACGTTGCTGTCGCCCAGGGAACGGGCCAGGGTCAGCAGTTCGAGGCTGCTCTTCTTGAGCGAGGCGCCGGGGTTGTCGATGAATACAAGTACATTTGCCATGTCGGTGTCCCTCTTAGAGCAGCTTCTGGGCGGCCAGGAAGTCAACCAGCTTGATGCCGGCGTCGCCTTCGTCGGTGATGATGGTGCCTGCAGTCCTGGGCGGCCGCTGTTCCGCGCTGGCCACGGTGGTCCACGAACCGGCGAAGCCCACCTGGGCGGGGTCCACGCCGATGTCGGCCAGGGACAGCGTGCTGATGCTCTTGCGCTTGGCGGCGATGATGCCCTTGAAGTTGGGGTACCGGGGTTCGTTGATCTGGTCCGTCACGGATACGACGGCGGGCAGCGGCGCCTCCACCGTCTCCGACGTGGTGTCGGCATCGCGGCGGGCAACCAGCCGGCCGCCGTCGACCTCCAGCGTGGAAGCGAAGGTCACCTGCGGAAGCTCCAGCCGCTCGGCCAGCTGTGCCGGCACCAGCGAGGTCTCCCCGTCCGTGGAGGCCATGCCGGTCAGGACCAGGTCCACTCCGCCCAGGTGGCGGATGGCGGCGGCGAGCGCAAGCGAGGTGGCTGCGGCATCCGAGCCGGCCAGGGCGTCGTCCGTAAGGTGCACGCCCTCGGTGGCGCCCATCTGCAGGGACTTCTTGACCGCGTTGACAGCTCCGGCAGGACCCATGCTGAGGGCGATGACCTGGTTGCCCGCCTTGCTTCCACCCCGTGCTTCGGTGAGCTGGAGTGCGGCCTCAAGCGCGTATTCGTCGAGCTCGGAAAGGATGCTTTCGTCGCGGTCCGCGGTGTTCCCCTCCCCGTTGAGGTGGCGGTCGAACTGGGCGTCCGGTACATGTTTGACCAGGACTACGATCTTCAATGTCTCTTCCACTGTTTCTGCAGCAGCCTTCCATGCTTGTGGACAGCCAGCCGGGTGGGACATGGCCGCGGTATGCCCGGCAGGCGGGTAAACCCTAGCTAACCATATCGGCGGCTTCCCGCGCCCCCTTCCGTTAACGCCTGTGTCAGGCGTCTTGCCGGGGCAGCAGAACGACGGCGGCGCCCCCTTTGGTGGGGACGCCGCCGTCGTCATGGCGTGCGTTGGTGTTGCCCTGCCTTAGCTGGCGGCCGCACCCAGCGTGACATCGAAAGTCTGCTCGCTTCCGCCGCGCTGCACGGTGATCTTCACCTTGGATCCTGCCGGCTGCTCGCGGACGGCCGCGGTCAGCTGGTTGGGTTCGCCGATGGTGAGGTCGTTGAACTTGGTGATCACGTCACCGGCCTTGATGCCGGCCTTGCCCGCCGGTGAGTTGGCATCAACGGTGGCGACGTCGGCCCCCACCGAGAATTCGGAGTTTGCGCCGGAGGACGTCTTGGCCTTGACGCTGACGCCCAGCTGGCCGTGCGAAGCCTTGCCTGTGTCGATGATCTCCTGGGCCACCCGCTTGGCGTTATTGATGGGGATGCTGAACCCGACGCCGATATTGCCGCTTTGGGACGTTGACGTGCCGGACCCTGCGGAGGCGATGGCCACGTTCACGCCGATGATCTCGCCCTTGCTGTTGACCAGGGCGCCGCCGGAGTTACCGGGGTTGATGGCCGCATCCGTCTGGATCACGTTGATGGCGATGGATCCCTGGCCTGAGCTTTGCTGGCTCTGGCCGCCACCCGGAGGGGCGAACTGGAAGCCCTGGTCACCGCCCTGGCTGTTGTCACCGCCCTGCGGGGCAGCGGAGGAAGCCACGCTGATGGTGCGGTTCAGGGTGGAGACGATGCCGTCGGTGACCGTACCCGTCAGGCCCAGCGGGGAACCGATGGCAATGGCCGTATCACCCACGTTGAGCTTGGAAGAGTCACCCAGGGTAGCAGGGGTTAGGCCTGAGGTGTCGTCCACCTTGATCACGGCGAGGTCGGACAGCGGATCGGTGCCCACCAGCTTCGCGGGCAGGACCTTCCCATCGCTGGTACGGATTTCCAGGGTGGCGTTCGCGGTCTGGCCGTCGAGGGTCACCACGTGCGTGTTGGTCAGGATGTGGCCCTGGTCGTCCAGGACGATGCCCGAACCGGTGCCGCCTGAGCTGCCGCTCGTGGCGCTGATAGTGACGACGCTGGGTGAGGCCTTCACGGCAGCTGCCGTAATGGCGTTCACGTCGTCCTTGTTGTTGACGATGACCGTGCCGGGCTGGTTGCTGCTGCCCACGGTTGAGGCGCTGGAGCCGGTGTGCCCAAACAGTTCACCGGAGCCCACTGTTGCCACGCCGCCACCCACGAGGCCTGCTGCGAGGATGCTTGCCACGAGGGTGCCTACGCCAAAGCTGGCCTTCCGGCGCGGCGCATCCTGGGGGTTGTGAGCCAGGCCCACGCCGCCGTTGGGCGCGCCATGGCCGGCACCGTGCATGGGCTGGCCGTCCTGGTGCTGCTGCTGGCCGTACTGTGCAGACTGGCCGTAGAAAGGCTGCCGCTGCGGGTAGACGGGCCGTGGGGCGCCGGGCAACTCCTGGGTATGGCTGCCAGCACCTTCCGGCCGGTCCAGCCGTTCCGTGTTGTTCTGCGGCTGGGCGCTGTCCTGGGGTGCGGCGCTGTTGGGCCCTCCCGCCTGGCCGTATCGCTGGTCGCCAGCGCCGTATCCGCGGTCCTGTCCGTCGCCGGAAGGGCCGTTGCTCCCATACTGAGTGTTGGCAGGGCGGTTTCCAGGCTGCTGCGGGACCTGCTGCTGCCACGGGCTCCGGCTGCTCCCCTGGTTGTCCTCCGGGACCGGCCCTGGGGTTTGATTCTCAGTCATGGGACTTCCTTTCATCCTCGTCTGCCATTAACTATGACCCGTCCCGCTGGAACAAGCTCGGATGTTTGCTGAAAGCTTCCTGAACGCCGGGCGGACCCGCGGACCGTTTCGCTGGCGGCATATTTGGCCGCATGGACGGGCTGTGGGGTGCACCATAGAATCAAGATGAATTGCCACAGCGACCTGCGGCTTCACACCAAGCGTGGGGGCGCTGCTGGATTCGACGACTGATTCGTCCCGAATCGGTGTCAGGCGTGCTGAAGGGTTGCACATGCGGTCAAAGTTCAAACGTATCCTCGCCGTGATCGGCCTTGCCGGGCTGCTGGCGGTCCCCGCCGGTGCTGCCTGGGCCGAAGACCCGGTAACCATTCCCTCCGGAACCAACATCGTTGACAATGCCAATGTGCTGGGCAGCCGGAAGGGTGAGGTCCAGGATGCCATCCAGAAGCTGCTGAAGGACCACAAGTACAACCTGTACGTGGTTACCGTGAAGTCGTTCGAGAACCCTTCGGATCCCACGGCCTGGAGCCAGGCCGTGGCCACCACCAAGGGCATGGGCAAGGCGGACGTCATCCTCGCCATCGCCACCGACCAGGGCAAGTACTACTTCTCCCCCAACTCCGCCAGCGCCATCTACTCCAAGCGCAGCAACATCACCCAGAATGCGGTGGTGGCCAACCTCGCCGGCGGCAAGAAGGACTTCGCCCAGGCTGCCATTGACACTGCTGCAGCTGTTGGCGACGCCGCCGGCGGGGGCAGCGGCAGCGTCTCCTCGGGCAGCGGTGCCGGCGCCGGCATCCTCGTGGGTGCAGGCGTGGTGGTCGCCGGAGGCGGCGCCTACCTGTACTACCGGAACCGCCGGAAGAAGGCCCTCGGCCAAGGTGCGTCCAGCGGAAGCTACGGCCCGCAGGGCGCCGAACTGGACCCGCTGGCTTCGCTCAGCGTCGAGGAACTGCGCCGTAAGAGCGGTTCCCTGTTGATCGAGGCGGACGACGCCATCAAATCCAGCGAGCAGGAACTCGGCTTTGCCCAGGCGCAGTACGGGGATTCCGCCGTCGGAAACTTCACCAAGGCCCTGGACGAGGCGAAAGCCCACATGACGGAGTCCTTCAAGCTGCAGCAGCAGCTCGATGACCACATTCCCGATACAGAGGAACAGCAACGGACCTGGCTGGGCGAGATCATCCGCCGCTCCGAGGCCGCCCTCGAATCCCTCCAGGAGCAGAAAGCCGACTTCGACTCCCTGCGCGAGCTGGAGAAGAACGCTCCCCAGGCCCTTGCAGCCGTCAACGCCGGGGCCCGCGAGGCCGACGGCAGGATCGCCGACGCCGAAAAGTCCCTGCAGGACATGCGTGCCAAGTATGCGGACAGCGCGCTGGCGCAGGTCTCGGACAACATCGTGCAGGCCAAGGAACGGCTGGCCTTCGTGCAGAACGCTTCCGAAACCGCCCAGCAGAAGCTCGGTGAAGGTGAGGGAAGCCTGGCCGCCGTGGCCGTCCGCGCGGCCGAGGAAAGCCTGCACCAAACCAACGTCCTGGTGGAGGCGATCTCCAAAGTGGCCGCCAACCTTGATGAAGCACGGAACGGCATCGAAGCGGCCGTCGTGGACACGTCACAGGACCTGGCCCAGGCAAAGGCAATCATCCAGTCCGGCGCCCATTCGGAGTTGGCCGGCCCGGTAGCCGCGGTGGAGGCCGCACTGGCCCAGGTAAAGACCGAAATCCAGGGCGGACGCATCGACCCCATCGCCACCCTGCAGCGGGTCGAAACCGCCCACCAATCCCTGGACCAGGCCCTGACCGGAATCCGGGACCAGCAGGAACAGGCACGGCGTGCGCAGGCATCCCTGCAGCAGACCATCATGTCGGCACAGGCCCAGATCAGTGCTACCTCCGACTACATCACCGCCAGGCGCGGCGGCGTAGGCACTGAGGCGCGCACCCGGCTGGCCGAGTCCCAGCGGAACCTCGACTACGCGCTGTCCATCTCCCGCACCGATCCGGTGACCGCCCTCACCTACGCACAGCAGGCACATGCCCTGGCAGCGCAGGCCGCGCAACTGGCGCAGGCCGATGTGGACCACTTCGACGAATACGCCAACCAGGGCTTCGGCCGCGGCGGCATGTTCGGCGGCGGAGGCGGCGGCGGACTGGGCGGCGCCATCCTGGGCGGCATCCTGATCAACTCCATCCTCAACGGAGGCCACGGAGGCTGGGGCGGCGGCGGAGGCGGCGGCTGGGGTGACGGCGGCGGCGGAGGCGGCTGGGGCGGAGACTCCGGTGGATTCGGCGGCGGCGACTTCGGCGGCGGAGACTCCGGCAGTTTCTAGAGACTTCCGCCGGACACGCCGGAAGATCCCGGCGGGCGGAAAGACGCAGGACACCACTGTGCACCGGTTCCAGTGGTCAACACAGAGCAGGACGAAAGGCAAACACCATGGTTAAGCAGTCCATTTTCGGCCGGATCGCGCAGCTGGCAAAGGCGAACATCAACTCCTTGCTGGACAACGCCGAAGATCCGCAGAAGATGCTGGACCAGATGGTCCGCGACTACACCAACAACATCGCGGAAGCCGAGTCGGCCGTGGCGCAGACCATCGGCAACCTCCGCATGCTGGAAGACGACTACAACGAGGACGTCAAGAACGCCCACGACTGGGGAAACAAGGCGCTTGCCGCATCACGCAAGGCAGATGAATTCCGTGCCGCCGGCGACGTTGCCGACGCCGAGAAGTTCGACAACCTGGCCAAGGTTGCCCTGCAGCGCCAGATGGCGGCAGAAAGCGAAGCCAAGGGCGCCGAACCCAGCATCGCCTCCCAGCGGGAGGTGGTGGACAAGCTGAAGACCGGGCTTGAGCAGATGAAGAACAAGCTCAACCAGCTGACCAGCAAGCGGAACGAGCTCGTTGCCAGGTCCAAGACTGCAGCGGCGCAGTCCCAGGTCCACGACGCCATCAAGAGCATCGACATCATGGATCCCACCAGCGAGGTTGGCCGCTTCGAAGAAAAGATCCGCCGCGAAGAAGCCAAGGTCCGCGGGCAGCAGGAGCTTGCAGCCTCCAGCCTGGACGCCCAGTTCAACCAGCTTGAGGACCTGGGCGAGCAGACGGAAATCGAAGCCCGGCTGGCGGCCCTCAAGGCCGGAAACTCCAAGGGGGCACTTGGCGCCGGGAGCCCGGCGTCGTCCGGATCCACTGTTGACGAAGCCGACTTCGACAAGCTCTGAGGTTCGGAGCAGGGCTCCAGCTGAATGACGGCAATGGCCGGGACCGTGGTCCCGGCCATTGCCGCGTCCGCTGTGTGTAGCGTGGTGCCATGACTTCTCCCGATGGCACATCCCTGGTCTGGCTGCGTGACGACCTGCGGCTGGATGACAACCCGGCCCTGGCAGCGGCCGCCCGCCGGGGTGCGCCACTGACGGTGGCCTACATCCTGGACGAGGAATCCGACGGCGTGCGGCCCCTTGGCGGGGCTGCACGTTGGTGGCTGCACCACTCCCTGGCCGCACTTGCCGCTGACCTTGAAAGCAAGGGATCCCGGCTGGTCCTCCAGCGCGGTCCGGCCGCAGACGTCGTCAAGGACCTCGCCGTCCGGACGAAGGCAAGCCACCTCTTCTGGAACCGCCGTTACGGGCAACCGGAACGGACTATCGACGCCGGACTCAAGGAGTGGGCGGCCGGGAACGGGATCGAGGCCGACAGCTACCAGGCGAACCTCCTCTTCGAACCCTGGACAGTGAAGACAGGGGCGGGTGGGCCCTACAAGGTCTATTCGCCCTTCTGGCGGGCGTGCCTGGCATCCCAGGACATCCGTGACCCCCACGAGGCCCCGGACGGCTTGCCCGGTCCCGCGCCTGCCGGGAGGGGCCTGCCGGGCAGTGACACGCTCAGCAGCTGGCAGCTCCTGCCCTCCAAACCGGATTGGAGCGCCGGACTGGCCGCCACGTGGGTACCCGGCGAAAAGGGAGCCCGGGAGCGGCTTGAGGACTTCCTGGACGGTCCCATCGAGGAATACGGCACAGGCCGGAACCTGCCCGGAACCGAGGGCACCAGCCGTTTGTCACCGCATCTGCGCTTTGGCGAGGTGAGCCCGTTCCGAGTGTGGCGGGAAATCCACCGCCGACATCCACGCAAGGTCCCCTCCGACGTCGGAACCTACCGGGCCGAACTGGGCTGGCGGGAATTCAACTGGCACCTGCTGTACCACAACCCCGACCTGGCCACCCGGAACTTCCGTCCCGCCTTCGACAACTTCCAGTGGGCCTCCCCCAGCCGGCAGGAGCTCGCCGCCTGGCAGCAGGGAAACACCGGCTACCCGCTGGTGGACGCCGGCATGCGGCAACTGTGGCAGACAGGCTGGATGCACAACCGGGTGAGGATGGCCGCCGCGTCCTTCCTGGTCAAGAACCTCCTGACCGACTGGAGGGTCGGGGAGGAATGGTTCTGGGACACCCTGGTGGACGCCGACGCCGCGAACAACCCCGCCAACTGGCAGTGGGTGGCGGGCTCGGGCGCGGACGCCTCGCCGTACTACCGGATCTTCAACCCGGTGACCCAAAGCAAGAAGTTCGACGCCGACGGCCGCTACCTGCGGGCATTCATTCCCGAACTGAGGGACCTCAATGGTAAGGAAATCCACGAACCGTGGGCAGCGGACACCGACGGCTACCCGCAGCCGCTCGTGGACCTGCCGGAGTCCCGGGAACGGGCACTGGACGCCTACCAGAAGATCAAGAACGCCTGACCGCGCGGATCCGCGTCAGCGGCTGACTTTGCCCATCAGGGAAGCGATGGGCCGCAGGAAGATTGGCCGGGCCAGGAACCAGGCCGCCACCATGACCGCTACGGAGGCAGCGAAGACCCAAAAACCGAACCAGCCGTCGTCGTCGCTCCCTCCGTACATGTGGTTCAGGTTCCGCAGCGCACCGGTGGTCAGCACCAGGAAGACGTGGACCACGATGAACGCCACAAAGTAGATCATCACCGGGAAGTGGACGGCGCGGGCCCACTCGATCGGGTAGGCCTTGTTCAGTGCCGGCGCCTTTTTGGGCCACGCCGACGACATCCGCAGCCCGGTGATGAACGCCAGTGGCGCGGCGATGAAGACGGTGGCGAAGTAGGTGAGCAGCTGCAGCGCGTTGTAGTTGATCCACCCATCCTCGGTGGGCCAGTCCAGCGATGCGTACTGCAGCGCGGCCGACGCGGCATTGGGGATGATGTCCCAGCTGGTGGGGACGATGCGCATCCACTGGCCGCTGGCGAACAGCAGGACGGCGAACACGAGACCGTTAAGGATCCAGAGCGCATCCAGGGTCAAGTGGAACCACAGCTCCAGGGTGATCTTGGTGGGAGCGTTCCTGGTGCGGATCAGGCCTTTGTTGTTCCGGGTCCAGTGACCGCTGGGGCGCGTGGTGGTCCGCACCTGCCAGCCGGTACGGATGATCAGGAGCAGGAAGAAGGCGTTGAGGAAGTGCTGCCACGCCAGCCAGGCCGGGAAGCCCACGGGTGCGTTGTCCGGCAGCCGGGACTGGCCCGGATAGTCGGCGAGGAAGGATGCCACGGCCGGCAGCCCCACGATCAGCCTGGCGGCCAGGACCACCAGGACCAGTGCCACGAGGACGGCGGGAACCATCCAGTAAAGCCGGGACCGCTTACCCGTCGCGGAGCTGGGCTTCTTCGTGGGTGTGGCCATCGAACAACATACCTCTCAGGAATGACTGGGGGCTGCCCGCAGATCGCGGGACCCTTCGAAAGAGAATACTAGGAAGTGGCCGTTTCCAAGGAAATGGAAAGGCCCCGGCCGGCGTAACTGCCGGCTGGGGCCTTCATAAGTTGCGGGGACAGGATTTGAACCTGTGACCTCTGGGTTATGAGCCCAGCGAGCTACCGAACTGCTCCACCCCGCGTCGCTTGATCAACCCTACCCTACTTTGGCGGCAGCCCTGACCACCGTCCCGCAAACCCCGGTCAGGCAAACACCACTGCGGCGTTAAAGCGAAAGGCCCGGACATTGTTTCCAATGTCCGGGCCTTTCCCCAGTTGCGGGGACAGGATTTGAACCTGTGACCTCTGGGTTATGAGCCCAGCGAGCTACCGAACTGCTCCACCCCGCGTCGCAGAATCTACTTTACCGGGAGGTGAACCGCAGGCCAAATCGTGGCGGCGTGACGTCCAACACGCCGCCACGGCACCCGGTCCTGCCGGGCCGGGTGCCGTGGGCCGTCGTCGTACTGCTGCCCTGTCCCTACTGCCCAGCCGACGGTGACGGCGAGGCGGAAGGCGACCCGGAAGGAGCCGGGCTGGCCTCCGGAGCTGTGGCCGGGATCTTGGCCTCGGCATCCAACGCCTTCTTCAGGGCCGCCGAAACCTTCTTCTGCGCGTCGCCGTAAGCGGCGAAGTCACCCGCGGCCAACGCCGTCTGGCCAGCCTGGATGGCGGAGTTTGCCTCGTCCAGCGCCGCCTTCAGCTGGGCCTTGGCATCCGCCTCCGCAGGTGTCGCCGGCGCCGACGGGCCGGCCGGGGTTTGCCCGTTGTTGGCGGAGTCTCCGGCGGCTGCTCCCGAATCACCGCCGAAGAGCTGCTTGAGGGCGGCGTCGAGGGTTGGCGCGAAGCCCACCTTGTCACCGAACGCCACCAGCACGCGCTGCAGCGTGGGGTATGAGGTCTCACCGGTCGACTTGAGGTAGACCGGCTGGACGTAGAGGATGCCGCCGCCCACCGGCAGGGTGAGCAGGTTGCCGTTCAGCACGTCGGAGGCACCCTGCCGCAGCAGGTTGAGGGCCTGGGAAACGGTGGGGTCCGAGTTGAACTTGTTTTGCGCCTGTCCCGGACCGGGCACCTGGGTTTCCGGCGGGATCTGGAGCAGCCGCAGCTTGCCATAGCCGTCAGCCTTCACGCCGGCCTGGTTGCCGGCATCCGAATCCGCGGCCAGGAACCCGTACAGGACGTTGCGGGCGTTACCGTTCACGATCTGCGGGATGAAGGACGACGTCAGCTGGAACGCCGGCTTTTGCTGGTCCGGCATCTGCAGCGACATGTAGAACGGCGGCTGCTTGACGTCCGTCGACACGGTCGGATCGGCCGGCGTGCTCCAGACGTCGTTGTTCTTGTAGAAGCTGGTGGGATCCGTGACGTGGTACTGCCCCAGCAGCTCCCGCTGGACCTTGAACAGGTCCTCCGGGTACCGGACGTGGCTCATCAGTGCGCCGGACATCTCCGAGTACGGCTTCAGCGATGAGGGGAACACCTTCTGCCACGCCTTGAGGACCGGGTCCGTGTCATCCCAGGCGTAAAGGGTGACTGAGCCGTCGTAGGCGTCCACGGTGGCCTTGACCGAGTTGCGGATGTAGTTGACCGTGCTGTTGGGCAGGGCCACGGCGCGGCCGGAGCTGGTCTGCGAATCGGCCGTGGCATCCGACAACTGCTTCTGCTGCGAGTAGGGGAAGTACTGGCTGGTGGTGTAGCCATCCACGATCCACTTCACGCGGCCGTCCACCAGCGCCGGGTAGGCGCCGCCGTCAACCGTCAGGTACGGGGCCACCTTCTGGACCCGCTCCCGCGGGTTGCGGTCGTAGAGGATCTGCGACTCTGCGTTCACGCCATCGGAGAGCAGCAGGTCCGAAGACTGGAACTTGATGGCGTAGAGGATCTTGTTGAAGAAGGAACCAACGTTCGGGCCGCCGTTGCCCTTGAACGTGTACTGGGTTTCGCCCTCCCCTTCCTTGCCGGACGGGCGGTCCTGCTCGCGCGGCGTGGCACCGTCCGGCGCGCCCACGATCGAATACTCGGGAGACGACTCACCGAAGTAGATCCGCGGCTCATAGGTGGTGTCGTTGCCCAGCACCCCGGTGGAGGGAATGCCGGACTGGAGGAATTCCGGCTTGCCGTCAACGGTGAACTTGTTGCCCTTGGCCGCCACCACCCCGTACCCGTGGGTGTAAACCACGTGCTGGTTCAGCCAGCCCTGCTGGTTGGTGGCCACGTTCGTGGGGTTGAGTTCGCGCACCGCGATCACGGTGTCCTGGATCTTGCCGTCCACTTCGTAGCGGTCCACGTTCAGGGCCTTGGGGAACTGGTAGTACGGGCGGTACTGTTCCAGCTGCGCGAACGCGTCGGAAATCAGGTTCGGGTCCAGGAGCCGGATGTTGGCCGTGGTCTGCGCGTCAGGCGCGAGGGCCCCGGTGTTGGCGGTATTAGTGGCGTCGTACCGGGTTTCCTGGATGCTGTCCAGGCCGTAGGCCTTGCGGGTGTTGTCGATGTTGCGCTGGATGTACTGGCTTTCCAGCGTCTGCTCCGAAGGCCGGACCTGGAACTGCTGGATCACCCACGGGTAGACACCGCCGGCCAGGATGGAGGTGATGATCAGCATCGCGGTACCGATCACCGGCAGGCGCCAGCGGCCGATAACGGCGGCAACGATGAAGAGGATGGCCACCAGGGCGGCCGCGACGGCGAGGATGGCCTTGGTGGGAATGACGGCGTTGACGTCAGTGTAGAGGGCGCCGGCCCAGCGTCCGCCGTTGCTCTGCACGGAAGAATAACGGTCCAGCCAGAAGTTGACACCGAGGAGCACCAGGAACGCGGCACCGGTAACAGCGATGTGGATCTGGGCCGCGCGGCTGGTGAACACGCCGCGCTCCATCAGCCGGATGCTGCCGTAGAGGTAGTGGGTGAGGATGCCGGCGATGCCTGCGATCACCACCACGCTGATCAGGAACCCGGTGACGAACCCGAGGAAGGGCAGGGTCATCAGGTAGAAGCTGATGTCCATATTGAACTGCGGATCCGCCTGGCCGAAGCCGACCTGGTTGAAGAAGAGCAGGACTTTTTGCCACTGGCTGGCTGCGGCGCTGCCCGCAAAGAGTCCGAAGAGGACCGGCAGGCCCACCATCACGATCCTGCGGACCGGCTCCAGCTGGGCCTGGTACCGGTTCAGGTTGTCCCGGACCTCAGAATCCGGAGCGTAGACGGGCCGGGCGTTGTAGGCGATGCGGATGGAAAAGAACACCGCCGCGAACATGATGGCGAAGCCGGCCACGAAGGTGGCGATCTTGGCGAGGTTTTCGGTGATGAAAACCTGGATGAAGCCCAGTTGCCGGTACCAGAGGACGTCGGTCCAGACGTTGGCGAAGAAAATGAAGCCCACTACCACCAGGGCAACGACGATGAGGGTGGGCGTCAGGGCTCCCCGTCGCGATGGGGGCCTTCCTGTGGACGTGGTGCTGGCGGGACGGGACAAACTGGGTACCTCATAGCTGGTCGTCGAGACATTCGAAGCGTGCGAGCGACGTACGGTACCGGTCAAACGGCTGGTGTCGTCCGTCATCAGTGCCACGAGTGGCGGTAAAGCTTAGTTCCTGTCGAAACTGTTGGGCCCAGTCTATGCATGGCCCAGGCGGCCTATTTGCCCGTGCACGCCGGGAGGGCGGATGTGTCCTGCCCGCTCCCGGCCAGTTCCACGGCGTGCCGGGCCTCCGCGAGGTTCTCCACGCGCACCACCTGGAGGCCGGCCGGGACGTGGCCGGCCACCTCGTCGCAGTTGCCGGCCGGCGCAAGGAAGAGGGTGGCGCCGGAGGACCGCGCACCCCGCATCTTCTGCCCGATGCCGCCAATGGGGCCCACCGTCCCGTCCGGCGAAATGGTGCCGGTGCCGGCAATGTGCTTGCCGCCGGTGAGGTCGCCCGGCGTCACCGTGTCGATGATCCCCAGTGAAAACATCAGGCCGGCGCTGGGGCCACCCACCTTGTCCAGGGAGATCTGAACCTGGAACGGGAAGCTGAACAAGTACTTCAGCATGACCCCGAGAATAAAGCGGCCCTGGCCGTTGTCCTTGGGCGTCACCTCGAGGGCGACAGGCTGGCCGGCGCGTTCGACCGTCACAGTCGCCGGAGCCCCCTTGCCCGCAGCCAGTTCATCCTGGATGACCGCGAGCGAGGTGATGTCCTTGCCGTTGATGGACTTGAGGATGTCCCCCTGCTGGATCTTTCCCGCTGATGCGGAGTCCTTGGACAGCCCCGCGGCCTGCAACTGCTGGCCAAACGGAATCTTGAGTTCGTTCAGGGCGGAGGCCACGGCGTTTTCCTGGGACGTGGCCATGGCCACGGCGCTCTGCTCCTGGGCCTCCTCCTTGGTGGTTCCCGTGGGATAGATCAGTTCCACGGGGTAGACGGCCTTTGAGCTGTCCAGCCATGCGGAGAAGGCGTTGAGGATGCTGACGGATCCAGTGGGGCCACCATCGACATACACCGTTGTCAGGTCCAGGTTCCCGGCAGCGGGATACGTTTCATGGCCGCTGACGTTGATCACGGGATGCCCCTGGCTTTGCCCCAGCGTGTTGTAGGTGGGCCCGGGCGATTCGATGACGTACGGCACCGGAAGCGTGCCCACCGCTATTCCCAGCCCCAACGCCGCCAGCCCGGCAACCATCATGGTGGACAGCCGCCTGCGGGGGCGCCCGCCGTCGTCCTCCCCGGGGCTGCTGCCTGCACCTGCTGTGCCGGCGCTGGAGAACGGGGAAAGGCCTGGAACGTGGTCCTCGGAGGGGTGGCCGCCACGGGTTGTAGTCACGCACCAACAGTACGCGGTGAAGGCGCACCGGGGTGCTTTGCCTAGAGCGAACGACGGCGGCGGGCGGCAGACAGCCGACCCCCACCGGGGTACCGTGAAGGTTGATCAACAGTCACACCATCGATCGGCGGGACCATGACCTCCAACCCACTCAATCCGTCCAACGGCGACGACACCCCCAAGGATCCGTTGACCGAAATGCTGCAGAACCTGATGGGCGGCAAGGGGATGGAAAACTTCGACCCGTCCGAGCTGGCCAAGGCTGCCGGCCTGCCGGACGACCCCAACCTGCTGGCCCAGATGTTCTCCCAGGTGCAGGCCATGATGAGCGCCCCGTCGGAGGGCCCCGTGAACTGGACGCTGGCCCACGACAACGCCCGGCGCGTGGCTGCCGGAAGCTCCGACCCGTCGGTCTCGGCGCAGCAGTCCCGGGATGTGGACGAGGCCCTCCGCCTTGCGGAACTGTGGCTGGACCCGGTCACCGACCTGCCCGCCACCGGCCTGATCGGCAAAGCCTGGTCACGGGCCGAATGGGTGGAGGCCACCCTGGGCACCTGGAAGCGGCTGACCGAACCGGTGGCCAACAGCATCGCCAACGCCCTCTCCTCCGCCATGACGGAGCAGATGCCGGAGGAGATGAAGTCCATGATGGGCGGCGCCTCCTCCATGCTGCAGAACATGGGCGGCGCGATCTTCGGCATGCAGCTGGGCCAGGCCATCGGCGCCCTGTCCAAGGACGTGGTCAGCTCCACCGATATTGGTGTCCCGCTGGCCGACCTGGAAATGGCGCTGCTGCCTGCAAACGTTGCGGCCTTCGGCGAGGGCCTGTCCCTGCCGGAGAACGACATCCGCCTCTTCCTGGCTGTCCGGGAAGCAGCGCACGCCCGGCTCTTCGTGCAGGTTCCCTGGCTGCGCGGACACCTCCTGGGCGCCATTGAGGCCTACGCCCGCGGCATCCACATCGACACCTCACGCATCGAGGAACTGGCCCGCGACCTTGATCCAAGCAACCCCGAGGGCATCCAGGAAGCCCTGTCCCAAGGTGTCTTCATGCCGCAGCGGACCCCCGCCCAAGAACAGGCCCTGGAGAAGCTCGAGACGGCACTGGCCCTGGTGGAGGGCTGGGTGGACGAACTGACCGCGGCGGCCACCGAGAAGGTTCTGCCCTCGGCCGGGGCGCTGCGCGAAACCGTTCGGCGCCGCCGGGCAACCGGTGGCCCCGCGGAGCACGCCTTCGCCTCCCTGGTGGGGCTGGAGCTGCGCCCGCGCAGGCTTCGCGATGCCGCAACCCTCTGGGCCACGCTGAAGGACGAACGCGGCATCGAGGGCCGGGACGCCATTTGGCACCACCCCGACCTGCTGCCCACCGCCGAGGACCTGGATGATCCCAAGGGCTTCAGCTCACGCCGCAAGCTCGCCGAGGCCAGCGACAGCGAAGTCGACGACGCACTGCAGAAACTGCTCAGCGGCGGGTTTGACGACACCTCATCAGAAGAGGGCGGCGCCCCGGACACTGGCGGTGCCGGCGGGAAGGACGACGACGGCGACACCGGCCACCCCAAAAGCTGATACTTAACAGCCCATGAACGCCCCGGCGGGCCAGGACTTCCTGGCCCGCCGGGTCGTTTAAGTCCGGTCATCGGTCCGGGCAGCGCTAGTCTGCGTCGCCGCTCCCTGCCGTGCCGTCCTTGCCCAGGCCCCGGGCGGTGGCGAATGAAATACCCTCAAGGAAGGCTTTGGCCCGCTGGGTCTCCGGGTAAGCGTCCAGCAGCTGCCAGAATGCGGCATTGTGGGAGGCCACCAGGAGGTGGGCCAGTTCGTGCAGCAGCACGTAGTCGATGACCCACTGCGGCATGGGCCGCAGTTTGTCCGAGAGCCGGATTGTTCCGTCAGCCGGCGTGGCGGAGCCCCACCGGGAGTTCTGGTTACTGACCCAGCGCACGGATGTGGGAACCGGCCGGCCGCCGAGATACTGTGTCGACAGCCGTGCGGCGTGGGCGGCAAGGGCATCATCAGTGGCGGGGCGGCGCCGGCCGGCTGCAGCCCGCTGCTCCCCCTGCTTGTGCAGCTTCGCCAGCATGCGCTGCACCCACTCCCGTTCCTGTGCAGCAGTGAAACGGGCCGGAATGGCGACCACAGCCGTTCCGTCCTCCCAGAATGCGGCCACCGTCCGCGTCCGCCGGGCAGAACGCCGCACCTCCACGGGGGCGCCGTCGGGTGTGACCTGTGGTGCTGGTTGCTGCGTGCTGTTGCCGGCCGGGGTACCCCGCCTCACAGGACGGAGCTTTCGGCCAGGACCCGCAGGACGTCCTCGCCGTACTTTTCCAGTTTGGAGGGGCCGACGCCGGCGAGGCCGGCCAGTTCCTCCAGCGATGCCGGCCGGGCCTCGGCAATCGCCGTGAGGGTGGCGTCGGTGAACACGACGAACGCGGGGACGTCTGCGGACTGGGCGACGTCGCGACGCCAGTTCCGCAGGGCGTCGAAGGTCTGTTCCTCGTAGCTGGGCGGACACGCGTTGCAGCGGCCCACCTTGCGCTCGGCTCCCGTGGCGAGCATGGTGCCGCATACCCGGCACACAGCGGGCGCGGCAGCCTTCCGGCGGGGCGGGACGCCTTTCCCGCGGACACTTGAACCTGCCACCGAGTCAGGCCGCAGTCCGTCGAGGAACCGGGAGGGCTTCCGGTTGGCGCGGCCGCCGGGAGTCCGTGCCGTGCTCCAGGAGAGGTAGAGGTGTTCCCGGGCGCGGGTGATGCCGACATACAGCAGCCGCCGTTCCTCATCCACGGATTCGGGTGAATCCGCAAAGGAGATGGGCATCAGGCCTTCGCTGAGCCCCACCAGGAAGACCGCGTCCCATTCCAGGCCCTTGGCTGCGTGGAGGGAAGCCAGGGTAACGCCCTGGACTGTCGGCGCGTGCTGGGCCAGGGAGCGTTCCTGGAGTTCATTGACGAAATCCGCCAAGCCGAACTGGAGCCCGCGGTTTTGGACGAGTTCGTCGGCGAGCGCCACCAACGCTGCGAGGGATTCCCACCGCTCGCGCAGGGCCCCGCCGCTGTGCGGAGCGGAATCCGTGTACCCCAGGGAGGAGACGATGTCCCGGACCAGCTGGCCCAGGGGTTCCGGCGCGTCGGTTTCAGAAACAGCCCGGGTGGCTGCGCGGAGCTGGAGGATGGCGTCCCGGACCTCCTTGCGGGCGAAAAAGCGTTCGCCGCCCCGGAGCTGGTAGCCGATTCCTGCCGCCGCCAGCGCCTGTTCGTAGGCTTCGGACTGGCCGTTCGTGCGGAAAAGGACCGCTACCTCGCTCGCCGGGGTCCCGGCGTCGAGCAATGCCTTGATCTTCTGGGCCACCGTGGCGGCCTCTGCCTCGTCGTCCGTGCATTCGGTGAACTGGGGCACCGGGCCTGCCGGGCGCTGGGCAACAAGTTGAAGCGGAGCGGCCCAGGCGGCGTCGGCGGCGGGCCCGCCACTGCGCCGTCCCGCCAGCAGGTCATTGGCCAGTCTCACCACTTGCGGGGTGGAACGGTAGTCCCGGACGAGCTTGACCACGTTGGCCTGCGGATAACGGGCCTTGAAGTCCAACAGGTGCCTGGGCGAGGCGCCGGTGAAGGAGTAGATGGTCTGGCTGGCATCACCCACCACGCACAATTCGTCACGCCCGCCCAGCCAGAGCTCGAGGAGCCGCTGCTGGAGCGGGGAAACGTCCTGGTACTCGTCCACCACGAAGTGGCGGTACTGTTCCCGGACCGTGGCAGCGACCTTCTCGTCCTCCTGCAGGATCCCTACCGTGATTAGCAGGACGTCCTCGAAGTCGATCACGTTGCGGTCCGTCTTGACGTCCTCATACGACTGGAAAACGCGGGCCACCGCAGTAAGGTCGAACCCGCCGGGCGCGCCCCTCCCCTGGGCATTCTCGAGGTAATTGGCCGGGGTCAACATGGAGACTTTGGCCCATTCAATCTCGGAGGCAAGGTCCCGGATTGACGCCCGGTCCGTGGTGAGCCGCAGGCGGCGGGCTGCCTCGGCAAGCAGCTGGGCTTTGTGATCCAGCAAATTCGGCAGGGTACCGCCGACTGCCTGGGGCCAGAAGAACTGCAGCTGCCGCAGGGCCGCGGCGTGGAAAGTGCGGGCCTGCACGTTTCCTGCACCGAGGTCGCGCAGGCGGCTGCGCATCTCCGCCGCCGCCCGGGCGGTGAACGTCACCGCGAGCAGGCGCTGCGGGCTGTACACCCCGGAGTGCACGCCATAGGCAATGCGGTGGGTGATTGCACGGGTCTTGCCGGTCCCCGCACCGGCAAGCACGCACAACGGGCCGCTCAGCGTACTGGCCACCTCACGCTGTTCCGCATCAAGCCCGCCAAGGATCCGGTCCTCAAGGGAAGCTGCCCCGTCAAAATGTTCTGTAGTCACTTCTGCTGCTTTATTTCTCGACTACCGCGTGCTGGAGTCTGGTGGATGGAATAACTTAGGCGCCGGCCAGGTCCTGGATCCGGCCGCCGTACCAGTGCTCAATGAGGGAGCGGGCAATGGAGAGCCTGCTGGAAATCGTGATCTCGCCACTGAGCACCGCTTCCTGGAGCTCCTCGCGGCTGAACCAGCGGGCCCTGGTGACCTCCACGCCATCAGGCGTTGCCTGGGTGTCCTCGGTGACGGCGGTAAATCCAAGCATAAGGGAGGCCGGGAACGGCCACGACTGGGAGCCAAGATACTGGCAGCCCGTGACCCGGACGCCAACCTCTTCCTGGATCTCACGGACCACGGCTTCCTCCAGGGATTCCCCCGGCTCCACGAACCCGGCCAGCGTGGAGTAGTTCCGGGCATCCACGGGCCCGCCGCCGCCAAGGAGCAGCCGGCCGTCGGGGCCGACAACCGTGACAATGATGGCGGGATCAGTCCGGGGATAGTGTTCAGAATTGTCCGCCGGGCACCGGCGCACCCAGCCGCCGGCTTCAACGTCGGTGGGCGTGCCGCAGCGGGGACAATGCGTGTGCGCTGCGTGCCAGTTGGCAATGGCGCTGGCCTCGACGAACAAGGCTGTGGAGGTGGGGGTCAGGCCCCCCGCGACTTCCCTGAAACCTGCCCAGGAAGCGTCCGCGGGAATGCCGGCGGTGCCGGGCTCCGGAGGTGCGGGCAGGACGAACAGCAGCAGTTCGGTCCCGGCCGGGATGTCCGCGGCAGGCAGGGCGGATCCCAGGTACACCACCAGTTCCGGCGCTGTACCTGCCTCCCGCAGCCGGGCAAGGAGTTCCCCGGCCCCGACCAGGACCAGGTTGCTGCCACGCACCAGGCCCTGCCGGCCTGAAAGTACTGCTGCCACCGCGTCCGTCCCGGCCAGCAGGTCATCGATCATCCCGGGCCTGATGCGCGCGGCAGACCCGCGGTCCACCAGTGCCGGCCTCACCGGGAGCAGGGTGTCCACGAGGTGGTTCGCCGGCAGCGGTGCCGGCACAGCCTGGTGGACGGGTAGGGCGGACTCCGTGTGGCTCATGCTTCCACCGTACTGACTGCCCCCGACATTTCACATTCAGGGCCGGGCACCTTCGCTCTGCGGGTACCCCCTAATTCCAGCTATCTGGAGACTCGCCGCGGCCGGACCGCCGTCTGGGACGGCGCGCAATCTACCGTGGAACGGTGAGAAGAAAACCGATTGAACTGGCGGCTATTGCAACCGCGGCAGTCCCCGGACTGACCCCGACAGCTGTTAGCTCCGCGCCGGATGACCCCGCGGACTTCGAGTCGGCCCTGCTCCTTGATTCAGAAGGCAAGCGCTGGCGGGTCCGGTCACCGCGGCATGCCGAGGCCAGCGCGCGGCTGGAAACGGAGTTC
This sequence comes from Pseudarthrobacter sp. NPDC058119, assembly GCF_042884655.1. NCBI lineage: Bacteria > Bacillati > Actinomycetota > Actinomycetes > Micrococcales > Micrococcaceae > Pseudarthrobacter > Pseudarthrobacter sp. NPDC058119. The sequence goes on from NZ_JBHVTN010000001.1 coordinate 338,198, forward strand.
CTGGTGCTCCGCGCCTTCGCCCCGGCCGTCCGGGCGGAACTGCCCTTCCTGATGCCCACAGTCGCCGGCAGCGTCCGGCTTGGCAGCCTTACCACCTTCGTGTACTCACACCTTTCCGGAAGCACTCGCAGCGTCGAGGAGCTGACGTCCGGACCGGCCGGCCTCGCCCGCGAGATCGGTTCCGCACTGGCCGCGGTCCACGACCTCCCACGGTCCTTGGTCAGCAATGCCGATTTGCCCAGCTACACCCCCAACGAGTTCCGCCAACGGAGGCTGAACGAACTGGACCAGGCCGCAACCACCGGCAAGATTCCAGCCGCACTGCTGCGGCGCTGGGAACATGCCATGGAGGACGTTTCCCTGTGGCGGTTCAACCCGTGCGTGGTCCACGGCGACCTGCACGAAGACAACCTGCTGGTCGAATCGGGACGGGTGACCGCAGTTACCGGCTGGACCGACCTTCGCATCGGCGACCCGGCAGACGACTTCGCCTGGCTGGTGGCCTCCAACGAACAGGACTTCATTGACGCTGTCCTGAAGTCCTACACGTCCAGCCGCCGCGACGTCCCGGACCAGCACTTGCTGCGCCGGGCGGCACTGTCTGCCGAGTTTGCCTTGGCACAGTACCTGGTCAAGGGCCTGGCGGCCGGGGACCAGGACATGGCCCGCGAGGCCGAAGACATGCTGGAGAGCCTTGCCGGCGACATCGCTGAATTCGGGGGCCAGCCGATCAGCGTCGAACCGCTCCCGGCCAAGGACACCCCCGCCGGGACCGCGGTGCCCGCACCGGTGCAGCCCGGCGCCGGGGCAACCGCCACCGCATCCTCCGGCGGCAGTTCTGCTGCCGGCCCCGCGGTGACCGTCATCCCGGTACCCGCCAAACCTGCAGCAGAGGACAAGCCCGGTTCACAGACGCCGCCTGCCTTGGCGGCACAGCCTGCCGTGCACGTGACCCCCATCCCTGTGGATCCGGCCCCGGCGGCGGTTGCCGGCGGGCAATTCCGGCCAGAGGAAGCCAAGGGGCCGGACGACACTTCCACCGCCGCCATCTCGGTCATCAACGCGAACCGGGGCTGACCGCCCTGCCCAGCGGGGCACCATCAGTGGTGCCCTCACGCAGGGCCGGCCTCATGGCTTGGCAAGCGCCGCGGCGACGATTCCTTCGAGCTCGGCTGCCGTCCCAAGGTCGTGCGGCCGCACCACGGCGTTGTCGGCAACGTAGAAGAATGCGGCCCGCACTTCTTCCAGCGGGACATCCTTGAGGCGTGCCCACGCAAGCCGGTAAACCGCCAACTGCACCGACCGGACCTTCAGCTGTGCGGCGGACGGCCGCCGTCCGGTCTTCCAGTCCACCAGGTCCCAGCACCCGTCGGCGTCCTGGAACACAGCGTCCACTCGGCCGCGCACCACCACTTCCCCCACCCGGGTTTCCACGGGGACCTCCACGAAGGCCGGTGACCGGTCAGCCCAGGGGGAAGCCTTGAAGGTCGCCACCATCTGGTCGAGGTCGTAGGCGGCGTCGATGTGGTCGTCCGAGCCAGGCGCTTCGCCGAGGTCCAGCATCCCGGCGCGGCCGAAATATTCCTCTACCCAGGCGTGGAAGGCCGTCCCCTTCCGGGCCGACATGCCGGGTTCACGCGGTACGGGACGGCGCAGCCTGCCCAGGACCGCCTGGGGGTCGTCTCCGAGGTCAACCAGTGTGGAAGCTGAAATGTGGGTGGGCAGGTGCACGTCCTGGCCACTTGACCTCCTTGCCCTGCGCTCCAGCAGCAGCGCAGCTTCACGGGCCCAGCCAGCCGCTGCCCCCGTCAGTCCAGGCAGTGAACTGCTAATCGTCGCTGGACTGTTTCCCTCCGTTGCGGCCACGCTCCGAACCGCCGTGGCATCACCGGTGCCCAGTATTCCGAGCACCCGCTGGGCCGCCGCCTCCATGGCTGTCCGGCGCCCGCCGGCCAACCGCAGGCGCTCACCGGTCCGTGGGTCCATTGGTCCTTCCAGGGGATCGTAGGGCCAGCGGGCTTCTTCCGTTTCCAGCGTCAGCGGGCTCTGGAGCGGCAAGGCGGCCTCGTCGAGCGACAGCTTGTGGACCACCGCGCCGGCTGGGCTGCCCTCAGCCGGTTGCACCAGGGCTTCCAGCTCCGCGAGGAACGGAGACATGTCCGCGCGTCCGGCCCGCGACCCCACCCACGCGGCGCTGGACACCCACAGGACATGCTTGGCCCGGGTGTAGGCAACGTAGGCCAGCCGGCGTTCCTCCGATTCCCCGTGCGCCTGGACACCGGACTTGTACTCCTTCTCGGCATCCAGCCAGCCCTTCTGGTCCGGCTGGTCGAGGTCCCACTGCGGCAGGTCTGCCCGGTCGCCGCGGAGGGGCCACGGCAGCGCCGCAGAGCCGCTGCTCCAGCGCGAGTCCCGGTCGCTGGGAAACGCCCCCGCATTCATGCCCGGGACAAACACAACGTCCCACTCGAGGCCTTTGGAAGCGTGCACCGTCAGCAACTGGACGGCCTCGCGGTTTACGTCGCTGGCGGGTGCCTCCAACCCATTTTCTTCCGCCGACGCCGCCTCGAGCCAGGACAGGAAGGCAAGGATGTCCACCCGCTGGGAGGTGCGGAGGAACCCGACCGCCGCATCCTGGAAAGCATCGAGGTTGCGGCGCGCCTGATGGATGCTGATGCCAGGCCGGGCCGCCACTTCGATATCCAGCAGCATGGCCCGTTCCACCTCCCCCAGAAGCGTTGTGAGGTCGTCCCCAAGGTAGCCGCGCAGCTGCCTCAACTCGAGCGACAATTTCGACAGCCTGCTGCGCGCCCCCGTGCTGAGGGAGCGGCCATTCGATGAAGTCCACCCTTCCCGTGGCAGGAAATCAAGTGCCTCCACCAGGCTGGCGGCATCGGTCAGGTCCCCTTCGAGCACAGGGGCATCTGCGTCCTCGGCGCCGGCGTCCGGGGCATCGGCCTCGACCCCCTGCGGGCCCCTTCCCCTGCTCCGTGCGAGCTGGCTCGACCAGTCGCGCAGGGCCATGAGGTCGGCGGGGCCGATGCGCCAACGGGCACCTGCGATCAGCCGCATAAGGGCATCGGAGCGGCCGGGATCGGCAAGGACGCGGAGGGTGGCTACCAGGTCCACGATCTCCGGGGTGTCCAGGAGACCCCCGAGGCCCACGATTTCGTAGGGAATTCCCCGGGCTTCGAACTGCCGCCGGACCGGCTCCATCTGGGCGCGCCTGCGGCACAGCACGGCAATCGCCGGGGGTTCGGTTGTGCCATCGGGATTCAGCTCGAAGTCAGTCAGCCGGTACCTCAGGACGTCGTCAGCCAGCGCGGCAGCTTCCTCAACATCGCTGGCGAAACGCCCCAGCACCACTGTTCCGTCCACTGCATGGGGACTGGGCCGCAGGGGAGGCACGTCGGCAGCGGGAGTCCGGCCCCCGGCTGGTCCGTTGGCGGCCGCCGCCCGGCCCAGGGACTGCGACATGACGTTTGCTGCTGCAAGGATTGACCGGCCATTGCGCCAGGCCGTGGTCAGGTAGGAGGTTGGGGCGGGCGCCCAGCCGCCTTCTTCCCCGGCGGCCGCGGTGCGCACCGGGAACTCACGGACGAAGTGGAACAACTGCCCTGCCGAAGCACCACGAAACCCGTAAATGGACTGATTGGGGTCCCCGACAGCTGTCACCGCGTGGCCGCCGCCGAACAACCGGGAAAAGAGCACCAGCTGGGCATACGAGGTGTCCTGGAACTCGTCGAGGAGAACCACCTTGTACCGTTGCCGCTCCATCTGGGCCGCCAGCGGAACGTCCTGCGCCACCTTGGCGGCAAGGGCCACCAGGTCGCCGAAATCGAGTGCCCCGCGGGCCCGTTTGGCCGCGGCGTAGCGGCCCACCATGTCGGCGACGCTTGCCCTGGTCCGCAGCATTCCGCCAAGGTCCAGTGCTGCCTTGGGGGTGTTCTTCTTCTTGTCGGCCAGGTAGGGCAGGGATTCGAACTCGGAGAGGCGTGCCATCAGCCACGCCTCCACGTCTTCGGGTTCCTGCAGGTGCTCCGCGCATTCCCCGGCCAGCTGGATCACCGCCTTCACCAAGGTGGATTTGGCGGCCCGGAAGTGCTGGTATTCGCCGTCGTACGCTTCAACCACTTCGCTGGCCAGCTGCCAGGCCTGCGCACCGCCGAGCAGAACAACGTCCCGCTCCACGCCAAGCCGCAGCCCGTAGTCGGACACGATGCCACTGGCAAAGGAGTGGTAGGTGGACACCTTGGGCTCCAGGGCTTCGCTGCCGAGCAGGCCTTCCGGAAAGACCTCATGCGCTGTGTCCCTGGCAGCAATCCGTTGCAGCGCAAGAAGCTTCGACCGGATCCGGCTGGCGAGTTCGCCGGCCGCCTTGCGCGTAAAAGTCACGCCCAGGACTTCCTCGGGGGTAACCCAGCCGTTGGCCACGAGCCATACCACCCGGTCCGCCATGGTGGCGGTCTTTCCCGAGCCGGCGCCCGCAATGACCAGGCGCGGCGCCAGGGGGGACGAAATAATGGCGGATTGCTCAGGCGTGGGGGTGTTCTTCTCGCCAAGCAGCGTGGAGAGTTCCCCGGGGCTGAAGCGCACGGCCGGAGCGGCGGCCGGGGCAGCCGGGCCCCCGCTCATTCGGTCACCTGCCGTCCCCGCACGCACAGCGGGCACACCTCGGGTAGCCGGCAGCCGTGGCCGCCGTGACTACCTTTGGCGGGGTCGTGGCGCGCGATGAATTCGCTGCCGCCCATGACGGCCGCGGCCTCCTTGACCATGTCCATTGCCCAGTTCTCCTCAGGGTCAAGTGGTTCCTGCTGCTGGATGGCGGGGCTCTTCGCCCCGGTCCCAAGCTGCGCCAGCACGGCGCCGCCGGGCGGTCCCTGCCCGCCCGCGGAGGCGGCCTCGAACCCGCCGGCGAGGACCGCTGCCTGGTAGGCGCCCAGCTGCGGGTGGCGGGACAGTTCGTCCTTGCCGGGCTGCCTTTTTCCGGTTTTGAGGTCAACCACCACCAGCCGGCCTTCGCCATCGATTTCCAACCGGTCCACCTGGCCGCGGAGTACCGCCTCCCGCGGAGCGGCGTCGTCCACCGCCACGGCGCCCAGGGCCACTTCAAAGTCCTGTTCGACGCCCAGCAGGCTGCGGCCCTCGCCCCTCATGGAAAGCACATACTGCGCCAATTTCCGCACCATGGCTTCGGCGCGCTGGAAGTCCAGGCGCCCCTCCCAGTTGTCCTTCATGCCGAGTGCCGGCCAGCGCCGCACCAGTTCCGCGACGTATTCCGATCCGGTCGCGTCCGGCATGTCCTGGGCGATTCCGTGCACCAGGGTCCCCAGGCTCCGGGCGAAGTCGGTGGCAGGCTCCCCTCCGGCTGCCTGGACGAACCAGTCCAGCGGCGACTTCTGCACGGTCTCGACCTTTGACGGGGAAACGGAAATCGTTCCCCCGGGCGGGACCACCGGGTCGGCGGAGGTCAGCGGGGCCAGCCCCCACCAGCTGTCGGGGTGCGCTCCGGCCACGGCTGGTTCAGCCGCGGCGAGGTGGGCCAGGACCCTGGCTGCTTCCGCGGACTGCGGCGTCCCGCCGTCGAGCTGGGCATGCTGGCGGAGCTCGGCAACCAGGGCCCGCAGCGTCATGGGCCGCTCCACGTGGGTGAAAGCCCGGCCGCTTTCGTCCGGTCCCAGCGGTGCAACAAAATCCAGGAATGACGACGGCTGGTGGTCCTCCGACGAAACCGCGGAGCAGACCAGCAGTTCGCGTGCCTTGGACACGGCCGTGGAAAAACTGCGCAGCTCGTCATAGCGGATATCCCGCAACCGGCTGAGGGGGTCGCGCTGGAGGGCATACTCCGGGCCGTGCTCCACAGCGTCCGCATACAGGGTGCTGCCGAGCAGCTCACCACGGAGCCTCGTGTTGGGCCACACCCCTTCCTGCAGGCCCGCAATGATCACCACGGGCCATTCCCGGCCCGCCGCACTGGCCGGCGTCATCAGCTCGACAGCGTCCTCAAGTTGGGCCCGGGCGGCGAGGGTATCCATGGGAAGCTCCTGGTTCAGGAGGTACTCAAGGAACTGTTCGGGGCCGGCGCCGGGCATCTGGTCCACGTAGCGTTCGGCCGTATGGAACAGCGCCATCATGGCGTCAAGGTCGCGGTCAGCCCGTGCCCCGTGCGGGCCGCCCGACAACGCTGTCTGTGTCCAGGCCGCCGAAAGCCCCGTCGAGTCCCAGAGCGCCCACAGTACCGATTCGGCGTTGGCACCCGGCAGCCCGGCCGCCCGCCGCCCTGCGTGGATCATCCGCGCAGTGCGCCGTGCGGCGCGCCCTTCGATCCCCAACGCGCCCAGCGCGCCCGGCTCCAGCAGGGCCTGGACCAGCAGCGCATCACTGGCGCGGCCCCCGCCGCCCAGCAGTTCCTCGCGCCGCAGTGATTGCCGGAGCCTGCGCAGTTCAATGGAGGTTGCGCCTCCGATCCGTGAGGTAAGAAGGGATACTGCCGTTTCGGGCGTTAGGAGCTCCGGGTCCAGGGCTATTGCGAAGGCGTCCAGGAGCGGGCGAACGGCTACTTCGTCGCGGACCGCAGATTCCGCCACGGGCACCCGGACGGGTATGCCCTGCCCGGACAGGTAGCGCTGCAGTTCGCTGACCTGGCCGCCATTGCGGACGATGACAGCCATGTCTGCCAGGTCACGGTTGTGGTTTATGTGCTGGTCCAGGATCCGCTGGGCAACATACCGCAGCTCGTGCACCGGTGTAGGAACCAGGTGGGCCTCCACGCCGCCGGTGTGCCCGGCCGGCGCGGGCTGGATGAGCCGGCGCGCCAGCTGGCCCCCGGCCCGCTGGGAGATGCGGCCAGCGACGCTGCGCCAGGCCTCTGCCACTGCAGGCGCCAGGCCGTGGGCATGCCACAGCGGACGCTCAAGGATGGTGTCCTGCGTGGCCAGCAGCCGCGGCAGTTCAGCGACAAGATCGGGCCGCGCTCCCCTGAATCCCTGGACCACCGTGTCCGGCGAAGCCGTCACGTAGCAGTCCTTGCCTGCCGTGATATCGGCGAGCAGCTCGAAGATGGCGGGGTTTGCTTCCTGGATATCGTCCACCAGGACCACCTGCAGCCTGGCACGTTCGGCAGCGAGGAATTCCGGCGCGTCCTGGAAGATCTGCCGGGCCGCTGTAATGATTCCGGCGGGGTCGAAGGCCTCCGGCATCCGCAGGTCAAGAACGTCCCGGTATTCGGCGTAGAGCGCTGCCGCGGCTTTCCAGTCCGGCCGGCCGCAGGCATCCGCCAACTGGGCGAGGTCTTCGGCCGTACGGCCCGACTCGATAATGCGGTCAAAGAGTTGCCGCACCTCCTGGCGGAAGCCCCGGGTTTCGAGGGCGCCGTCAAGATCGCTGGGCCACGGCAGCTCCAGGCCCGGCAGCCTGTGGCCCTCGAGGAGTTCCTTGATGATGAGGTCCTGCTCCGGACCTGACAGCAAGCGGGGCGGCCTGGACAGGGGGATGACGCCTTCAGCCTTGGCACGGCGGATCAGGTCGAAGGCGTAGGAAGCCCAGGTCCTGGCCGGTGTGGTGCTCAGGCTCCGGTCCAGCCGGGCAGTGAAACGGTCCCGCAGGAAATCGGCAGCAAGGCGGGTGGGCGCAAGGATCAGCATGCGTTCAGGGTCGACGCCGTCGCGGAAGACCCGCTGGACAGCGGCTTCAACGAGCACAGTGGTCTTTCCCGTGCCCGGCGCACCCGGGACCAGGACCGGCCCGGACCCTTGGGTAACGTCGACCGCGGCCTGCTGGTCCGGTGTAAGCCGAACAGACCCCGCGTGCATCCGCCGTGGCGGCAGGAGCCGAAGCGCGGGAGGAGCCGGCAGGGCGCCGCCGTCAGTGCTTCCAGGAGAGGCGAACCCAGGTTCCCGGCCTGCCTCCGGCTCCTGCCGGTGCGGGTCCCAGGGTCCGGTCAAAGGGATTGTTACGGTCACAAAACCATTCCATCATCAGGTACCGACAACCTGTGGAGCCGACGCTCCAGGTCCTCCGCAACTGCATCGATATTGTCAAAATCACTGTCGGTCGGTGCCCAGCGGGCGGCGGCCAGGTCCACCCGCCACCGGCCCTCGCCGGTACGGAGGAACGAATCGTAATCGCCCACCAGTGGAGTGCCTTCCTCGAGGTAGAGGACCAAGGCCTCGGCCTCGTGCCCCGGGGGCGCATGGCCGCTGGCCTTCAGCACCCGCCACCACGGGGCCCCGCCGCCGTGGTGGCTCATCACGGACCCGACCTGGCGCGGGCCGCCCGAGCCCAGGAGCTCTGCCACGTCACCGTAGGACACGGCCGTCCCTGCCGGCACCAGCCCCACGACGGCCAGGACAGCTTGGACGTACTCATTCCGCATTGATCCAATCTAGCCGCAGTGGCGCTCCACGGAATTGTCGGTGGGTCCCCTTAGCGTTGAAGCATGAGTTCCTGGAACAACCTCCCCCGCGCTGCCTTCGATCTTGAAACCACGGGCCGTAATTCCCGCGCAGCGAGAATCGTTACGGCATCAATCACCGTGGTGGACCACCAGGGCGAGGTCATCAAGGAGCATGAGTGGCTGGCTGATCCGGGCGTGGAAATTCCGGCAGAGGCAAGTGATGTCCACGGGATCACCACCGAACAGGCCCGGCGTGATGGGCGCCCCGCCCACGAGGTCACCCGGGAGGTGGCTGCAGTGCTGCAGGACCTGTTCGATTCCGGGACTCCGGTCATCGCTTTCAACGCCAGCTACGACTTCACGGTCCTTGCTGCCGAATCCGCACGGTACGGGATTCCGCAGCTGTCCCGCTTCCCGGTCCTGGATCCGTACATCATGAACAAGCAGGTTGACCGCTACCGGAAAGGCAAGCGGACACTGACTGCATTGTGCGAGGAGTACGGTGTGGTCCTGGACAATGCACACACCTCCGCGGCCGATGCCCTGGCTACCCTCAGGGTGCTGGACGCGATGGCGGGCAAGTTCCCCAAGCTGATGATGCCCGCCAGCCAGCTGCACCAGCTGCAGGTGGACTGGGCGGTGAGCCAGGCATCCGACTTCCAGGAGTACCTCCGCAAGACCAAACCGGCCGCCGTCATTGAGGGAGACTGGCCTGTACTGCCTCCGCAGGACGCCACCACGGGTGGCTTCTAGGCTGCCAACTGGCATTCCTTTTGGGAGGCAAGTCACAGTCACCGCGGTTAACAAACGTCGGGTCGTTGCAGCGGGCATCCTTCGCCCGTGGGACCGAACTACCCTCCAGCTGCCTGCCACTGAAGCCCTGAAGCAGAATTATCCACGGTGAAACCGTGCATGATCTCGCAATTCTTCATCCAACTTCCGGTCTACACCCAGGTGAGACAATAAAGTTTTGCGGTCCCCCCTGCCCCGGACTGTTGGACCAGCACCGGGCAGGTGCCAGGCGCCACAGCGCTGCCTTGCGGCCCGGTCGACGTATGCCTCATATGAAAGTGACAACCTGATGAAAATCAAAGCGATGAAGTGGCTCACTACCGCTCCCGTTGCACTGGCCCTCGCGGTTTCCCTCGCAGCCTGCGGTGGCGGATCTTCCCAGCCCAGCGGCACCCCCACCGACGCCCTGAAGGGCAGCGACCAGCAGACGCTGGACAAGTACACCACGGCTGACGTGACGCCGATCGACAAGATCGACAAGACCAAGCTCGGCCTCATCACCGAGGGCACCCTGCGCGTCGGCACCCTTTCGGATGCACCGCCCAACATCTTCATCGACCCCTCCGGCAAGTTCACCGGCTACGACAACGAACTGCTGCGCGCCATCGGCGACAAGCTGGGCCTCAAGGTTGAGTTCGCCTCCACCGACTTCTCCGCCCTGCTCTCCCAGGTGGCCAACAAGCAGTTCGACGTCGGATCCTCCTCTATCTCCACCACGGACAAGCGCCGTGAGACGGTGGGCTTCACGAACGGCTACGACTTCGGCTACATGGCCGTCGTCACCAAGACTGATTCCAAGGTCACCGGCTTCGCCGACCTCAAGGACGGGGTCCGTATCGGCGTGGTCCAGGGCACCGTGCAGGACGACTACGTCACCAACACCCTCGGCCTCGAGCCGGTCCGCTTCCCGGACTACAACACTGTCTACGCCAACGTGAAGTCCGGCCAGGTCGACGCCTGGGTGGCCCCGTCCCAGCAGGCCACCGGCCAGGTCAAGGACGGCGACAACACCAAGATCGCCGAAAAGGTCGTGAACACCCAGAACTTCACCGCCTACGCAGTAAACAAGGACAACAAGCCACTGATTGATGCGCTGAACGCCGGCCTGGATGCCGTTATTGCTGACGGTACCTGGACCAAGCTCACCGCCCAGTGGTACACCGACCGGCCCACCGCCAAGGAGCAGACCCCGCAGGGCTGGAAGCCGGGCAGCAAAGCCGTCCAGGTTCCCGCGAAGTAACCCGGACGTTCCATGGATATCCTCAAACTGCTCTCCGACACCTTCCTTGATTGGAAGGCCATCGGCGCCGTCCTGCCCAAAATGTTCGCCGTCGGGCTTCCGAATACGCTCGTTTTGGCTGTTTCGTCCGGCGTCATCGGAACAGTACTTGGCATGCTGCTTGCCCTGATGGGGATTTCCCGGAACGCCGGGGCCCGCTGGGTCGCTCGCATTTACACCGACGTGCTCCGCGGGCTGCCGCCCATCCTTACCATCCTGGTGATTGGCCTCGGGTTTGGCCCGATCGTCCGGCAGTGGACCGGATCCACCAGCCCCTACCCGATGGCGATTGCCGCGCTGTCCCTGATGTCTGCCGCTTACATCGGCGAGATCTTCCGCTCCGGCATCCAGAGCGTGGACAAGGGCCAGTTGGAGGCCACCCGTGCCCTGGGGTTCGGCTACGGCCCGGCCATGCGCCTGGTCGTGGTGCCCCAGGGTGTCCGGCGGGTACTTCCGGCCCTGGTCAACCAGTTCATCGCCCTGATCAAGGAATCCTCCCTGGTCTTCATGCTCGGGCTGCTGGCCAGTGAACGCGAGATCTTCCAGATCGGCAAGGATGCGGCGTCCACCAGCGGCAACTTGTCGCCCTACGTCGCCGCAGCGGTGTTCTACCTGGCCTTGACCGTTCCGCTGACGCACTTCGTGAACTGGATCGACCGTCGGCTCCGCACCGGCCAGCCCGAAAAGAAAGAACCGGACGAGGCCGCAGCCGTCGTTGGAAAGGGAGCCCAGGCATGAGCGAGTTCGCATCAGGAACACTGAGCGCCAGGAACATCCACCTTTCCTTCGGCAGCAACCACGTCCTGCGGGGCATCGACCTGCACGTTCCGCAGGGCACCACTGCGTCAGTCATTGGCCCGTCAGGGTCGGGCAAGTCCACCCTGCTGCGGGTCATGAACCGGCTGATCGAACCTGACCAGGGGGACATCCTGCTGGACGGCCGTTCGGTGCTGAAGGACAATCCCGACGAGCTCCGCCGCAGGATCGGCATGGTGTTCCAGCAGTTCAACCTGTTCCCCCACAAAACGGTGGTGGACAATGTCTCGCTCGCCCTGCGGAAACTGCGCAAGCTTTCGAAGGAGGAGGCGCGCAGCGAGGCGCTGGAACAGCTGGACCTGGTGGGCCTGAAGCACAAGGCGGAGTCCCGCCCGGCCAACCTCTCCGGCGGCCAGCAGCAGCGCGTGGCAATCGCCCGTGCGCTGGCCATGAAGCCCGAGGTGATGTTCTTCGACGAGGCTACCTCTGCCCTCGACCCCGAGCTGGTTAAGGGTGTCCTGGCCTTGATGACGGACCTCGCCAAGGGCGGCATGACCATGGTGGTGGTCACCCACGAAATGGGTTTCTCCCGCAATGTCTCCGACGCCGTAACCTTCATGGACGGCGGCGTGGTGGTGGAGTCAGGGCCACCCGAGCAGCTCTTCTCGGAACCAAAGACCGACCGGCTCAAGGGTTTCCTCTCGGACGTCCTGTAACGCCTACGGCATAAAGAAATCCCCGGCTGCAGCCTGCAGCCGGGGATTTCTTTGTTAAGGGACGACGACGGCGCTAGCCATGGGCGGCTGCGGCCGCCTGGGCCGCGGCAGGCAGGGCGTCGTAGATCCGGTTCATGGCGGCGTCGTCGTGCGCGGCCGACAGGAACCACGCCTCGAAGACCGACGGCGGCAGGTACACACCGGACTCCAGCATCGAGTGGAAGAACGGCGCATAACGGAAGGCTTCCTGCGCCTGTGCGTCCGCGTAGTTGTGGACGCCGTTGGCCGAGGTTCCGAAAGCCACCGAGAAGAGGTTCCCGGCAAACTGGATGGAGTGGTCCACCCCGGCGGCGTCCAGCGCGTTGGAGAGGGCAGAGGACAGTTCCAGGGAGCGGACGTCAATGAAGGAGTAGACGTCGCGGGTCGCGTGCGTCAGGGTTGCCACGCCCGCAGCCATGGCCACCGGGTTCCCGGACAGCGTACCGGCCTGGTACACGGGGCCGGTGGGCGCGAGGTAGTCCATGACGTCGGCACGTCCGCCGAGGGCCGCCGTCGGCATTCCGCCGCCAATGACCTTGCCAAAGGTGAGCAGGTCAGGGGTCCATGGTTCCTCGGCATCCGGTGCACCGCCGGTAAGGCCCCAGTAGCCGGAGTATCCGGTGCGGAACCCGGTCAGGACCTCATCGACGATGAGGAGCGCGCCGTGCTCGCGCGTGATCTGCGAAAGCCCTTGGTTGAATCCCTCGCCGGGGGTGACGACGCCCATGTTCGCCGGCGCCGCCTCAGTAATGACGGCGGCAATGTTGGGACCGTGGACGGCAAAGGCTTCCTTGACGGCGGCGAGGTCGTTGTAGGGCAGCACCAGCGTCTCCGCCGCGGTTGCTTCCGTGACGCCTGCGGAGCCGGGCAGGGCGAGGGTTGCCAGACCGGAACCCGCGGCGGCCAGGAGTCCATCGAGGTGGCCGTGGTAGCAGCCGGCGAACTTGATGATGAGGTTGCGGCCGGTGAACCCGCGGGCCAGCCGGACAGCGGTCATGGTGGCTTCGGTGCCGGTGGACACCATGCGGAGGCGTTCGACGGCGGGGACGCGCTCCTTCACGATCTCCGCGAGGTTTGCCTCGTCCGGGGTGGACGCGCCAAAGGAGAGTCCCCTGTCCACGGCCGCATGCACGGCGTCCAGGACGGCCGGGTGGGCGTGTCCGAGCAGGGCGGGCCCCCAGGAGCAGACCAGGTCCACGTATTCCTTGCCGTCGGCATCCGTCAGGTACGGTCCCTTGGCGGAGACCATGAAGCGGGGGGTCCCGCCCACGGAGCCAAAAGCACGCACCGGCGAGTTGACGCCGCCCGGCATCAGCTGGCGGGCGCGGTCGAAGAGTGCCTCGTTGCGAGGATTGCTGGAAGTCATGGTTCCTATTCTCTCAGTAAGCCGGAAAGCTCAAGTTGGCCGCGGGGGCCCTGTTGGCGGGGTCAGCCGGCGAGCAGCTCTGCCACCCGGGGCGCCACCGCCGTGCCCATCAGTTCGATCGAACGCATCATGGCTGCGTGCGGCAGCGGGCCGTTGCTGTATTTGAGGTCGAAGCGGTCAACCCCCAGGTTCCGCTTCAGCCGGACAATTTTTTGGGCCACCGTTTCCGGTGATCCGACGTAGAGGGCGCCTTCTGTGGAACAGAGCGCATCGAACTCGCCCCGGCCGGCCGGACCCCAGCCACGCTCGGCTCCGAGCCTGTTCCGCAGTGCCAGCCAGTGGGGGTAGAGCTCTTCCCGGGCCTGTTCGTCCGTGTCGGCAACATGGCCGGGCGAGTGGGTGGCAATCTGCTGCATGGGATGACCGTACTTGCCCATCGCTTCCCGGTAGAGGTCGGCCAGGGGCCGGAAGCCCCGGGGCTGGCCGCCGATGATCGCAAAGATGATCGGATACCCGTATTGGGCACACCGGAGGACGGATTCGGGGGTGCCGCCCACGCCGATCCAGGTGGGCAGCAGGTGGTGCTCCAGGGGCGGGTAGGCGCTCAGTCCATGCAGGGCGGGACGCGTGCGGCCCTCCCAGTGCACGGGCTTTTGTGCCCGGACCTTGTCGAACAGCTCGAGTTTCTCCTCGAACAGGACTTCGTAGTCCGCCAGGTCCAGCCCGAACAGCGGGAAGGACTCGATGAATGATCCACGGCCCAGCATTACTTCGGCCCGGCCGTTGGAGATTGCGTCCACCGTGGCAAAGCGCTGGAACACCCTGATGGGATCGTCCGAGCTGAGGACCGTCACCGCGGAGCCCAGGCGGATGCGGGACGTGCGGGCCGCGGCGGCGGCCAGGAAGACCTCCGGTGCGGATACGGCGTAGTCCTTGCGGTGGTGCTCCCCCACGCCGAAGGCATGGAGTCCGACGGCGTCTGCCAGTTCGGCCTGCTCCAGCAACTGGCGCAGGACCTGGGCATGCGGCTGCGGGTTGCCGGCCGGGTCTGCACCAACGTCGCCGAAGGTGTTCAGGCCGAGGAGGATGCGGTCCTCCCCCACGGGTGCGGTGGGAGAGGCGGACGGGTCGGTCACCGGGTTTCCTTCAGCCAGCCGGCCAGTTCGGTGGCCCAGTAGGTGAGCACCGTGTGGGCACCCGCACGCCGGATGCCCAACACGGATTCGGTGATGGCGGCACGGCGGTCGATCCAGCCGTTGGCTGCGGCGGCTTCGATCATGGCGTATTCGCCGGAGATCTGGTAAGCGGACACGGGCACCGGGCTCATGGCGGCAACGTCGGCCACGATGTCGAGGTAGCTCATGGCCGGCTTGACCATGATGATGTCGGCACCTTCGTCAAGGTCCAGTTCCACCTCGCGCAGCGCTTCGGTGCGGTTCCCGGCGTCCATCTGGTAGGTGCGCCGGTCGCCCTTGAGCTGGGAGTCCACCGCTTCGCGGAACGGGCCGTAGAACGCGGAGGCGTACTTCGCGGCGTAGGCGATGACGGAGGTGTTGACGTGGCCGGCCTCGTCCAGTGCTGCGCGGATGGCGGCGATCTGGCCGTCCATCATCCCGGAGGGGCCCAGCATGTGGGCGCCGGCTTCTGCCTGCGCCACGGCCATCCTGGCGTAGATCTCCACGGTGCGGTCGTTGTCCACGTACCCGTCGGCGTCGAGCACCCCGCAGTGGCCGTGATCGGTGAATTCGTCCAGGCAGACATCGCTCATGATCACCAGGTCGTCGCCGACTTCCGCGCGCACGTCGCGGATGGCCTTGTTCAGCACGCCGTCCGGGTCAAGCCCGGCCGAGCCTTCGGGATCGCGTGTTTCGGGGATGCCGAAGAGCATGATTCCGCCCAGTCCAAGGTCAACGGCCTCGGCGGCGGCCCGCTTCAGCGTGTCGGTGGTGTGCTGGACTACCCCCGGCATGGACGTGATGGGGTTGGGCTCGGTGAGTCCTTCCCTGATGAAGGCCGGAAGGATGAGTTCGGCCGGTGAAAGGCGTGTTTCGGCGGTCATCCGGCGCATGGCGGGGGTGGTGCGCAGGCGGCGGGGGCGTTGGGTGGGGAAAGTCATGGGTCCTGTCCTTCGCATTGGTTGTGAAGCTGGGGGGGGAAGCGCGCCTGTCATCGTCAGGGCGGACTGAGTGCCTGCGCCACGGCTGCGACCAGGCCGTCCGGCGTCGGCTCAGCCGCCACCGCCGCAACGTCCAGGCCCAGGGCGGAGGCCCGGTCCGCCGTCGAACGTCCTATGGCCACGAGGCGGCAGCCGCCCAGCGGACCCAGCGCGGCGATCCGGCGGACGGCGCTTGGGGAAGCTGCAATCACGGCGGCGATCCGTCCGCCGGCGATGTCAGCCGCGGCGGTTTCCGGCGTCAGGAGGGAGTACGACGACGGCTGGGGGCCGGCGTCGGCGTCCTCCGCATGCATGGCAAGGCGCCGTTCCGCTACCGCCGGATAGTCGACGGTGCGGTAGGCAGTCACGGCGGTAACAGTGCTGCCTGCCGCTGCCAGGCCCTCCGACAGGGTGCCGGCGGCGATGTCCGCCTGGGGCAGCAGGATCCTGCCCCCTCCCGGCCAGACGGCGAGCAGCCCGGCGGCCGACTGTTCCCCGGGCGGGGTCAGGGCCACTGTGAGGCCGCCGGCTTCGAGGAGCCGCCGCGTTGCTGGACCGACGGCAGCGATCTGCGTCCCTGGCGGAACCAGCCGGTCCAGGGGCAGGCCACGTTCAGCCGCTTTTTCCATCAGGACGTGGACGGTGGTGGCGCTGCTGACCACCAGCCAGTCAAAGGCGGCAGCTGCGAGGGCGTCACAGGCGACGTCCAGCGCGTGCTGGTCAGGCGCCCGTTCGAAGTCGATGAGCGGCAGCAGCACAGGTTCCGCGCCGGCTCCTGCCAGCGCCACCACCAGGGTAGCTGAACGTTCGGGGCTGCGCGTCACCAGCACCCGGACGCCGCCAAGCGGAGTCCGGGGCGCGGTGCCGCTGGAAGGCTGCGTCATTGGGAGGTCAGGACGCCTGCAGGTCGGCGATGTCGGCGGCGCCCGCGGCAAGGAGCAGCTCAGCGAGTTCGATGCCCAGCAGGGTTGCTCCCACTTCCGTCAGCCCGTCGGTGGCCCGCTTGTCCCGCACGGTGGCGGTGCCGTCCACGGCGCACACCACGGCTTCAAGGTGCAGCATGCTGCCCTTGCGGTAGGCATAGGCCCCAACGGGCGCTGCGCAGCCCGCCTCGAGCCGGGCCAGCAGGGCACGTTCGGCGGTGACCGCCAGGCGGGTGTCGGGATCATCGAGCGCGGCAAGGGCCTGGGCCAGGACCGCCTGGGAGCCTTCGCGTGATCCCGGCTTCGGCGGAGCATCGGCCGTGCGGCACTCAATGGCCAGGGAGCCCTGGCCGGCCGCGGGCAGCATGACATCGGTTTCGAGGTACTCCGAAACCACGTCCAGCCGGCCGATCCGCTCCAGGCCTGCCGCGGCGAGGACCACAGCATCCAGGTCGCAGGACTTGCCGGGCACTACCTGGTCCGTGGAATTGCCGGGCAATCCGGGAACTCGGCCCAGGCGGGTGTCCACGTTGCCGCGGATGTCCACAATGTCCAGGTCGGCGCGGGCGGCCCGCAACTGGGCTGCGCGCCGGGGCGACCCGGTGCCGACGCGGGCCCCTGCCGGAAGGTCTGCCAGCTTGAGGCCGTCGCGGGCGCACAGGACGTCGCGGACGTCCACGCGGCGCGGGGTGGCGGCAAGGCTGAGCCCCACTGCGGCGCCGGTCGGCAGGTCCTTGAGCGAGTGCACGGCAACATCGCACTCATCGCGCAGCAGGGCGTCGCGCAGGGCGGCGACAAAGACGCCTGTGCCGCCCATTTGGGACAGCGACCCCGTCAGGACGTCGCCGTCGGTGCGCACGTGCACCAGTTCCACCGGAAAACCTCCGACGGCGGACAGCTGGTCGGCGGTCTGCTGGGTCTGGGTCAGCGCCAGCTTGCTGGCGCGTGTTCCAATCCGGACCGTCACGGCTGGGCCGTTTCCCCGGCGGCGCCGGACGGGTACGGGTCATGGCCCGTACCCACGGTGGTGTCAGCCCCTGCGATGGTGGGCTTTTCGCCGCGGAAGTTTGCGCAGCATCCGGGACGGCAGACGTCGTACCAGGGACCAAGATCCGTCAGGGCCGGGCGATCGCTGATGTTGTTGGCCACCGTCCGTTCGCAGATGAGGTCCACCAGGCCGTCGACGAACTTCCGGTGTGTCCCGGGGGTGGGGACACGGGTAGCGGCCAGGCCCAGGTTGGCGCAGGTTTCCATTGCCTCGGTGTCCAGGTCCCAGACAACTTCCATGTGGTCACTGACGAAGCCGAGGGGAACGATCACGATGCCCTTGGCGCCCTGACCGGCCAGTTCCTCGATGGCGTCATTGATGTCCGGTTCGAGCCACGGCACGTGCGGGGCGCCCGAACGGGACTGGTACACCAGGGACCAGGGTGCGGTCAGCCCGGATTCGCCCTGGACGCGCTCCATGACGGCAGCGGCA
Source organism: Pseudarthrobacter sp. NPDC058119 (assembly GCF_042884655.1). Taxonomy (NCBI): domain Bacteria; kingdom Bacillati; phylum Actinomycetota; class Actinomycetes; order Micrococcales; family Micrococcaceae; genus Pseudarthrobacter; species Pseudarthrobacter sp. NPDC058119. Next base: position 356,099 of record NZ_JBHVTN010000001.1, read on the forward strand.
TTGGCGAGGTGCTGGGCCACATAGGCGGACCCTTCCTCGAACTCCCGCGGCTCACCCTCGGACCGGCCCGCCGCTTCGGCGTCGCGGGTGGGGATGGAGTGGGTGGCGAACAGGATGTGCACGGGGGCGTCGGGCGTTCCGGCTTCGGCCAGCGTGGCGCGGACCTCCGCAAGGCCTGCAGCGGTGCCTTCCACAAAGGGCTCCACGAACCCGGGGTGGTCGAAGTACTGGCGGACCTTGTCCACCTCGAGCTTGCCGTCCAGGCCGGTCTCCGTCAGGGCCATGCCGATGTCTTCGCGGTACTGGCGGCAGCTGGAGTAGCAGGAGTAGGCACTGGTGGTGAGCATCAGCACCCGGCGGTGGCCGGCGTCGTACGCTTCCTGCAGCGTCTCCGGGATGTAGGGGGCCCAGTTGCGGTTGCCCCACAGCACAGGCAACTCGATGCCGCGGGCAGCCAGTTCGGCCTCCAGGGCGGCCTTCAGCTCGCGGTTCTGCTGGTTGATGGGGCTGACGCCGCCGTTGGCGCGGTAGTGGTGGGAGACTTCCTCAAGCCGCTCATCGGGGATGCCGCGGCCCCGGGTGACGTTGCGGAGGAACGGAATGACGTCCTCCTGGCCTTCCGGGCCGCCGAAGGAGGCGAGCAGGACGGCGTCGTAATTCTTGGGCGCCATGCGTCCTGCTTCGGTGACCGGGTTGACGGCGGCGGTTACCTGCTGTTCGGGGCTCATGCCAGCACCTCGGCAACCTCGTCGGCAGAGATACGGCGTCCCGTGTAGAAGGGAATCTCCTCGCGCACGTGGTTGCGCGCCTCCGTGGCCCGCAGGTGGCGCATCAGGTCCACCAGGTCCACGAGCTCCGGCGCTTCCAGGCCCAGGATCCACTCCCAGTCGCCCAGGGCGAAGGAGGAAACGGTGTTGGAGATGACCTGCGGGAAGTCGCGTCCCAGCAGGCCGTGGTCGCGGAGCATCTTGCCGCGTTCGGCCTCAGGGAGGATGTACCACTCGTAGGAGCGGACGAACGGGTAGACGCAGAGCCACTCGGCCGGCGCGACGCCGCGGGAGTAGGCGGGCGTGTGGTTCTTGGCGAACTCCGCTTCGCGGTGGACGCCCATGGCGGACCAGACGATCTCAGTGCCGGCAAAGAGGGTGCTGCGGCGGATGTCGCGGATGGCCTGCTGCAGCGCCTCCGGCTTGGGTCCGTGGAGCCACACCATGACGTCGGCGTCGGCGCGCATGGCCGAGACGTCGTAGCTGCCCCGGTGCGTGACACCGGCGGCGGCGAGACGCTCGAGCAGCGCTTCGAAGTCGGCGGCGGCATCCGCGCTGCGGACCACTGACTCCGACCGCTTGAATACCGTCCAGAGGGTAAAGAACTGCTCGGCTGATTCTTCGGTTTTAGTGACAGATTCGGCAGAAGTGTGGCTCATGGTTACAAGTTTGCCCCTTCCCTGCCCCCAAGACGAAACCGAAGAGTTCTACAGCTCGTAGAAGTGACCAAAGTCACCTTCCCGAGTGCAGCAGGCCGCCCGGCATGGCGCCCTCAGGGGCGGCGCATGCGCAGGAATACCAGCCCGGCAGCGGCACCTACGCCCACCAGTCCGGCGCCCAGCCACACCATGGCATCGGGTACGCCGGGCAGTGGGCCGGTGGAGGAAACTGCCTGCCCCGGCCCTTCCGGTGCGGCGGCGGCTTGCGGCGCGCGGGTGGGCTGCGACTGGCGCGCGTTGATGGACAACGACGTTGGCAGGGCGGAGGCCGGCGTGGACACCGGGCCCGCAGCCGGTGCGTTGTCCCCCGCGGCAGTCCCGCCGGTCCCGGTGGCGTCGGAGGCCGCGGCAGCGCCTGCTGATGCTTCACCGAACCCCGGCATGGTGGCCTGCGTCCCGGACAGCGGGGCGGGACCTCCCCCGGCTGCTTCCGGCGCGGTTCCAGCGGACGGGGCAGCGGCCGCCGGAGCAGGGCCGCCCGCCGCTGTCGAAGTACCGGTTCCAGGGGCGGCAGCCGTGGCGGACCCGGACCCGCGAGGAGCCGCGGACGCCGTCGGCGTGGCTGCGGCTGAGGTTTGTGGTCCGGGCGCCAGGGGCGTCCCGGAGGTGGTAGGAGCCGGCGACGGAGTGGAGGTCGAGCCAGCGGACAGGGAAGCGGAAATCGTGGGAAGCAGCGAGCCGGGCAACGGGAGCAGCGTCGAAGATGTCCGGGGTGCCGGGGTGGCCGTGGCCGTCGATTCGCCGGTGGCCTGGCCTCCATGCCAGGCGGGGGCTTGTGCTGCCGGGTCCTGCGGAGGCGGGACCGCGTCGTCAGCCAAGGACGCCTGGACGCCGGTGGAAAGAACCAGTACCGCTCCGACGGCCGCTGCTGCGGTGCCGCGCCGGATTCCCCCATGGATACCGGTCCGGGACATTGAAAGCTCGGACCTGTGTTGAACCATAGTCATCGACCCTAACCAGAAGGCTTGGCCGATTGGAAACTGGACAGGACGCCGTCCCGGGCGCTGCGCGGGTGCAGCAGGCCCGGGTTCGGCGCCCTGACCAGCAGGAATGCTCAGGCGGCGGTGAGTTGGGCGATTTGCGCCCGTGTGTCGGCCACCACAGCTGCCAGGCCGTTCCCGGCCACCCATCCGCCCACGACGGCCAGCCCGCCGGCAGCGCTGCAGGCGTCCCGGATCCCGGCGGCCCGGGCACGGTGTCCCACGGCGGCAAAGGGCAGCGCTCCGCGCCACCGCACGACGTCCCAGCCCCGGACGTCCTCCTCCGTGAGGGGGACGTTCAACAGGGCGGAGGCGTCGCGCAGGGCCGCGGCGAACAGCTCATCATCCGTTTGCGGTCCGGAGGGCTGCGCCGAGGCTCCATCGACACGGCCGTAGGAAAGGCGCACCACGTGGCGTCCCGGCCCGGCGGCAGCAGCCAGCCAATCCCATTTTCCCGTGGCGTGCGTGAGCGCCTTCGCTTCGATCCCTGGCGTTTGCGGGGCCACCAGGATCCCGGTTCCACGCGGCCGCCCGTCCAGGTCCGGTTTGTCCAGGACCAGTGTGACCAGCTTGACGTCCGGCCCGGACGCGGGCTTCCTGCCGGAGATTGCAGGGACGGCATGTTCCAGGAGTTCGACGGCGGCCGGTCCCTCCACGGCCATGACCAGGAGTGCGGCGCTGAAGGACGCCCCGCCGGCGTCGACGCGCCAGCCGCCAGGGGTGCGGGAGACCGCCGTCGCGGCAGTGCCCGGCACAAGGACCACACCCCGGCGTTGGAGATCCGCCACCAAGGCATCCACCAGGATGTGCATGCCGCCTTCGAGTCCGGCGACGGCGGATCCGGCTTTAGCAGGCTGGCCAGGCTGCTGCGGCTGCCCGGGGCCCCCCGCACGGCGCCGCTGCGCCGAGACCGCGGCAGCGAGGGAACCGTGCTGGCGCAGTCCGGCACGGAGGCCCGGAGCCACCATGTCGACGTCGAGCAGTCCGGGATCGGCGGAGTGGACGCCGCCCACCACCGGGGAAACCAGCCGTTCCAGTACCCGCGGCCCCATCCTGGCCCGGACCAGCGCGGCGACGCTGGTGACGCCCGCCCCGGCACCGACGGAGGCGGGCAGGAGGCGGTCCACGGAGGCGCGCAGCGAGCCGAGGATGCCCAGGGTGCGCCGGACCTCAGGGTCCCAGGGATTGGCGGGAATGCCCAGGACGCCGGTCCGTGGCAGCTCGCGTGGCCCGTCCGGAAGCTGTACCCATGCGCCACCGGGGCGCGGGGGAACGATCTTCCCGCCAAGGCCCAGTTCCGTGCAGAGCCGGGCGACGGCGTCGGACCTGGTGGCGAAGGACTCGGCACCGCTGTCCAGGGTGAGGCCGGCCACCACGTGGCTGCCCACGCAGCCGCCCCACGCCGTCCCGGCCTCCAGGACGGTCACCTCATGGCCGGCCGCTGCGAGTTCCCGGGCGGAGAGCAGCCCGGAGATCCCGCCGCCCACCACCAGCGCCTTGCCGGGTGTTGCCGGGGAGCTGCCCACGGGTTAAGCCGGCGAGATGGAGTGGATGAGCTCCACAACCCGGGTGAGGACGTCGGGGTCCGTCTCGGGCGGTACGCCGTGCCCCAGGTTCAGGACGTGGCCGGGTGCGTCGGAGCCTGCAGCGATGACCTCGCGGACGTGCGCTTCCAGGATGTTCCAGGGTGCTGACAGCAACGCGGGGTCGATGTTTCCCTGCAGCGGCACCGTCCCGCCGAGGCGGCGGTTTGCTTCATCCAGCGGCAGCCGGTAGTCGACGCCCACTACGTCCACCCCCACGTCCCGCATTGCAACGAGGAGTTCGGAGGTGCCGGTGCCGAAATGGATCAGCGGTGCCCCAAGGTGGCGGACATGGTCCAGGGCACGGGCCGACGCCGGGGCAACGTATTTGGTGTAATCGGCCAGCCCCAGCGAGCCCGCCCAGGAGTCGAAGAGCTGGGCGGCGGAGGCGCCCGCCTCCAGCTGCGCCTGGAGGAACATGCCTGAGGCGTCGGCGGCCCAGTTGGCCAGCGCGCTCCACGTCTCCGGGTCGGCGTGCATCATGGTCCGCGGGCCCAGGTGGTCGCGGGACGGCTTCCCTTCCACCATGTAGGCGGCCAGGGTGAACGGTGCCCCGGCGAAACCGATCAGAGGCGTCCTGCCCAGTTCGGCCACCGTGAGGCGTACGGCTTCCCTGATGGGTTCCAGGGCCTCCCACGTCAGCTGCGGGAGGGCCGCGACGTCGGCGGCGGTGCGCACGGGCTTATCGAGGACCGGCCCCACCCCGGGCACAATGTCCACGCCCACGCCGGCAAGCTTCAAGGGGATGACAATGTCCGAAAAGAAGATCCCGGCGTCCACGTCATGCCGGCGGACGGGCTGGAGCGTGATCTCGGAGGCCAGTTCCGGCCGAAGGCAGGAGTCCAGCATGGCAATTCCCTCGCGTACCTTCAGGTACTCCGGCAGCGAGCGGCCGGCCTGCCGCATGAACCAGACGGGACGGCGGGATGGCTTGCCGCCGCGGTAGGCCGTGATCAGCGGGGAGTCTGCTGTGCGGCCGTCCATCAGTGGATGGTCTGCGGCGAGGGCGCCGGCAGCGGAGACGGCAGGGCTAGGAGTCATGCCTTTGATTGTGCCCAAAAAGAACCGCAAAAGATAACGGCAGCCTGTCGCTGGAGCCCCGTGAATCCCGGAGGTGGCAGGGATCACGCCCCACTGTGGCGACTATCCTTTCCGGCGGTTGTTCTACCGGGCGACGAAAAAGCTATGATTGGTCTGCTGTGGTTCTTTTTTCATTGGTGGCTACACACGCCGACATCGATCTTGAAACCGTTGCTCAGTTGAGCAACGGTTCCTCCGGGATTGCCGCTTCCGCGCTCACCGAATCACCAGCCGTCGCCGGCGCAGTGGTCCTGGCCACCTGCAACCGTTACGAGATTTACGGCGAGGCCGCGAATCCGAACGACGTCGAAGCGGCCCGGGCGGCCCTCGTCTCGCGGATCAGCGAGGCCAGCGGCCTGGCAGAACCCCTCGTGTCCCGCTCCTTCAGCACCCGCACCGGGCCCGAGGTGACCCAGCACTTGTTTGCCGTCAGCGCGGGGCTGGACTCCGCCGTCGTCGGTGAGCGCGAGATCGCCGGTCAGGTGCGCCGCGCCCTCATCACCGCACAGCACGACGGCACTGCCAGCGCCGGACTGGTCCGGCTCTTCCAGGCGGCATCCAAAACCGCCAAGGACGTGGGCGCACAGACTGCCCTCGGTTCACGGGGCCTGTCCATCGTTTCGGTGGCGCTGGACCTCGCCACTGATCTTTCCGAGAACCCGGACTGGTCAACGAAGAAGGTTGTCCTGTTCGGCACCGGCGCCTACGCCGGCGCCACCATGGCCCTGCTGCGTGAGCGCGGCTGCACCGACATCTCCGTTTTCTCCTCTTCCGGCCGGGCCGAAGGGTTCGTGGCGTCCCGCGGCGGCGCTGCCCTGGACGCGGAGTCCCTGCGCCCGGCGGTGGCTGCTGCCGACGTCATGATCGGCTGCAGCGGCTCGGACACCCGGGTCGAGGCCGATGAACTGGCCCAGGTCCGCGCGGAGTCGCCGCAGCCCCTGATCGCCATCGACCTGGCCCTCACCCACGATTTCGATCCCGCCGTCGGCGAACTGGACGGCGTTGAACTGCTGACCCTGGAATCGGTGCGCCTGGCCGCCCCGCAGGAGCAGGCGGAATCCCTCACCCAGGCCAGCGGCATCGTCAAGGGTGCCGCGAAGGCCTTCGAGCAGGAGCGCGAAGCCCGCTCCGTGGACTCCGCCATCGTTGCCCTGCGGCGCCACACCATGAGCGTGCTGGACGCGGAGATGGAAAAGGTGCGCGCCCGCCACGGTTGCACCGCTGCCGCTGAAGAAGTCGAGTTCGCGCTGCGCCGCATGGTCAAGCAGTTGCTGCACGTCCCCACGGTCCGCGCCCGCGAACTCGCGGCCAACGGCCAACAGGACGACTACGTGGCGGCGCTGGAGGCCCTGTACGGCATCACCGTCGAGCAGCCCGCGGCGGCAACCAACTCCCCCGCCGTGACCGAGGCCGAATGCCCGGTGGACCACAAAGGCCGCGAAACCGCCTGAGTCCTTTCCCCGACGCCCCATCACCATTTGCCCCTAAATCGGAAACGCCCCATCACTTTCTTCAGGGAAGTGATGCGGCGTTTCTCAAAAAACCGCTAAAGGTGATGGGGCATCCCGGTCAGTAGACCGGCTTCTGGGGTTCCACGTCGCGCACCCAGGCCAGGATCCCGCCGTCGAGGTGGCTGACCCGCTGGTAGCCGGCTTCCCGGGCGGCCGCCAGCACATTCGCGGACCGCGTACCGGCCTTGCAGTGGAACACGATGTCCCGGTCCTGCGGAAGTTCGTCCCAGGCCTCGCCGGCCAGGATCCGTCCCTGCGGGATCAGTTTTGCCCCGTCGATCCGGACGATGTCGTACTCCCCCGATTCCCTGACGTCCACCAGTTCAAAGTCCTTCAGCCCGGCTTCGCGCGAGGCCAGCATGGTGGCGAGCTGGGTGGCGGTGACCGTGTGCCCGGCGTCCGACGCGGCCGCCGGGGCGATGCCGCAGAACGCCTCATAGTCGGTGAGTTCGGTGATGGGTTCGGCAGCCGGATCCTTCGCTACCCGGATCTCGCGCCAACTGCCGCCCAGCGCGTCGAAGAGGGCCACGCGGCCCAGCAAAGAGCGCCCGACGCCGGTGATCAGCTTCACCGCTTCGGTCACCATGAGCGATCCCACGGCGGCGCACAACATGCCAAAGACCCCGCCCTCGCCACAGGACGGAACGGAACCGGCGGGCGGGGCCTCGGGGTACAGGTCCCGGTAGGTGGGTCCATGCCTCTCCCAGAAGACGCTGACCTGGCCGTCAAAGCGGAAGATGGAGCCCCACACGTACGGTTTGCCGAGGATGGCGGCGGCGTCGTTGACCAGATAGCGGGTGGCGAAGTTGTCGGCACCGTCGAGGATGAGGTCATAGCCGCTGAACAGATCCAGGGCGTTGGATGCGTCCAGGCGCACGTTGTGCAGCCGGACGTCCACCAGCGGGTTCAGTTCGGCGATCGCGTCGCGCGCCGATTCGATCTTGGGCCGGCCCACATCGCTGACACCGTGGATCACCTGGCGCTGCAGGTTGCTCAGGTCCACGACGTCGTCGTCGATGATGCCGATGGTTCCCACCCCGGCCGCGGCGAGGTAGAGCAGCGCGGGTGCTCCCAGTCCGCCGGCGCCGATTACCAGCACCCTGGCGTTCTTGAGCCGCCGCTGCCCGAGGGCGCCGATCTCGGGAATGATCAGGTGCCGGGAGTATCTTTCGACCTCGGCGGCAGTAAGGTCGGCGGCCGGTTCCACCAGCGGATCCAGGGAGGGTGACGCAACATTTGCGGTGAAAGACGAAGCCATACTTCAATGTATGCCCCGGGATACCGCCGGGTCATATTACCCCGCAGTAAAGTGAAGGGTAACTGCAATGGAAAGAAGGACAACTGTGGTCCCTGAAGCACGGGCCGACCGCCCGACCGCCGCCGAACCGCAAGCTCCCTCCCGCCCCGCAGGCCAGCGGTCCGCCCGGCTGCCCCGGGATGAGCGCCGCGCACAACTCCTTGCCGCGGCCCAGGAGGTGTTCGTAGCCAACGGCTACCACGGCGCTGCGATGGACGAGATCGCAGAGACCGCGCACGTGAGCAAACCGGTGCTGTACCAGCACTTCCCGTCCAAGCGCGACCTCTACCTCGCGCTGCTGGAAAGCCACCTGGCGTCGCTCACTGAATTAATGCTGGGCGCCCTGAACTCCACCACGGACAACGATGAACGCGTCCAGGCCGTCATGCGCGCCTACTTCCATTTCATCGCCAATGACGACCAGGCCCACCGCCTGGTGTTCGAATCCGACCTGATCAACGATCCCGACGTCAGCTCGAGGCTGGAAACCTTTAACCGGACCTTCGCCGACGCCATCGCCCGGGTGATTGCCGAGGACACCAAGCTCCCCCACCTGGAAGCCGAACTGCTGGGCCGCGGGCTGGCCGGGATGGCGCAGGTCAGCGCCCGGTACTGGCTGGAAACGGATGGGAACCTGGACCTCGATGTGGCCAGTGACCTCATCTACCGTTTAGCTTGGCGCGGAATCTCTCGCTTCCCCAAAGAGTCCTAGACTACAAATAAGACAACACCTCGTAGAGAAACACGAGTACTTTCACAGGCTGGGAGGCCCCCTTGGAGATTAAGATCGGCGTTCAGAACGTTGGCCGCGAAATCGTGCTGGAATCGACCCAGGATGCGGAGACCGTGGCCAAGGTTGTTGGCGAAGCCATTAACGAGGGCAGCGAACTGCGCCTGAAGGATGACAAGGGACGCCTGATCATTGTTCCGGGCAACGCGCTTGCCTACGTGGAAATCGGGGCCGAAGAGGTCCGGCGCGTAGGTTTCGGCCAGTTCTAGTCCTGGCCTGCTGCAGGCCCGCCGTTTTTCAAGGAGATCCATGCTTTCGCTGACCATCGTGGTGCTGGCAACCGTCGCTGCAGGCTTCGTTGTCTGGGCCAATGACAAGCGGCACTCCAAGTACGGCGCGGCCTTGCCGGCCGGTGTGGCCGCGGGTGTTGCGGCATTGGCGTGGATCATCCTGATGACCGCAGGCTTGGGCTACCTGCCGGGAACCACCTGGCTTCCCTGGGTCCTGCCGATGGTCCTGGGCGTCGCCGCGGCGATCGCCGTCGTCGTTTTCCTGGGCCGCTCCCGTGCCCGCCGCGATACGGAACGCCTGACCGCCATCCTGCGGCGCTGACCGCCTGCAGGTTAGTACATACGCGTGTGGCCACCACCCTGCCGGGTGGTGGCCACACGCGTATGTACGGTGTCAGAGGAACTCCGCCCGGCCCTCCATCGCGGACGAGGCGAGGGCGTGTTCCCGGCGCGGGATGCGCCCGGCTGCCCGGGCCATCCTGCCGGCGAGAACTGCGTGCTTGAACGCCTCGCCCATGAGTGCGGGGTTCTGCGCCCGCGTCACGGCCGTGGCCAGCAGGACGGCGTCGCAGCCCAGCTCCATGGCCAGCGCCGCGTCCGAGGCCGTGCCAATGCCGGCGTCCAGCACCACCGGCACCGAGGCGCGGGACACGATGAGCTCGATGTTGTGCGGGTTCAGGATTCCCAGGCCCGTCCCGATCGGGGCGCCGAGCGGCATGACCGCGGTGGCGCCAAGGTTCTCCAGCCGCAGCGCCAGCACGGGGTCGTCGTTGGTGTAGGCGAAGACCTTGAACCCCCGGTTGACCAGCTGTTCCGTGGCCTCCACCAATTCCACGGCATCGGGCAGCAGTGTCTGCTCGTCGGCAATGACTTCCAGCTTCACCCAGTCGGTCTCCAATGCCTCCCGGGCAAGCTCCGCCGTGAGGACGGCGTCCCTGGCCGTGAAGCAGCCTGCGGTGTTGGGCAGCACGCGGATCCCGTGGTCCACCAGCAGCTGGAACAGCGAGCCGGTTTCCGCCGTCGAGTAGCGGCGCATGGCCACGGTGGTCAAGGCGGTGCCGGAGGCCAGGAGCGCAGCGCCCAGTCCGTCCAGGCTCGGTGCCCCGCCGGTACCCATGATCAGGCGGGATCCAAGGGCGACGCCGTCAATCACCAGGGCGTCAGCGGCGCCGGGATTCCCGGCCGGGTTGATGGTGCTGGTTTCGGTCATGGTGTCAGCCTCCCTGTACTGCCGTGACAAGTTCGATGTCGTCGCCCTCGGCGAGCGCCGTGGCGAACCATTGGCTGCGCGGCACCACCTGCGCATTATGGGCGACGGCGACCCCCAGCTTCCCGCCGTCCGTCGCCTGGCCGTTAGGCGCCAGCGGGCGTCCGGTGACCTGGCTGACGAGGGTGGTGATGGAGGCGCCGTCCGCCACCGTGTGGGTGTTTCCGTTCAGGGTGATGTTCACGCTGTCTCCTTGGTGTGGTGGTTTGTGCGGGCAGCGGCCGGACGCGAGAACCGCTCCGGGCTGAAAGGCGCCCAGCGCGGATCGGCACGCCCGTCCAGCAAGCCGGCGCAGATGGCTGCGGCCGCGGGGGTGAGCAGCACCCCGTGCCGGAAGAACCCGGTGGCGATGATGAGTCCCGGGACGTCACCGGCCTTGGTTCCCGCGGATCCGGGGGGCGCAGGCACACGGCCCAGCAGCGGCGCGTTGTCGGGGGTTCCGGGCCGGGCCCTGGCGGTGCACTCCAGCAGCTCCAGTTCGGCAACGGCGGGCACCAGCGCCTGGGCATCGCGCAACAGCTGGTAGACGCCTCCGGCGCTGACGGCATCGGACAGGGCGTCCTCGCGCTGGGTGGCGCCGATGACCACGGTCCCGTCCTGCCGGGGAACGATGTAGACGGGGACGCCGTGAACCAGCCCGCGCACGGTGGACGTCACCAGGGGCTGGAGGTGGCGGGGAACGGCGAGCCGCAGGATGTCGCCGTGCACAGGGCGCAGGGGCAACTCCAGCCCGTCGGGCAGGCCGCCAAGGTCCCCTGCCTGCAGCCCGTTGGCCACGATAGTTTCCGTTGCCAGGACGGTGCCGCCGCCGGCGAGGCTGGCGCCGACGACGGTTCCACCCTCCCAGAGCAGGCCGGCTGCCCGGTCCGGCACGGCATACCCGTCCCCCGCCCCTGCCGCCGCCAGGCCGGGCATCCCGCGGACGGCGCCGGCGAGGGCCTGCCGCAGGGCAGCCACCAGGCGGCGGGGATCAACCTGGTGGTCAGCGGGCGTGTCCAGGGCGCAGGCTATCGCGGGGCTGAGGAGCGGCTCGCGTTTGCGGGCTTCCCGTACGGTCAGGGGTTCCACGGACAGTCCGTTGGCCTGCTGTACCCCGCGGAGGTCCATCAGTGCGCGGCGGTCCGCGGCGTCGGCACCCACGGCGAGTGTCGACGTCGTGAGGTATCCGGAATCCGCACCGGTGGCTTCGGCGATGCCTGCGGCGAAACCGGGCCAGCGGGAGGAAGCGTCAAGCATCAGTTCCAGGAGGTCCTCCTCCTGGTAGTGCAGTTCGCTGACGGGGGCCAGCATTCCTGCGGCGGCCCAGCTGGCACCGCTTCCGGGCGCGTCATCGATCAGGGCAACGGAACGGCCGGAGCGCTGCGCCTCCCAGGCGATGCCATGGCCCACCACTCCGCCGCCGATGACGGCGACGTCCGCGCGGACCATGGAACCGGGGGCGCCGGACGGCCCGGCACGATGGTCAACAGGAGTGCTCATGTGGTTCCTTCCCTACGCCGGCATTAACCGGATCAGGTCAAGCGGTCGGCTCTGACGCCCTCTCAGCCCGGCGCTTTGTGACAGCTGCCGCGGGCTCCCGCAGTACGTGCCCAGTTTAGAGGAACTAGGCTTGCAGGCATGAATGCGACCACCCCCTCCTTCCCGGCAGGTTCCCACGCCCCGGCTGCTGACGTGCCCCATGCCGAAGTCGCCAACGCCGGCCACAACGACGCCCTCAAGGCGGCCCGCCTGTACCTGTGCACCGATGCACGGACCGCCCGGGGCGACTTCGCGGAGTTCGTGGACGCCGCGTTTGCCGGCGGCGTGGACATCATCCAGCTGCGCGACAAGACCATCGAGGCCGCCGAGGAACTGGACCTTCTGGCGGCATTGAAGGAGACCGCGGTGCGGCACGGGAAACTCTGGGCCGTCAATGACCGCGCCGACATCGCCGTCCTGTCCGGGGCACCGGTGTTCCACATCGGCCAAAAGGACCTTCCGCTGGCCGCGGCGCGGACCCTGGTCAACGGCAACGCCGCCATCGGCCTCTCCAGCCACACCACCGGCCAGGTCGACGCGGCCCTCGAGGCAACCGGCGGCCCGTCCGGGCTGGACTACTTCTGCGTGGGGCCCGTGTGGGCCACCCCCACCAAACCCGGCAGGGCCGCCGTCGGGCCCGAATTGGTCAAGTACGCCGCCGGCGCCTCGGCGCAGGCCGGGGATCCCGTGCCGTGGTTCGCCATCGGCGGCATCGACCTCGGAAACGTCCGCGAGGTGGTGGAGGCCAGTGCACGCCGGATCGTCGTGGTGCGCGCCATCACCGAGGCCCCCGACCCCGCGGCGGCTGCTGCCTCGCTCCTTGGCGCGCTGGACGGCTGAGCCTGCTTAATCCCGGAACTTGGGGCTAGGCTGAATTTTGTGTCACATCATCGGTTGGCCCCCAACGTCCATGACCACAGGAACGCCTTGGAAGAGGCGTTGGGCCTGCTGCGGACCGAACTTGAGCTGCCGGGCCCGTACCCGGCCGACGCCGTGGAAGACGCCCGGGCCGCCGTCGCGGCGTTGACGCTGCCGTCCTACGACCTGACCACCGTCGAATTCGTCACCATCGATCCGGCGTCCTCCACCGACCTGGACCAGGCCGTGTTTATCGAACTGGACGGGGACGGCTACCGGGTCATGTACGCCATCGCCGACGTCCCCGCCTTCGTTGCGCCTGGCGGTCCGCTGGATGCCGAAACCCGGCGCCGCGGGCAGACGTTCTACGCTCCGGACGGTCGGATCCCGCTGCATCCGGAGGTGATCAGCGAGGGGGCCGGCAGCCTGCTGCCCGGCCAGGAGTGTTCGGCTTTCGTCTGGGACTTCACGCTCGACGGCGACGCGTCGGTACTGACCGTGGGCGTCCGGCGGGCACGGGTCCGCAGCCGCGACAAGCTCAGCTACAAGGGCGCCCAGGCAGACCTCGACGCCGGGACCGCGCCTCCCGTCCTGCGGCTGCTCCGCGAGGTGGGCCTGAAGCGGGTAGCACTGGAACGGGCGCGCGAGGGCGCCAGCCTGAACATGCCCGAGCAGGAAATCGTCCAGCTGCCGGACGGCGGCTACCGGATTGACGCCGTTCCGCAGCTTCCCGTCGAGGACTGGAACGCGCAGATCTCGTTGATGACCGGAATGGCCGCCGCGCAGCTCATGCTGGAGGGCAAAGTGGGCATCCTGCGGACCATGCCTGCCCCTGACGAGCGGTCGCTGCGGCACTTCCGGCTGCAGACCGAGGTGCTGGGCAAGCCCTGGGACGGGCACGTCAGCTACGGCGAATACCTGCGGTCGCTCGATCCCACAGACCCCCGCCAGCTGGCCATCATGCATTCGGCCGGCATGCTGTTCCGCGGCGCCTCCTACACCGCCTTCGACGGAACCGTCCCCGAAGACGGCATCCAGTCCGCCATCGGCGCCGCCTACGCCCACACCACGGCGCCGCTGCGCCGCCTGGTGGACCGGTTCGTGCTGGTCATCTGCGAGGCCCTGAGCAACGGCGGCGAAGTTCCCGGCTGGGCGCGCGAAGCCCTGCCCCTGCTTCCGGGCATCATGGCCGGCTCGGACCAGCTGGCGTCACGAATGGAGCGCCTGGCCCTGGATACCGTGGAGGCGGCGCTGCTGCTCAACCACATCGGGCAGGAGTTCGATGCGATCGTCATTTCCGGATCCAAGCCGCAGAACGGCAACGGGAATGGAAAGAACGGCAATGGCGGCAGTTCCGGGATTATCCAGATTGCCGAACCGGCGGTGACCGCACGGTGCGCCGGCGAACTGGAGTCCGGCACCAAGGTCCGGGTGCGGCTCGTTTCCTCCGATATCACCACCCGGCAGATCCACTTCGAGCTCGTTTCCTGAGCGGCAGGCGGCTCCCAGGGAGGGCCGAAACCGTGTTTTTGTGCCCTTACGGCTAGACTGGGAGGGTAGAACTGGATGCCCGGTCGTTGATTTCCTTGATTTGAAACCAACAAGCCCGCCCCTACGCGATCTTGAGAAGTACCCGTTGGTCACCAGTGCCAGCATTAGATAGCCCGCGATCGGCTTCCACTGGAATCGCTTGCGCGCCTGAGCGTGCTCCGGAGCGGCCAGCTTTGGCCGGCCCGTTGAGCAGGCAGCGCCATTGCCCAAATGAATAAGGAAACTCCCCTGTGAGTGAATTGCATACCCACCAGCTCCTGAGCGATGTGTCCGGCACGGAAACCATCGAGCCGGAAGAAACCATCATCTCGGACGAAAAGCCGCACGAAATCGCGGAGAAGTCCTTCGCCGACTACAACGTCCGCCCGGACATCGTCGAATCCCTGGCCGACGCCGGCATCACCCACCCCTTCCCCATCCAGGCGATGACCCTGCCGGTGGCCCTGGGCGGCCACGACATCATCGGCCAGGCCAAAACCGGCACCGGCAAGACCCTGGGCTTCGGCATTCCGGCGCTGCAGCGCGTGATCGGCCAGGACGACCCCGGCTACGCCAAGCTGGCCGTTCCGGGGGCGCCGCAGGCATTGGTCATTGTGCCCACCCGTGAGCTGGCCGTCCAGGTTGCGAACGATCTCCAGACGGCTGCGCGGAAGCGGAACGCCAGGATCACCACCATCTACGGCGGCCGCGCCTACGAGCCCCAGGTGGAGGCATTGAAGCAGGGCGTCGAGGTGGTGGTTGGTACCCCCGGCCGGTTGATCGACCTCTACAAGCAGAAGCACCTGAGCCTCAAGAACGTCAAGATCGTGGTGCTGGACGAAGCCGATGAAATGCTGGACCTGGGCTTCCTGCCGGATGTGGAGACGCTGATCGCGGCCACGCCCGCCGTCCGCCAGACCCTCCTTTTCTCCGCCACGATGCCCGGCCCCGTCATCGCCATGGCGCGCCGGTACATGACCCAGCCCACGCACATCCGCGCCGCGGATCCGGAGGACGAGGGCCTGACCAAACGCGACATCCGCCAGCTGATCTACCGTGCCCACAGCATGGACAAGACCGAAGTGGTGGCGCGCATCCTGCAGGCCCGAGGCCGCGGGCGGACCATCATCTTCACCAAGACCAAGCGCACCGCCGCCAAGGTGGCCGAGGAACTGGTGGACCGCGGGTTCGCCGCCGCCGCCATCCACGGCGACCTGGGCCAGGGAGCCCGCGAGCAGGCGCTGCGCGCCTTCCGGAACAACAAGGTCGATGTCCTGGTGGCCACCGACGTCGCCGCCCGTGGCATCGACGTCGAGGACGTCACCCACGTCATCAACTACCAGTGCGTGGAGGACGAGAAGATCTACCTGCACCGGGTGGGCCGCACCGGCCGCGCCGGCAACAAGGGCACGGCCGTCACGTTCGTCGACTGGGACGATGTTCCCCGCTGGGCCCTGATCAACAAGGCCCTTGGCCTGAATGTGCCCGAGCCCGTGGAAACCTACTCGTCCTCGCCGCACCTGTTCACCGATCTTGACATTCCCGAAGGCACCAAGGGCCGCCTTCCCCGGGACAAGCGGACCCTGGCCGGCGTCGACGCCGAAGTCCTCGAGGACCTCGGCGAGACCGGGAAGAAGAACAGCCGCGGCGGCCGTGACGCGGGCCGGACCCGCGACCGGGACGGACGCGGCCGCGGAAAGGCCGACGCCGGCAAGGGCGGCAGCCGCGAAGGTGGCCGCAGCAGCGACTCGGCCGGCCGCCAGGGCGAGCGCCGTCGTCGTACATCGACCCCGGAGACCGCGCCCGCCGGCGAGGCCGCCGCAACCGACGGCGAAAAACCGAACCGCGCCCGCCGCACCCGCACCCGCACCCGCCGCCGGAACGGCGAAGTGGTGGCCGGTGCCGACAAGGGCACGCAGCCTGGCAACTCCGAGGGCTAACTGCCCCGATGACTGACACTGTTTGGGCGCCGGACGGCGGCAGCCTGGTGGTGCACGCGGACAACGCGGCGTACCTCCCCACGCTGCCGGACGGCGCCTTCACACTGATTTACGTGGACCCGCCCTTCAACACGGGCCGGCCACAGACGCGCCGGGAAACCAAAATGGTGGTCAACGCCGAAGGCAGCGGGGACCGGGTGGGGTTCAAGGGCCGCTCCTACGACACCATCAAGGGCGCCCTGCACCGCTACGATGATGCGTTCAGCGATTACTGGTCCTTCCTGGAGCCCCGGCTGGTGGAAGCGTGGCGCCTGCTGGCCGATGACGGCAGCCTGTACCTGCATCTGGACTACCGCGAGGTGCACTATGCCAAGGTCATGCTGGATGCCATCTTCGGCCGGGAATGCTTCCTGAACGAGATCATCTGGGCATATGACTACGGTGCCCGGGCGAAGAACCGGTGGCCCACCAAGCACGACAACATCCTGGTCTACGTGAAGAACCCGGCGAAGTACCACTTCGACAACGCCGAGGTGGACCGTGAACCGTACATGGCGCCGGGCCTGGTGACCCCTGCCAAGCGGGAACTGGGCAAGCTGCCCACGGACGTCTGGTGGCACACCATCGTCTCGCCCACCGGCAAGGAAAAGACCGGCTACCCCACCCAGAAACCGGAGGGCCTGGTCCGCCGCGTCGTCGCAGCTTCGTCGCGTCCCGGTGACTGGTGCCTGGACTTTTTCGCCGGCTCGGGCACCTTGGGGGCAGTTGCCGCCAAGCTCGGCCGGAAGTTCGTGTGCGTGGACCAGAACCAGCCGGCCATCGACATCATGGCCAAGCGGCTGGGTGCGCATGCCACGCTGACCTCATTCCTGCCGGCCGGTTAGCCCTCCTGCAGCCTAGGGCCGGACGACGGCTGCTCCCGTGCCCTGTTCCTCGATCCGCGCCAGCATGTCCGGTGCCGTGAGATTTTCGCCTAGCAGGTTGGGCTTACCGGTGCCGTGGTAGTCGGAGGATCCCGTGATCAGCAGGCCATGCCGGGCAGCGAGCCTGCGCAGGAAGTCCCGTCCCTCTTCCGGATTGTCCCGGTGGTCGATCTCCAGGCCGGCCAGGCCGGCGTCGATCATTTCCCGGTAGGTCCGCTCCCCCACGATCCGTCCCCGGGCGGAGGCTACGGGGTGGGCAAACACCGGCACGCCGCCGGCGGCACGGACAAGCTCGACGGCGGTGGCCGGGTCCGGGGCGTAGTGCGGGATGAAGTAGCGGGACCGGGAGGTGAGAATGGACGCGAACGCCTCGGAACGGTCCTCAACTACCCCCGCGGCGACGAGGGCGTCGGCGATGTGCGGCCGGCCGAGGGTGGCTCCCGGCGCGACATGGTGGATGACGTCGTCCCAGGTGAGCGGGTAGTCCTCGGCGAGGATGGTGACCATGCGTTCGGCGCGCGTCAGGCGCGAGTCCTTCGCCTTGGTGATCTCCTCGAGGAGCCCGGGATGGGTGGGGTCGTGCAGGTAGCTCAGGAGGTGGACGCTGATGCCTTCCTCCGTCCGGCAGGAGACTTCCATGCCCGGTACCAGGGCCACCCCGTACGTGGCTGCGGCCGCGGTGGCTTCCGCCCAGCCTGCCGTTGAATCATGGTCCGTCAGCGCCACCACGTCCAGTCCCGCGCGGACAGCCGAGGCCATGACATCGGCCGGGGTCTCGGTGCCGTCGGAGACGTTGGAGTGGGCATGCAGGTCAATCCTCACTTATCCAGCGTAGTGGACCGGCGGCGGGAGACCGGGGAGGCCTGTTCGCTTAGCCGGGACGCTGGTGAGACGATGGTGCCGTGAACGATGCCGAAAACACCCAAAACTCTGCTTCCCAGCCGCTGGAGGACCGCGTCAACAACCGCTCCCAGCGGCCCAGTTCCAACGCCTTCAAGGCCTTCATGGCCAGCAACTGGGCGCCCTCCACCCAGGAGCTTCCCCAGCGCGACGCCGTCGCCGCTTACGCCGCAACCCGGCGCAAGGCCATCTCGGCCCAGTTCAAGGGCGAACGCCTGGTCATCCCCGCGGGGCCGCTCAAGGTCCGTTCCAACGACTGCGACTACCGCTTCCGCCCGCACTCGGGCTTCGCGCACCTGGCAGGCCTCGGCCTGGACCACGAGCCGGACGCGGTCCTGATCCTGGAACCGGTGGAAGAGGGAAGGGGCGACGACGGCGCGAACCACACTGCCACCCTCTACTTCCGGCCGCTGGCCGGCCGGGATACGGAACAGTTCTATGCGGACTCCCGCTCCGGCGAGTTCTGGATTGGGGCCCGCCCCACCCTCGAAGAGTTCGAGGCCCGGCTGCGACTGGCCACCGCGCACATCGACCAGCTGGAAACGGCCATCACGAAGGATGTGGGCGCCCCGGAGATCGGCGGGATCTCCATCCGCCTTGTCCGCAAGGTTGACGAGAACATCGACGCACTGGTGGACACGGCCCGGTACAACACGGCCAAGGACCCCGAGAACCTGGACCTTGAAGTGCTCGACGCCCTGGACGAGAAGCTCAGCGAAGCCCTGTCCGAATTGCGCCTGCTCAAGGATGAATGGGAAATCGAGCAGATGAAGATTGCGGTGTCCGCCACGGTCGAAGGATTCGAAGAGGTGGTCAAGGCCCTGCCCCGGGCCCTCACGCATGCCCGCGGCGAACGCGTGGTGGAGGGTGCCTTCTTCGCCCGCGCCCGCGAAGTGGGCAACGAACTGGGCTATGACACGATCGCAGCGTCCGGCAACAACGCCACCGTGCTGCACTGGACCCGCAACACGGGCCGGATCCACGCCGGCGAACTCCTGCTCCTGGACGCCGGCGTCGAGGCCGACTCGCTCTACACGGCGGACATCACCCGGACCCTTCCCGCCAGCGGCACCTTCAGCGACATCCAGCGCAAGGTCTACCAGGCGGTACTCGACGCCGCCGATGCCGGATTCGCCGCCGCGCAGCCCGGGACGAAGTTCCGCGACATCCATACCGCAGCCACCACGGTCCTGGCCGAGCGCCTGGCCGACTGGGGAATCCTGCCCGTCAGCGTGGAGGAAGCCATCAGCCCGGAAGGCCAGCAGCACCGCCGCTGGATGCCGCACGGCACCAGCCACCACCTGGGCCTGGATGTCCATGACTGTGCCCAGGCCAAGCGGGAACTCTACCTCGACGGCGTCCTGACCGAGGGCATGGTGTTCACCATCGAACCCGGCCTGTACTTCAAGAAGGAAGACCTCGCCATCCCCGCGGAATACCGGGGCATCGGCGTCAGGATCGAGGACGACATCCTCATGACCGCCGACGGCCCCGTCAACCTCAGTGCCGCCCTGCCGCGCAATGCGGAGGACGTGGAGGACTGGATGGCCGGGATCTACCGTACCGAAGAGGCCTAGGAAGCGCCCAGGCAACAAAGAGCGGGACCGCCGGATGCATTCCAGCGGCCCCGCTCTGTTGTGTCGGTACCAGTTCCCCGTGATGCGCCTGGACCCGTGGTCCCGGAAGCACCGGTGCGGTTACTGGCGGTGCTCGCCCCGGTGCTGCCCGCCCTCCGCACCATAAGCGGTATCAGCCGGATGGTCGGTGCCGTCCTGCGCGTGGTCGCCTGCCCGGTGTTCAGCAGGGCCTCCCGCAGTGTCGCCCATCCCCGGTTGTCCCGCGGCCGGACCCTGCGGTACGCGGACGCCATACTGCGGGCGGCCGTCGGGCAGGTCCGGGTAGCGAATTGCGGACCGGACCGGCTGCTGGTCGGCGTGCTGCTGGCCGCCGTCGTAGTGCTGCGCCGGCTGCTGGCCGCTGTGCTGCTGGCTGCCGTCCTCCGGGTACCCGTGGCCTCCCTGCGTTGGTCCACCCTGGCCGGCCGACCTCTGGCCGTAGGGATCGTTCCAGCCGGCGGGGCGGGCCGGGCCCTGTCCCTGCTGCTGCCCGGGCTGCTGGTGCTGCTGCTGGTTGTAGTAGTCGTGCTGGGTGTACGGTCCGTGGCCCGACGCCGCATCCGAACGGGACATGGGCAGCTGCTGCAGGAGGCGGCGGGCCTCGTGGGCTGCCTCGGGGGCCACGATCACGTCATAGTTGGTGGCCACCACCTGGCTGGTGGACGTGAAGTCCCGCTTGCCGCGCTGCATGGCGTAGGTGACGATGCCGAAGAGCATGAAGAACGCCGCACCCATCAGCACCGAGGTCATGATGGAGAAGTATCCGGGCGACGGGGCGAAGAAGGAGAGCATGACGCCCACGAACAGGCCGAACCACATGCCGCTCAGGGCACCGGAGAGCGCCACGCGCGGGTAGCTCAGGCGCCCCGTGACGCGCTCCACCATCTTCAGCTCGTTGCCCACGATGGACACCATCTGGACCGGGAACTGCTGGTCCGCAAGGTAGTCGACCGCTTTCTGGGCGTCGAGGTAGGAAGTGTAGGAGCCAACGGTGTCGCCGGTGGGAACAGCCCGGGCATCATCCGGTCCGTTCGCGGCGCCGGGCTTGGGACCACCAAAAATGTTCGACATAAACCCATTCTTGCCCATGAAGGTGGGTGCCGCCTGTAAATTCAGCTAAAAGAGAGCAGACTCGGTAGCCTGTAGTGGTGAGCACAACACCTACCCGCGTCTTCGTGGCACGCCTCCTGGGCCTCGACGTCTTCGACCCGCTGGGCGACCGGCTGGGCCGGTTGCGCGATGTTGTTGTGCTGTCCCGGGGAACCCAGGGAGCCCCGCACGTGGTGGGCATCGTCGTCGAAGTTCCCGGCAAGAAGCGCGTGTTCGTACCCATGACCCGCATCACCTCGATCGACCAGACGCAGGTCATCTGCACCGGCCTGGTCAACCTGCGCCGGTTTGAACAGCGCGGGGCGGAAACGCTGGTGGTGGCCGAGATGTTCGACCGCCGCGTCACCCTCCGTGACGGCAGCGGCGACGCCACCATCGAGGACATCGCCATGGACCAGCACAGGTCCCGCGACTGGTTCGTCAGCAAGCTCTTCGTCCGCCGCGGGCACTCCCTCTCCCCCTTGAGCCGGTTGCGCCGCAACGAGACCCTGATCATCGACTGGGCGGACGCCCAGCAGGGCCCGCGCACCGAACCGCAGGCGGCCACGCAGTTCGTTGCCAACCACGAGGACCTCAAACCGGCCGACTTCGCCGAAGCACTGCAGGAGATGAGCGACAAGCGCCGCTTCGAAGTGGCCAGCGAACTGCAGGACGAACGGCTCGCCGACGTCCTCCAGGAGCTGCCCGAGGACGACCAGGTGGAGATCCTTTCCGCACTGGACCTCCAGCGCGCCGCCGATGTCCTGGAGGAGATGGACCCTGACGACGCCGCCGACCTCCTGGGTGAACTCCCGTCAGCCCAGGCGGAAGAACTCCTCCAGCTCATGGAGCCCGAAGGGGCCGAGGACGTGCGCCGCCTGCTGGAATACGACGAGGACACCGCCGGCGGCCTGATGACCCCCGTGCCGGTGATCCTTCCACCGGAGGCAACGGTGGCCGAAGCCCTGGCCCACGTCCGGCGGGAAGAACTCTCCCCCGCACTGGCGTCGTCGATCTTCATCGCCCGGCCGCCGCTGGAAACGCCCACGGGCCGCTTCCTGGGCGTGGTCCACATCCAGCAGCTGCTGCGCTTCCCGCCGTTCGAGGCACTGGGAAACCTGGTGGACAAAAACCTTGAGCCACTGTCCGACCAAGCCCACATCAGCGAAGTGGCACGGACCCTGGCTACCTATAACCTGAACTCCCTCCCGGTGGTCAATGACGCCGGCCGGCTTGTGGGGGCGGTGACTGTTGATGACGTATTGGATCACTTGTTGCCGGACGACTGGCGCGCCCATGATGGCGAAGCCCCGATAAGAAAGCTCGGTGGCCGCATTGGCTGATAACAGCGCTCCCAAGAACCTCAACCAGCGCAACCCGGCCAAAGCGGAATCAAAAGGCAGCCTGGATACACCCCTGAGCGGCAGGCAGCGGATCCTGCCCACGTTCCGTCCCGACCCCGATGCGTTCGGCCACGCCACCGAGGCGTTCGCCCGGTTCATGGGAACGCCACAGTTCCTGGTCTATATGACCATCTTCTGCATCTTCTGGCTGGGATGGAACACCTGGGCGCCCGCTGACTGGCAGTTCGACTCCAGGGACCTTGGCTTCACCCTACTGACCCTGATGCTGTCGCTGCAGGCCTCCTACGCTGCGCCGCTGCTGCTGCTGGCGCAGAACCGGCAGGATGACCGCGACCGCGTCTCGCTGCAGCAGGACCGCCAGCGCGCCGAGCGGAACCTCTCTGACACCGAGTACCTGACCCGGGAGCTGGCCTCCCTGCGGATCGCGCTGCGCGAGGTAGCCACCCGCGACTATGTCCGGGCCGAGCTGCGCTCCCTCCTCGAAGACCTCCTGGAAGCGCAGGAGGAACTGCGGACCCACGAGGACTCCGGGCCCGGCTCGCACGAGTCCCCGCGGGACAAGGTCAAGGACAAACTGCGTGAACAGCGGGACAGGCAGCGCAACCCGCGCACCCAGCAGATTCCCCGGGTCAAACCGGGCCACTCTGCCCAATGACCACCAGGCCGCCCGCCACCGGCCGGGCCGCCGCTGCTACCGCAAGAAAGCCGAGGCTCCTGCCATGACCGCCCCCACCGATCCCGCAACCACGGGCTCCTCACCCTTGGTCCGGGCCGTCAACGACGCCCTGGCAACGGTCATCGATCCGGAGCTCCGGCGCCCCATCACCGAACTGGGCATGGTGGATTCCGTCCAGGTGGCCGACGACGGCAAGGTCACCGTGGCGGTGCTGCTCACCATTGCGGGCTGCCCGCTGCGGAACACCATCACGGCCGATTCACAGAAGGCCCTTGCCTCCGTACCCGGCGTGACCGCCGTCAACGTCCAGCTCAAGGTGATGGACCAGGCGCAACGGGACGCCCTCAAGGAAAAGCTGCGCGGCCCTGGCGGACAGCGCAGGATTCCCTTCAACGAGCCGGACTCCCTGACGAAGGTCTATGCCGTGGCAAGCGGCAAGGGCGGCGTGGGCAAGTCCTCGGTAACGGTCAACCTGGCCACCGCCCTGGCCGCCCGGGGCCTCCGGGTGGGCATCGTGGACGCCGACGTCTACGGCTTCTCGGTTCCCGCCCTGCTGGGCATCACGCAGAAACCCACCCAGGTGGACGACATGATCCTTCCCCCCGTTGCACACGGGGTAAAAGTCATCTCCATCGGCATGTTCGTCACCGGCAACCAGCCGGTGGCATGGCGGGGACCCATGCTGCACCGTGCCCTGGAGCAGTTCCTCACGGACGTCTACTTCGGCGACCTGGACGCCCTGTTTCTGGACCTTCCGCCGGGTACCGGTGACATCGCCATTTCCGTCGCCCAGCTGCTGCCCAAGGCCGAAATCCTGGTGGTCACCACGCCCCAGGCGGCCGCGGCCGACGTCGCCGAACGGGCCGGTGCCATCGCCACGCAGACGGGGCAGAAGATTGCCGGCGTCATCGAGAACATGTCCTACCTGGAGCTGCCGGACGGCGGCCGGATGGAGCTCTTCGGAAGCGGCGGCGGGTCGGTACTCACGGAACGGCTCAGCGCCACCGTAGGGGTGGACGTTCCGCTGCTGGGACAGATTCCCCTGGACATCGAACTGCGCGAGGGCGGGGATGCCGGGGTTCCGATCGTCCTTGGCAAGCCCGGGGCCCCGGCGGCTTCCGCCTTGGCGGGGATCGCCGGCAGGCTTGCGGCCGCTCCGCGCGGCCTTGCCGGGATGAAGCTGGGGCTGCAGCCGCGCTAACCCGTCCCTAGGTGGCTTCGGTGTCGAAGGGTGCAGCCTCGCCGGGGGCCAGCCTCTGCACTACCCTTTCCGGGCGCTTGGGTGCAGCGTCGGCTGCGGCTGCGGCGCCGGAGACTGCAGCCACCGCGGCCGGGGCGCCTGCGCTGACCGGTTTGGTGTCGTCGTCGAGCAGTGCTTCCTTGATGATGCGGCGGGGATCGTACTGGCGGGGATCGTATTTCTTCCAGTCGACATCGTCGATGTCGATTCCCACTTCTTCCTTGATTTGTTCCCGGGCACCGTTGGCCATCCGGCGGACTTCCTTGACCAGGTTGGCCAGCTTCTGCGTATATTCCGGCAGCCGCTTGGGGCCGATCACCAGCACACCGATGATCAGCAGAAGAATGAACTCCGGGCCGTTGATTCCAAACACTTTAGGAAGATTACCCTCTCCGGGCTGCGAGTGACGATTCCCACCCGGCGGACGGATGAACAGTCCGTGTCATTGGGTGAACAGGGCCGCGATCTTGTTGATTCCGCGCTCCAGCCGTGCATCCAGGGGTTCCGCAGCCTGGCCTGCGGGCTGCTCCGGCACGGATGCCGCGACCCCCTCCACGGCGGAATCGGCAAGCCGTTCGAGGATCGGCATGGCGTCGTCGGCCTGGTCCGCGGGCAGGTCGGAGCGGTAGGTGATGGTCAGGCCGGCGGCCCGGTAGGTGGCGGACGCCGGGGACGTGGCCCACGCGTGCGCAGGACCGGCAGCATGGCTGGCCGGGTGCTGTTCCGTGACCGTGGCGTGGTGGGCGCCGTCAGTGAGCTGCAGTTCCACTGCGGGCTCCCCGTCAACCACCAGCGCCCGCGCGGCTTCCAGGTGGAAACCGATGGCCTGGAGGTCCGGACAAGCCCATCCCTCGGAACGCAGGGTGGCCAGCTGGGCAGCACTCAACGTCCTCCCATCAGCGGGAGTCTGGGACGAGACATGCGAGAACGCGGCCTCGGGTCCGGCCTGTTCGCTGGGCGCGGGGTCCCCCGCTGCCGTGAACGCCCCCACGGCCAGCACACCGGCGGCGGCCATGGTTCCACCCGCCGTCAGCGCCAGCGCCCGCGCAGCCAGGCGCGAAGTGCCGCTTTGGGGCGCCGGCGCAGGCGGCTGGGCGGCCAGCTCGTGGGTGCGGGCCAGCAGCCGGGCCGTCAGGTCCTGGCTGGCGGGCGGGATGGGAGCATCGCGGAGGCGCTCCAGGTACTGCCGTTCGCGGCGTACGGTGGCGGCACACTCCTGGCAGGCCTCGAGGTGGCTGCCGGTGCGCTGATGCCTGCCGCCAAAGGGAAACTGGGACCTCATGTGCCGATCAGAGGATGCCGGCGATGCGCGGCATCGAAAGCTTGCGGCGGGACTGCTGCGGGCGCGGGTCGCGGTGGGCCAGCTTCTCGCGGAGCATGGTCCTGCCACGGTGGATGCGCGACCTGACGGTGCCCAGCTTGACGCCCAGCGCCTCAGCAACCTCGTCGTAGGAAAGCCCCTCGAGGTCGCACAGGACCACGGCGGCACGGAAATCCGGGGGCAGCTCTTCCAGGGCAGCCTGCACGTCAAGATCGAGGTTGTTCAGCTCGAAGCTCTGCTCCGGTCCCGGCTCACGGCCGGGCAGCCGGGACTCCGCGTCCTCTGCCAGCGCGTCGAAACGGATGCGGGTCTTGCGCCGGGCCTGGTCAAGGAACAGGTTGGTGGTGATGCGGTGCAGCCAGCCGTCGAGGGTTCCGGGCTTGAAGTTCTCCAGCGAACGGAACACGCGGACGAAGACCTCCTGGGTGAGGTCCTCGGCGTCGTACTTGTTTCCGGTCAGGCGGTAGGCCAGCCGGTACACCTTCGCGGAGTGGTTGGTGACCACTTCTTCCCAGGTGGGACGGACCCACTCATCGTCGGGATTGTTTACTGCAGGGACAGGTGCCACTACTGAAGATGACATCGTCCACTCCCCTCGTGGAATGCTAACGCCCGGATACTGTTGACATCTCTGATTCGGCGCCGGTCACCTTTTGGATGAGCGGATATCAATCATGTCAAACTTGGCTGGGAATTTCCTGATTACCTGGAAACTTCAGCGCTCGGCGCAACGGCTGCTTTCCCACCCGTCACGGCCGGACACAGTAGGCTTGGGGAGACATTCCCCCTTCACGCCCAGAAAGCGATTATTCATGAGCGCCGACAAGTCCAGCAGCTGGTCCTATGCAGAAGATCTGCCCGCTGAGGATGAGGTAATGCTTCGGGCCCGGGAACGTTCTTTTGAATTAGGGGTCAGCGCCATCAGCCCCGGCGTGGGCGCTGTCCTCACGGTCTTGGCCGCTGCCTCCAAAGCCCAGACCGTAGTGGAGATCGGCACCGGCGCGGGCGTCTCGGGTGTTTGCCTGCTGCGCGGCCTCGGCGCCCATGCCGTCCTGACCACCATCGATGTGGACGTGGAGCACCTGCGCGCTGCCCGCGAAGCGTTCGCGGAGGCCGGCAGCCCCGCCAACCGGACCCGCACCATTTCCGGCCGCGCGGGCGACGTCCTGCCGCGGCTTACGGACGGCGCTTACGACCTTGTCTTCATCGATGCGGACAAGCCCGGGCTGCCGGGTTACGTGGAACAAGCCATCCGGCTGCTCAAGCGCTCGGGGTTGCTGGTGATCAACGATGCGCTGGACAAGGACAAGGTAGCCAACCCTGCCGGCCGCGAGCCCAACACGGTGACGCTGCGGCAGGTGGGCAAGGCAATCCGCGACGACGACAGGCTGGCGTCCGCCATGCTTCCCACCGGGGACGGCCTGCTGGTGGCGGTCAAGAAATAAGTGCTGCCTAAAGGCCAGGGTGCGCAGCCCGCGGGCTGCGCACCCTGGCCGGCACGACTATTCGGTAACGCCTACCAGGCACTCCTTGAGGTTGGCTGCTTCGGCAGCGTTCAGTTCGACCACCAGGCGCCCGCCGCCTTCGAGCGGGACCCGCATGATCAGGCTGCGGCCCTCCTTGGTGACTTCCATTGGGCCGTCGCCGGTGCGTGGTTTCATAGCCGCCATGAGGAATTCCCCTCCATTTTGTCCCAGGACTAATCAGCCCGGGCGGGCTGTGTCCGCATGTCGATCAGGCCGCGACGACGGGGTGTTGCCACCACCGCCAGTGCTGCGCGTTTTCTGAATGCTTTTGTCCTTGCTTACCTATCATTATCGCGGAATTACCCGCACGTAGCTAATCGATGGACATTTCCGTCAACGTGTCATTCCCGCCCTGACCTGCATTAAAGCCCGTTTTGCTACGGCGGATAATCCCCTCCGCCGGGCAGCTGCGCCCAGGCCCACAACCACACGATCCAGACGATCTGCAGCAGCAGGAACATGGCCACCACCGTCCCCCGGTAGGCCCTGGACCGGGACAGGAACACGGCACCCAGGGCCAGCGGAAACAGTGGCAGCAGCATCCTGAAGGTGCTGGTTTGTGGGTGCAGGAACGCCAGCAGGTAACCCATGTAGCAGGCGCACCAAAGCCGGAGTTCGACGCCGAGCCGCACCACCGGGGGCAGGTACAGCATCACGCCGAACAGCGCCACGAAGACGAGCGGGGCGACAATGCCCAGGACGGGACCGAAAAGTTCCACACCGGTGTCGAACCAGGGCTTGAACGGCACCAGGTCCTGGCCCCGCCATACGGTTTCCGTCTTGGTGTACGCCTGCAGGTCGCCGGTTGCCAGCCACGCCGCGGCCGGCCACGCAAAGGCTGACAAGCCGGCGACGGCGGCCAGTCCAGTGAGTGCCGCCAGGTCCCGGGCGGAGTGGCCGCCGCCGGGACCCTCATGCCGCCGCCCGCGGACGTACGCGGCGGCGCGGAAGACCAGGAGCAGCCCCACCATGGCGGCGAAGGGAACGCCGACCGGCCGGGACAGGCCCAGGAGGAACACCGCCGGAATGGCCCACAGGTACTGGCGGCGCACCACCAGCAGGAGGGCCCACGCGAGCAGCAGGAGGGACAGCGGCTCCGCGTAGGGGACCTGCAGGACGGCGGAGACGGGAAAGACCGAGAAGAATGCGACGCCCCACATCGCCTGGGCATGGGAGGCTTTATGCCGGAACAGTGCATACACCATCAGGGCTGCCGCCCACCCGGACAGCATGGCAATCAAGGTGAGCGAGGCGGCAGGGTCCATCCCGGTGAGGCGGCTGAGTCCGCCCGCCAGTGAAGGAAAGAGCGGATAGAACGCCCACGTGTTTTCCTGGACGTTGCCTGCTGCGTCCGTGGGAAGGATCGATGGGTAGCCGTTGGCGATGACCTGGCCGTACCAGCGGGCATCCCAAATATTGATGAAGTTCCAGTAGTCCGGTTTGGGTGGGAACCACGGGTTGGGACCCTGATGGAGCGCCGCGGCCATGAAGATGCAGGCGGAGGCAAGCCGGGAGATGCCGTACAGCGCGGTGACCTGGAGCCACCATGGCCAGCTGCGGACGGCGTCGGCAGCCCGGTGGACCACAGTTCCGGCGGAGGCCAGCGGGTTGCGGCGGGCCACGGTGCTCACTGGCCGCCCTTCACCGGGGCTGCGTCCTCCTGGGCTGCCCGGTTCCCATCCCCTCCCACACCAGGCTCTTCGGGGGCGGTGGCTGGGACCGGGGTACCGTCGTCGTCACCCTGTTCTGGATGCCGTTCGCCAGCGGCCAGCCGCCCGCGCAGCTCCACCAGTTCCGCATCCCGTGCCGCCAACTGGTCCCGCAGTTCGTCCAGGACCTGGTCCACCTGGTCCATCCGGTAGCCGCGCAGGCCCAGGGAGAACCGGATCCGGGTCACGTCCTCCGGAACGGCGCGCTCCGGCAGCAGCACCGGCGGAAGGTTCGCCGGCGGCTCGTCGAATCCGTGCAGCAGGGCCGGCAGGCCGGCCCCGCCCGCCTTGCGGGAGCGCCGGCCCAGGCCGGCCCATAGAACCGCCGCAACCAGCACGACGGCGAGGAAAACCAGAAAGAAGCTCACGGTCCCATCGTGCCAGACCCGTGCGGCAGGGCGGCGCCGGCGGCTATTCCGGCCGCTGTTCGCCGTTCAACGACGGGGTCACTGCCACATGCAGTACCCGGTCCACGGCCTCGGCCGGGTCGTCAACGAGCTGGATAAGGTCCAGGTCCTTTTCGGAGACCATCCCTTCAGCCACCAGCGTGCCCCTGATCCAGTCGATCATCGGTCCCCAGAAGTCGACACCGAGCAGGACGATGGGGAAGGACGTCACCTTCCGGGTCTGGACCAGGACCATGGCTTCGAACAGCTCATCCAGCGTGCCCAGGCCACCGGGCAGGACGATGAACCCCTGCGCATATTTGACGAACATGGTTTTGCGGGCGAAGAAGTAGCGGAAGTTGATCCCCAGGTCCACCCACTGGTTCAGGCCCTGCTCGAACGGCAACTCGATGCCAAGGCCCACCGACACGCCGTTGCCTTCCACGGTTCCCCGGTTGGCCGCCTCCATGGACCCGGGGCCGCCGCCGGTGATCACGGCTACCCCGGCTTCGGCGAGCTTGCGGCCCACCTGCACGCCCATTTCGTAGTACAGGCTTCCCGGCTTGGTGCGGGCCGAGCCGAAGACGCTGACCGCTTTTCCAATGTCTGCCAGCGCACCGAAGCCTTCGACGAACTCGCTCTGGATCCGCAGGACCCGCCACGGGTCGGTATGGACGAACTGGCCTGGGCCCTTGGTATCGAGCAGGTGCTGGTCCGACATTTCCACTGCTGCCTGCTTGCGCCGCAGCTCGAGGGGCCCCTTGCGGCGCGGCTGGGAATTCTTGGCCGGATCTGCGTTGATGCTCATTCCCCTAGGCTAACCTCCAATGCGAGGTATCTCTTGAATCACGATCAGCAGGAACTTGTGGTGATTGGCGTCATAACCCACTGTTGTTCGCTAGATTCTTTCTATGACTACTCATGTGCCCGGCGATGCTCTCGTCTCCCTGAACGCCGTAAACAAGCATTACGGCCAGCTGCACGTTCTGAAGGACATCAACCTCCAGGTCCGCAAGGGCGAGGTTGTTGTGGTCATCGGGCCCTCCGGCTCCGGTAAGTCCACCCTCTGCCGGGCCATCAACCGCCTGGAAACGATCGACGACGGCTCCATCACCATCGACGGCAAGGAGCTTCCCGCCGAAGGCAAGGCCCTGGCCAAGCTGCGGGCCGACGTCGGGATGGTATTTCAGTCGTTCAACCTGTTTGCGCACAAGACCATCCTGGAAAACGTCACCCTCGGACCGATCAAGGTCAAGGGCGCATCGAAGGCTGAGGCCGAGAAAGAGGCCATGGCGCTGCTGGAGCGCGTGGGCGTCGGGCAGCAGGCTCCGAAGCTCCCCGCCCAGCTCTCCGGCGGCCAGCAGCAGCGCGTCGCCATCGCGCGTGCACTGGCCATGAAGCCGAAGGTCATGCTCTTCGACGAGCCCACCTCGGCGCTGGACCCCGAAATGATCAACGAGGTCCTCGATGTCATGGTCCAGCTCGCCAAGGAAGGCATGACCATGATCGTCGTCACCCACGAGATGGGCTTTGCCCGCAAGGCGGCCGACCGCGTGGTGTTCATGGCCGACGGGCAGATCGTGGAGGACGAGACGCCGGAGGAGTTCTTCACCAACCCGAAGAGCAGCCGCGCGAAGGACTTCCTGTCCAAGCTCCTGACCCACTAAGCACACCGCACCGGCTGCCCCAGCGCGGCCGCTCAATGAAAGGTATCCCCATGAAAAACTTCTTTACCCGGAAGAAGCCTCTGTTCGTCGCGGCAACTGCGGCGCTGGCTCTTTCCCTCAGCGCGTGCGGCGGCTCCGGCGGCGGCGGAACTGCTTCCTCCGGCACGGATGAGGCTCCCTACAAGGTTGCCGACAACGTCTCCCTCACTGGCAGCCCGACCTACGACGCCATCAAGTCCAGCGGCAAGGTCCGCATCGGCGTCAAGCAGGACCAGCCGGGCCTTGGCTTCAAAGACGCGGCCACCGGTGAATACACGGGCTTCGACATCGAGATCGCCAAGTGGATGGCAGCTTCGCTGGGCATGAGCAAGGACAAGATTGAGTTCAAGCCCATCCCGTCCGCCAACCGCGAGTCCGCCATCACCAACGGCGACATCGACTACTACGTGGGCACCTACTCCATCACGGACAAGCGCAAGCAGCTGATCGACTTCGCCGGGCCGTACTTCGTCACCGGCCAGGGGCTGCTGGTCAAGAAGGACAACTCAAGCATCAACAGCGAGAAGGACCTCTCGGGCAAGAACGTCTGCTCGGCCACGGGTTCCACGCCGATCCAGAACATCAAGGCAAACTTCCCGGGCACCAAGACCACCGAGTTCGATACCTACTCGCAGTGCGTCGAGGCGCTCAAGAGCGGCCAGGTTGACGCCGTCACCACCGACCAGGCCATCCTGCTCGGCTACGCTGCCCAGGAGCCGGACAGCCTGAAGGTCGTTGGCCAGCCGTTCACCACCGAAAAGTACGGAGTCGGCCTGAAGAAGGGCGATACCGCGCTCCGCCAGTTCATGAACAAGACGTTCACCGACGGTAACTCCGTGTGGCAGAAGATCTACGACCAGACGCTGGGCCAGTCGGGCACCAAGGTCGAACAGCCCGCGGTAGAGAACTACTAAACCAAAGTCGAGGGGGCGGCCATGCAGCCGCCCCCTCTTCCACTGTCGAAAGCGACGATTCTGTGAATACGCTGCTGAACAATTCGGATCTCTTCATCACGGGCTTCCGGAACACCCTCATACTTTTCTTCTTCTCGGCGATTTTCGCCCTGATCCTTGGTACCGTTGTGGCTGCGCTCCGCGTTTCCCCGGTGCCCGCCATGCGTGCGACCGCGACGCTTTACGTCAACGTGGTGCGCAATACCCCGCTGACCCTGGTCCTCTTCTTCTTCGCCCTCGGCTACCCAAAGCTGGGCCTGGTGCCGATCGACTTTACGACCGCCGCCATCATCGGCCTGAGCCTGTATACCGCCACCTATGTGGCGGAGGCTGTCCGTTCCGGCATCAACACCGTCCCGGTCGGACAGGCCGAAGCAGCCCGCGCCATCGGGCTCCCCTTCACCCAGACCCTGACGCTCGTGATCCTGCCGCAGGCCTTCCGCGCTGTCATCCCGCCGATGTTCAGCGTATTCATCGCCCTGCTCAAGAACACCACCGTCGCCGCCGGCTTCTCCGTCTTTGAAGCCGGCGCCATCCGGGCGAACCTCTCCGAACGCGGCGAGCCGGCTATGACCGGCCTCCTGTGGGTGGCGCTCGTGTTCATCATCCTGGTCTTCATCCTTTCCGCGCTGCAGCGAAAGCTTGAACAGAAGTGGAAGGTTGCACGATGAGTTCAATCCTTTTTGACGCCCCCGGCCCCAAGGCACGCAGCCGGTACCGGATCCTCGGCGTCGTCACCGCCATCGTGATCCTGCTGATCGTCGGGTTCGTCCTGCTCCGCTTCGCCGAAAGCGGGCAGTTCGACGCGAAGAAGTGGCAGCTGTTCACCTTTCCGCTGGTGCAGCAGACGATTGCCCAGTCCGTCGGTGCCACGTTGTCCGCCTTCGGCACCGCGGCAGTCCTCAGCCTGGTCCTCGGCATCCTCTTGGCATTTGGCCGCTTGTCGGACCGCCGCTGGATCAGCGCTCCCTGCTACGGCTTCACCGAACTGTTCCGCGCGGTTCCGCTGCTGATCCTCATGATGATCTTCTACTACGGCCTGCCGACCATCGGCGTCCAGGGAATCACTCCCTTCACTGCCGTGGTGGCAGGGCTGGTCCTGTACAACGGCTCCGTCCTCGCGGAAGTGTTCCGTGCCGGCATCGAGTCCCTGCCGCGCGGCCAAAGCGAGGCCGGTTACGCGATTGGCCTGCCCAAGAGCAAGGTCATGACCAGCATCCTGCTGCCGCAGGCCGTCCGGTCCATGCTTCCGGTCATCATCTCCCAGCTGGTGGTCATCCTGAAGGACACGGCCCTGGGGTTCATCGTCACGTACAACGAGATCCTCTTCCAGGCGAAGTACTTCGGCAGCCAGATCCAGTACGGGTCCCCGATCATCCCGGCAGCCATCGTGGCCGCCGTGCTCTACGTGGGGATGTGCCTGATCCTGGCAGCCATCGCCAAATGGCTGGAACGCAGGCTCTCCCGCAAGCCCGGCGCAGCAGTCACACCCGCTGCCGCAGTTCCCGCCGAGGTTTAGCCAGCTGCCGGCATTGCCAGCGCGAAAGGGCCCGGAACCGTCAGGTTCCGGGCCCTTTCCGTAGCCGTGTTCCTTCGCCGCCGGCCAGCATTCCTAGCCGGCGAGCCATTCCTCCAGGGCACGCAGGCAGGTACGGATGGCCTCGGCGGAAACGTGTTCGTTGTCCTTATGCGCCAGCAGGGGGTCCCCCGGGCCGAAGTTCACTGCCGGTATCCCCAGTTCGCTGAAGCGTGCGACGTCGGTCCAGCCGTACTTGGGTTTAGGCTCGGCTCCCACGGCCGCCACGAAGGAGGCGGCAGCCGGGTGCTGCAGGCCGGGACGTGCGCCGGCGGCGGCATCGGTGCGCACCACGTCAAAGCCTGCAAGCAGTTCCCGGACATGCGCTTCGGCCTGGTCCGGGGTCTTGTCCGGTGCAAACCGGTAGTTGATCTCCACCACGCAGCGGTCCGGAATCACATTGCCGGCCGTGCCGCCGTTGATCTTTACCGCATTGAGGCTCTCCCGGTAGTCAAGCCCGTCAACGTTGATGGTCCGCGGCTCGTAGGCGGCCAGGCGCGCCAGGATGGGGGCCGCCGCGTGGATGGCGTTGCTGCCCATCCAGGCCCGGGCAGAGTGGGCAGCCTCCCCGGCAGTGCTCGCTTCGAACCGGCTGGTCCCGTTGCAGCCGCCCTCCACCGTGCCGTCCGTTGGCTCCAGCAGGATGGCGAAGTCCCCCTGCAGCAGATCGCCGTGGTTCCGGACCAGGCGTCCCAGTCCGCTCTTCACGGCCTCAACTTCCTCATGGTCGTAGAACACAAAGGTGACGTCCCGCTTCGGCTGCGCGCCGTCGTCGAACAGTCCGGCTGCCAGCGCGAGCTGGACCGCCACGCCGCCCTTCATGTCCGTGGCACCGCGCCCATAGAGGATCCCTTCACCCGGAACTCCGGACTCCCAGCTGGACGGGACGGAACCCCTTGAACCTTCCGTCAGGGGCAACGGCACCGTATCCAGGTGCCCGGCAAGGATGACCCGTTCGCTGCGCCCCAGTTCCGTGCGGGCAACGATGGCGTCGCCGTCCCGGACCACGGCCAGCTGGGGAATCCCGCGCAGCGCGGCTTCGACGGCGTCCGCGAGCCGCTTCTCGTTGCCGGACACGCTGTTGATGTCCATGACTGCCGCAGTCAGCAGCGCCACGTCCTGGCGCAGGTCAAGGGTGGGAACGGAAGCTTCGGGGGCGGTTTCAGCAGTCACGAAGCCAGTCTAGTTCGAACCGCCGGCCCCGCCCTCGATAGACTGGGGCACATGACTGAGACCGCTTCCTCCGCCGTGCCCGAAACCCTGACTTCCAACGCCGATGACCGTTCCGCCTATGGCTTCGGCGTGGCCACCATCGCCACCGCCGGCGGTGAAGCAACTGTCCTGGACGTCTGGTTCCCCGCACCGGCTCTCGGCGTTGCCGCCGAGGACCTCCGCTCGGTGGAGAATGCCGACGATGCCCTGACTGCCATTGCCGAGAACGGCGCAGACCAGGACCGCGGCACGGAGCAGAAGGTGGTCTTCGTCCAGATCAACCTCGACGAAGCCCCCGCCGACACCGCGGACGCCTACCTGCGGCTGCATCTTCTCTCGCACCGCCTGGTCCAGCCCAACACCGTCAACCTGGACGGCATCTTCGGCAAGCTCCCCAACGTCGTGTGGACCAACTTCGGTCCCGCCGCCGTCGAAGGCTTCGAACTCACCCGCGCCCGGCTCCGCCGCCGGGGCGCCGTCACCGTCTACGGCATCGACAAGTTCCCCCGCATGGTGGACTACGTGGTGCCCAGCGGGGTCAGGATTGCCGACGCCGACCGGGTCCGCCTGGGTGCGCACCTCGCCGCCGGCACCACCGTCATGCACGAGGGCTTCGTAAACTTCAACGCCGGAACCCTGGGCACCTCCATGGTGGAGGGGCGCATTTCCGCGGGCGTCGTGACCGGAGACGGCAGCGACGTCGGCGGCGGAGCCTCCATCATGGGCACCCTGTCCGGCGGCGGCAAGGAAAAGATCACCATCGGCGAGCGTGTCCTGCTCGGGGCAAACTCCGGCGTGGGCATCAGCATCGGCGATGATTCCGTGGTCGAGGCAGGCCTCTACGTCACGGCCGGCACCCGCGTCCGCGTGCCGGGCCCCAAGGACGAGGTGGGCGAGGACACCACCAGGATCGTCAAGGCCGCCGAACTCTCGGGCGTCCCCAACCTGCTTTTCCGCCGCAACTCCACCACGGGCGCGGTGGAGGCCCTGCCCCGCAAGGGCCAGACCGTGGAACTGAACGACGCCCTGCACGCCAACTAGTTCCCTCGTGGCACCTATGTCTGTGTCGCGCAGGCGCGGTTTGCGCCGCCTGGCGGTGCTGCTCCTGACTTTGGCGCTAGCTGCGGGCGGCATTTATACAGCGGTGTACTTCGTGCAGCGTTCCGAGACCCTCGTTTCGGAACGCTGCACTGCCACAGCCGGCGACCGGACGGGGGAACTGGCGCCGGACCAGGCGGCCAACGCTGCCCTGATCACAGCGGCCGCCGTCCGGCGGGGCCTCCCGGCGCGCGCTGCCACCATCGCCCTGGCCACTGCCATGCAGGAGTCCAAGCTGCGCAACATCGGTCACGGCGACCAGGCCGGCCCGGACTCGCGGGGGCTTTTCCAGCAGCGACCGTCACAGGGCTGGGGCACCGAGGCCCAGATCATGGACCCCTACTACGCGGTCAACGCCTTCTATGATGCGCTGGTGAAGATCCCGGGCTACGAGACGCTGGATATCACGGACGCTGCCCAGCAGGTCCAGCGGTCCGCCTACCCCAAAGCCTATGCCCAGCACGAAGAGATGGGCCGGGCATTCGCTTCCGGGCTGACAGGCCAGACGCCGGCGGCTGTGCAGTGCACGCTTCGCTCCCCCACGGCCGGTGGCAACTCGGCCACGGTGGTGACGGACCTGGACCAGGCCTACGGCGGCGTCGAGGCGCAGGTGGACGGCGACACCCTGGTAGTGGACGCCGACGGGTCCCTGGGGTGGTCGGTTGCCCAGTGGGCAGTTGCCAACGCCAAGGACCTGGCCGTTACCAAGGTGGAAGTGGCCGGCCGCACCTGGGACCGGCCAGGCGGCGACGGTTGGCAGGCAGCGGGTGCCCAGGACGGGCAGGTGCGCATCACCGTCCGGAAGGACGACGCCGGCACGTGAGGGGCGCCGTCGTCCCGCCGCCCGGGGTTCAGACCAGGATCTCCAGCACCGGCTGGACATAGCTGCGGAACAGCTCAGGCTGGCCCATCAGCTCGTGGCTCATGATGATCTTGTCCGGTTCCAGGTACCACGCCCGCTGCTCGTCCAGCGGCAACTCGATGATGGTCAGCGTGAAATCCCGGGCGTCCCGGCCCACTTCCATCAGCCGGTCGTCCACCATGTCCCCGATCAGCTGGTCGGTTCCGCTGGCCACCCGCTGCGCTTCGAGCTCTGCATACTCGCTCCGGCGCTCCCGGGCCCAGGTGAGGGCGGAGCCAAAATGCGCCTGCAGGACCCGCTGGAGGGCCGGGGAGTTTCCGAACGCTTCGAAATCGGGCGGCGAAAGTTCGGGTGCGGTGTGCGGGTGGGCCTTGAGCAGCTGCTCCCACCAGGCCTCCCATTCAGTCTTCAGCGCGCCGAGGCCGCCAACATCGGCGGTCAAGTGGCTGTGGTCCGCGGAGCGGACTTTGGGTGCCGCATGGGACAGCATGGGACGCCCCACCCCGTTGAGGCCGGCAGCGTCCCGGACGAAAAGAGCAATCATCATCGGTCCGGATGTGTCGGTGGTGATCTGCCACCCTGAACCGCCTGCGTGCTGCATCCAAAGTCCTTTCCTGGCCTCCCGGTACCGGGCCTCACATTCCGGCCCGGCCTACCCGGCTTCAGTCTATTCCCGCTGCCAGTTCGCGGTAGTGCTGGACGGGCTTTTGATCGCTTAGCGCGCCAGCCCGTCCAGGTGCCGTTCGAGCACGTCGCGGCACATCTGCGCCGTCATCCAGCCGGGCTGCAGGAGCGCGTGCATGCACAGCCCGTCCAGCGTGGCCAGAAGCCGCTCCGCCTCCAGGACGAGGTTCTCCTGCGGTTCGTCGTCCGGAAGCAGGTTTGCCACCAATGCACCCACAATGGCCGCCACTTCGCGGTGACTGCGGTCCGCTTCCGCCGCCAGGAAGGGCCGGATGCGTGCGGCGTTCTTGAAGGCGAGCCATGCGCAGGCCTCCACGGCGGTTTCCTCATCCAGCGGGAGCATCCCGCCCAAGAGCGTTAAAACCGCCTCCCGCTGGCCGGGGGTGGCGTGCGCAGCCCCGAGCACAGCCGGGAGCAGGCCCTCGAGCCTGCCAACGATGCGGTCCACCACGGTGCCGAAAGTGAAGGCCAGAAGCTCGTCACTGCCCTCGAAGTAGTGCCGCACGGAACCGACGGCAAGGCCGGCCTCGTCAGCCACTTCGCGCAGCGACGCGCGTTCGAGCCCGTCCACGGCGATGATGCGGAGAACCGCCTGGACAACGTCCTGCCGCCGGGCACCGGCGTCTACAATTTTGGGCACCATCCTTATTAGCACACTTGTGCTTTTTCTGTCCGGTCACAAGCCGCCCGCCATCCGGGACACGGCGGCGGCCAACGCTGCGCGTGGGATAGCGTTGAGGCATGAAAATCTTGGTTACGGGGGGCACCGGCTACATCGGTTCCCACACTGTTCTGTCCCTGCAGGAAGCCGGCCACGACGTGGTCGTCATCGACAACCTGATCAATTCCAGCGAGGAATCGCTGCGGCGGGTGGCAGAATTGAGCGGCAAGGCCGCCGAGTTCCACCACGTTGACCTGGTGGACGAGGCCGCCGTCGAGAAGGTCTTTGCCGGCAGCGCCATTGACGCCGTGATCCACTTTGCGGGGCTCAAGGCCGTGGGCGAGTCAGTGCAGGAGCCGCTGAAGTACTACTTCAACAACCTGGTAGGCACCCTGAACCTGGTCCGCGTCATGGACAGGCACGACGTCCGGTCCATTGTCTTCAGCTCGTCGGCTACCGTCTACGGGGAACACAACCCCATCCCCTACGTGGAAAAGATGGAGATCGGTGCGAACAACCCCTACGGGCGCACCAAGGAACAGATCGAGGACATCCTTTCCGACCTCGGCGCCGCTGACTCCCGCTGGCACATAGCACTGCTGCGCTACTTCAACCCGGTGGGCGCACACCCCTCGGGCCGCATCGGCGAAGACCCGCAGGGCATCCCAAACAACCTTGTCCCGTTCATTGCCCAGGTGGCCGTGGGCCGGCGCGAGAAGCTCATGGTCTTCGGCGGCGACTACGACACCCCGGACGGTACCTGCCTGCGCGACTACATCCACGTGGTGGACCTGGCCGAAGGGCACGTGGCCGCGCTGAACCACATCGCGGACCGCACCGGCGTCTTCCGCTGGAACCTGGGCTCCGGCAAGGGTTCTTCGGTGCTGGAGGTCCTGCGCTCCTTCGAAAAGGCAGTGGGCCAGCCCATCCCCTACGAGATCACCGGCCGCCGCGCCGGGGACCTTCCGGCATTCTGGGCCGATGCCACCTCGGCCCTGGCAGACCTGAGCTGGTCCACCACCAAGACCGTGGACCAGATGTGCGAGGACCACTGGCGCTGGCAGAAGAACAACCCCCAGGGCTACGCCTCCTGACCCCGCCTCCCCCGTCGATTGCTCCGTAACCGCCCTTTTGACCCCCAAAAGGGCAGTGGGCCCACGCCGGCAGGGTTCCCTGGCCGAGCTTGCGAGGCTAGGGTGCCGGTGGGGAGCAATCGATGGTCATTAAACGCGGAACGGCCGCCCACCTCTGGAAGGTGGGCGGCCGTCGTCGTGCATGGTGCGTTCAACAGGCGGCTATCAGCGGGCCGGGTAGTCGCGCTCCGGTTCGCCGATGTACAGCTGGCGCGGGCGGCCGATCTTGGTGTTCGGATCGCTGATCATTTCACGCCACTGTGCAATCCAGCCCGGCAGACGGCCGATGGCAAACAGCACAGTGAACATCTTTTCGGGGAAGCCCATGGCCTTGTAGATCAGGCCGGTGTAGAAGTCCACGTTCGGGTAAAGCTTGCGCTGGATGAAGTAGTCATCGCTGAGCGCCTTCTCTTCCAGGCGCATGGCGATGTCCAGCAGTTCGTCGTTGCCGCCGAGCTTGCTGAGGATCTCGTGGGCCGTGGCCTTGACGATCTTGGCGCGCGGATCGTAGTTCTTGTAGACGCGGTGTCCGAAGCCCATGAGGCGGACGCCGTCTTCCTTGTTCTTGACCTTCTCCATGTAATCCTCGGGCTTAAGGCCCTCGGCCTGGATCTGGCGGAGCATCTTCAGCACGGCTTCGTTGGCGCCGCCGTGGGCGGGGCCGAAGAGGGCGTTGATGCCGGCAGAGACGGAAGCGAAGAGGTTGGCGTTGGAGGAGCCCACCAGGCGCACGGTGGATGTGGAGCAGTTCTGCTCGTGGTCCGCGTGCAGGATCAGGAGCAGGTCCAGTGCCTTGACGATGACCGGGTCCAGCTCGTACTGCTCGGCGGGGAAGCCGAAGCTGAGGCGCAGGAAGTTCTCCACCAGGTTCATGGAGTTGTCCGGGTACAGCATCGGCTGGCCGATGGACTTCTTGTGCGCGTAGGCGGCGATGACTGGCAGCTTGGCCATCAGGCGGATGGTCGAAACCTCCACCTGCTCGGCGTTGAACGGGTCCAGCGAGTCCTGGTAGAAGGTGGACAGCGCGGACACGGCCGAGGACAGCACCGGCATGGGGTGCGCGTCACGGGGGAAGCCGCCGAAGAAGCCCTTGAGCTCCTCGTGCAGCAGCGTGTGGCGGCGGATCTTCTGGTCGAACTCGTCCAGCTCAGTGGGCGTGGGCAGGTTGCCGTAGATCAGCAGGTAGGACACCTCAAGGAAGCTGGAGTGCTGCGCCAGCTGCTCGATGGGGTATCCGCGGTAGCGCAGGATGCCCGCATCGCCATCGATGTAGGTTATGGCGGAGGTGGTTGCTGCGGTGTTCATGAAGCCGGGGTCAAAGGTCACGGCACCGGTCTGCTTGAGCAGCTTGGAGACGTCGTAACCTTCGTTCCCTTCAACAACCTGGATGCGCGGGAGCTTCAGCTCGCCACCTGCGTGGAGCAGGGTCGCAGCATTGTTGGTCTCAGTCATGGAGTCCCCTTCATGAGGCGTCTTCGGCCTCTGTCGAAAGCTTGATCCAACATCAGGTGAGCCGTGCACTCGAGCCTGAGAAGACAGGTTCCAACACCCGGGCTGCCTTCTTGTAGAAAGCCACCATTGATCGTCAACTTAAAAAGTACCGCTCCTTGGCGGGTGTCACTAATCCGCAGGCTTCCCATCCGGCCTAAAATGCGCCGGATGTGGGGCGAGTCACACGATTATTACGTATCCCTGGGAGCCGGATCAGGCCAGCCGTGCAACAGCGGCATCGATCCGCTCGTCGGACCCAGTCAGGGCCACGCGGACATAGCCGTTGCCGGCGTCTCCGTAGAAGACGCCCGGCCCCACCACGATGCCGCGTTCAGCCAGGCGGGCCACCGTGGCCCAGGTGTCCTCTCCTGCCGTCGACCACAGGTAAAGGCCGGCGTCGGACTCCTTGATCTCCAGGCCGAAGTCCAGCAGCGCGGGCACCAGGCGTTCGCGCCGGCCCCGGTACAGGTCCTTCTGGGCCTCGACGTGGGCATCATCCCCCAGCGCCACCCGCATGGCCTCCTGGACGGGGTAGGGCACGATCATGCCGGCATGCTTGCGGCTGTTGACCAGGTTGGGCATCAGGTCCGGGTCACCGGCAACGAAGGCTGCGCGGTAGCCCGCCAGGTTGGACTGCTTGCTCAGCGAGTACACCGCGAGCAGGCCCTGGTGCGAGCCGCCGGCAACGTGGGGATCGAGGATGCTGGGGACGCGCCGGCCGCCGCGCTGGACGTCCCAGTCGCCCCAGCCGAGCTCTGCGTAGCATTCGTCCGATGCCACCACGGCGCCGATTTCACGGGCCTGGACCACCAGGGCCTTCAATGATTCAGCGTCGCGGACGCTGCCCGTGGGGTTGCCGGGTGAGTTCACCCAGATGAAGCGCACGCGTGCACGCGTGGCGTCGTCCAACTCGTCCAGGTTGTCCGTGGCCACCGAGGTTACCCCGGCGAGGGTGGCGCCGATATCGTAAGTGGGGTAGGCCACCTTGGGGCGTACGACGACGTCTCCGGGCTTCAGGCCCAGCAGCAGCGGGAGCCACGCAACGAGTTCCTTGGAACCCACTGTAGGCATGATGTTTTTGGGGTCCAGGCCCGTCACGCCGCGACGGCGTTCAAACCAGCCCGCGATGGCTTCCCGAAGCGCCGGCGTGCCGTGGACAGTGGGATATCCGGGGGCGTTGGCGGCGGCCATCAGGGCATCCTGGACCAGCTGCGGCGTGGGATCCACCGGCGTGCCGATGGAAAGGTTAACGGCCCCGCCCGGGTGCTCCGATGCCTTGGCCACGTAGGGCGCCATGGCCTCCCACGGGTAGTCGGGCAGGTTCAGTCCAAACGAATTCACTGCAGCGGTCACGTTTCCCGTCCGCGTCAGTGGTCTTGGTTCTGCGGCGGCAGGGCGGCGATCATCGGGTGGTCCTTGCCCGTGTTGCCGATCTTTGCCGCGCCGCCCGGGGAGCCGAGGTCGTCGAAGAATTCGACGTTGGCCTTGTAGTAGTCGGCCCATTCCTCGGGAGTGTCATCCTCGTAGTAGATGGCCTCAACCGGGCACACCGGCTCGCAGGCGCCGCAGTCGACGCATTCGTCCGGATGGATGTACAGCGAACGCTCGCCCTCATAGATGCAGTCGACCGGGCACTCCTCAATGCATGCCTTGTCCTTAACATCCACACACGGCTGCGCGATTACGTACGTCACGTCCCTGGCCTCTCCACGTTGGGTTCCGGCTTCCCCGCCGGCTCTTGCATCCGGCAGTACGGCCGGACTATTGACATCTGAGCCTATTATCTCCCAGCCCTTTCCCGCTAACCTAGCCGGCGGCCTAGTATGAACTGGTGAGTCAGCCAGTACCTGCGCCAGCGCGTTTCCTTGCCTCAGCTGAGCCCGGAACCCGGGTGGTGGTGCGCTACCGGATTGAAGGCGGCCTGACGGATGCCCTGGGCCACCTGCTGGCGTGCGACGCCGGTTCCTGCACCGTCCGAACCCGGCAGGCCGACGTCGTCATTCCCCTCGGGCTTGTGGTGGCCGCGAAGGAAGTCCCGCCCGCTCCCCCGCGCCGCGCCGCAACCCACTGACGCCAGCTCCCGCTGCGCTGGGACTGTCCCCGCACTTTGAGCCGCCGGTTGGCTGCGCCCTCTGGCCCGTTAAAGCAGAACGCCACCGGCAAAATACCGGTGGCGTTCCGTGGACCTGCGGAGTTACTAGGCCTTGGCGCGGGCGCGGTTGGCCTTGGCGCGCTCGTTGGTGTCCAGGATGACCTTGCGGATGCGGATGGCTTCCGGGGTCACCTCGACGCACTCGTCCTCGCGGGCGAATTCGAGCGACTCTTCAAGGGTGAGTTCGCGCGGCGGGGTCAGGTTCTCGAAGGTGTCGGAGGAAGCGGCACGCATGTTGGTGAGCTTCTTTTCCTTCGTGATGTTGACGTCCATGTCGTCGGCGCGGGAGTTCTCGCCCACGATCATGCCTTCGTAGACCTCGGACGTGGGCTTCACGAAGAAGGAGCCGCGTTCCTGCAGGTTGATCATGGCGAACGGGGTAACAACACCGGCGCGGTCGGCAATCATGGAACCATTGGTGCGGTACTCGATGGGGCCGGCCCACGGCTCGTAGCCTTCGGAAATGGAGGCGGCGATGCCGGCGCCACGGGTGTCGGTGAGGAACCGGGTGCGGAAACCGATCAGGCCACGGGCCGGAACGATGAACTCCATGCGGCACCAGCCGGTGCCGTGGTTGGCCATGTTGGTCATGCGGCCCTTGCGAGCTGCCATGAGCTGGGTTACGGCGCCCAGGTATTCCTCGGGCACGTCGATGGTCATGTGCTCCATCGGCTCGTGGACCTTGCCGTCGATGGTCTTGGTGACCACCTGCGGCTTGCCGACGGTCAGCTCGAAGCCTTCACGGCGCATCTGCTCCACCAGGATGGCCAGGGCCAGCTCGCCACGGCCCTGGACTTCCCAGGCGTCGGGACGCTCGGTGGGCAGCACCTTGATGGAGACGTTACCGATCAGTTCCTTGTCCAGGCGGTCCTTCACCTGGCGGGCAGTGACCTTGGCGCCCTTGACCTTGCCGGCTAGCGGGGAGGTGTTGATACCGATGGTCATGGAGATTGCGGGATCGTCCACGGTGATCAGCGGCAGCGGCTGGGGGTTCTCGACGTCGGTGAGGGTTTCACCGATGGTGATGTCCTCGATACCGGCGACGGCAACGATCTCGCCGGGGCCGGCGGACTCGGCCGGAACGCGCTCCAGTGCCTTGGTGGCGAGCAGTTCGGTGATCTTGACGGTCTTCAGCTCACCGTTCTGGCGGGCCCAGGCAACCTGCTGGCCCTTGCGGAGGGTGCCGTTGTAGATACGGAGCAGCGCGAGGCGGCCCAGGAACGGGGAAGCGTCCAGGTTGGTGACGTGTGCCTGCAGGACACCCTCGGGGTTGTACGTGGGCGCCGGGATGTGCTCGATGATGGTCTTGAAGAGTGGCTCGAGGTCCTCGTTGTCCGGGGCGGAGCCGTTGGCCGGCTGCTCAAGGGAGGCGCGGCCGACCTTTGCGGCGGCGTACACAACGGGAACTTCCAGGACCTTGTCCAGGTCCAGGTCCGGCACCTCGTCGGCGAGGTCGGAAGCGAGGCCCAGGAGCAGGTCCATGGACTCGTGGACAACTTCGTCGATGCGGGCGTCGGGGCGGTCGGTCTTGTTGACCAGAAGGATCACCGGCAGGTGGGCGGCCAGGGCCTTACGCAGCACGAAGCGGGTCTGGGGCAGCGGGCCCTCGGAGGAGTCGACGAGGAGCACGACGCCGTCCACCATGGAAAGGCCGCGCTCCACTTCGCCACCGAAGTCAGCGTGGCCGGGGGTGTCGATGACGTTGATGGTGATGGTCTCGCCGTTGGAGGACGGACCGTTGTAGGCCACCGTGGTGTTCTTGGCCAGGATGGTAATGCCCTTTTCGCGCTCCAGGTCGCCGGAGTCCATGACCCGGTCCTCGACGTGGTTGTGCTCGGCGAAGGAGTTGGTCTGCTTGAGCATGGCGTCGACCAGGGTGGTCTTGCCGTGGTCAACGTGGGCCACGATCGCGACGTTGCGGAGGTCACTGCGCGATGCAGTGGCTACCGCGGTGTTGGTGGTGGTTTCAGACATGCGTAAAGGCTCGATTCAGTGGAGTCAGCTGTTGTATCGCGACATTTCCAACTGGAACGCACGATGGACAAGGCCCTTGGCACAGGGCGCCTTCCTCTATTCTAGCCGCTGAGTTATTTGTTGGCCTAAATTCCGGCGGGATGGGCCGCCGCTGCTTGAGCCAATATCAGCCGCCGTTCCACAGCGGGTGTGACCAAGTTCACTCCACATCCCGGTGCATGGCATGATGTCTGTGACACAGCCCATCCATTGAGCACGCCGGAGACAACGATGCCCCCTGCAAAGGCCAGCACCCTGCGTGGTTTCGCCTGGGCTGCCGC
Source organism: Pseudarthrobacter sp. NPDC058119 (assembly GCF_042884655.1). NCBI lineage: Bacteria > Bacillati > Actinomycetota > Actinomycetes > Micrococcales > Micrococcaceae > Pseudarthrobacter > Pseudarthrobacter sp. NPDC058119. The sequence continues at coordinate 400,741 of NZ_JBHVTN010000001.1, forward strand.
CGCCGGGGTCTCCGCGCTCGTCGCGGCAGCGGGAATCTTCGGCAACACCGGGGACGGCGCACCCTCCGGTACAGCGATGTCACGGGCAGCCGCAGGCCAGGTGGCCGCCGGGCCGGCCGGCAGCGCCAAACCTGCCGTGGCCGCCACCGCCCGGGTCTTGAACGCGGCCAACGGACGGATGGAAGCGGTGGTGCCCGACGTCGCCGGCACCGTCCTGCTGATCGGGGATTCGCAGTCGGAACCCGTTGACGGCTGGCCCCGCCTGGGCCTCGCTGCCGCCGGGTACAACGTGTACTTCTGCGGCCGCGGCGGCACGGGTTATGTTGCGGCGAACGGTGCCACGGGCAATTACATAGACGCCCTGCAGCGCGGCGACTGGCTCCTCCCCTCCGGCACTCCGGCGATGATTGTGGTCGAGGGTGGCGGAAACGATGCCGCCGGTGGCGCAAGCAACGCGCAGATCGTCCGGAATGCCGAACGGCTGATCACTGAACTGCGGACCCGCTATCCCGGCACTCGGCTGGCGATGATCGGCACCTTGGCGCGCGGAGCGAACGACGGCGGCGGCCGCCGGAGCGAGGTTGACGCCGTCTTGGGTGCGGTGGCGGGAGCCAACGGACTGCCGTTTATCTCCACAGGAGACTGGCTCACCAGATACGGGCTCGCGAAGGACCTCGCCGATGCGGTGCATATGAACCCGGATGGCCGCCAGGCCCTGGGCGGAATCCTTGCCGGCAGGCTCCGGGAACTTGGACTCGGCCGCAATACTTCCGCGGAGCAGGGAGCCTTCGCTGCCGTGCCCGCAGCCGGCAGCACGTTCCAGGATTGACAGTCGCCGCCTTTCCGCCTCCGGCGCACATGGGAAGAGCCGGGACCCGAAGGTCCCGGCTCCAGCCATTCTGAAGAGACTCCAGCTATGCCACTTCGGGCGGAAGCATCAGCTTCGCACCCGGAATGGCGTTCAGCAGGCCCTTCGTGTACTCCTGCTTGGGCGATTCAAAGACCTCGTCCGTGGATCCGGTCTCCACCAGGCGGCCCTTTTCCATGACGCACACGTGGTCAGCGATCTGACGTACCACCGCGAGGTCGTGCGTGATGAACAGGTACGTCAGGCCGAGGTTGGCCTGCAGGTCGGCGAGCAGGTTCAGCACCTGTGCCTGCACCAGCACGTCCAGCGCGGAGACCGCCTCGTCACAGATGATGACCTCGGGGTCCAGCGCCAGGGCCCGCGCAATGGCGACTCGCTGCCGCTGCCCGCCGGACAGCTCGTTGGGGTACCGCTGCATGGCTGATTGCGGCAGCGCCACCTGGTCCAGGAGGGTCCGGACCTTCTTTTCCCGGCTGGCCTGGTCCCCGATCTTGTGCACCCGGAGGGGTTCCTCGATGGTGCGGTAGATGTTGTACATCGGATCGAGGGAGCCGTACGGGTCCTGGAAGATCGGCTGGACACGCCTGCGGAACTTGAACAGTTCGGCAGGCTTCAGGGCAGAGGTGTCGACGCCGTCGAACAGGATCCTGCCCTGGGTCGGCTTCTCAAGCTGAAGGACCATCTTGGCCACCGTCGACTTGCCGGAACCCGACTCCCCCACGATCGCCGTCGTGGTTCCCCGCCGGACGTCGAAGCTTACGCCGTCAACAGCCGCGAAGTCGGTCGCCTTGCCCAGCCCCGAGCGGAGCTTATAGACCTTCCGCAGGTCCTGGATCTGCAGGAAAGTATCCGGCTTCACCGATTCGGCGGCAGGTGCCAGCAGGTCCGACGTCTCAACGCCCTGTTCCTTGGCCACCTGGATGCGGCGGCTGGCAAGGGAGGGGGCGGACTCGACGAGCCGCTTGGTGTACGGGTGCTGGGGGTTGCGCAGCAGTTCCAGTGACGGGCCCGCTTCAACGACGCGGCCCTGGTACATCACCACGACTTTGTCGGCACGCTCGGCGGCCAGCCCAAGATCGTGGGTGATCAGCAGCACTGAGGTACCCAGGTCCTTGGTCATGGTCTCCAAGTGGTCCAGGATCTGCCGCTGGACCGTGACGTCGAGGGCCGACGTCGGCTCGTCCGCAATCAGCAGGCGCGGCTGGCAGGAGAGGCCAATGGCGATCAGGGCACGCTGGCGCATACCGCCGGAGAATTCGTGCGGGTACTGGCCGGCCCGGCGCTTCGCATCCGGAAGCCCCGCCTGGGACAGCACTTTGGCGATATCGTCCGGGCCGTTGGGCCGCCCGTTCGCCCGCAGTGTTTCCCGGACCTGGTAACCGATCTTCCACACTGGATTCAGGTTGGACATCGGGTCCTGCGGGACCATGCCGATGGTGTTGCCGCGCAGCTCGATCATGCGCTGCTCGGTGGCATGGGCGATGTCCTCGCCATCGAGCAGGATCTGGCCGCCGGACACCTTGCCGTTGTTGGGCAGCAGGCCGATGGCGGCCAGGGCGGTGGTGGACTTGCCGGAGCCCGACTCCCCCACGATGGCCACTGTTTCGCCGGGCATGATGGTCAGGTGCGCATCACGCACTGCCTTGACCTCACCGCCACTGGTCTTGAAGGTGATGGCGAGGTCGCGGATTTCGAGCAGCGGCCTTACACCGGTGGCACCGGCTTCATCAATACGGACGTCTGGACTGGTCATCTTGTTATCTCTCATCGCTGACGGCTCTTCGGGTCCAGGGCGTCACGCACGGCGTCACCCAGCATGATGAAGCTCAACACCGTGATGGACAGCGCCGCGGCCGGGTAGAGCATGATTTCCGGCCGGGTCCTGATCGATGCCTGCGCGCCGGCGATGTCGTTACCCCAGGACATGATGCTCTGGGGCAGGCCGATGCCCAGGAAGGACAGGGTGGCTTCGGCCACGATGAACACGCCCAGTTCCAGCGTCGCCAGGACGATGATCGGGGCCAGGGCGTTGGGCAGGACGTGGCGGATCAGGGCGCCGAACTTGGAAACACCCAGCGCGCGGGCAGCGGTAACGAAGTCTGCGTTGCGTACTTCGATGACGGCACCGCGGGTGATGCGGGCCATCTGCGGCCATGCAAGGAGCGAGATGACGAACACGACGGTCCACACGCTCTTGTTCTCCCGGAAAAGGGGCAGCTGCGTGATCACCAGTGCACCCAGGACCAGCGGCAGGGCGAAGAAGATGTCACCCAGGCGCGCAAGAACGGCGTCGATCCAGCCACCGTAGTAGCCGGCGAGGGCGCCGAGCGTCACACCGATCACCAGGACGCAGAGGACGGAAAGCAGGCCCACGGAAAGCGACGCCTGCGTGCCGTGGATAACCCTGGAGTAGACATCGCAGCCCTGGAAAGTGAACCCGAACGGGTGCCCGGCCGTGGGGGCGCCTTCGGAATTGGCGAGCTCACAGCCCTCGTTGGGGGGCGTAGACGTGAAGAGGCCCGGGAACAGCGCAACCACAATCAGGGCAAGGATGAGCAGTGCCGAGATGATGAACAACGGACGACGCCGGAGCTTGCGCCAGGCGTCTGCCCACAGGCTGAGCGGGGCCTGGTCCGCCTTCACGGCGTCAGTTGCCTGCAGCGGGGTTTCGTCGATGGGGGCCACGAAGTGGCTGTTATTACTGGTCATAGCGGATCCTCGGGTCAAGCCAGGCGTACAGGAGATCGACAAGCAGGTTGGCCACCACGAACACCAGCACCAGAACGCTGACGATGGAGACGATGGTGGGGCCTTCACTGCGGAGGACAGCCTGGTAGAGCTTGTTGCCGACGCCGGGAACGTTGAAGATGCCTTCAGTAACAATGGCACCGCCCATGAGGCCGCCAAGGTTCGCGCCCAGGTAGGTCACTACCGGGATCAGCGAGTTGCGCAGGATGTGCGCCACCACCACGCGCGGCCGGGAAAGGCCCTTGGCGGTGGCAGTCCGCACATAGTCGGCGTTCATGTTCTCGCTGACCGATGCACGGGTCAGGCGGAGGACATAAGCGAAGGACACGAGTCCAAGGACAACCGCCGGCAACAGCAGGGTGACCCAGTTGGCGTTGGCACCCACGGTGGGTTTTGCCCAGCCAAGCTGGACGCCGAACACGAGCTGGAAAACGAAGCCCAGGACGAAGGTGGGGACTGCGATGACCACCAGTGAGGCGACCAGGACAGTGGAGTCGAACCAGCCGCCGCGGCGCAGGCCGGCGAACACGCCGAATGCAACGCCGAAGATGGCTTGGATGGCCAAGGCCTCGATAGCGAGCATCGCCGTCACCGGGAAGACACGGGCGAGGCTTGCCGCGATGGGCTGGCCTGTGAAGTCGTTGCCGAGGTTGAACGTAAAGAGGTTCTTAAGGAACAGGCCGTACTGGACCCAGAAGGGCTGGTCCAGGTTGTACTGGGTGCGCAGGGTGTCGATGACGGACTGCGGGGGCTGGCGGTCGCCGAACAGCGCGGCGATGGGATCACCCGGCAGGGCGAACACCATGTAATACACCAAAAGGGTAGTGCCGAGGAAGACAGGGATCACCTGGAGGAGTCGGCGCAGGATGAACCGGATCACAGGATTACCTGCCTTCCGGTAAGGGGGGAAACGCGTTCATGAATGCCTTCCTGCCGCTTGCAAGCCAATGGGGGCCCGGACGTGACCGGAACCCCCATCAGCCTGACGGCAAGTTAGATCTGGGCCTACTTGGCGGTGATGCCGTAGTAGAGGATTTCACCGTTCCAGCCGGTCTCGGCCTTCGTGATGTTGTTGCTCCACACGATCGGACGAGCCTGGTCCCACAGGGGCAGGCCGGGCAGGTCCTGGAACAGGATCTCCTGTGCCTGGTTGAACTTGGCGTTTGCCTCGTCGGTGGTCTTGCTGGCAAGGCCTTCCTTGAGGAGCTTGTCGAACTCGGGGTTCGAGTACTTCTCGTAGTTCGACGGAGCGTCAGAGCCCCAGACCGGACCCAGGAAGTTGTAGAGCGACGGGTAGTCACCCTGCCAGCCTGCACGGGTCAGGCCGGGCAGCTGCTGGGACTTGCGGAGGTTCAGGACTTCAGCGAACTTGGCGAACGGCTGGATTTCAGCCTGGATGCCCAGGTTGTTCTTGAAGCCGTTGGTCACGGCGTCGATCCATTCCTTGTTGCCACCGTCAGTGTTGGAGGCGATCTGGAGCGGCTTGGAGTCGTCGTACGGCTTGATCTTGTTGGCCTGGTCCCAGAGGTCCTTTGCCTTGGCGGCGTCGAACTTCAGGACTTCGCTGCCCTTGAGGCCTTCCTTGAAGCCGTCAATGACCGGCGGTGCAAAAGCCTTGGCCGGGGTGCGGGTGCCGTTGAAGACCACCTTGGCGATTTCCTCGCGGTTGATGGCGTAGGACAGTGCCTGGCGGCGCAGCTTGCCTGCTTCTCCCTGGAAGTTCGGGTTGTAACCCGGGATGTTCAGGGTGGAGTCGGTGGCAACAGCCTTGGTGGCGTTGCGGTCCGGGAAGTCGTTGACGTAGGTCTTCAGGGCGTTGGACGGCAGGACGTCGGTGATGTCCAGGTTGTCCGACTGCAGGTCCGTGTACGCGGGGCCCGGATCCGTGTAGAACTTGAAGGTCACACCGCCGTTCTTGGCGGGGCGGGTGCCGTTGTAGTCGGCGTTCTTGACCAGGGAGATGGACTGGTCGTGGACCCAGGAGCCCTGCTTCTCGAACTTGTAGGGACCGTTGCCCACGGGGTTCTCACCGTAGGTCTTGGGGTCCTTCAGGGCTGCGGAGGGCATGGGGTAGAAGGCGGAGTAACCAAGGCGCAGGGACCAGTCGGCCTCCGGCTGGGCGAGCTTGACCGTGATGGTTGAGTCATCCGTCGCCTTCAGGCCCGACATGGTGTCAGCGGTCGGCGCGGGAGTGGTGGTCTTCTTGCCGTCCGCACTTGTCGAGGACGTTACCGCGGATACTTCCGGGTAGCCCTCGATGGACTCAAAGAAGAAGCCGTTCTGCTGCAGGTTCTTAGAGTTGGCGGCGAAGTTCCAGGAGTCAACGAAGGTCTTGGCCGTGATGGCCTCCCCGTTGGTGAACTTCTGGCCCTGCTTGACCTTGATGGTCCAGTTCTGCGCGTCGGGTGACTCGATGGATTCGGCCAGAGCGTTGATCGCCTTGCCGTTCGCGTCGTAGCTGCGGAGACCTTCGAAGAGCAGGTTGACGACTCGGCCGCCATAGACCTCTCCGGTGTTTGCCGGCAGCAACGGGTTTTGTGGCTCGTTGCTGTAGGCGGTGATGACCTTGTTCGGATCGCCAGCTGCGTTGCTGGACCCGTCGGTGCTGCCGCCGCCGCCGGCGCCGCACCCGGTCAGGGCAAGCGCGGCGACCGCCACGATGCCCAGTGCTTTGGAAGTGCGCGTAAAACGCATTCCGCCTCCTATGAGTTGTGGGAGAGATATAGGGGAATCTTGTGCTTCCCCGCAGGCCGGACGCAGCTAATCACTGTGACGAGACCTACACAATACGAGTTAGCCTAACCGCACAAAGTCCAGATATTGGTACTCCGTTGCCAAACCGTGACCGGCGCAGTCGAAAGCCTTGGTCACGTGTGGATAGTTAGGCACGTCACATGCTACTCGGCGGTAGGCCGGACGGCGAATCGGCGGCGCAAGTGCCAAAGGACCCCAAACGGGGCCGGACTATGGCTGGGACAGCCGCCACTCCCAAACGTTCCACCAGACACCCAGCGGACCGGGGCTGCTCTTCACGCCTGCCACCCTGGAACTGAAGGCCGTGGTACCCAGGGTTTGGTAGAGCGGCAATCCGTAGGCGTCTTCCCAAACGTGCTTGTCAATCTCGGCCAGGAGTTCGTCCTGCTTGCCGAGATCCGTCGTGGTGGCGAGCTGCTCCATGATCTTGTCCGCGGCGCCGTCGGAATATCCCGTGAAGTTACTGCCTGCCCCGGTGCGGAAGATCTGCGGCACCCTGCTGACGCCCACCTCGGTCCCGATCCACCCTGAGAGGGCGGCCTCATAGCCACCCCGGCTCAACGCCGCTGCCCACTCGGTGCTTGCCAGTCCGCCGTCGACCACCCTGAATCCCGCCAGCGCGGCTGAATCGCGGATCAAGCCGAATGCCTTAGCCCGGTTCGGATTGTCGCGGTTGTAGAGGATGCGGATGCTTGGCGTGGCGTCCTTCAGGAGCTTCTTTGCCCCATCGATGTCCACCTTGGCGTAGTCGGCGGACCCGTTGTTTTTCACGGTGTCGTCGTACTTCGGCTGCCCGGGGAGAAACACCTGCGAATCCAATGGCGTGGTGTCCTGGGTTCCCGCCACGGCATCCACGATCGCCTGCCGCGGCACAGTCTTCAGGAAAGCCTCCCGGGTGTCCTTGTCGGAGAACGTCCCGGTGAAGTTCAGGTCAAGGTGGTCGTAGCCGGACTGCTTGTAGCGTTGCACGGTGATGCCCTGGCTGGAGAGGCCGCTGAGGAGGCTGTCCGTTGACGCCGAGGGCTGGGGCGAGATGATGTCCGCCTGGCCGCTGCGCAGGGCATCGACTGCTGCCGGGACGGCCCCAGTGAACCTCACGTTAATCTCGTCGAGCCAGGGTTCGGCACCCCACACATAGTCCCGGTTCCGGACCAGTTTCATGGAGACGCCCGGAACGATGTCGCGGACAATGTAGGGGCCGCTGGAGAGGTAGAGCGCGGGGTCGTCGGGAACGGATTTCGTGTCGAACCCGGTGTTCCAGAAGTCACTGACCTTCTTCAGTGCCGGGTGGGACGCCGGCTTATCCGGGTTGCCGCGCGGCGTGTCCTTGAGGAGATTGACCAGGTCTTTCTCGTCGCTGAGTCCACTTTTTGCAGCGACGACGTGGGCCGGGAGTCCGACGTCGAACGCCACTTCCCAGTCTGCGTAGGGCGCGGCGTACTCGATGGTGATGGACCGGCCGTCCGAACCGATTTCGGGGAACAGGGTGCCCGCCAGGCCTGTGGTGTCCGAGGCAACGGAGAAGTATTTGGTGCCCTTGCCCGCGGCGGGATCGACGTCGTCGAAATATCCCGAGCCTGAGGCCCAGGCCAGCAGGAGGTCTGCCGCTCCGATCTGGGCCCCGTCCGACCACTTCACGCCCTCGTTGACCGTGTACTTCACCTTGAGGGGCTGGTCCGAGACCTTCTCGAAGTGCCCGAACTTGTCGTTGCGGACCACTTTGGAGCTGTCGTCCAGATAATAGAAGCCGGAGTGCGTGATGGCACCGATCTTGGAATTGATGTCGGTATTGCCGCCGGCGCTGTAGGGGTTGAACGAGGAGAACGCGTTGACTTCGGCCACGGTGACGCTGCCGCCGCGCTTCGCCTCCCCCACCACCACGGACGGGGCGCTGCCGCCCGAACACCCGGACAGGACCAGGGCTGCCACCAACGCGGCGGTGACCAACTGCATCAGACGCCTGACCGGCATGCCGCCTCCTCGTGGTTTTTCCCTCTCCGGAGGGGACTGGGGCCGCTGCGATCACGCCCTGCCTACTCAGGATACTTGGTGCTGCGTCCCGGTACCCGGGTCCGCGCCCCCTCCCGACGCAAGAGGGGGCACCTGCACCAACCTGTCCGCCGCGAGCCGTGTGAGCAGCGCCCGCACTCTTCGCCGATGGCCCTCCCGCACACCCGGCTCCATCCGGTCAAGAAGGGAAACGACCATCCGCGAGCGCGGGTTCCGCTCAAAAACGGGGCGGTGGTCCTGGATGTATGTCCAGTACAGCGCATCCCAGTCAGGCATCCACTCCCCCGGCGGCAGATCGGACATCTTCCGCAGGTAGTTGCTGCCTGACACGTAGGGCTTTGTGGTGATGTCCGCCCCGGCGGCAAATTGGCTCATGGCGTAGACGTTGGGCACCATTACCCAGTCGTAGGCATCGATGAACATCTCCATGAACCACTCGTAGACGTCGTCAGGATGGATCCGGAGCAGGGACATTGCGTTCCCCAGCACCATGAGCCGTTCGATGTGGTGTGCGTACCCCGTGGCCAGTACGCGGGAAATCACCAGGTCCACAGGCAGCAACCCCGTACTTGCATGCCACCAGCCGGATCCCAGCTGGTTCCGGTGGTTGAGCAGGTTGGCGGTGCGCATCCGGCGGCCGCGCAGCCGGTACGTGGCGCGCATGTACTCCCGCCAGCCGATGACCTGGCGCACGAAGCCCTCAAGGGAGGCGAGCGGCGTGTTTTCATCCGCACCGTCCAGGACGGCCTGCAGGATATCGCCCGGGTTGAGAAGGCCGATGTTGAGGCCCGGGGTCAGCAAGCCGTGGTTGATGAACGGATGAGCGGCGGAAATGGCGTCCTCATAGGGGCCGAAACCTGCGAGGCGTTCTTCGACAAACTCCCGCAGGTGCCTGCGGGCCTCTTCCGCGGTGGTCGGCCACGCGAAAAGGTGGGGGTCGCCAGGGGCATCCGGAAACTCCCGGGCAACCCAGGCGATGGCGGGTTCGACGTCGAGAGCGGCGTCAGCGCGGGGCTCCTGCCCGCCGCCTGGCGATGCCAGCGCATCCAAGTTGAACGTCCCCTCCACCTGGAGTACCGGGTGGCCCCTGAACCTGCTGACAGCGGGCGGGGTGTAGCCGCGGGGAAGCTTCCTTCGGTTGACCGCGTCGAATGACCACTTCCCGCCGATGGGGGCGCCGTTTTCCACCAGGATGCCCAGCCGCCGTCGTTGCCAGACGTAGAAGTCATGCATTCGGGCCGGATTGTCCGCGAACCAGGCATCCAGCTGTGCCCTCGACGTGAGGAAATTCGGCGTCTCCAGCACGTCCTGGCTGCGCATTGTGTAGCCGCCATCATTGAGCGCGGCTTCGAGGTCCTTCTCAAGCCAGTCATCGACGACGTCGAACCAGGTCACCCGCCGGGGGCGGCGCTGCCGGATGACCTCGGCCAGCTGGATACGGGATGTCCGCGCCGGGTCGCTGTGGAGCACAACCACGTCGTGCCCCACGGCACGCAGGCTGCGGGCGAACCCGGCCATCGACGCCCGGTGCAGGACCAGCTTGTGCGAATGGAACCGGTATTGGCGGAAGTAGAGGTCGTGCTCGATGAGCACAAAGACGGCCTCCTGGTCCGCACCATCCCGCTGCTGCTCAAAGAGCTGGTGGGGCAGCACGAGGCGCAGGAGCGGGCCGGCAGTCATACCGCAACCCTATGGCAGGCGCCGGAGTAGGGTTGCGGCGCCATGCCCGGTTGCGCCCGGATCAGACGTTGAAGCGGAACTCCACCACGTCGCCGTCGGCCATGACGTATTCTTTGCCCTCAATGCGGACCTTGCCGCGGGACTTCGCCTCAGCCATCGATCCGGCGTCCACAAGGTCGTCGAAGGAGACTACTTCGGCCTTGATGAAGCCGCGCTGGAAGTCGGAGTGGATGACGCCGGCCGCCTGCGGTGCCGTGTCCCCCTGCCGGATGGTCCAGGCGCGTGCTTCCTTGGGGCCTGCGGTGAGGTAGGTCTGCAGGCCCAGGGTGTGGAAGCCGACGCGTGCCAGCTGGTCCAGGCCTGATTCGTCCTGGCCGTTCATCTCGAGCATCTCGCGGGCTTCTTCCTCGTCCAGCTCCACGAGGTCGGCTTCGAGCTTGGCGTCCAGGAAGATGCAGTCGGCCGGGGCCACCATGGCGCGCAGTTCATCCTGCTTTTCCGGGCTGCCCAGGATGCCTTCGTCGGCATTGAACACGTAGATGAAGGGCTTGGCGGTCAGCAGGCCCAGCTCCTTGAGGTGCTCCATCTCCAGCTTGTCGCTCTTGATGGACGAGTAAATGGTGTCGCCCCGCTCAAGCACCGCCTGGGCGGCCTTGATGGCGTTGAGCTCGGCGGCTTCCCGCTTCTTGATCTTGACTTCTTTTTCGATCCGCGGGATGGCTTTTTCGATGGTCTGCAGATCGGCAAGGATCAGCTCGGTGTTGATGGTCTCCATGTCGGACCGGGGATCCACCTTGCCGTCAACATGCACAACGTCGGGGTCGTCGAAGACCCGGACAACTTCGGCAATGGCTTCAGCTTCGCGGATATTGGCCAGGAACTGGTTGCCCAGCCCCTCCCCCTCGGATGCGCCCTTCACGATTCCGGCGATGTCGACAAAGGAAACGGCGGCGGGCAGGACGCGCTGCGAGCCGAAGATCCCGGCGAGCTTCTGCAGCCTGGGGTCCGGGAGGTTCACGACGCCGACATTGGGTTCGATGGTGGCGAACGGGTAGTTCGCGGCCAGGACCTGGTTGCGGGTGAGCGCGTTGAAGAGGGTTGATTTGCCGACGTTGGGCAGTCCGACGATGCCAATAGTAAGAGCCACGAGCATTGATTCTACCCGCCGGGCCGCCGTGGACCGTACCGGGGAATGTCACTGCCCGTGAATGTCAGACCCCCGTGCAACAGTGAAGCCATGGATGCTTTTGCCTTGATTCTGGCCCTCTTCATGCTGCTGCTGGGTGCGCTTGCCGGCGCCGCAGCCACCTATTTCTCCCTTCACCGCAATTCCCATGCGCTGGAGGCGGACTTTGACCAGGTCTCGTCGCGCCTTTCAGAGGTCACGGCGAAGTTTGCAGCGGCCGACGCCGAGCGGCGGCTTTTGGCGGCACAGAACCGCGAGCTGGGAGAGGCCAGGACACAGGACGGGAGTGTGCTGCGCGCCCTTGCGCCCGTGGCGGAGAAGCTGTCCGCCGTCCAGCAGCAGGTTGCGTTGCTGGAGCGGGACCGGGTGGAGCAGTACGGCCAGCTGGCCCAGCAGCTGCAGGAGGCCCGGCTTTCCGATGAACAGCTCATCCGCTCCACCCACGCTTTGGAATCGGCGCTGCGTTCCAACAGCGCCCGGGGCCAGTGGGGCGAGGTGCAGCTCAGGCGCGTGGTGGAAGCCGCCGGGATGCTCCGCCACGTCGACTTCGTGGAACAGGTGCACAGCGCCGCCCATGACTCGGCGGTCCGGCCGGACCTGGTGGTGCAGCTGCCGGGCGAAAAGCAGCTGGTGGTGGACGCCAAGGTTCCGTTGTCGTCCTACCTTGAGGCGCAGGAACTGGGCGCGGTGGACCCCAGCCGGGGCCCGGCCGGACCGCAGTCGACGGGCGACGGGCGCAACAGGCAGGCCTTCCTGGCGGCACACGCCAAGGCCCTCAGGGCCCACGTGGACGCGCTGGGTACCAAGAAGTACTGGGACATCCCCGGTAACTCGCCGGAACTGGTGGTCTGCTTCATTCCGGCCGAGTCCATCCTGGCGGCGGCGCTGACAGCTGATGCCGGGCTCCTGGACCACGCGTTGTCCCGAAATGTCGTCCTCGCCTCGCCGAGCACCCTGCTGGCGGTGCTGAAGTCCGTGGCATTCACCTGGCGCCAGGACGTCCTGACTGACAGTGCGCGCGAACTCTTCGAACTCGCCCGGCAGCTGTACGACCGGATGGGCACACTGGGCGAGAACGTCACCAAGCTCGGATCCTCGCTGAAGACGTCCGTGGACCGCTACAACGCCATGGTGGGGACGCTGGAAGCCAGGGTCCTGCCCACCGCGAGGAAGCTCAACAGCCTGGAGGAAACAGGCCTGGTTGCGCCTCCACTCGTGGAGGTGCAACCGCGGGCGCTGGTGGCACCCGAGCTGCAGGGCGACGGGGAAGCAGCCTGACACCCGCCGAAATGCAGGATGGGCCGGGCAGCCATGTGGCTGCCCGGCCCACTCCATTGGAAATGCGGTGGCGGTTCTAGCTGCGGGGCCGTCGTCCGCCCAGGGCCCGGCTGACGTCGCCGGCCTGCTTCAGGGTGGCCCGGAGTTCCTTGGGAAGCGAGAAGAGGAGGTCTTCCTCAGCCGTGACTACTTCCTCCACGGCGCCGTATCCGTAGTCGGCAAGCAGCCGCAGCACGTCCTGCACCAGGACCTCGGGAACGGAGGCTCCGGAGGTGACTCCCACGGTGGCCACGCCTTCAAACCAGGCTTCGTCCACCTCGTTGGCGAAGTCAACCCGGTAGGACGCCTTGGCGCCGTATTCAAGAGCCACCTCCACCAGCCGGACGGAGTTCGACGAGTTGGCCGAACCCACCACGATCACCAGGTCGGCCTTGGGCGCGATCTTCTTGATGGCCACTTGGCGGTTGGTGGTGGCGTAGCAGATGTCGTCGCTGGGTGGATCCTGCAGGGTGGGGAACCGTTCCTTGAGCAGCCGGACGGTTTCCATGGTCTCGTCCACGCTCAGCGTGGTCTGCGAAAGCCAGATGACCTTTTCGGGGTCCCGGACGGTGACCTGGTCCACCTCATGCGGGCCGTTGATGATTTGGATATGCTCGGGCGCTTCCCCGGAGGTGCCTTCCACTTCCTCGTGGCCGTCGTGGCCGATCAGGAGGATATCGAAATCGTCCTTAGCGAAGCGGACGGCTTCCTTGTGCACCTTGGTGACCAGGGGGCAGGTGGCGTCAATGGTGCGCAGACCCCGGGTTTCGGCGGACTCGACAACTGCCGGGGAAACGCCGTGGGCTGAGAAGATCACCAGGGCGCCCTCGGGCACCTCATCGGTTTCATCCACGAAGATGGCGCCCTTTTCCTCCAGCGAGCTGACCACATGGACGTTGTGGACGATTTGCTTGCGGACGTAAACGGGCGGGCCGTAGTGTTCCAAGGCCTTTTCGACGGCGATCACGGCGCGGTCAACACCGGCGCAGTAACCCCGGGGAGCGGCCAGCAGTACCTTCTTGGTGCCGTTCACGGGAGCCGCAGCAGCTACTTCCTCCGGGGAGCGGCGCCTGCGCGGTATGGATGGCATCGAAAGGGATACAGCCGAGGTGGTCATGGCTCCATGCTACCGGCTGGCCCCACTCCGTTTCCGGGCTGCGAACAACGTCACAATACCGGCTGCCGCCAGGACGCCGCCGGCAACGGCGGTTGTAGCGATCCACGACTGGAAGTCTGCGCCGGCGGCGGCAAGGAACTCGTCGCGGAACATGTTGGCTATCGCGTTGCCGGTGTCGGTGGCCTGGGCACGGGACGAGCCAAGCTGTACGCCAAACCCCCATAGCCCTGCGACCAACAGGCCGCCGAGCCCTGCGGCCACCAGCACGGTCCAGCGGCGGCGCGCCGCGACGAGGGCCAGCAGGAAGGCCACCGCCGAGCCGATGGCCAGGACGTAGCCCATCGGCGCATAGGTGGCCAGCCGCTCAGTCCACTCCCGCTGCGCGGGCTGGCCCACATTAATCAGCGTCTGTTCCGGGGGGTTGAGGGGAAGCCGCGTGGCCCGGCTGATCTCCTCCGAGCCAAGGGCTACCAACGGGGCGACGTCGAGGGTCAGCGACGAGGCCGACGCTCCGTCCTGCAACGCCGCGGCAGGGTCGGCGAAGCTGAGGCGATGGCTCCTGCGAAGGGTTTCCTCCCACGCTGCCGGATAGCCGGGGAGGCCGGTCAACGATTCCGCGGCTTTCTCGAGCATCGGTTCCACCAGTCCAGAGAGGAAACCAGGAACAGATCCGGTGTCGATCGTCCCCACCGCCGCCGCGGCCAGCTTCCGTTGGAATTCCGGGTCCTTGCCGAGCGGAGCAGCAAGGTGGACGAATCCATCTTCCTGGACGATGTTGCGGTCCACCCAGATGGCGGGAACGGCAACAGCCGCCAGGAGGATGCCCAGCACGGTGGCGAGGGCAGAAACAAAAGTGCGCACAACAGGTCCTTCGGGGTTGGGGGCCTCAACCCATCCTAGGCAGGGTGGCGGGGCTGTCCCTGTCAGCCCCCGGTGCTACACCTTATGGATAAGGTTGATTGACCGCGCCCAACAGATAAAGGACCGCATGCCCGCAGTACCATCCTCCCAACGGCGTCCGCATGTCTGACCAGGCATCCCTGCCAGGCACTGCAGCCACCACCCTGCCTGCCACCGCGGCGGAAACCAGTCCGGACAACCCGTGGCCGCTGCAGCTGCTCTCGCAGAAGCTGAAGGCCCACATCGACCGGACCCCGTCGGCGTGGGTGGAAGGGCAGGTCATTGAGCTGAACCGCCGCGGCACCAACGCCTACATCACGCTCCGCGACGTGGATGCCGAGGTATCGCTTCCCGCTTCCGTCTGGACCAAGGTCCTGGAGCGGCAGAACCTCCCACTGGAGCGGGGTTCACGGGTCGTGGCGCTGCTGAAGCCGGAATTCTGGCTGAAAACCGGCCGGCTGAACATGCAGGTCCGGGACATCCGGCCCGTCGGCCTGGGCGACCTGCTGGCCCGGATTGAGCGGCTGCGCCAGGCCCTCGCAGCGGAGGGCCTGTTCGCAGACTCCCGCAAGAAGCGGCTGCCCATGCTCCCGCACCGGATCGGCCTGATCACGGGACGGGACTCGGACGCCAAGAAGGACATCCTCCGCAACGCGGCACTGCGCTGGCCGGCGGTGGAGTTCGAGATCCGCGAAGTTGCCGTCCAGGGCAACACAGCCGTGGCCCAGATGGTCCGCGCCCTGCGGGAGCTGGATGCACGGCCGGAGGTGGACGTCATTGTCATCGCGCGCGGCGGCGGGGCACTCGAAGACCTCCTTCCCTTCAACAGCGAGGACCTTGTCCGCGCGGTGGCAGCGGCCGAAACACCGGTGGTGAGCGCCATTGGCCACGAGGCGGACCGCCCGCTGCTGGACTACGTTGCCGACCTCCGCGCCTCCACCCCCACGGATGCCGCCAAGCGGATCGTCCCCGAAGTGTCCGAGGAGCTCGCCGGCGTGCGCCAGGCACGGGAACAGCTGCGGCGCTCCATGGAACGGATGCTGGACCGGGAGTCGGACCGGCTGGCGGCACTGCATTCAAGGCCGGTCATGGCAGCGCCGGAGGGCATGGTCTCCGTCCGCGCCGAGGAAATCGAGCGCCTGCTGCGGCGTTCCTCCGCTGCCGTGAACTCCACGGTGGTGCGGGCAGCAGACCAGCTCCAGCACCTGAAAGCCCAGGTGCGCGCGCTCTCGCCGCAGAAGACCCTGGACCGGGGGTACGCCGTCGTCGAACTCGCCGGGGACCAGGCCGCCCGGATCGCCGAGGCCGGCCACGCCGTGGTCCGCAGGCCCGCGGAAGCGCCGGCGGGCGCCGCCCTGTCCATCCGCGTGGCGGAGGGCCGCTTCGGCGCCACCTCCGACGGACCCGCACGGCCCACCGGGGCACTGCACCCGGGCAACCCAGACCAGCACCAGGAAGTGGAAGAGAACGCATGACTGAACAGAAACCCGAACCGGACGTCTCAGGCCTGAGCTACGAGGACGCCAGGGAGCAGCTCATCGCCGTGGTGGGCAGGCTTGAAGCGGGCGGAGCAAGCCTGGAGGAATCCCTCGCGCTGTGGGAGCGCGGCGAGGCACTGGCCGCCCGGTGCGAGGAGTGGCTTGAGGGGGCGCGGAAGCGGCTGGCCGCTGCCCGCGACCAGCCGCTCTGAGCAGCCCGCAAGACCTGGGATTATTGCTGCGGCTCCAGAACCTGGGCGTCACGAACGGGCGACGAGTTCCCTTTCGATATCAACGTCGAATTCAGCCTTGGGCCACTCCAGCCGAAAATCGGACAGCGCCGACATCACCAGCTGCTGCACGGCGATGCGGGCGAACCATTTCTTGTTGGCCGGAACCACGTACCACGGGGCAACGGCTGAGCTGGTCTCGTCGAAGGCGGCCTGGTAGGCCGCCATGTAGTCATCCCAGAAGGCCCGTTCCTTCAAGTCGCCACTGCTGTACTTCCAGTGCTTGGCAGGGTTGTCCAAGCGCGCCAGCAGCCGCGCGTTCTGCTCATCCTTGCTGATGTTGAGCATCACCTTAATGATCCGGGTGCCGGCGTCGGATTGCCGGGCCTCGAATTCATTGATGGCCCGGTAGCGCCGCTTGATTTCTTCCGGAGTGGCCCAGTTGTGGACGCGGTGGATAAGGACGTCCTCGTAGTGTGAGCGGTCGAAGATCCCCACCATGCCGGCTGCGGGAACCTCCTTTTCGATGCGCCACAGGAAGTCGTAGGACTTCTCCTGCTCGGTGGGGGCCTTGAACGCCTTGAACTGGACACCCTGGGGGTCCATGGTGGCCATGACGTGGTTGACGATTCCGCCCTTGCCCGCCGTGTCCATCGCCTGCAGGACCAGGAGGATCCGCTTCTTGCCGCCGCCCCGTGATTCGGCGAACAGCTGTTCCTGCATCTCCGAGAGCTTCCCGTCCATCTCAGCCAGCAACGCTTCACCATCAGCCTTGTTGCCGCTGTAGCCCGGGGTGGCATCCGGGTCAACCGATGCCAGGGAAAATCCCTTTCCAACACGCAGCGTGTCAGAGGGATGCTGGTCGAAGCCAACGACGCGGGCCATGGGGTTCCTCTCCGAAGGGGGATACACGGGCCCCGTGGCCCGTGAGCACAGGCTAGTTCCCCTGGTACCTGCTTAGGAAGTCCCCCATGCGCCCGATGGCTTCTTCGATGTCCTTCACGTTGGGCAGCGTCACCATGCGGAAGTGGTCCGGACGCACCCAGTTGAAGGCCCGGCCGTGGGAGACCAGGATCTTCTGTTCCCGCAGGAGGTCGAGGACGAACTTCTCGTCATCCCGGATGTGGTAGACCTCGGGGTCAAGCCGCGGGAAGAGGTACAGGGCGCCTTTGGCCTGCTGCGTGCTGACGCCGGGAATGGCGTTAAGCATGTCGTAGGCCTTATTGCGCTGCTCGAGCAGCCGGCCGCCCGGAAGGATGAGGTCGTTGATGCTCTGGTAACCGCCCAATGCCGTCTGGATGGCGTGCTGCGCCGGGACGTTGGCGCACAGGCGCATGTTGGCCAGCAGGTTGATGCCTTCGAGGTAGTCGGCGGCGTCCTTCTTGGGGCCTGAAATGGCCATCCAGCCTGCCCGGTAGCCGCAGACGCGGTACGCCTTGGACAATCCGCTGAACGTCAGGCACAGGACGTGGTCGCCGGTCAGCCCGGCGAGGTTTACGTGGACAGCGTCCTCATAGAGGATCTTTTCGTAGATCTCGTCGGCGAAAATCACCAGGCCGTGCTTTTCGGCAAGGGCCACAATTCGCTTCAGCGTCTCTTCCGGGTAGACGGCGCCGGTGGGGTTGTTGGGGTTGATGACCACGATCCCCTTGGTGCGGGGCGTGATCTTCGCTTCCATGTCCTCCAGGTCGGGCTGCCAACCGGACTCTTCATCGCAGAGATAGTGCACCGGTTTGCCGCCGGCGAGCGCCACGGAGGCCGTCCACAACGGGTAATCCGGTGTGGGAATGAGCACTTCGTCCCCTGAATCGAGCAGCGCCATCAGGGACATGGTGATGAGTTCGCTGACACCGTTGCCCAGGTAGATGTCGTCAACGTGGATGTTCTGGATGCCGCGGGTCTGGTAGTACTGCGAGACTGCGGTGCGGGCGGAGAAGATGCCGCGGGAATCGCTGTAGCCCTGGGCGTGCGGCAGGTGGCGGATCATGTCCACCAGGATGGCGTCGGGCGCCTCGAATCCGAACGGTGCCGGGTTTCCAATGTTTAGCTTGAGGATCCGGTGGCCCTCCGCCTCCATCTGTTGGGCGGCTTCGAGGATCGGTCCACGGATGTCGTAAAGGACGTTGTTGAGCTTCGTGGACTGCCTGAATTCTGCCATCCCTCAAATATGCCACAGGAAGGATGAATGGCTGTTGAGACATCCGCCACACGGCCGACGGCGGCTGCCGGACCTTCGAAAGTCCGGCAGCCGCCGTCGTCATCGCCGAAGTTCCCCTCGCCTAAGGGGAGGCGAAAAGCCTTACTTAACGATGCCCTTGTCCTTCAGCCAGGCGGCTGCGGCCGTCTTGGCATCCTGCTTCTGGCTGCCGCTGACAGCCCGGTTCAGGTTGATCAGGTCATCGGTGGTGAGGGTGCTGGACACCGAGTTCAGTGCCTGCTTGGCCTTGTCCGTCATCTTGGCCTTGTTGTAGAGCGGCAGGACCTGCTGGGCGATGAAGTTGTTCTTGGGATCGTCCAGCACCACGAGGTCGTTGTCCGCGATGGACGGCGTGGTGGTGTAGATATCGGCCACCTGCACCTGGTCCTCCAGGAGGGCCTTGAGCGTCACCGGGCCGCCGCCGTCGCTGAAGGGCTCCAGCTTCTTGGGCTCACAGTTGTAGTTCTTCTTCAGCCCGGGCAGGCCGTAGGCGCGCTCGGCGAAGGTGGCGGGGGCGCCTACAACAATCTGGCTGCAGACCTTGGCCAGGTCCTCAATGGACTTCAGCTGGTACTTCTCGGCCGTTGCTTTGGTGACCACCATGGCGTCCTTGTCTTCGGCCTTGGACACGTCCAGGACGCCCAGGCCATCCGGCAGCTTGCCCGGCAACGCCTTGGCGATGTCACCGGCGGAGACTTCCGTGGCCTCCTTGTTGACGTAGAGCAGCAGGTTGCCGCTGTAATCCGGCACCACATCCACCGAACCGTCCTGGACGGCCTTGAAGTAGACCTCCCGGGAGCCGATGTTCGGCTTGGTGGTAGCGGTGATTCCGTTGGCATTCAAGGCGCCGGCGTACAACTCGGCAATGATCTGGCTCTCCGGGAAATCGGCGGAGCCCACCACCAATGAGGCGGCACCCCCGGAAGCGCCGGCGCTGGAGGGCGGCGGGTTTTTCAACGGATCGGACGATCCCCCGCAGGCGGACAGCGCCACGGCCAGGCCAAGCCCGGCGGCAAGGCCGCTGAACGCCCGCCTGCCGAGGCGCTGGGGACGGCTATCTTTCATGACTTACCTCCTTGTACAACAGTCTCCGCAACAACGGGGTCTGTGAGATCAACCGCAGCCTCCTGGCTGCGGAAGGACAGCTTCGAGGCCCCTGGTGTCAGGAACAGCCTCTGGAACAGGGACAGGACAAGGTCGACGGCGATGGCCAGCACTGCGATGAGGAGGGAACCTCCCAGCATCTGGGGGAAGTCGCTGAGGACCAGTCCGTCGAAGAGATACCGGCCCAGGCCACCCAGGTTGATGTAGGCGACCACCGAGACGGTGGCAATCACCTGCAGCACGCCGGTCCGGAAACCGCCGAACATGACGGTGAGGGCGTTGGGCAGTTCTGTCCGGAACAGGACCTGCAGTTCGGTCATGCCCATGGCCCTGGCAGCGTCCACAACGTTCCGGTCGACGCTGGAAATGCCCGCATAGGTTCCGGCCAGGAGCGGCGGGACCGTGAGGATCACCAGGGCCCAGACGGGCGGCATCAGCCCGATGCCGGCCAGCAGCACGAACAGGATCAACAGTCCCAGGGTGGGCAGGGCCCGCAGGGCGCCCGCGAGCGCGACGACAGCCACCCGGCCCCGCCCGGTGTGGCCGACGAACATCCCGACGGGTACTGCAATGGCGGTGGCGATCAGCATGACCAGGCCGGTGTACTGCAGGTGCTCCCCCAGCCGGGCGGGGATGCCCATGCTCCCGGACCAGTGCAGCGGGTCGGCCAGCCACTCGAAGGTATCGGCGAATACGTTGCTCATGCTGCTTCACCCACTGCGGCAGCAGACCCCTGGGCTTCGGGTGTTCCGGCGGGGACGCCCTGTGCCCCGTGGCTGTGTGGCTTCCCTGCCCGCTCCCAGGGTGTGAGGATTCGTTCCAGGAGGACCAGGACGGCGTCCATCAGCAGCGCGAGGACCAGGATGGCGATAATGCCCACCACCACCTCGGTGACGAAGTCCCGCTGGAGCCCGTCCGTGAAGAGCATTCCCAGATTGCCGACACCCAGCAGGGCCGCAACGCTGACCAGCGAGATGTTGCTGACGGATACCACCCGGAGGCCGGCGAACATGACGGGCAGGGAGAGCGGGAGGTCCACCTGCAGGAACCGGGCCAGCGGTTTGAAACCCATGGCCTGCGCGGCCTGGCTGATGTCCGCGTCCACCGAGTCGAAGGCGTCCAGGGCCGCGCGCACCAGCAGCGCAACGGCATAGATGGTCAATGCCACCACCACGTTGAGCGGATCCAGGATCCTGGTCCCCAGGATGGTGGGGAGGATGATGAACAGCGCCAGGGACGGAATGGTGTACAGCAGGGAAGACGCCGTCAGCACCACGGAGCGGAGCGCATTGTTCCGCCGGGCCACCTGCGCAAGCGGGATGGAAATGACCAGCCCCAGGACCATGGGAACGAGCGCCAGCACCAGGTGCTGTCCGCCGCGCTCCAGGATCATGCCGGTGTTGGCCAGGAACCATTCCATCAGAGAGCAGCCTGCCGCACTTGGCGTGCTTCTTCGATCAGTGCCAGGACTTCACCGCCGCGGACCACGCCCAGCACCACGCCGTCGGCGTCCACGGCGACGCCAAGGCCGGACGGCGAAGACAGGGCAGAGTCCAGGGCGCGGCGGAGGCTCTCTCCGGGGCGGAACAGCGAACCGCCGGGAACAAGTTCGGTTTCGGTCCCCGGCGCCGACCAACCCAGGGGGCGCTTATCCGCGTCCACCACCAGCTGCCAGCCGCCGGCTGCGCTGGAATCCGACTCATACCCTCCGGGAGCCCTGATGATCGTGGGCACGGGGTGGAGGGCCACACCGTCGGACGGGGAGAAGCCGAGGTGGCGGAAGCCGCGGTCGCGCCCAACGAAAGAGGCCACGAACTGGTTCGCCGGCGCCCGCAGGATTTCCTCCGGTGAGGCGTACTGGGCCAGCTTGCCGCCGGTGGCGAAGACAGCGACCTTGTCGCCCAGGATGGTGGCTTCGTCAATATCGTGGGTTACGAAGACGATGGTCTTGGCCAGGTCCTTTTGCAGCCGCAGCAGTTCCTGCTGCAGCTCGTCGCGGACCACGGGGTCCACCGCGCTGAACGGTTCGTCCATGAGGAGCACGGGCGGATCTGCGGCAAGGGCGCGCGCCACGCCGACGCGCTGCTGCTGGCCGCCGGAAAGCTGCGACGGGTAGCGCCCGCCCAGGGACCCCGCCAGGCCCACCACGTCCAGGAGTTCCCGGGCGCGCTTGCGGGCATCCGCTTTCGAGACCCCGTTCAGCCGGGGGACGGTGGCAATGTTATCCAGGACGGAGCGGTGCGGCAGCAAGCCGGCCGACTGCATCACGTACCCCATGGACCTGCGGAGTTCCGCAGCCGGTACGGAGGTGACATCGCGGCCTTCTACGGTGATGGTCCCGGACGTGGGTTCCACCATCCGGTTGATCATTCTGAGCGACGTTGTCTTTCCGCAGCCGGACGGGCCCACGAAAACGGTGACAGACCCTTTGGCGATGGACATGGACAACCCGTCCACAGCAGGCTGGCCGCCCGGATACTGCTTGGTAACGCTCTGGAACTCGATCATCGCCTGGTCCATGGTGCGGACTTACCTGTTCTCTTGGACGGGCTGTTCCCAGCACCGCGACACTGCCTAAGCACCCTGATAGTTACGGTAACCCAAACAGGGTCAGGCTTCAGCAGCTGGGGCCCCAATCCGTGCAAAGGAATCCCTACTGTAACCATTCGGAACCCCTGCCGGGGTGGATGGGTGCCCCTGGATCCAGACGCACGGCCCCTCCTGCCAGGGCGCCGCGGCCGGGCCTACAGTGGAAGCGTGACCAACTTGGAAGTTTCGCCGCAACAGGAAGTTTGCCCGCCCGCGCCCGAAGGAGGGATGTCCGGCCCGTGCCTGCAGCTGTGGCCAGAACGTGAAGTCCCGCTGGGCGGGGTCCGGGCCATGAACGTCAAGCGCACGTTGCCCCAGCGCGGCCTTCCCACGATCGGTGCGTGGTGCTTCCTGGACAGTTTCGGCCCGGACCGGACCGCGATGTCCGTTCTTCCCCATCCGCACATCGGGCTGCAGACGGTCACCTGGCCGCTGGCAGGGCACATCCACCACCGGGACAGCGTGGGCAGTGACGTGGTGGTGCGTCCCGGGGAGCTGAACATCATGACAGCCGGCCACGGCGTCTCGCACTCCGAGTTCGCAGTGCTTCCTGCCGACGGCGGTGAGTTGCCGCTCCAACGGGGCCTGCAGCTGTGGGTGGCCCTTCCTGACGGGGACCGGCACCGGGAACCCGCATTCGAGCAGCACCGCGAGCTGCCGCACGCCTCCGGGCCGGGCTTCACGGCCACGGTCATGGTGGGAGAGCTTGCAGGGGTGGCCTCCCCCGCAACAGTGTTTTCCCCGATCGTCGGTGCTGACGTCTTCTGCGAAGGGGCAGCGGTACTGCCGTTGAACCCCGGCTTTGAGCACGGCGTCCTGGTGCTCGACGGCGGCCTGGCGGTGGATGGACAGGACCTGCCGCCGGGGCCGCTGGGCTACCTGGGCACCGGCCGCAGCGAACTCAGGGTGGTGGCAGTCCCCGGTACCCGGTTCCTGCTGATCGGCGGTGAGCCGTTCGCCGAGGAACTGCTGATGTGGTGGAACTTCGTGGGCCGCACCCATGACGAGGTGGAAAGGGCCAGGGACGACTGGGAAGCGCAGGCCGGCCTGCCGGACGCCGAAACAGCCACAGCCCGCTACGGCCTGGTCCCCGGACACGGACCGGATGCCGGGGCGGAGGCCGGCCGCATCCCGGCTCCCCCGCTCCCCGGCGTCCGGCTGACGCCGCGGAAGCGTTCCGTGGGCTAGGCGGGTTCTGACACCAACTGCAATACGCCGAATACCGGTTCCTGGTCCAGCACCCTGACGTCCGTAACCCCGGTTTCGGCAAGGTTCCGGCGGAAGGACTCCTGCAGGGGTGCCACGTTCATGCCCAGCCCGCCGCCCAGAATCACTGGCCCCTCGATTTTCAACTGGCCCAGCACCTGGCTGGCCGAGGCAGCGAGGTCGTGCCCGGCCTGCTCCAGCAACGCTGCGCTGTCCCGGTGCCCGGCGGCTGCGGCTTCCACGACGTGCCTGGCCTGCTGCGCCCAGAAGCGCCTGCCGGTGTCCGGTGAGTGGAACAGGGCGATGAGCTTGTTGGGGTGGTCCAGCCCGCAGGACGCCAGGAGTGCCGCCGTGAGCTGGTCGACGGGCAGCCCCTGGTTCATCCTGCGCAGGCTGTGCCGTACCGCTTCCCTGCCCAGCCAGTAGCCGCTGCCTTCATCCCCCAGCAGGTAGCCCCATCCGCCGGCCCTGGCCTCGCCGCCGCCGGCGTTGCGTCCCCAGGCGGCGGAGCCGGTGCCCGCAATGACCGCCACTCCCGTGGTGGCGCGCCCCGCGGCCAGCAAGAGGCGGGAGTCATGGACTACGGTGACGCGTGCTTCGGGGGCCAGGGGCTGGATCAGCGCGGCCAGCGCGGCGGCGTCTTCGTCGGTATCGATGCCGCCGGAGCCCGCGTACACCCGGTCCACGGCGCCTCCGCCGATCCTGGCGAACAGGTCCGCCAGGTTGCGTGCGGCCTGCTCCCGGCTGACGTTCTGGACGTTGGAGCTTCCGGCCGATTCGTCGGCCACGGGGCGGCCGTCCTCGAAACGGATGCCGTGCGTCTTGGTGCCGCCGATGTCCAGCCCGATCGTGATGCCGTGAAGTGGACTCGCTGGGGAACCTGCCGCGTGGTCAAAAGAAGTGGCAGAGGGGTTCTGGGTGTTTGTCACGTCACAAGGGTACTTGCCCCATGCTGATAGGTGCCCCGGCACCGGAAGCCAGCTTCCCGCCGTCGGGCATCTCCCCGCTCAGCGGCCCGCCCTGCTGACCAGCCCGGCCAGCAATCCGGGACCCTCCCCCACCACCATCTCCCGGAAAAGCCGGGCCGGGACCGGCTCGCTCTCAGGTTTCCTGCGCCGCCAGCTCACGCCGACTTCCCGGAAGGCGAGCGGGGAGTCCAGCGGAAGTTCCACCCACCCCAGGTCCCCCGTTTCCGGACGCGGGGTCCGGCCGGGGGCATCGTCGCCCGGCGGCAGGATGCTGACGCCAAGGCCGGCGGAGACCAGGCCGCGGACGGTGTGTGAATCCTGGCTTTCGAAGGCGATCCGCGGACGGTACCCGGCCTCGCGGAAGAGCGCGTCGGTGAGGGAGCGCAGCCCGTAGCCGGGTCCGAGCACCACCACGGGCTCCGTTCGGATGTCGGCCAGCCGGGCCATCCGCTGCCGGGCGAGCGGATGGGCGTGGTGCACCACCAGGCGCAGCGGCTCGCGGTACAGCGGCGCCGAGTCGAGGTTCTTGCCCGGCGGCGCCACGGGTGCCGTGAGGGCGAGGTCCGCCTCCCCCGCTGACAACTTGTCCAGGCAGGTATCCCGAGCACCCTGGCTGAGGCTGAATCCGGTCCCGGGATGCCGCGCCCGGAAGGCACTGATCAGCAGCGGCAGGGTGGCCTCGCCAAAGGTGTGCTGGAAAGACACCGATACCGTGCCCCGGACCACCTGGGACTCGTTCCGCACCAGGTCCAGTCCGGCCTGGAACTCTGCGAGCGCCTGCTCGACGTACGGCAGCAGCGTGCGGGCGGCGGGCGTCAGGCGGACGCCGCGGCCGTCCCTCACCAGGAGTTCGGTGCCGACGGCGGCACTGGCCCTCGCCAGCGCGCGGCTCACCGTTGACTGGGGTACTCCGAGCAGTTCCGCCGTTTCCGTCACGTGCTCCGTCCGGCCCAGCTCCGCAAGCACCGGCAGCAGCGGCAGCAACTGCGCCAGTTGTTTCCGGTCCGGCTCCATCTCCAGTTCCTTCCAGCCGAAAACAATCCATATCTGCTATCACTTTGGCATAAAAGATGCATTGGAGGCATTCATTTGCCGGGACTACGCTGGCGGGATGCCCCAGAACGCAAGCGCCGGAACTGACGCGTCGCCCCTGTGGACCGGCCATGCCAAGGGATCCAAGGCGTATGGGCGGATCCTTGCGGGCCTGTCCTGCGCGGGTGTGGCCACCTTTGCCCAGCTCTACTCCACCCAGGCGGTCCTCCCCCTCCTGGCCCGGGACCTGCACATCACCGCCGCCGAAGCCGCCCTTACCATTTCGCTTGCAACCGTCGGCCTGGCTGCCACGGTGATCCCATGGTCCTTCCTGGCGGACAGGATCGGCCGCGTCAAGGCGATGATGTGGGGCATCACCGCCGCCACCGTCCTGGGACTGCTGGTGCCCATAGCCACCAGCTTCACCATGCTGCTGGCCCTGCGGCTCCTGGAGGGAATGGCCCTGGGCGGCATTCCCGCCATCGCCATCGCCTACCTCAACGAGGAAGTCAGCAAAGCTCACGCAGCCCTTGCCGCGGGAAGCTACGTTGCCGGCACCACGCTGGGCGGCCTGTCCGGGCGGCTGGTCGCCGGGCCGGTTGGGGAGCTCTGGGGCTGGCGGTCGGCAGCCCTGGCCGTGTCCCTCCTGGCGACCGTTGCCGCCGTCGCGTTCCTTGTCCTGGTACCCCCGGCTCGTGGGTTCGTTCCGGCCCAGGCCTCCGGTTTCCGCAAGGCGGTCCGGACACTCGGCGGCCACTTGCGGAACATCAGGCTGCTGGCCCTGTACGCCCAGGCGTTCCTGATGATGGGCGGATTCGTGGCCGTCTACAACTACCTGGGCTTCCGGTTGTCCGGTGCACCGTTCGGGCTCCCGGCAACGGTCATCAGCCTGATCTTCCTTGCGTACCTGTCCGGCACGTTCTCCTCCCGCTGGGCCGCGGGGATGACCACCAGGTTCGGCCGCCGGAACGTGCTGCTGGCAGGACTTGCACTTGCCCTGGCCGGGTTGGCCCTGACCCTCACCCAGTCCCTGGTCCTCATCCTGGCCGGGCTGGTGGTGTTTACCGGCGGCTTCTTTGCCGCCCACAGCATCGGCTCGGGCTGGACGGGGGCCATCGCCAGTACAGGGCGGGCGCAGGCTGCGTCACTGTACAACCTGGCCTACTACCTCGGCTCCAGCCTGCTGGGCTGGGCCGGGGGCCTGGTCTTCCAGGCCTGGGGGTGGAGCGCCCTTGCCGGGGCCGTCATGGTCCTGGCGTGCCTGACCGCCGCAACTGTCGCCGTCGTCCATCCCCGGGCAGCACGCACCCCCTAAAGCCATAACCTGCCGGCGAATTAACCGGCTCCGAGGAGTCTCCGGAGTGTCAGGATGTTCGGCAGGACGCGGGCCGGCTGCGCGGGATGCGACGATTCTGCGGTCTAGGATGAACTAGGACCGCGTGGAAGGAACCGCTGTGAGTACGAATGCCCGGAACCCCAGGCCAGGGGCACACCTGGAGCCGCTGGACGCCATTGACGAACGGCTCCTGGCGGCCCTGGTGGCCGATGCCAGGATCTCCAACAAGCAACTCGCCGAAATGGTGGGAATCGCCCCGTCCACCGCGCTGATGCGGACCAGGGCCCTGTCGGAGCGTGGCATCGTCCAGGGCTACGAGGCGAAGCTGAGCCTCTCAGCCATCGGCAGGTCCGTGCAGGCACTGGTTGCGGTGCGGCTCCGCGCCCACGACAGGGACCAGATCGACCGCTTCACCGCCCGCGTGCCGCAGCTGCCCGCCGTGCTCTCCACATTCCACACCTCAGGTTCGGTCGACTACCTGCTGCACATCGCCGTCGGGAGCACCGAGGACCTGCGCGACTGGGTCCTCGACAACCTGGCCACCGACCCCGTGGTGGGCCACACCGAAACCACGCTCGTCTTCGAACACATCCAGGGCAACCACGGACCGCTTCCGGACTAGCATCCGGAGCGGTCGGTCCGCTCAGGGAACCTGCCGCCGTGCCGATTGCACCATCGTGGCGGCGGCAAGCACGAGGGCCGCCGCGCCGCACAGCAGGACAAAGCCCTGCACGGCCGCTGCCATCCCAAACGCCGCGCTTGCCCAGCCCAGCCCCAGGACCGGCACCGCGCTTCCCAGATAGGTGATCACGTAGACGGTGCTGATGATCTGCGCGTGCCGGGCCGGCTCCACCCTGGCAGCCACATCGTTGAAGACGGTCCGGAACGCGAGTCCCTGCCCCACCCCCGCGGCGATGGCGGCGCTGACCAGCATCACCGGGCTATGCCAGGCCCCTGCGGCACCCAGCAGGATCACGGAGACGCCCAGAACCGCAAGGCCTGCCGGTACCGTCTGCCGGCCGCGCACGGTCACCAGCTGGCTCAGGGCCGACGCACCAAGCGGCAGGCCTGCAAGGACGCCGATCAACGGCCGTGAGTCGGTGCCCAGGACCTGGGCGAAATAGCCCGGAGCCAGTGAGAGGGAAAAGCCGAACACGGCAAAGCTGAGGAAGCCTACGCCGGAGGCCAGCCAGAAGGGGCCCCTCGCCTGACGCGACACGGAGGGCCGGCGCGGCGCCAGGGCATGCAGCGGCCGGGACACCGCGGGAACCATGATGGCCGGGCGCGCACGGATCAGGTACAGCGGCACCAGCAGCCCGGCCAGCACCAGGGAATGGACGACATAGGGAGCCGTGGTGGCGCCGGGAAGCAGCGACAGCAGGCCGCCGATCACCGGGCCGGCCGCCACTCCCCCTGACGATGCCAGCAGCGTGAAGCGCGAAGCCCACTCCGGCCGGGACGGCAGCAGTTCACGCAGGGCGGCCGCGCTGGCTCCTGTGGCAAGCGCAACTGCCGCGCCCTGAAGGGCCCGGCCGACGCACAGGGCGGCCAGCGAGTGGGCTTGGGCAAAGATCCAGCCGCCCGCCAGTCCCGTCAGCACGGCGACCAGGAGGGCCGCCCGGCGGCCGATGTGGTCGGACCAGTGGCCGGCCAGGAGCAGTGTTCCCACCAGCGCCAGGACATAGCTGGCGAACGCTGCGGTCACTTCCAGGCTGGACAGTCCCAGGTTGGCCTGCAGCAGCGGGTACAGCGGGGTGGCAAGGTTGGCGCCCACCAGGAGCATGAAGATGACTGCCCCGGAGATCACCAGCCGCGCAGTGGTGGATGCATTCCATCCGCTGGGCATGGCCGTCGCCGGACGCATGCGCAGTTCGCTGAAGACCGTCATTGTGCCGCCTTAGGGGTCCGCCGCGGCGGGTAGTCCTCGTGGGAGCCCGGCGCGGATACAACTGTGATGCTTCAAGAGTGAGGCAGGGCTGAGCTATACACCCAAAATCAGGTGGATAATTGAGCAAAATAGTCAACATATGCATCCCGGCATGATGGAGAGTGACGATCTTGAACAAGTTGGACCCCACGGACCTGAAGATCCTCCTGGCCCTCATCAGGGATCCCCGGATCCAGATCGGTGAGCTCAGCGACTCCCTGGGCATCGCCCGCAACACAGCGCAGTCGCGCGTGCGGCGCCTCCTCCGCGCCGGCGTGCTGCGGCCCGGCGGCCGCGAGGTTGACCTTGAGGCGGTGGGTTACGACGTGGTGGCATTCGTGACGATTGAAGTCTCACACCGCGAGCTCGACGGTGTGGTGGCAGCGCTGCGCCTCATTCCTCAAGTCCTGGAAGTCCACGAAATATCCGGCCGCGGCGACGTCTGGTGCCGGGTGGTAGCGACCGACACCCACAACCTGCAGTCGTCCCTCCGGCAGGTCCTGAGGATCAAGGGGGTCATCCGGACAGAAACCGTCCTGGCCCTGCACACCCACATCCCGTACCGGACCGAACCCCTCATCAGCGGTCTGAGCAGTGCCGCTGCCCCGGCTAGGATTTCCTGAATGACCATCATCGATAACGCCGTCTACGTCAACGGCGTCCGCCACGCCGAGCCCGAAAGCCTTGAACAGACCTTCGAGACCCTCGCCAGGCACGGCGGCATGGCCTGGATCGGACTGTACCGGCCCACGGCGGAAGAGATGACTGCCGTCGCCAACGAATTCGGCCTCCACGCCCTCGCAGTGGAGGACGCCGTTTCGGCCCACCAGCGCCCTAAGCTTGAACGGTACGACGACAACCTCTTTACCGTCCTGCGGCCCGCAAGATACCTGGACGTGGACGAGACTGTGGAGTTCGGCGAACTGCACGTCTTCACCGGGAAAAACTTCGTCGTGACGGTGAGGCATGCGGAAACGGCAGGCGTAGCCCGGGTCCGGCAACGGCTGGAAGCACGGCCGGACCTGCTCCAGCACGGGCCGGAAGCTGTCCTGTACGCCCTGCTGGACCGTGTGGTGGATGACTACGCACCGGTGGTGGCCGGCCTCGAAAATGACATTGACGAAATCGAGGACCAGCTGTTCAGCGGCGATTCCTCGGTGTCGCGCCGGATCTACGAACTGGCGCGGGAAGTGATCCAGTTCCAGCGGGCCATCCATCCCCTGCCGGAGATGCTGGACCAGCTGAAGAAAGGCTTCGAGAAGTACGAGGTGGAAACCGAACTGCGGCACAACCTGCGCGACGTGGAGGACCACGTGGAGCGGGTGATTTCCCGGGCCGACTCGTTCCGGGACCTGCTGCAGAACGCCCTGACCCTGGACGGAACCCTGACCGCCAACCGGCAGAACGAGGCCAGCGCCGAGCAGAACGAACAAGTCAAGAAGATCTCGTCCTGGGCGGCAATCCTGTTCGCGCCGTCCTTCGTCGCCGGCATCTACGGGATGAACTTCGACAACATGCCTGAACTCCACTGGGCCGCCGGCTACCCCTACGCCCTGATCCTCATGGTCGCCGCCGGAGCCCTCATGTACGGAATCTTCAAAAAGAAGGGCTGGATCTAGGGACTCTGGCCCGGGCAGCCTTTCCGGCTGCCAGCACCACCCGCGCGTTGCCCGCGCCATGCAACAGGACCGAAACTGCCAGGAACGCGGCCAGCACCTGGCCGGTGGTTGCCAGCACCCTGGGCCAGCCGCCGTCGAGCGTTGGGTCCAGGAAATCATAGACGTACCACCCGTCGATGCCCCCGCGGATCCAGGAGAACGCCAAGAAGGCCACTGGGTAGTCCAACCATGCAAGGGGCCGCCACCACGTCCCGCGGACGGTCCTGGTGACCAGGAGCCAGTCCAGCGCGGTGACCAGCGGAGCGAGGCGGTGGTGGACCATCTGGGGCCAGTACAGGTCCCAGCTCCACCAAGGCTCCCCCGGCGGAGCCACCAGCACGACGTAGATAATCCCTGTCATGACCAGGTACAGGACCAGCGCGCCGAAGAGGTGGTCCCACCACAGGGGAAGCCGGCTCCGCGCGCGGACACCGGAATATATCAGGACAAGCCCTAGGGCAAGGTTGCCCTGCACGGTGAACTCGGAGAACAGCTGGGCGATATCCACGTCGTTCCCGGGAAGGGTGGCGTCAAAGGTCTTCTGGACCAGCGCCGCGAGTACGAAAATCCCGACGGCGATACGAGCGGCCCGGATCCAGGGGCGGTCGGGGTGCAGGGCACGGTTGGCGGCAATATTCCTGCGGATGGGCGGAAGAACCGCCCCAGGACCGGCTGCTGGCTCCCTGCGGCTCATTGGAAAAGCATGAAGCGGCCCGCCGCCAGGGGGCTAGGGTCTTTTGGCCGGGTCATCCGCCTGCCGGACCGCAATTACTGGTTGGGCAGGCGGATGTTGGTCAGGCGTTCGTTTTGCGCTTTAGCCAGCCCCACACGCCGGTGGCGACGAACAGGACCAGGCCGATGATCGCGAGCCAGATGAGGCCTTTGACGACGAACCCGACGACGGACAGGATGAGCCAGATGACCAGAAGGCCGATGATGATTCCCATGGACCCACTCTAGGCCGCCAAATTTCGACAGGCCCTCATCAGGAGCCGCGTTTCGCGCCGGAGGCTGCCTGCTTTTAGAGGCCGTTCGCCTCTCGACAAGGTGCTGCCGCAGGCCTAAAGTGGCCTCGCCGAATTCCCACAACGATGACAGAGGTGTGTGAAATGGGAGCACAGGAAGACGTCGCACTGGTGCGGCGCGGCTATGAAGCATTCATCGCAGGCGACATGGACACGCTCAGGGAGCTGTTCACCAATGACGCCGTCTGGCATACCAGTGGAACCGGCGGCCTGTCCGGGGACAAGAAGGGCGTCGGAGAGATCCTGGCCTACTTCGGCGAACTGTTCTCACGGTCCCAGGGGTCACTCAAACTCACCCTGGACGATGTTGCCGCGGGCGACAGATACACCGTCGGAGTGCAGTCCAACCACGCCGAGCGCGATGGCAGGTCGCTTGACCAGCGGTCGGTCATCGTCTTCACCATCTCCGGCGGCAAGGTGGCCGAAGCACTGGAAATCGCGGAGGACACCGGCCAGGCATCAGAATTCTGGTCCTGAGCCCCTGGCAGACCGCTACGGGAATGACCTGGCATGGATGACAGCCTTGGTGTCACGCCGAAGGGCGTCGTTCTGGTCCACGGCATGTGGGGTGTTCCGGAAGACTGGGCGTGGGTCCGGCGGGAACTCGAAAGCCAGCCCGGCCTGTCGGTGGTTACACCCGACCTTCCATCGCACCGCTCACCGGACGCTGGATTGCTTGCGGACGCTGAGGAGGTGCGGGCAGCCATCGCTTCAATTAACGCACCAACCGTTGTTGTCGGCTGGTCATACGGTTGTGACGTTGTGGGCATTGCTGCCCACGGCATGAAGAACGTGGCCCGTCTCGTGTATGTCTCATCCCCTCCCCTTAAGCTGCAGCCCGAAGTCCGGGATGCGGGCTGGGTGGATGCGATGGATCACATGCTTTACGACGGACACGGCCGGAACGCCTTGGATGGTGACTGGTGGCTCAATGAAGATGACGCAGGGGTACGACTTCCGGACGACGTGCGCGCTTTCCTAAAGGACCATCCGCGCAGGTTTGCCACGAAAAAGACCCGCAGCGATCCTGTCCCGGCCCAGGCATGGACAGAAATCCCCACCACAGTGCTGCTCGGCGCCACGGACAACCTGACAGGCGCAGAAGCAAGGGCCTGGGCCCGGGAGGCAGTGGCAGATGTTCGGGACGTAGACACGGACCACTTTATGCTCTTCAACCGTCCGGATGTCATTGCTGACGTGATCCTTGAGGACCTGGGCGCGTCCAGTCGTGGCCGCTCAGCCGTCTGAGGGCTTGATAAGAGCGCTGCCCCGATTGATCTGGAAAATTGTGGAGCTAAGGAGATTCGAACTCCTGACCTCTTCGATGCGAACGAAGCGCTCTACCAACTGAGCTATAGCCCCGGGGGTGTGTCCGCGTTTTGCGGGTTGTTACCCGACGGTGCGGAACCGGTGTCCCTAGGCTACAAATTTTCGTAGCCCAACGCCAATTGGGGCGGAGGGGTGTTGGGACGGCGCCCCGGAACCCCTATGCGCGGCGGCGCTGCAGAACGTCGTCGAGGTTGCTGAGGGCGCTTTGCGCCTTGGACAGCTGCGGTGCTTCCACTGCGGAGGCAGCTTCAGCGGCCGGAGCGGAAGTGGCGCCCTTCTTCAGCGAGGGCTTGCCCACTGCCTTTGGTGCTTCCGGCAGCTCGAGCGGCTTTGGGTCGGGGCGCTCGGCCTTGGGGGCCTCCACATAGACCGGCTTGGGCACCTCCACAGGCTCCCAGGGGGTGCTCACGGGAGCGGCAGGTGCGGGCGCGGCTGCACTGGTGTCGCCGGCTGCCATGGCGACGGCGAGGGCTGCTTCCCGCAGCTCCACGGCGGTCAGGGGTTTGGCCTTTGGCTCCCCTGCCTCGGCGTCGAAAAGCGGGCTGTCACGCCGTGCAGGGGCACTCTCGGGCTTCGGCGGGACTGCCTCGGCGGTGCGCGGAAGGCGCGCGGGCGCGCTCATCGCGGAACGGAAGGCGGCGTCCACCTTCGCCTTGCGGTCGCGGACGGCGAGCCAGCGCAGCAGTGCCACGGATGCAACCGTCAGCAGGGTGCAGGTGAGCGGAAGGGCGGGTGAACCGATGCCGAAAAGAAGAATCACGCCGGAGACGAAGGCGGTGACGAGTGACAGCAGCCCCACGAGGGCCAAGGAAGTCCGGCCATAGCGGATGCGGAACGGTGCCGCAGGCTGGGTGCTTGCAGTGCCGGCAGCGGATGCGGCACTCTTCCTGGGTTCCATGGCTTTCTCCTGCTGGGCGGCGACGTTCAGGACCAGGCCGGGCTGGGGGTCCGGCCTCTCATCGGCGGGGGCGTCTGCCAGGAAATCGACGGCGGGCTGGAGCTGGTGCCGGCGGTTCCGGAGGACGTAGGGGGCAACCCATACAATCCAGAGCGCGACGGCAACCACAAGGATCACTGAGCTGCTAAGGGGGAAGTCCACACTCAAAACCGTATGAGCATCATGCCTGCTCAGGCCGCATTAGCCGCGGTGTGTCGTGTCCGCGTAGGCAATCCGTTGGATTTATGACCGGCGCGATCCCAGCCATGGCCCCAGCAGGCCCTCCGGGACCTCTTCGGAGGTCAGCGCAAACGATCGGTGGTCGGCCCATTTGCCGTTGATGTGGAGGAAGCGGGGCCGGTAGCCCTCGTCCCTGAATCCCAGCTTTTCCACCACCCGCAGGCTGGGGCCGTTCTCCGGCCGGATGTTGATTTCCATCCGGTGCAGGCCGAGCCCCTGGAAGCAGTGGTCCGTTACCAGTGCCACGGAGGTGGGGGCTATCCCCCGTCCGGCCCGGGATTGGTCTACCCAGTAGCCCAAGGTGGCCATCATGGCCGAGCCCCAGACAATCGAGGACACTGTGAGCTGGCCTACGATGGCCGGGCTTCGCAATTCGGGCCTCCGCTCGGTGATGAGGAAGGGAAGTGCGGTGGCCTGGGCGGCCTGGATATTGAGTGACCGGACCATGTGCCGGTAGTCAGGGAGTCCGCCGCCCGGGTCCGGGTTGGAGGCCTCCCACGGTGCCAGCCACTCACTGTTCCGGTACCGCACTTCGGTCCACTCTTTTTTGTCGCGGTACCGGATGGGCCGCAGGACCAGGTCGCCGCATTCGAGGGTGACCGGCCAGATAGGTCCAGTGCGCACGGCGCTACCGGGAAAGGCCGGCGGTGAAGCCCGGCAGCCATTCCCGCAGGCCGGGGCCCAGGTCCTCGCTGTCGATGGCCAGCTGGACGCAGGCCTTGAGGTAGCTCAGCTTGTCGCCGGTGTCGTAGCGGCGGCCCCGGAACACCACGCCGTAGACTCCGTGTCCCTCGCCGTCACCGGACGCCAGTTCCTGCAGGGCGTCCGTCAGCTGGATTTCGCCGCCGCGGCCCGGCTTTGTGTGCTCAAGGACGTCGAACACTGCGGGGTGCAGGACGTACCGGCCGATCAGTGCAAGGTTGGACGGTGCTTCCTCGGGCGAGGGCTTCTCCACCAACCGGTTGACCCGGACGTAGCTTTCGCCGTCGATCTCCTGGACGTCGGCGCATCCGTAGGCGCTGATCTGGGAGGGTTCCACTTCGATGAGGGCGACGACGGACCCTCCGGTTTGGGCCTGCACGTCGATCATGGTGCTAAGGAGTTCGTCGCGGGCGTCGATGAGGTCGTCGCCCAGCAGGACAGCGAAGGCCTCATTGCCCACATGCTGCTTTGCCCGGAGCACTGCGTGCCCCAGTCCGTGCGGATCGCCCTGCCGCACATAGTGGATGTCACCCAGTTGGCTGGCTGCCTGGATGGACGCGAGCTTCTCGGTATCGCCCTTGTCCTCAAGGGTCGATTCGAGGGATGGCACCCTGTCGAAGTGGTCTTCGAGGGCCCGTTTGTTGCGGCCGGTAATCATCAGCACGTCACTCAGGCCCACGTGGACGGCTTCCTCCACGACGTATTGGATGGCAGGCTTGTCCACGACGGGAAGCATTTCCTTGGGCATCGCCTTGGTGGCAGGCAGGAACCTGGTGCCCAGGCCAGCTGCGGGAATGACGGCTTTGCGGACTCTGGGATTACTGGTGTTCACCGGACTAATCTAACGTCAGCGTCAAGTATTTCCGTAACCACCAGCGCCACAGGCCGGCACCCGGGCTTCAGGCTGCGGACCACCGGGCAACGCAGGAAGGACACCATGCTGCAGGAGACTAACGCCGTTAAGGACGAAATCCGGGCCAGTCATCGCCGCAGGAGGGCAGGCCTCGCGCCGGCGCAGCTTGAAGCGGCGGGCCTGGCACTGGCCACCCACGGTGATGCGTGGGCGGGAACGGTGACGGACGGCCGCCCCGGCATCGCGTGTGTCTACCTTGGCGTGGGGCAGGAGCCACCAACGCTGCCGCTGATCAACGCCCTGTACCGCAGCGGGCACAAGGTCCTGCTGCCCGTGTGCGAACCCGCGCGGGAGCTGAGTTGGGTGTTCTGGACACCGGACACCGGCTTCGAACGCAGCAAGTATGCCCCCATTTTGGAGCCCACGGGCCAGCGCCACGGACCCGAAACCGCGGGGAAAGCGTCTGTCCTTTTCATTCCGGCCACGGCCGTGGACCTTGCCGGCAACAGAATCGGCCAAGGCGGCGGGTACTACGACAAATTCCTGGGGCACCTGGCCACAGCCGGGAAGGAAATCCCGCTGTCCGCTGTTATCTACGACGATGAATTACTGCCCGCCGGCAGCATCCCGGCAGAGGAGTTCGACCGGCCCGTTCCGGCCGTTCTTTCGCCGGCAGGTCACCGGCCCCTGCTTGGGGCGGCCTGAGCCCAGGGCTGGCGGCGCAGTGATAGAATTAGCACTCAGGCCCTGCGACTGCTAATGGTTTACCACGAGGCAGCACGGGACCTATCGTTTGCCCAAGAGGAGGAGCACCAGTGCCAACATATGCTTACGCCTGCAAGGACTGCGGCCACGCCTTCGACATCGTCCAGTCGTTTTCGGACAGCAGCCTGACTTCCTGCCCCGAATGCCAAGGCACGTTGCGCAAGAAGTTCAACAGCGTTGGCGTGGTCTTCAAGGGCTCAGGCTTCTACCGCACGGACTCCCGCGATTCAAAGGGCAGCTCCGTCTCCCCAGCTCCGGCTGCGGCTCCGGCCGCACCCGCAGCTGCCCCCGCTGCGGCGGCGCCGGCAGCCGCCGCAAGCTAAACGGCGTAGCCTTCACGACGGCGGCCGGCGCGTTCCAGCGCCGGCCGTTTTTGTCCACATAGCCGCCGTTCCGGCTCCCGGGCGGTTGCGCCGATAGCTAGCGTGGGCGCATGCCCATACTTCCCCGCCGCGGCCGCGCCGGCCTCAGGTATCCCCCGAATGCCGGCGGCGTCGGCCGCAACCCCAGGAAACGTCAGCCTGCAGCCCGGCTCGGCGCCTGGCTGAGCCGCAACCGCAGGCTGGCCGCTGCCCTGCTGCTGTGCGCAGCCGCCGCCATCACCGTCCAGCAGCTCACTCCCGCTCCGCTCCCCACAGCCACCGCACTGGCCGCTGCCCGCGACCTGCCTGCGGGCACAGCGGTGGCCGAAGCGGATGTCGCGCGGGTCCAGGTGCCGCCGGGCATGGTCGCAGATGGCTTCCTCCTGGATGCGGCCGCCGCCAAGGGAAAGCAGCTGGCCGCGCCAATGCGTAAGGGCCAGCTCCTGTCCGATGCCCAGCTGGTAGGCCCCGGGCTCCTGGCAGGTGCGCCACCTGGATCTGCCGCAGTCCCACTGCGAATGGCCGACGCTTCGTCCATCCAACTGGTCTCTCCCGGCCAGCTGGTCAATGTGGTGCTCACGTCAGCCAACGGGTTCGACCAACAAGGACCCTCCGAGGTACTGGCGTCAGCCGTCCCCGTCCTGTGGACCTCCAACAAGGGTGGCCAAAGCGGACAATGGCTGGGTACCACGGAGACGGACGGCCTCATCGTGGTGGCAGCCACCGCCGAACAATCGTCCCGCTTGGCCGGGGCCTCCACCCAGGGCAGGCTGTTCTTTGTCCTGGTCGGCCCGCAGTGACCTGGTGCCGGTCAGCCCCAGTGCGGCGGCTTCTGTTCCTTCAGCCACGCGTCGTGGTCGTCTTCGCGGTCACCCCAGCTGCGGGCATCGTCCTCCGCTGCCTTGGTGGGGAGGACCGCTCCGGACCCTCCCGAAACCGCTTTGGAGACCGGGGTTGCCGGGAGCGTCCCGGCAGGAGCTTCTCCATCGGCAGCAGTTTCCGGCTGCCCGTCCACGTTCTCGTCCTGGCGCATGTCTTCCTCGCCGCCGTTCTCCTCGGGCCTGCCGCCTGCAGGCTTCTCTTCCCCAGTCATGGGGTCTGTCCCCTTGCGTCCACCGTCGCTGTCCCGTGCTGCGCCGGAATCCCGGGGCAGGTAGGAAAGTCCCGCGGCCGGCGCCGAGTCAATTCCATTGAGCGCCTGGTCAACGTCATCGTCAAGGAATCCCACGGACTGGCTGGCGCGCCCCGGCAGCACCATCTTTTCCAGGCCCAGGTAGCTGGCAATGCGGTCCGCGCAGGACGAGGGGTCCGTGAACACCTCGATGGTCCACAGCGGCATGTACCGCCAGCCAAGGCGTTCCAGCAGTTGCGGACGCAACCTGCTGCGTTCACGCACGCTCATGGTGCGGTACTGCGCAGTCCCGTCGGACTCGATGGCTACGGGCCGCGGAATGTCGGAATCATCCTGGCCCATGGTGTTCAGGGGGTCCGCAGCCGCAACCACGTCAATGGCACCGTCGTATTGGTGCCAGACCCTGGCACCACGGGCACGCAGGCGGTCACCCAGGTCCGCCACCAACGGGTCGGCGCCAAGTGCCTGTTCGCTGGCGGCAGCGCGGGACGCGGGGGTCCCAAGGTCCGTGTTGCCGGAGATCTCCCGGTCCAGGAGCGCGTACAGGTCCACCGCGCCGTGCGTGAGCCGGGTGTGGTCCAGGTCTTCAGGCCGGAAGCAGGTCAGCACGTGCAGGGAACGGCGGGCCCGGGTCATGGCCAGGGCGAACTTCTCCCGGCCGCCTTCAGCGGACAGCGGTCCGAAATTGTGGAGAGCACGGCCGTGCGGGGTCCGCCCGAATCCGGGCGAGAAGATGACGTGGTCGCGGACCAGGCCCTGGGCCCGTTCCAGGTCCACCACGCGGAAGGACTCCGGGCCGGCGCCGAAGAACCCGGCAAGTCCAGGCTGGTTGGACAGCTGGAGCCTGATGGACTCGCCGATCCTGGCGGCGTGCCGCAGGCTGGCAGTGACAACCGCCAGGGAGGTCCGCGGACGCATGCGGGCGTGCTCGAACACCAGCTCCACGACCCTGTTGACCTCGGCCACCACGGACTCCACGCCCTCGTGGTCGGCGCTGGGAAGGCCGGTGCCGTCCGGCAGGTATTCCACCAGCAGGGACCGGTCCAGGCCCGTGGCTGACTGGCCTTCGGGCAGCCGGCGGAGGCCGCCGTCGTAAAAGTTCTTGCTGAGCTGCAGGACCAGGTCCTCGTCCACTGCGCGGTACACCACCTTGAGTCGCCATACCGGCAGCACGGCGGAGAGCGCGGTGAAGGCGCTCTCGACGCGGTGGTGGGCAGACTCTCCAGCCGCCAGCCGCTCCACCCCTACGGTAAACGTCCGCGGCGTGGCAATGCGGGGATCGCCGAAGGCAATCACCTGCCGTGCCCGGGCGATGGACGGCAGGACGGCCTGCAGGGAGGTGGCTTCCGCGTCGAGGATGACGACGGCGTCGAAATGCTGTTCGGCCGGAAGGAGTCCGGTCATCAGGTAGGGGCTGACCGACCAGACCGGGACCAGGGTGCCGATCAGCTCGGGTGCCTGGGCAGTCAGGGAAGGCAGGGAAACCCGGCCGTCCTTGAGCAGGCTGCGCAGGAGGTCTGCCTGGCGCGGCTGGGCAGCGATGGCTGCGCGCCAGCGTTCTGCGAGGTCCCATCGCAGGCGCGCGGCGCCGCTGGCAATGTGGGCGTTATCGGCCAGCCGGTACTCCGCCTCCAGCTGGCGCAGGGCGTCGCCGTCGGACATGGCCAGGTAGTCGTCTCCGCTGATCATCGCTTCCAGGGCGGACTGCCACCAGGCCAGCTCCAGCTCCGCGGCAACGGATCGTTCCGGAACTTCCCGTTCGGCGAGGTCGGCCAGGAGTTCGCCCAGGCCGTGTTCGCGCATGTTCTCGATGAGGAGTGTGCGTTCGGGCAGGGTCTTGAGCGTATCGGTGTCCGCTACGAGGCGTTCCAGCCGGCCCATCAGCTGCGCGTAGGGAACCGTGGAAAGAGCCCCGCCATCCTCGGTGTGCCGCAGCGCCTCGCCCAGCTGTGCCAGTTCCTGGTCAAGGGACCGGTACATGGCGTTCATTTCGGCCAAGCCGGAAGGAACGGCGGGATGGCGCTGCGTGGTGGCGTAGCCAGCCCAGAGGGCACGCTGTTCCTGAACGAGAACCAGGGACGAATGCAGGTCGGCGATGTGGACACCCGGGCGCACATACTCCTTGGCCACCCGGCGCAGCCTGGAGCGCTGCATGGCGGTCAGCTCGATGCCACGCTCACGCCGCCAGGCCGACGGGGCCGTGGCGGAGATGAGGTCCGTCACCGGCCGGTCGAAGATGTCAGGGGTGAACTTGTCCAGGCTGCCGCGGACGGCCACCAGCAGTTCCAGCTGTTCGCCCCACTCCGCGAAGGATTCCCCCAGGCGGATTTCGGCGTGCTCGGCAACGGCGTCCATGCGGTCGCGCAGGGCGGGAAGGCTCTTGGCCACGGAGCGGACCAGGTCCTGGGCTTCCTCGGTTTCCTTGCGGGTCAGCAGCCTGGCGCCGTGCCAGGGGCTGGTGGTGGCGGCCTTGCTGAAGCTGCCCAGTTCAGCGGCGCGGCGGAGGCGGCCGGCCAGTTCTTCACGGTCCCGGATGCTGTCCAGGACGCTTCGCTTGAGCCGGACGGTAGTGGCCGGGGCAGGGTGGATGGAGGTGAGCTCGGCAAGCGACTGCATGGCCTGGTACGGCGAGCAGCCCCACCGCTCGCGGACGTTGTGCAGCGACGCCACGTGGTCCATCAGGGCATGCCGGTGTTCGGTCAGGGTGGTGTGGAGGTTTCCAAGCTGCGGTTCCAGCGACTTTTCGTTGCGGACAATCGCCCGGACCAGCTGGCCCTTGAGCTGTTGGGCCGTGACGTTTCCGGTCAGCTGGAACAGGATGGACTCCAGTCCAAGCGACTCCAGGTGTCCGGACACCTCGTTGAGGCTGGCGCGGCGGTCGCCCACCACCAGCACCGTTTTGCCGGCATCCACCAGCGCGCCGATGGTATTGATGGCGGTCTGGGTCTGGCCGGTTCCCGGCGGGGTGCTGACCACCAGGGAGTCGCCGGCCCGGGCGGCGTCAACCACGTACTGCTGGTCCGTATCGGCGTCCAGCAGCAGCAGTTCGTCTTTGGGGTGCCTGTTGTCCAGATGCGGGAAGCGGGACGGGTCCGGCTCCTCGACGTCCACCACTTCGCCGCCGGCCGCGGTGGCCAGCGCGGAGACGATGGGGTTGGAATCGTTGATCCAGGGGTCGTCCAGGTTGCCCGACAGGTCGGCAAAGGTGGAGACCAGCAGGTTGTGCTGGGTTTCAGCTCCGTGGATGGGCCGGATCAGGGTGGCCAGCCGGTCCAGGACAGGTTGGGGGTCGAACCGGGCGGTGCTGTAGGCCAGGCGGGTCACGGCGTTGACGTCGAACACGATCCCGTGGATGTTTTTCAGGTGCCTCACCAGGGCGGGATTGATCTGGGCCTGTTCGGTGAGCTGCAGTTCGAAGTCATCCTCTCCCGGCCGGACCGTGAGGGAGATGGCGGTCAGCATGACCGGAGCGGAGACGCGCTGGGGTTTGCCGCCGACGGCGGACGTCCATACCACGGTGCCCGCGGACAGGTACCCGGCGTCGATGCCGCGGTCATTGGCCAGTTCGAAGATCTTGGACCGGATGTTGCGCGACGCCCTGGCGGCCACCACATACTGCTGCCGGTCACGGATCAGGGTAGACAGGCGTGTGCGGCGCCCGGCCATGAGCTGGGCGAGGCCTGAGGGGTGCGCCGAAGTGAGGTCGATG
The DNA here is from genome assembly GCF_042884655.1 of Pseudarthrobacter sp. NPDC058119. Classification (NCBI taxonomy): domain Bacteria; kingdom Bacillati; phylum Actinomycetota; class Actinomycetes; order Micrococcales; family Micrococcaceae; genus Pseudarthrobacter; species Pseudarthrobacter sp. NPDC058119. The sequence goes on from NZ_JBHVTN010000001.1 coordinate 442,100, forward strand.
GAACCTTCCGGCGTCTTGGTGAAGCGCAGCATCGTGTCCGCGCCGGTGACGGGTTTGAGCCCGGACAGCCATTTACGAAGCTCTTCCGAGCCTTCCGGGTGGCCTTGACCAACTGACACTTCTGCCTTCTTTTCTGCGTTTGCACGTGACGCCCTGGACCATACCGGCATAGCTTCGAGAGTAGCCGCTCCGGCGCCGGACTTGAGAGACCGCAACACTGGGGCACGGGAAATAGCGGAGGAATTCGCTGCGAAAAAGCAGTGGCCGGCCTCCGCTGACGGAGGCCGGCCACTAGGATGCTATTCCCACTCGATGGTTCCCGGCGGCTTGCTGGTGACGTCCAGCACCACGCGGTTGACGCCGTCCACCTCGTTGGTGATCCGGTTGGAGATGCGTGCCAGCAGGTCGTACGGCAGGCGTGACCAGTCGGCGGTCATCGCGTCCTCGGAGGACACCGGGCGCAGCACGATCGGGTGGCCGTAGGTGCGGCCATCGCCCATGACGCCCACGCTGCGGACGTCCGCGAGCAGGACCACGGGCATCTGCCAGACTTCGTTGTCCAGTCCGGCTGCGGTCAGTTCGGCGCGGGCGATGGCGTCGGCCTTGCGGAGCAGGTCCAGCCGCTCCTTGGTGACGTCGCCGACGATCCGGATGCCGAGTCCCGGGCCGGGGAACGGCTGGCGGCCAACGATTTCCTGCGGCAGGCCGAGCTGGGCTCCCACTGCACGGACCTCATCCTTGAACAGTGCGCGCAGCGGCTCAACGAGCTCGAACTGCAGGTCCTCGGGGAGGCCGCCCACGTTGTGGTGGCTCTTGATATTGGCGGCACCCTCGCCGCCGCCGGATTCGACGACGTCCGGGTAAAGCGTGCCCTGGACCAGGAACTTGATCTTCTCGCCGTGGGCTGCTGCCTCGGCGATGATGGCCAGTTCCGCTTCCTCGAAGGCGCGGATGAACTCCCGGCCAATGATCTTGCGCTTGGTCTCGGGGTCGCTGACGCCGGCCAGGGCCGAGAGGAAGCGTTCCTGTTCGTTGGCTACGTACAGCTTCACGCCGGTGGCGGCCACGAAGTCGCGTTCAACCTGTTCCGCTTCGCCTTCGCGCAGCAGGCCGTGGTCCACGAACACGCAGGTGAGCTGGTCGCCCACGGCGCGCTGGACCAGGGCGGCGGCAACGGCGGAATCGACGCCGCCGGAGAGGCCGCAGATCACCCGGGCATCGCCGATCTGCTCGCGGATGCGTTCCACCTGCTCTTCGAGGATGTTGCCGGTGGTCCAGTTGGCTTCGAGCTTGGCGCAGTTGAACAGGAAGTTCTCCAGCACCTGCTGGCCGTAAGCCGAATGCTTGACCTCGGGGTGCCACTGCACGCCGAAAAGGCCCTTTTCCTCGTTGGCGAAGGCCGCCACTTCGGCCCCGGCCGTCGTCGCCAGGACCTCGAAGCCCTCCGGGGCCCGGTGCACGGAGTCGCCGTGGCTCATCCAGGTCTTCTGGTGCTGGGGCATGCCTTCAAGGACGGAGCGGGCATCACCCAGGATGGTGGTTTCGGTGGAGCCGTACTCCCGCAGTCCGGTCTTGTCCACCTTGCCGCCCAGGGCGTTGGCCATGGCCTGGAACCCGTAGCAGATGCCAAAGACGGGGACGCCGGCTTCGAACAGGTCGGCACCCACGGAAGGGGCGCCGTCGGCATAGACACTGGAAGGGCCGCCGGAGAGGATGATGGCGGCAGGATTCTTGGCCAGGAGCTGCTCGGTGGACCAGGTATGCGGAACCACTTCCGAATACACATTCGCTTCCCTGACGCGGCGGGCAATCAGCTGCGCGTACTGGGCACCGTAATCAACAACCAGCACCGGCTTCTGGGAAGTCTGGGATGCAGTGGGAGTAGTCACCGTAATAGCCTACTTTGCGCCCTTGCACCGGCGCACCTTGAGAGGCCCGGCTGTGACGGAGCAGACGTCCGACGGCGGGTGGCCGGCTGTGGGCCGGCCGCCTCAGTAGCGCTGCGGAGCCTGCGGGTTGGCGGCCAGCTCGGCCTCCACCTCGGCGTGGAACTTCTTTTCGACGATGAAGGACAGGAACGGCACCACGCCGCCAAGTGCCAGCAGGACCAGTTTCAGGAACGGCCAGCGCATCAGGGACCACAGCCGGAAGTTGGAGATCAGGTACACCACGTACATCCAGCCGTGCACGATCAGCACGGTGACGGAGATGTTGACGCCGTTCAGCACGCCCGCAGGCTCGGCCTCGGCGAATCCGAAGCCGAACGGCTGGCCGGTGACCGCGTTGGTGCCGCCGGCAAAAAGGTACTGGCCAAAGCCGTACCGGGCCACCAGTTCGGCGCACAGCAGGAGCAGCATGGTGCCGGTGAGGTAGGCCATGACCTTGTAGAACTTCAGGGCGGACCGGATCTGGGCCTCTGTGCCGCCGAAACGGCGCTTCTTTCCGGAGGTCTTGCCGGATGCCTGCGACGAGGGGGTGGCCGGTTTGGGATCAATCATGGCTGTACCTTCTGCTGGTGCTGGTCAGGCTGCTGGGGTTGCTCGTCCTGCTGTGGGAGCTGGGATTCTTCGTCGTGCCCGGCATCGTCGCCGTCGTCGTCAAGGGCTTCCTCGAGGTCCCGGTGGTAGTCGTCCTTGACCAGGCGCCACCAGATGAAGAGGGCGAAGCCGGCGAAGACAACCCACTCGATGGAGTAGAAGAGGTTGAGCCAGTTGATGTGCTGGGCGGGTGGCTGGGGGCCGATGTCCAGCGGAAGGAGGTTCCCGGGTACCGCGGCGGCACTCACGTCCTCGCCACCCACCACTTCCGCGGTGGCGGAGACGAAACCGGGATAGCTGCTCACCTCCCAGTAGTTGATGAGCTCGGCCACGGAAACAGCTGAGGCCTCTCCCGCTTTGGGTGCCTTCCCGGCCACCGGCGCTTCGGACGGCAGCAGCCGCCCGGTCAGTTCAACAATGCCCGACGGCGGTGCTGCCGCGTCCCCTGGTTCCGCGACCCACCCACGTGCCACGGGGATCCAGGTCTGCGGCGAGGCGCCTGCTCCGGTCAGGGCCGGGGCATCCTTGACGGCGAAGGCTGAAACCACCCAGTAGCCGGTCTTTCCATCGTGGAGCCTGCCGGGAACCAGGACCTGCTTGTCAGGGCTGTACGTCCCCTGTGCTTTGACCATTTGGTCGGCTACGCTGCCGTGGAAGAAGTCACCGGGCTGCAGGGTGCTGGTGAGGGGCTGGACCTGTTCGGTGGCGGGGTTGACCGGAACCTCGGGCTGGGTGGAACGGCCGAACTGCCACTGGCTCAGCAGCACGAAGACCCCGGAGAGAGCGATCGCGAAAATGAAGCCTGCGATCCATCGGGGCTTAAGGGCTGTTTTCCACACGTCTTAACCGTACTTCGTACTTCTGTAGAACAACTAAACGCCAAAGGCGTCCGGCCCGGAGGGGACCGCGGATTTGCTAGTGGTCGAAGAACACCAGGCTGGAGTTGATGAGCTCCGCGATTACTTCTGCGTCGTACGCGCGCCGCAGCGACTCCCGGAACGATTCCTTGGAGAGTGACCGGGCCAGGGTGGCCAGGACTTCGAGGTGGTCGGAGAACGAGCTGGCCGGCGTGGCGATCAGCAGGATGACGGTGGCGGGGCCGTCGGCGGCGCCGAAGTCCAGCGCGTGGCCGTACTTGGTGATGCCCACTGCGATGGAGGTTTGCGACACGAATTCGCTGCGGGCATGCGGCAGGCCCACGCCGCCCGGGAGCCCCGTGGCCAGCTGGTGCTCCCGGGCGTTGACGTTCTTCAGGAACCCGTCAAGATCCGAGATCCGCCCGGCGGCGTAGAGCCGCTCTGCCAGTTGGTTGGTGGCGTCGGTTTTGTCCTTCGCCTCCATTTCCAGGATCACCATGTCGGCGGTGGTCAGATGGGCGTCATACGGGTCCAGTGGTTCCGCCAAGGCGTATCCCTTCGGTCAGCAGTAGGGCGAACGGCCCCTCAACGCAAGGGCACGATGTCTTCCGCACCCAGGCGGGCGGCGTCTGCGGATTCGTCGTCCGGCTGTTGCTGGCTGAGGCGTTCGGCCTCCACGCGGGCAAGGTAGTGGCGGACTTCGTTTTCACGCTGCGTGTCACTCCAGCCAAGGACGTCACCCATCAGTTTAGCGACAACGGGGGCGGCCGACACTCCACGGTCCCAGGACTCGATGGAGATCCGCGTGCGGCGGGTCAGGACGTCCTGCACATGGCGGGCACCTTCATGACTTGCGGCGTAGACCGCCTCTGCCTGCAGGTAGTCGTCGGCGCCGGGGAGGGGCTCCGCCAGCTCCGGGTTCTGCTCGATAATCGCCAGGACTTCGGGCGTCATGGAGCCGTACCGGTTGAGCAGGTGCTCGATCCGCGCCACGTGGACCCCCGATTCCTCCGCCGTGCGGTTCCGGCGGTTCCAGGCCGCCCGGAAACCGCTGGCGCCCAGCAGCGGGATGGTCTCGGTGCAGCTCGGCGGCACCCGCTCGTCCATGGTGCGGGTGGCCTCGTCCACGGCATCCTTGGCCATGACCCGGTACGTGGTCCATTTTCCGCCGGCCACCACCACCAGGCCCGGCACGGGGTGCGCCACGACATGTTCGCGGGAGAGCTTGGCGGTGGAGTCGTTTTCACCTGCCAGCAGTGGCCGCAGCCCTGCGTAGACTCCTTCGACGTCTTCCCTGGTCAGGGGCCGCTTAAGCACCTGGTTGACGTGTTCCAGGACGTAGTCGATGTCCTTGCTGGAAGCGGCAGGGTGGGCCTTGTCCAGATGCCAGTCCGTGTCAGTGGTACCGATGATCCAGTGCCGTCCCCATGGGATGACGAACAGGACGGACTTCTCGGTGCGCAGGATCAGGCCCACCGTGGACTGGAAGCGGTCGCGGGGCACCACCAGGTGGATGCCCTTGGAAGCGCGGACCTTCAGCTGGCCCCGGTCCGTCACCATGGCCTGCGTTTCGTCGGTCCACACGCCGGTGGCGTTGATGACCTGCTTGGCGCGGATGCTGAACTGGGTCCCGTCCTCGCGGTTTTCCACCTTGGCCCCCACCACGCGTTCGCCTTCGCGGAGGAAGTCCACCACCTTCATCTGGTTCACGGCATGGGCGCCGTAATAGGCAGCGGTACGGATTAGGTTGGCGCAGTATTTGGCGTCATCCACCTGCCCGTCGTAGTACCGGATGGACCCGACGAAGGCGTCGTCCTTAAGGCTGGGCGCGGCGCGCAGGGTGCCGCGGCGGCTCAGGTGCTTGTGGAACGGGACGCCGCGGCTGTGGCCGGCGGAGACTGACATGGCGTCATAGAGGGCGATGCCGGCACCAACATAGGGCCGCTCGATGAAGGGTTTGGTCAGCGGATACAGGAACGGGACCGGCCGGGCCAGGTGGGGTGCAATTTCGGACAGGAGCAGCCCGCGTTCCTGCAGGGCCTCCTTGACCAGGGCGAAGTCCAGCATTTCCAGGTAGCGCAAGCCGCCGTGGATGAGCTTCGACGACCGTGAGGATGTACCGGCCGCCCAGTCGCTTGCCTCGACGATGCCGACGCTCAGCCCCCGGGTCACGGCGTCAAGGGCGGCTCCCGTGCCGACGATGCCGCCGCCCACAATCAGGATGTCCAGTTCCTGGCCTGGTTCCGTGGTGGCGCGCAGCCGCTGGATGGATGCTTCCCTGGCTTCGGGGCCAAGGACCCCGCCGTTTACAGGAACACTCTTCATTGAACGCCTCCAGTGCCTCTTGTGCCGGTAGTAAACCCACACTACTTGCTAGTGGCGCGCTTGGGCAGGGCGGGCCGCCGGACCGCCCTGCCGCGGAGCCTTAGTTGCCGGCGTAAGGCGACACCACGACGTCGACCCGTTGGAATTCCTTCAGGTCGGAATATCCGGTGGTCGCCATGGAGCGCCGCAGGGCGCCGATGAGGTTGGACGTGCCGTTGGTGTGGTGGCCGGGCCCGAAGAGGACCTCTTCCAGGGGGCCGACGGTGCCAACGTTGGCGCGGTCTCCGCGGGGCAGTTCGGTGTGGTGCGCTTCCTGGCCCCAGTGCCATCCCTTGCCCGGTGCTTCTTCGGCCCGCGCCAGGGCACTGCCCAGCATGACGGCGTCGGCGCCCATGGCGATTGCCTTGACGATGTCGCCCGAGGTGCCCATGCCGCCGTCGGCAATGACGTGGACGTAGCGGCCGCCGGACTCGTCCATGTAGTCGCGGCGGGCCGCAGCGACGTCGGAGATGGCGGAGGCCATGGGCGAGTGGATGCCCAGGGCGCGGCGGGTGGTGGTGGTGGCGCCGCCGCCGAAGCCGACCAGGACGCCCGCGGCGCCGGTCCGCATGAGGTGCAGCGCAGGCGTGTAGCCCGCGGCGCCGCCCACGATAACGGGGACGTCGAGTTCATAGATGAACTGCTTCAGGTTCAGCGGCTCATGGTCCTTGGAGACGTGCTCGGCGGAAACGGTGGTGCCGCGGATGACGAAGATGTCGACGCCGGCAGCCAGGACCGTCTTGTAGTGTTCCTGGGTGCGCTGCGGGGTCAGAGACCCGGCAACGGTAACGCCGGCCTCGCGGATCTCAGCCAGGCGGGAGGTGATGAGCTCCGGCTGGATGGGAGCCTGGTACAGCTCCTGCATGCGGCCGGTCACGGCGGGGCTGTTCGTCTCGTCCTCCAGCGCTGCAATCTCATCGAGGACCGGCTGCGGATCCTCGTACCGGGTCCACAGGCCCTCCAGGTCCAGCACGCCAAGGCCGCCCAGCTTGCCGAGGGCAATTGCGGTGGCCGGGGACATGGCCGAGTCCATCGGCGCCGCGATCACCGGCATCCCGAACTGGTAGGCGTCAATCTGCCAGGAGACGGAGACGTCCTTGGGGTCGCGGGTGCGACGGTTGGGGACGATTGCAATGTCATCCAGGGAGTAGGCACGACGCCCACGCTTGCCACGGCCGATCTCGATCTCATAAGTCACTGCTCTAGGTTATCCCAGCAGGTCCGCTGGCCTTGCCCGGGCCGGATCCAGAAGGGCAGTGCTGGCTTACAGGCCGCTGTGAGCGACGAGCTTCCCGCTACAGTGGCGTGATGGGCAGCCGCTGGACATTTGACGGGCACATCGCCGGGATTGGCACTACTTCCGGGCTGCGCGCCGTCGTCGGGATCTGGCAGGACTCCCCCTTTGGGTCGTTCGCCGATGTCATGCTGCAACAACCCTCCGGGCACCGACTGCTGCTGGCATCGACACACGAGGTGGCCGGCTTCATTGCCGCCACCTACACCTTTGATGAAGTGCGGGTGCTGGACGTTGCTGCCACGCTCACCGATCACACGTTGACGGTCGACGCCGGCCCGCTGGCCATCCGGGCTTCCACCGGACCGCGTACCCTACTGGGAGCTGCCCTGCGGGCAGTGCCCCGGCACCTGGCCGTCCATCCCCGGTGGCTCGCCGCGGTCAATCCGTTTGCCGCGCTCGCCGCTCCCGGCGCCCGCACCTACGGAACTGCCGGCAGTGGAAGGACGGAGTTCTACGGGGTGACGGACCTGCACCACGTGACCACCGTCGTCGTCAGCTGGGAAGGATCCGACGCCGGGGCGCTGGCTCCCATCCGGCCCGCCGTCACGTTCGGCTTCAGCAGCGTGCCGCCGAGGCCAAGTCTGGCGCATGTGCGAACCACAGTTGTGGAGCCATGATGGACAGCTGCGTCACACTTCTTCAGCTTCATCAACCGTCAGCTGCGATTCGAACATCCTGAAGTAACGGCCGCGCAGGGCCACCAACTCCTTGTGCGTGCCCTGCTCCACCACTTGTCCGTCCTCCAGCATGTACACGACGTCCGCCTTCTCAATGGTGGCGAGCCGGTGGCTGATGGCGATGATGGTGCTGCTGCGGTCCGCAAAGAGCCGCGTGAAGATGCGGTGCTCGGCGAGGGCGTCGATGGCGGAGGTGGGTTCGTCCATCACCATGAAGGACGCGTCCCGGTAGAAGTTCCTGGCCATGGCAAGGCGCTGCCACTGGCCTCCCGAAAGACCGCTCCCCTTTCGCCCGCGTGGATCCTCCATCCAATTGCTGACGTGGTTGTCCAGGCCGTTGGGCAGCTTGTTGATGAATTCCAGGGCCTCGGCGTCGGAAGCGGCCCTGCGGATGCGTTCATCGTCCCGTGCAGAGTCGACGTCCCCGAAATAGATGTTCTCGGCCGCCGTGGCGAACTCGTACTTGAGGAACTCCTGGCTGAGCACGGCCAGGTGCCGGTGCCAGGAGGTAACGTCGACGGCGGCGAGGTCCACGCCGTCGAGCAGGACCTGGCCTGAGTCGGGCCGGTAAAGCCCGGCGAGGATTCGGATCAGCGTGGACTTGCCTGCACCGTTCTCCCCCACGATGGCTATGTGCTGGCCCCGGCGGATGGTGAGGCTGATGCCCCGGATGACCTCGATGTCGCTTCCGGTGTAGGTGAAGCGGATGTCCTTCAGCTCAATTTCCCGCGGGGCCTCCAGCAGCGGCGGAGCGTGTTCGGAGTGCACGGGCATCGCCATGAACAGCTCGTAGTCCTTCAGGTTGGCGAGGTCCTCGTCAATGGAGCTCAGCGAGGACACCAGGTTGTTGGCCGTGGACAAGGCACGGCTGACGATCTGCTGCACATAGAGGAACTGGCCCACCGGGGCGGCACGGGCAATAATCTGCCCCACAACCCAAATCAGTGACACCACCTCGGCACCGTACTGCAGCGCGTCCGCGGCCAGCTGCCGTGGAATGTAGCGGCGCTGGTAGTCCAGCCGGCGGCGCTCGTCCGCATCGCGAAGGCGGGACCGAAGGTCCATGAGGAAACCGACGATGCCATAAAGGCGCATTTCGGCAATGTGCTGCGGCCTGAGCAAGTTTGTCTCGATCATTCGGCGCTGGCGGCGTGAGTCCACCTGCGTGTTCCAGTGCGCGATCTGCTCCCGCGACAGCTTGAACTGCAGGTACACGCTGGGGACGATGGCCACCAGGACGATGACGGCGATCCACCAGCTGACAAGCAACAGGGCACCGATGGCCAGGATGACCGAGACAAGTTGCGTGAAGATGGCCGCGATTCGATCCAGGACCCGGGCGTACGAATCCGAAAACCGCTTGGCACGGTCGTAGAGGTCCACTGTCTCCTTGTCGTCGTACCGCCAGAATTCGAGGGCAAGGAAGCGCTCGTACATCTGGTCACCGACGATGGCCCCCACTTTGAAGCTCATCAACTGCTGGATATACCGGTCGATGCTGTTGAAGGCGCCCCAAAAGAGACCCAGCGCGGCAGTGACGACGACGTACACGATCGCAAAGCGCCCCGCCGCGCTGTCGCCCGCGTATGCTGCCGCCAACGCCGTGGTGGTCAGGGACGCGAAGAATGTGGTCACGAGCGGCAGTACGGCCGAGATGAGGGAGCCAAGCACCTTCATGACCACCGCGCCCGGGGATGCACGGAAACTCACCCGGAGAACCTGGGCCACGGCCTTGGCATAGGGACGCAGTGCCAGCCGCTTTTGCGGGTCGCGTTTAGGGGTCAGTTCCGCCGGATGGCGCGGTTGGGACATGGAATCAGCCTAGTGCCGCACTGGACGTGAAGAGCGGCCGCTAGCCAGCGAGACGCAGCACGAGTGTTTCCTCCAGAATGCTTCTTTGCCCTGGCAAGACTCCTGGTGGCCAGTGGGTTGGTTCTGCATCCTGTTGTTCTGGGTTGTAATGCCGTCCTGTCGGTGAGGTCCAGCCGGGTGGTTCGTTCTTGTTGGCCGGGCCGGGTGTCCATTGACTGCGGTGTTTGAGTCGGTGATGTTTCGGGCAGAGCTGGGCCACGTTACTGACGTTGGTCGCGCCGCCGTGTTCCCAGGCTTGGAGGTGGTCGGTGTCGTTGTCAGGGGTCTTGTTGGTGCAGCCGGGGAAGGTGCATTTGCCGTCGCGCAGCCTGATCCAGTGTTTGATGGGGCCGGTGAGCCGGTAGTTTTTCCGGCCGATTTCCAGGGGTGCCCCGTCCCTTGGGTCGACCAGGACCCGGTAGAAGGAGTCGGCGCCGTCCGCGACCAGCCTCCGCGCCATGGACGCCGGGATGGGTCCGAAGCCGTCGAGTTCGGCCGGCTCATCCGTCGTCCCGAGCATGGAGAGTACCGGCACCAGGACGAGTACGTCGGCCCGCGGGGTGGGGACCTTGCCGACTTCGGCAGGGTTACCAGCTCCGAGTAGCAGGGAGGCGGCGATGTCGGGGCGGAGTTGGGTGAGGGTGCGGGGTTCGTTGGGGCCTTGGAGTCCGCGGGCGGTGGCGGTGGTGCGGTTCCAGATCGCGCACGCGGTGTCGCCGGGGAGGTAGAGGGAGAGCCAGGCCATGCCGTCCGTGTCGGGGGTGTATTCCATCCTCCGGTCAGCCGCCCCTTTGGCGTGGCGTTGCTGGATCGATTCGGGGTGGTGGCGTTCCCGCCAACCACGGACCTTGGTCCGGAACCGGGACGGAACGAGCTCCCCCGGGGCGGCACCCCGGGCGGGGTGGGGTGCGGCCGGGTCGAAGAAATGCGCCACCAACGCAGCCGCGGACTCAGGGGTAAGGCCTTCGGTCTCGTCCGCGACGATGCGGGCGTGCTGCCACGACATCGCGCCCGAGGCCAGGGCGTGGAAGGCCAGCGGGAGGGAACAGATCCGGCGTGACTGCTCCACCAACGCCCCCGCGGCCGCGGAGCTGATGGTCAGGACCCCGGCGATCTCCTCCACCACCGACATCCGCACATAGGTGCAGTCCGTAACGGAGGCGTCCGGCGGCGTCAGCGCCTCCTGAAACCCAACCGACTCGGCGGCATCCTGCGCTTTCACCGCAGCCAGCTGCGCTTCCAGCCGGGCCGCAACCTCCAACCGTTCCAGCCGGATCTCATACCGCCGCTGCAACACATCAACCTCAACACCCACGGCGTCGCCGGAAGCCAGGGAAGCGTCCTCCCACTCCAGCGCATCCAAGGCGGCAACGGAGGCACGAACACCCTCCAAAACCACCCCGACACCACCGCTGAATTCCATACCGACATCATCCAGCGGGGGTCCGACATTCAAGGACGGGAACAACCCGCGGAGAAAAATAAGAGGAGGCAAGGTCGAAAAACCTTGCCTCCTCTATATTCAATCTGCCGTTTAGCGCGAGCCGTAGTTCGGTGCCTCGACGGTCATCTGGATATCGTGCGGGTGCGATTCCTTCAGACCGGCAGAGGTGATCCGTACGAACTTGCCCCGGACCTTCAGCTCGGGGACAGTCGGTGCGCCGGTGTAGAACATCGTCTGGCGCAGGCCACCCACCAGTTGGTATGCCACGGAGGACAGCGGACCACGGTACGCCACCCGGCCTTCAATGCCTTCGGGGATCAGCTTGTCGTCACCGGAGACGTCGGCCTGGAAGTAGCGGTCCTTGGAGTAGGACGTGTTCTTGCCGCGCGACTGCATGGCGCCCAGCGAGCCCATTCCACGGTAGGACTTGAACTGCTTGCCGTTGACAAAGATCAGGTCGCCGGGGGACTCGTCGCAGCCGGCCAGGAGCGAGCCCAGCATCACGGTGTCCGCACCTGCCACCAGGGCTTTGCCGATGTCGCCGGAGTACTGCAGGCCGCCGTCGGCGATCAGGGGAACGCCGGCCGGAATGGCAGCCTTGGCGGATTCGTAGATGGCCGTGATCTGCGGGACGCCAACGCCGGCTACCACGCGGGTAGTGCAGATGGACCCGGGACCAACGCCCACCTTGATGCCGTCGGCACCGGCGTCGATCAGGGCCTGGGCGCCTTCGCGGGTGGCAGCCTGGCCGCCGATGATGTCAACGTGCGCGGCGACGGGATCCGATTTGAGCCTGCGGATCATGTCCAGGACACCCTGGGAGTGGCCGTTGGCCGTATCCACGAAGAGGGCGTCCACGCCGGCGTCCACCAGGGTCATGGCCCGCTCCCAGCCGTCACCGAAGAAGCCGATGGCGGCACCCACGCGGAGGCGGCCCTCATCGTCCTTGGTGGCGAGGGGGTACTGCTCGGCCTTGGTGAAGTCCTTGGTGGTGATCAGGCCCTTGAGTCGGCCCTGCTCGTCGACGAGCGGGAGCTTCTCGATTTTGTTGGTAGCCAGCTTGTGCGAGGCTTCCTCGCGGCTGATGCCTACGTGCCCGGTGACCAGGGGCATCTTGGTCATGACGTCGCTGACCAGCCGGAGCGGGAAATCGGATTCGGGCACAAACCGGGTGTCGCGGTTGGTGACGATGCCCAGCAGGCGGTTGTCTTCATCCACCACGGGAAGACCGGACACGCGGTAGTGGGCGCACAGGTCATCGAGCTCGCGGAGCGTTGCCTCGGGGCGGATGGTCAGCGGGTTGGTGATCATCCCGGACTCGCTCCGCTTGACCCGGTCCACCTGGTCAGCCTGGTCGGCGATGGACAGGTTGCGGTGCACCACGCCCAGGCCGCCCTGGCGGGCCATGGCGATGGCCATCCGGGATTCCGTGACGGTGTCCATGGCGGCCGAGAGCAGCGGCGTCTGGACCGTGATCCGCTTGGAGATCCGCGAGGAGGTGTCGGCCTCGGAGGGAATGACGTCGGTGTGCCCGGGCAGGAGCAGGACGTCGTCGTAAGTCAGGCCGATAAAGCCAAAGGGATTGTGTTCGGGCTCGGTCATGAGTGCGCCTCTTACCTTGGTTGCTGGGTCACGGGTAGGGGTTGCAGCCGATGACCAGCCCGTGATTACGGAACTGGCCTGTGCAGACGGTCCTGCGGGAGCACCGCACAGGGCGGCGTTCCGGGGGCAGAAAGTGTTGAGTAAATATTAGAACCTCGGCGCCGATCCCCCTATTCCACGCCGCCAATGTGAGCAACCCCACCCACGGCCCGGCAGCCGGGATGGCTCAGCTCCAGCCGGTGGCAGCCAGCAGCCGCTGCTCGAACATGGGAATCATGGACTCGACGTAGGTCCTGGTGAGGTGGTTATCGTCCTTGTAGACATACACATTCCCCACCACGGCCGGGCAGACGCCGCGGGCACAGATGAAGTCGCTCATGTCCAACAGGTGGAGCCCCGGAAGCTTGCCCCGGTAATTTTCCAGCGGCGACGGCTCAACCAGGGACTCGGCCAGCGGGGGGTTGCACGCAGGCGCCGCGGCCCCGTTCCGCTGGGCGCACTGCGGCATGTTGAAGGTGAACCGCGGGTTGTCCCGGATGCCCACGATCTCGATCCCCGCGTCCGCGAACGGCTTCACGCCATCAAGGTATCCCGGAACCTCGGTTTCGAACGGGGCCTCCTCATGGGTCAGCGACGCCACGGTGAACACGGCATCCGGCAGGTGTGCCAGGACGTAGGCGGAGCTGGCCCGGTTGTATGCATTGCATTCAGCGTTCCGGGTTTCCGATTCGGCACCGAACCGGCAGGCGGGCATCAGCAGCGTGACCATCTCCCAGCCACGGGCGGCCGCCACCGGCGCCAGGGCGGCAAGGTATTGCTGGGCGTGGGAGTCCCCCAAGACCACGATGCGTTTGGTGGCCGGCTCTTCCGGAAGCTCCTGACGGCAGCCTTCCAGGATGGGGTCGTCCGTGGCGTTGGCGCCGGTGCAGGCCGAGTCGATGCCGGCCCAGTCGTTGTCGAGCGCGGTAGGTCCGGGGATGGTCCGGGCCCTTGGAGCAGGCAAGTTTTCATTCTCCGGAGTGAGCGCCAACGCCCCGGGCGTGAGCTCCCTCGGTTGTGCCGCCGTCGCGCTTTCCTCAGCAGTGAGAGACGTCTGCCAGACCGCGACGGGCCCGGCCAGGACGGCGCCGCAGGCCACAACGACGACGGCGGTCCGCCACGTGCGGAGCTTGGGCCAGTGCCAGTCCCGCAACGGCTTTTCCACGAAGCGCGTGGTCAGGACGGCGAGCACGATGGCGGCCCCGACAATGCCGAGGCCCTGCGTGAGGTTCGGCGCTTCCACGCCGGTGGCCGCGAGCACCAGCACCAGGATGGGCCAGTGCCACAGATAAAGGGCGTAGGAGTTGTCGCCCAGGGCCACGGCGGCACGGCTGCTGAGGAGGCGGTCCACGCCGAACCGGCTGCCCGTCTGCCTGCCAACAATGATCGCGGCGGCAGCCAGCGTGGGCCACAGTGCCACGTACCCCGGGAAGGACCGGTCAACGGTCAGGACGAGCCCGCAGGAAATCATCGCGGCCAGTCCGGCCCAGCCCAGGGCAACGCGCACCACGCGTCCGGGGCGCAGGTACGGCAGCGCCAGAGCCAGCAGGGAACCCAGCGCAAATTCCCAGAGCCGGGCGCGGGTGTCGAAGTAGGCGTAGGCCTGGTTGGTGGTTGTCTGGTCAACGGAGTAGGCCAGTGACACCGCGAATACTGCCCCGAAAACCACTGCCAGCAGGCCGCGGTACGTCACCCAGCGCAGGCGGGGAACGCGGCGGAGCCCTGCCAGGACGGAAGCGGCGGCGGCAAAGACCAGCGGCCAGAGGATGAAGACCTGCCCCTGGATGGACAGCGACCAGAAGTGCTGCAGCGGGCTGGCACCGGCGTGGTCCTGTGCGTAATAGTCCACGGACAACTCCGCGAGGAGCCAGTTCTGGCTGTACAGCAGGGACGCCCAGGCCTGGTCCAGTACCTGCGGCCAGCGGCCCTGCGGCAGGATCAGCCATGTGCCGGCCAGCACCCCGAGGATCACCACGACGGCGGCGGGCAGCAGCCGCTTGAACAGGTGCAGCCAGTGCGCCAGCAGTTTGAAGGAATTGCCGGACTCGGCTTTCCGGATAAACGACAAGGTGAGCAGGAAGGCCGAGATCAGCAGGAAGATATCGACGCCGCCGGACACCCGGCCCAGCCAGACGTGGTAGGCCACCACCATCAGGACAGCCAGAGCCCTGAGCCCCTGGACTTCGGGCCGGAACGTGGACTTGCGTTGGCGGGCAGCGGGGCCGGATTCGGGTGCCTTCGGGGCTTCCGTTACCGACACTAGAACCCCTCACAACGCCCGCCAGCCAAAGCATCAAGCCTAGCCAACGCCGCCCGCATCGGCGAATCAACGCTGGTGTTCCGGCTAAGCTGGCCCCAATCGGCGAAGGGAGCAGGGGTGGTTGTCCAGCTGCGGATCTGCGTGCCCGGGGAGTTGTCCGCCGTCACCGTGCAAGCCTGCCGCGACCAGCAGGGAACGGCGGAAGTGGCGCTGGTCCAGGGTGCGGCCGTCGTGCCGGACGGCGATGTCATCGAGGTGCTGGTTGCCCGGGAGTCCGTGGAGGAACTGCTCGAAAAACTCGAAGTCCTGAAGATTCCGGATGTGGGTTCAATTTCCATGGCCACCCCGGAATTCGTGTTGTCCAAGAACGCTGACCAGGCTGAGCGTGCCGCTCCCGGGGACGGCGCAGACGCAGTGATTTGGGATGACGTCACCCGGCAGACCGGCGAGGATTCACGCCTGACCTGGAACTTCCTTGCCTTCCTGGTGCTGGCCACCCAACTCGCCGGCATCGGCATCGTGACCGACTCCCCCATTGCCATTGTTGGCGCCATGGCCGTGGGGCCCGAGTTCGGACCACTGGCCGCCCTTGCCGTCTCGCTGGCCACCAGGCAATGGAGGCTGGGGCGCCGCGCCGCCGTCGCCCTCGCTGTCGGTTTTCCCGTGGCCATGCTGCTGGCGGCACTCACGGCATGGCTTTCGGTTCCACTCGGGCTCTTCCCGCGCGACGCCCTGGATAAAGGCTCGGCAGTGGAGTTCATCTACCACCCCGGGCCGTATTCACTGATTGTGGCCGTGCTGGCAGGGATCGCCGGCATGCTGTCCATCATCGGACGCCGCTCGGCCGCTCTGATCGGCGTCTTCATCTCCGTAACCACCGTGCCGGCTGCCGGCTACGTGGCAGTAGCCCTGGTGCTGGGCGAATACCAGAAGGCCGCAGGCTCCGCGCTCCAGCTGCTGCTCAACCTCGTGGGCATCGTTGTGGCCGCCGTTGCCGTCCTCCTCTTCTACCGGAGGATCACCAGGCGCCTGCCGGACGGCGTGGCACGCAGCCTGAAACGCCAGCGCAACGGCTCCCGGCGCCAGGCCTGATCCGCGGGTCTTCGCTACGGCCGCAGCAAGGCACGCAGGGTCTGGATGGTGTCTGCCTCAGCGGGGGCCTTGTCCTCCCGGTAGCGCTTGACCCGGGCAAACCTCAGGGCGATCCCGCCGGGGTAGCGCGGTGACTGCTGCACCCCGTCGATGGCTATTTCGACGACGGTCACCGGCTCAACCCAGACGGTGCCGGCGGTGCGCCGCACCTCAAGCTCCTGGAACCGTTCGGTCTGCCAGCGCAGCAGCTCATCGGTGAGGCCCTTGAACGTCTTGCCCACCATCACGTAGCCGCCGGGTTCGCCGAACTCCCCGCCGGGATCCAGGGCCCCAAGGTGCAGGTTGGACAGCATCCCTGTGCGGCGTCCCGAGCCCCATTCGCAGGCCAGCACCACCAGGTCATAGGTGTGCACCGGCTTCACCTTCACCCAATTGGATCCGCGCCGGCCGGCAGCATAGGCCGAGCCGATCGCCTTCACCACCACGCCCTCGTGGCCGGCGGCCAGGGCATCCTGCGAAACGCGTTCAGCGACGGCCGGGTCGGCGGTCACTTCCCCGGGGATCCGGTGTGCGGGGGCCACCCGTTCCAGGATATCGATGCGGGTGGCCAGCGGTTCGTCCAGCAGGTCGCGTCCGTCAATGTGCAGCACGTCGAAGAACCAGGGATGCAGCAGGGTTTCCCGGACCGCGTCGGCGCCAAAGCGGGACATGGTTTCCTGGAAGGGCCGCGGGGCACCCTCTTCGTCCAGGGCGAGCGTTTCGCCATCGAGGATCACGTCCTGCACCGGCAGCCGACGGACCAGGTCCACCACCTCGGGCAGGCGATGCGTGACCTCCGCAAGGTTGCGGGTAAAGATGCGCACATCGCTGCCGGACCGGTGCACCTGGATGCGGGCGCCGTCGAGCTTGAATTCCACCGAAGCCTCTCCCGTGGCTTCCAGGGCTGCGCCCGCGCTGCCGGCGGTGGCAGCGAGCATGGGCTGAACCGGCCGGCCCACCACCAGGCCGACGGCGTCGAGCTCAGCCGGGGTGCCGGTGAGCGCCAGGAGGGCGGTCCCGCCGAGGTCCCCGGAAAGCATGGCAGCACGCCTCACCGCGTCGACGGGCCGCTCGGCAGCGCGGGCGACGGCGTCCGTCAGCACTCCTTCCAGGGCACCGGTGCGCAATTCCCCCAGCAGGACGCCGGCGATGAAGGACTGCTCCGGTTCGGTGGCGGCGGCCATGAGCGTCCCGAGGATGGCGGCCCGTTCCGCGCCCGACCCGCTGCCCGCTGTTGCCAGGAGCCGGTCCAGCGCGGCATCGAAATCCGACACGGTGAGGCTTGGCTCCGCTGCCGGTTCTTCCTTGG
This sequence comes from Pseudarthrobacter sp. NPDC058119, assembly GCF_042884655.1. NCBI lineage: Bacteria > Bacillati > Actinomycetota > Actinomycetes > Micrococcales > Micrococcaceae > Pseudarthrobacter > Pseudarthrobacter sp. NPDC058119. Next base: position 459,468 of record NZ_JBHVTN010000001.1, read on the forward strand.
CCGCCGCGACCGCGCTCCAGCCCACCCCCACCCGGCCCTGCCGGGGTTTGGCACTGAGCAAGCCCACCGCCGTCGGGATCTCCGCGGGTTCCAGCCGGCGCAGCAGGTGCGCCAGGGCATCCACCTTTGCCAGCCGGGAGCGGGTCGAAGCGACGGTTTGAGTGGTTTCCACGAGCTCGAGGAGCAGCATGGCACCATCCTGCCACGGGCTCTGGACAGCGCATGGGTGCACTCGCAGACTGGACGCATGGGACTCATCGTGGCGAATCTGTTCATCACCCTCGACGGCGTCTACCAGGCGCCCGGCGGCCGTGAAGAAGACCCCGAAGGGGCTTTCTCCTTCGGCGGCTGGCAGGCGCCGGTGTCCGACGACGAAGCCGGTGCCTCGATAGCGGCCGAGATCAGCAGGATGGATGCCCTGCTCCTCGGCCGGAAGACCTACGACATCTTCGCGTCCTACTGGCCCCGCCAGTACGGCGACATCGCCGACGCCCTGAACCGCGTGCCCAAGTTCGTTGTCTCCAGCACACTGGCGGACCCGGGCTGGGCCGGAACCACTGTCCTGCCGGACGCCGCGTCGGCTGGCGGCCTCCGGGACGGGCACGGGCAGATCCACATGTTCGGCAGCGGCGTCCTGATCCGGTCCCTCTTGGCGGCCAACGTGCTGGACCGGCTCCACCTCTGGCTGTACCCCGTGGTCCTGGGCCAGGGCAAGCGCCTGTTTGACACCGGAACCGTGCCCTCCACCTTCACGCTGGCGGAACCGGCCCAAAGCTTCCCCAAGGGTGCGGTGTCACTGGTCTATGAGCCTGCCGGCGGGGTGGAAACGGCAGAAATGGGGACCGGCTAACGGTCCAGAAACACAAAAGACCGGCCCAGCAGTGCTGGACCGGCCTCTTGTTGCAGGTGAGCCGCTAGTGGCTGTGGCCTGCGTGCTCGTCCTCTTCGGCAGGCTTCTCCACGACCAGGGTCTCGGTGGTGAGAACCAGGGCGGCGATGGAGGCCGCGTTGCGGAGGGCTGCACGGGTGACCTTGACGGGGTCGATGACGCCCGCGGCGATCAGGTCCTCGTACTCGCCGGACTTGGCGTTGAACCCGTTGTTGGTCGCAAGGTCGGCAACCTTGGAGGTGACAACGTAGCCGTCGAAGCCGGCGTTCTGGGCGATCCAGCGCAGCGGCTGCACCAGTGCGCGGCGGACGATGCCCACAGCTGCGGCGGCGTCGCCTTCGAGGGCCTTCACGGCAGCGTCTTCGTCCAGTGCCTTGAGGGCGTGGATGAGGGCGGTACCGCCACCGGCCACGATGCCTTCTTCGAGGGCAGCGCGGGTGGAGGACACGGCGTCCTCGATGCGGTGCTTCTTTTCCTTCAGCTCAACTTCGGTGGCAGCGCCGACCTTGATGACGCCGATGCCGCCGGCCAGCTTGGCCAGCCGCTCCTGGAGCTTTTCACGGTCCCAGTCGGAGTCGGTGCGGGTCAGCTCGGCGCGCAGCTGGGCTACGCGTGCTGCCACGTCTTCGGCCGAACCGGCGCCGTCCACGATGGTGGTGTTGTCCTTAGTGACGGTGATGCGGCGGGCAGTACCCAGCACCTCCAGGCCAACGGTGTCCAGGCTCAGGCCCAGTTCCGGGGAGACAACCTGCGCACCGGTGAGGGTGGCGATGTCCTGCAGCATCGCCTTGCGGCGGTCGCCGAAGCCGGGAGCCTTGACGGCCACGACGTTCAGGGTGCCACGGATGCGGTTGACGATCAGCGTGGACAGGGCCTCGCCCTCGACGTCCTCGGCGATGATGAACAGCGGCTTGGAGCTCTGCAGTGCCTTTTCCAGCAGCGGCAGGAATTCCTGGATCGAGGAGATCTTGCCCTGGTTGATCAGGATGAGTGCGTCTTCGAGGACTGCTTCCTGGCGCTCCGCGTCGGTGACGAAGTACGGGGACAGGTAGCCCTTGTCGAACTGCATGCCCTCGGTGAGGACCAGTTCGGTCTGGGTGGTGGAGGACTCTTCGATGGTGATGACGCCATCCTTGCCCACCTTGCCGAAGGCCTCGGCGAGGAGCTCACCGATTTCTTCGCTCTGGGCGGAGATGGCGGCAACGCTTGCCACCTGGGTGCCTTCGACCGGGCGGGCGTTCTCCAGCAGGCGGGCAGCCACGGCCTCAACCGCAACCTCGATGCCGCGCTTGATCTGGCCGGGGGCAGCGCCGGCTGCAACGTTGCGCAGGCCTTCCTTGACCAGCGCCTGGGCCAGGACTGTGGCGGTGGTGGTGCCGTCGCCGGCAACATCGTTGGTCTTGGTGGCTACTTCCTTGGCCAGCTGTGCGCCAAGGTTTTCGTAGGGATCGTCCAGCTCCACCTCGCGGGCGATGGTGACGCCGTCGTTCGTGATGGTGGGGGCGCCCCACTTCTTGTCCAGGACGACGTTGCGGCCGCGCGGGCCGAGCGTCACCTTGACGGTGTTCGCGAGCTTATCGATACCGGCCTCGAGGGACCGGCGGGCAGCGTCGTCAAACGCAAGCTGCTTTGCCATGGTTTTGTCCTTTCAAAGACAGAACCCCGCACTGCCGGCCAGCATAAGCATGGCCGGCAGCACGGGGATCCGAAGAGTTACTTGACGACGATAGCCAGGACGTCGCGGGCGGACAGTACGAGGTACTCGGTGCCGCCGGTCTTGACTTCGGTTCCGCCGTACTTGGAGTAGATGACGACGTCGCCAACGGCTACGTCAACGGGAACGCGGTTGCCATCTTCGAAGCGGCCGGGGCCTACTGCAACAACTTCGCCTTCCTGCGGCTTCTCCTGTGCGGAGTCCGGGATGACCAGGCCGGAAGCCGTGGTCTGCTCGGCTTCGAGCGGGCGGACAACAATACGATCCTCAAGAGGCTTAATAGAGACCGACACTCGGACCTCTCCTTTTCGTCAGCAAATTCGTGGACTGGAAAGCTTTCCGCCGTAGCTGGCAAACCGTCGTCGCGGTGCCGGCAGCAGCCTGGCTGGCAGCTCTTCATGTGTTAGCACCCTCCTAGGGAGAGTGCTAATGAAGACTCTAGGCAAGGGTTAGCACTCGGTCAAGGTGAGTGCCAACGTTTCGTCATGGGCGTACACCCTTTTAGCGTCCGACGACGGCGGGCAGCAGGGAGGGCCGGCGTCCCGTTCCCCATGGGCCCGGGCCGTCAGCGGCCCAGGTCCTCGAAGTCCACGTCCTCGCCGCCGTCCGTATCGCCGTCACCCTGGTTCCGTCCCCGGTACAGCACCCAGCCGGACACTGCTGCGGCGAGCAGTGCAGCAACGAGGAAGAAGATGCTTCCGGCCCGCGCGCCGTCATACAGCCCGCGGATGTCCCTCGACTCCTGGCTGTTGTCTCCGATGTCATTGCCGCCCACGGAATAGACGGTGGCATTGAACGTGTCCAGCAGGAAGATGATCACCAGCAGCGCGATGCAGACCACGCCCACCACGGCGGCGGCAATCAGGACGGGACGGGCAAACCTGGCCGGGCCGCGGTTCCTTGATTCGTGGTTATCGGGCTCGCGGGGGGCTGCGCTCTCATCCATGGATTCAACAGTATCCGCATCGCGCCTGCCCGCTCCTCCACTAGGCTGGAACCCATGGCTCACGATCCCCAGGACCAGATGGCACAGGACCAGATCGCACCACTGCTGACCCCCGAGGGCTGGGAGTTGCTGGCATCGCTGGGCCCCTACCGGGACGAGGACTCGTTCGAGCTCAATACAGCGCTCCGGAAGGCGGGGCACCCTGCAGGGCTCGTCTCCGCCGTCCTGACGCAATCACGGCTCCGCACCAAGGCGGAGTCCAAATTCGGCGAATTCGCCCGCCAAATGCTCTTCACGCAGGCAGGCCTGGAGCAAGCCACGCGCCTGAACGTGGCCGCCCACCACGCCCAGCGGTTCGCCGCCGCCGGGATTAGCCACGTGGCGGACCTGGGCTGCGGGCTGGGCGCCGATTCCCTGGCGCTGGCCTCCCTCGATATCAACGTCACCGCCGTCGAAATGGACGAAACCACCGCGGCCTGCGCCACCGTGAACCTCATTCCCTTCCCCAACGCCACGGTGGTGCACGCGGATGCCGAATCGGTTCCGCTGGACGGGGTGGACGGCGTCTGGCTGGACCCGGCCCGGCGGGTCACCTCCACCTCCGGCACCAAGCGGATCTGGGACCCCGAGGCCTTCTCCCCGCCGTTGTCCTTCGTGGAATCACTGGCTGCCCAGGGCAAGGCAGTGGGCGTGAAGATGGGCCCGGGCATGCCGCACGAATCCGTGCCCGCGGGCTGCGAGGCGCAGTGGGTATCGGTGGCCGGCGACGTCACGGAGGTGACCCTGTGGTTCAACGCCGTGCGCCGGCCCGGAGTCCGCCGCGCCGCGCTGGTCCTGGGGCCGCAGCCACCTGCCGAGCTGACCAGCGCCGAGGACTTCGGCGCAGGCCCGTCAGCGCCGGTGGGCCCAGTGGAGGGTTACCTGTACGAACCTGACGGGGCCGTGATCCGGGCCGGGCTGGTGGCGGACGTGGCGCTGCAGCTCGGCGGCCACCTGGTGGATGAGCACATTGCCTACATCTGCGCCCCGGAACTGCTGGCCACCCCGTTCGCCAGGGCCTACAAGGTCCTGCAGGTCATGCCCTACAACGTCAAGGCGCTCAAGGCCTGGGTGAAGCAGGAGGGCATTACCGTGCTGGACATCAAGAAGCGCGGTACGGCGGTCACCCCCGAAGAGCTGCGGAAGCAGCTGCTGCCCGGTGGAAAGAATGCGAAGAAAGGCGGCAGGACGGCCACCCTGGTCCTGACGCGCATCGGCGAGGACCGGGTGGCCATCGTGGTGGAGCCAGCCTAGCCGTCCCTACTGGGCGCGCATGAACTCCTCGGCGGCCCGTACCTGGTCCGGGGTGGGCCTCACGCCCGTGTACAGGACAAACTGCTCCAGCGCCTGGATAGTGGCTACCTCGGCCCCCGTGATGACTGGTTTTCCGGCCGCACGGGCAGCGCGGACCAGCGGCGTCTCGGCGGGCAGTGCCACCACGTCGAATACCAGGCGGGCCGCGTCGATGGCCTCCGCCGGGAAAGCGACGGTGTCCGCGTCCGTCCCGCCGGCCATTCCCAGCGGGGTGACGTTGATGATCAGGTCAGCCGTCCCGCCGTCGAGCGCTGCACGCCACTGGAAACCGTACTGGTCCGCCAGCGCGCGCCCGGCGGCCTCGTTGCGGGCGATCACCGTGACGTCCTGGAAGCCGGCGTTCCGGAGGGCTGCAACAGTGGCCTTGGCCATGCCGCCGGCGCCCTGCACCAGCACCGAATAGTCCGTGGGGACCGCATTGGTGGCGAGGAGTTGTTCGATCGCGGTGTAGTCGGTGTTGTACGCCTTGAGGTGCCCGTCCGTGTTCACGATGGTGTTCACGGAGTCGATGGCCTTGGCGGAGGGGTCCAGCTCGTCCACGAGTGCGATGACGTCCTCCTTGTACGGCATGGAAATGGCACAGCCACGGATGCCCAGGCCGCGGACACCGGCGATGGCCTGTTCGAGATTGGTGGGCGCGAAGGCCTTGTAGATCCAGTTCAGGTCCAGCTGCCCGTAGAGGTGGTTGTGGAACCGGGTCCCGTTGTTGCTGGGACGGGCCGAGAGCGAGATGCAGAGGGTCATGTCTTTATTCAGAATGGGCACCTGACCATTAAACCCGCGTTCGGCCTTGGTTACGGGCAGCCGGTTCCGGCCGGGAAGGATCCGACGGCGGCGGGCAGTTTCCCCGGCGCCGTCGCTTTCCCTGCCAGCACGGCGGCCACGGCGTCGAAGGCGGCATCGGTACGGCCGTACAGCGCCAGTTTCACCGGAGCCGTGGACCCCTGGAGCGGCCAGGGAGCGTCGAGGGAAACGGCGATGTCCCCGCCGGCCGGTTTTCCGCCGAATCCGATGAGGTTGACCAGCGGCCCTGATCCCACGGCAAGCCCGGCACGTGCGGCGGCGGCTTCAAAGCGCTCCCGGTCCCCCGGTCCCCCGCCGGCCACCCGCACGGAACCGGGCACCAGCGGTCCGCTGCAGGGACCGGAGACCACCGTAACAGCCGACGCCGAGACCTGGGCCGACAGCGTTGCTCCGCTTCCGGCCGGGGCACCCGCGCCCGCGGTTCCGGCAGGCGGGGCGGTGCGGGCATGCCAGACCATCATGGTGGCCACGCGTTGCGCTGCCTCATCCAGGCGTGCGGCGGGAAGCGTGCCGGCACCCAAGGCTTGGACGATGGCGGCGTGCGCCTGCTCCACGTCCGCAGGCATCAGCAGCAGGTCGGCACCGGCAGCCAGTGCCTTCACTGCAGCAGCGCCGGCTGGATACTGGTTCTCGACGGCGCCCATGTTGAGGGCATCCGTCACGGCCACTCCCTTGAAGCCCAAACCCCTGAGCGCCGAGTAGCTGGGGGCAGAGAGCGACGCCGGGACGCCGGGTTCCAGCGCGGGCACGGCAATGTGTCCGGTCATGACAATGGGGAGTCCTGCGGCGACAGCGGCCTCGAAGGGTTTCCAGTCCCGGCCCCGCAGCACGTCGAGGCCGGCCGGCTGGACGGGGAGGCTGAGGTGGGAATCCGCCGTTACCGAGCCGTGCCCGGGAAAGTGCTTGACGGTGGGGAGCACGCCGGCCTCCAGCATTCCCTGGGAGAAGGCGGTTCCGTGGGCGGCTGCCGCACCCGGGTCTGCGGACATGGAGCGGGCGCCGATGGTCGGGTCCGTGGGTCCGACAGTCACATCCGTGTCGGGGGCGAAGTCCAGGTCAAAGCCCAGCGGCACCAACTCGCTTGCCAGGCCGTTGCCGGCCTTGCGCGTCAGGTCCAGGTTGCCGGCGGCCCCGTAGCTCATGGGAGCGGGCCACTCGGTGAGGGGCTGCCCCAGGCGTGCCACCGCCCCGCCTTCCTGGTCCACACCCATGATCCCCGGCCAGCGCCGGCCGTCCGCTGCAACAGCCTGCTGCAGCCGCTGGTTGACGGCGCCCATGGCGGGCACGTCCACCTGGCCCTGCGGGTCGCGCGGCACGTTGTCGCCCATGATGATGGACCCTGCCAGGTGCAGGCGCTGGATGAGCGCCGCCTGGGCCTCCACCTGGTTGCCCTTGAAGAACGGGAGCAGGACCTGCCCGGCTTTCTGTTCCGGCGACATGGCCGCGACGGCTGCCGCCGCAGCGTCCTGGTCGCGCTGCTCCGGGCCCCACCCCAAAGGCCGGGAACCCGGATCAGGTGACGGGGACGCCAAAGGAGGCGCCGGCGTCGTACTTGCCGACGCGGACGGCGACGCCCCGGTGGGCGGCGCGGAGGACGACGTTGGTGCCGCGCTGGGGGAAGGAGAACAGGAGGCCAGCGCCAGTGCGGACAGGGCCAGGAGGAGGGGGAAGGTTTTGGCAGGACTATGACGCAGGGGGAACGGTGCCATCAGTACGATGCTACCCCTGCACTAGACTTGAACCACCCGTTCCCCTGCCGGCAGCAGCCTGTGAGCGGCTTCAGCCAGCGGCAAACCGGACAGTAAGGAAACGTGTGAAGATCGACTTCGCGTCATCGAGGCAGTCAACCCTCGGTGTTGAGTGGGAGCTTGCCCTGGTGGACGGAAAGACGGGCGAGCTCGCTTCCGTGGCCAACCAGGTGCTCCGCGGCGTGGCCTCCCGCCACCCGGAGCTCAACGAAGACGACGAACACCCGCACATCAAGCAGGAACTGCTGCTGAACACGGTGGAACTGGTCACCGGGATCTGCGAAACGGCCGCCGAGGCCAAGGAGGACCTCAGCAGGTCCGTCGCTGCCGTCCGTGAAATCACAGATCCCATGGGCGTGGAACTGTTCTGCGCGGGCAGCCACCCGTTCAGCCCGCCCCAGCTGCAGCCGGTGACGGACAAGGAACGCTACGCCAAACTCATCGACCGGACCCAGTGGTGGGGCCGGCAAATGGTCATCTACGGCGTCCACGTCCACGTGGGGCTGGACCGCCGGGACAAAGCCCTCCCCGTCCTGGACGGCCTGGTCAACTACTTCCCGCACTTCCAGGCGCTCTCCGCGTCCAGCCCGTTCTGGGGCGGCGAGGACACCGGCTACGCGTCCCAGCGGGCCCTGATGTTCCAGCAGCTCCCCACCGCGGGGCTGCCCTTCCAGTTCAAGTCCTGGGAAGAGTACGAGTCCTACGTGCAGGACATGTTCACCACAGGCGTCATCGACACCATCTCGGAGATCCGGTGGGACATCCGGCCCGTGCCCGCCCTCGGCACAATCGAGATGCGCATCTGCGACGGCCTGGCCACCCTGGAGGAAGTGGGGGCCATTGCGGCGCTCACCCAGTGCCTGGTGGACGAGTTCTCCACCACCCTGGACAACGGGGGCACCATCCCCACCATGCCGCCGTGGCACGTCCAGGAGAACAAGTGGCGCGCTGCCCGGTACGGCCTGGACGCCATCATCATCCTGGATGCCGCGGGCAAGGAGCAGCTGGTCACCGACCACCTGCTGGAAACCCTGAACCGGCTTGAACCGGTCGCGGCCAAGCTGCGCTGCTCCGACGAGCTGGCCGACGTCGAGAAAATCATCCGCCGCGGCGCCGGGTACCAACGCCAGCGCCGCGTGGCAGCGGAGAACGGCGGGAACCTGCAGGCCGTGGTGCTGGACCTGGTCAAGCAGATGCGCAACGGCCCCACCGCCTGACCCGCCCCCCACTTGCTCTATCAAATATGGCTCCTAAACCGACGGTTTAGGAGCCATATCTGATGGAGCATCCGGAGGGTTTGCCGGGTGTCAGGCCGGGAGTGAGACCGAGGTGACGGGCATCGAGGAGTCCGGGGCGAAGCCGATGCCGCTGGGTTCGGCGCCGGCCATCACCAGCTGCGCGCCGAGGGCGGCCACCATGGCGCCGTTGTCCGTGCACAGGTCCAGCGGCGGAACGTGCAGGCGGATGCCGGCAGAGGCGCAGCGCTGCCCGGTCAGTTCACGCAGCCGGGAGTTTGCCGCCACTCCGCCGCCCAGCAGGACGTCCTTGATGCCGTGCTCCCGGCAGGCCAGGACCGCCTTCGAGGAAATCACGTCCACTACGGCTTCCTGGAACGCCGCTGCAATGTCGGCCACGGGGATCTCTTCGCCGCGGGCTTCGAACTGCTCCACGCACCGGGCCACGGCCGTCTTCAGGCCGCTGAACGACCAGTCGTACCGGTGCGGGCCGGGCTCATCGGCTGTGCCCATGTACTTGGGCTGGGTCAGGCCGCGGGGGAAGCGGATGGCTTTGGCGTTGCCGGTGCGGGCCATCTTGTCGATGGCAGGTCCGCCGGGGTAGCCCAGCCCCAGGATGCGGGCCACCTTGTCATAGGCCTCGCCCGCGGCGTCGTCGATGGTGGAGCCCAGGAGCTCCACGTCGCTGGTGATGCTGTTGATCCGCAGGATTTCGGTGTGCCCGCCGGAGACCAGCAGGGCGCCCAGGTTCTCCGGCAGCTCCTGCCTGCGGCCGGTGGCGCGGTCGTCCAGGAGACCGACGCCCACATGCGCCACGAGGTGGTTGATGGCGAACAGGGGCTTACCGGTGGCCACGGCGAGCGCCTTGGCAGCGCACACACCCACCATCAGGGCGCCGGCGAGCCCAGGCCCGGAGGTGACGGCGATGGCATCCACGTCTTCCAAGGCCACGCCGGCGTCGGCCAGGGCCTGTTCGAGGGTGGGGACGAAGGCATCAAGGTGGGCGCGGGAGGCGATTTCGGGGATGACCCCGCCGAAGCGGACGTGCTCGTCCATGGAGGACGAGACCGTGTTGGTCAGGAGCGTGGTGCCGCGCACGATGCCCACACCGGTTTCGTCGCAGGATGATTCAATGCCCAGCACCAGGGGCTGCGAGCGGTTCATGCCTGGCCTCCTTCCGTTGCTTCGTATCGGTCAGGGTGTGCCGCGGGCAGTTGGAGCCGCATGATGAGGGCGTCCACGCCGTCGCGGTAATAGCGGGGCCGGACATGGATCTGTTCGAATCCAAACCGCACATAGAGCTGTTGTGCCCGCGGGTTGTCGGCCCGGACCTCGAGCAGGACGTCGGCCGCGCCGCGGCGCCGGGCCTCGTCGATCAGCTGTGTGAGCAGCGTGCTGCCGATGCCCCGCCCCTCATGCTCCGGGACGACGGCGATGGTCTGGACGTCAGCGATGGGCTCGATGCACATCACGCCGGCGTAGCCCACGATGCCGTCGCTGGTCTCCGCCACCAGGTAGCGGCGGGTCTCCGGCTGGGAGAGCTCGTCCAGAAACATCTGGACGGGCCACGCGTCAATGGGGAAGAGCTTGTGTTCCAGTACGCCCACGGCGGGCACATCGTCCAGCGTCATGTCGCGGACGGTGACGTCTGCCGTGCGTGGGTCCGGGGTGCTGCTCACAATGCCCGCTTCCGTGGTCCGGGGACCTGGGCGTCGGATTCGCGCAGGTAGAGGGGGGTGGAGTCCAGCAGGGTGTGTCCCGACGCCAGCCGGGCCAGGGCGAACTGGCCAAGGTACAGGGCATCGGGCTGCTCCGCAGCGAAATCCGGGTGGGCCTGGAGCACGTCGGCGTAGAGTCCCGCGCCGGCGCCGAACGCAGGCAGGTCAGGGAGGTCGGACGCAAAACCGACGTGGGGACCGTCCTCCAGCACGGGCAGCTGGCCGTCATCCAGGCTGTACCGGGCCCAGTAGACCTCTTTGCGGCGTGCGTCAGTCACCACCAGGAACCCGGCGACGGCGGCGGTGGACTCGGCGACTTCGAGGGCCATTGCGTCCAGGCTCACCAGGCCGTGCAGGGGTTTGCCCCATACGAAGGCCAGGGTGCGGGCTGTGGCGATGCCGGAGCGGAGTCCGGTGAACGGACCGGGACCAACCCCCACCACCAGGGCGTCCACATCCTGTCCGGTCACGCCCGCTTCGGACAGCATGGCGTCGATTCCGGGGGCGAGCACCTCAGCGTGGCTGCGGGTGTCCTCAGTGGCAAAGCTCGCCAGCACGCTCTCGGGGGCGTCATCGCTAACCAGCGCTGCGCTGGCCACGGCGGAGGTGTCAATAGCCAGGATCAGCATGCCGCTCCCTCGTCGGGTCCGGCCAGTTCGGGAAACTCCGCCCAGCGTGGACCGTACCCACGCATGACGATGGTCCGGGGCTCGTCGGTGTCTTCGGCGTCGAAGTCCAGGTTTCCCGGGGTGGCCACCGGGGTAGTCCCGAGCCCGATGGCACGGTGCAGGTCGATCTCCAGCCGGCTGTCGCTCAGGTGCTCCACCCGCTCATGTCCCCACTCCACCACCGTCACTGCTGAATCCATGGTGTTTTCGAGGTCGATGTCATCGATTTCCGCCGCCGACCCAAGCCGGTAGGCGTCCACGTGCACCAGGTCCGGGCCGCCCGGGCGGGGGCCGCCCGGCAGGTTGGGGTGGATGCGGACCAGGACGAAGGTCGGCGAGATGATGCCCGGGCGGACGCCCAGGCCTTCGCCGAGACCCTGGGTGAAGGTGGTTTTCCCGGCACCCAGCTCGCCGGACAGCACCAGCAGGTCCCCGGCCTGCAGCACCCCTGCCAAACGGGCGCCGAACGCGTGGGTCTGTTCCGCCGTCGTCGCCGTGTAGGTCTTTTCCCAGTTGGCGGGCAGTTCTTCGGTCGTGCTCATGCCGCTCCTGCCTTGCCGGGGACGCCCGCCAGGGCCGGGCCGCTGCCAACAGGTTCGTGTTCGTTGATAAAGCGGCGGGGAACGCGCGGACTGATCCTGGTCACCACCTCGTAATTGATGGTCCCGGCGGCGTGTGCCCACTCGTCAACGGTGGGCCCGCCGCCGTCGGCGCCGTTCCCGAACAGCTCCGCTTCCGCGCCCTGCAGGGCCGGGCCGGATGCCTCCGGGCCGAGGTCGATGACCATCTGGTCCATGGCGATCCGGCCCACCACGGGGTAGGTCTTCCCGGCCACCCGGACGGGGCCGCCGGTGGCGACGCGGGGGACGCCGTCGGCATAGCCAAGCGGAATCAGTCCCAGCGTGCTCGCTTCCCTGGTGCGGTAGTGCAGGCCGTAGGAGACGCCCTGCCCCGCGGGTACCTCCTTACACTGGGACACCAGTGTCCGCAGGGTCATGGCGGGGCGGAGGCCGAGCTCGGCGGAGGTCTGGCCTTCGAACGGGGAAAGCCCGTAAATGCCCAGGCCCACGCGGACCATATCGAAATGGGTATCCGGCCGCGAAAGGGTAGCCGGCGTGTTGGCCAGGTGCCGGACCTCGGGATCCACGCCCGCGTCCTCGGCAATGGCAAGGGCCTCCCGGAATGCGGCCACCTGCTCATCCGTCTCGGGCCGCTCCGGCTCATCAGCCACGGCCAGGTGGGAGAAGATGCCCACCACGCGCAGCAGCCCCTGGTCCTGGTACTCCACGGCCTCCCCCACCAGGCGGTCCCAGGCCTCGGGGGTTGCGCCGTTGCGGCCAAGCCCCGTATCGACCTTGAGGTGGATCCGGGCGGGGCGTTCCTGCTCACGGGCCGCAGCAACAATGCGTTCCAGCTCCCACCCGGAGCAGCCAATGTCGACGCCGGCAGCTACGGCGGCGCCAAAGTTGCTGTCCGCGGTATGCAGCCAGGCGAGGAGGGGCGCCTCGATGCCGGCCGCACGCAGCGAAAGGGCTTCGGAAATGTGCGCCACGCCCAGCCAGGACGCGCCCGCCTGAAGCGCCGCACGGGCCACGGGGACAGCGCCGTGTCCGTATGCGTCGGCCTTGACCACGGCCATGACTTTCGCGGGGGAAGCGGCGGCGGCCAGCCGGCGGACGTTGTGCCGGATCGCCTCCAGGTCGATCACGGCGGACCGCTCGTGGCGGGGGTCCGGCCCGGAGGCAGCGCTGAATTCACCGGTTGTTGCGGGGTAGCTCACCTAACTGATTCTAGTGCGGGCACTTCAGGCCGAATAATCGGGGCGTCCGCCGGCCCTCAGGCGTCGGAGAGATGCGCGATGGTCGCTGCCGCCCGGCGCTGTGCCGCCAAGGGCACGTCCTCGATGATGTCCGCGAGGAATCCGAAGCGCCTGAGCCACTGGCTCATCTGCCGTTCCGGACGGGCGTTGGCGCGCTTCCACCAGTCGGCGATGTCCCCCCAGCCGGGGGCGGCCAGCGATCCGCCAACCTCCTGCACGGCCAGGGAGGCGCACAGGTTGGCGAACCGCAGCCTGTCCCCCAGCGGCCAGCCGGCCAGGGTGCCAACTATGAACGCCGCGTCGAAGCAGTCACCGGCTCCGGTGGGATCGTGCGCCTTGACCGGGAGCGACGGGACCCACTCCTCTTCCCCCGTTTCCGAGTCCACGGCCATGGCCCCCTGCGCGCCCAGGGTCACCACCGCCACCGGCACGCGGTCCGCGAGTGCATACAGGGCACTCCACGGATTGTCTTTGCCGGTGAACGCCATCGCCTCGCGCTGGTTGGGCAGGAAGGCGTAGAAGTACTGCAGGTTTTCCAGCCGCACGGGCGCCCATTCCCCGCTGGGATCCCATCCAACGTCCCCGAACAGGCGGACTCCCGCGCCGTGGGCCGCCCGGGCCCACGGTTCGATTTCCATGCCGACCTCCGCAATGCCGGCGAGCGCCTGGGGCGGACTGCCGATCAGCTCGGAGTTGGTCACCGGTGCCGAGTGGCCGTGGGTAACCATGGAGCGGTCCTGGTCAACGCACAGGGACACGGTGACCGGCGAGTGCCAACCCGGGACGCGGCGGGAGAGGCTGAGGTCCACGTGTTCCTGGCTGGAGAGGATCTTCCAGTTGAAGTCACCGTAGCCGTCATCCCCGAAAGCCGCCGCCAGACCGGTGCGCAGCCCCAACCGGGCGGCGGCGATGGCCTGGTTGGCCACCCCGCCGGGGCAGCTGCCCATGCCGTCGCTCCAGATCTCCGTGCCGGGTTCGGGCCCGTGCGGGAGGCCGGTGAAGATGATGTCCTGGAAGACGGTCCCGGCAAGCAGGAGGTCGAATCCAGGTTCCACCGGCGAGCGGACAGCGGCCAGCGGATCGAAGGGGCGGGCTGGCATCGCTTCCATGAGCGCAGGATACGCCGCGTGGCAGGGCTCCGGTAGGGGCATAGGGAACGGTCTGGACAGCGTGTCGGAGGTTCGTCCTAGACTGCATGCATGCGGCTTCTGATTGCCGGCGGCGGGGGTTTCCGGGTGCCGCTCATCTACCGGGCGCTGGTGTCCGGGCCCTTCTCCGGGCTGGTCACCGAGTTGGTGCTGCACGACGTCGACCCTACACGCCTTGAGGCCGTTGCCGCCGTGCTGCGCAGTATGCCCGCCGGCCGGGGCGCATCCCTTCCGGTACAGGCCACCACGGATCTTTCCGCTGGCCTGTCCGGGACCGCCATGGTGTTCGCCGCAATCCGGCCCGGCGGCACGGCAGGCCGCGTGGCGGATGAGACGGTGGCGCAGGACCTCGGGCTGCTGGGCCAGGAGACCACCGGCGCCGGCGGTATCTCCTACGCCTTGCGGACCATCCCGCACATGGTGGGCCTTGCCACGCTGATGCGGGAGCACTGCCCCGACGCATGGCTGGTCAACTTCACCAATCCGGCCGGAATAGTCACCGAGGCGCTGCGCCCTGCCCTGGGGAACCGGGTGATCGGGATCTGCGACTCCGCGGGAGGGCTGGTGCAGCGGGCGGCGCGTGCTGCCGGTGTGCCCTTGCCGGCCGGACGGCTCGACGGCGTGGGCTACTACGGGCTGAACCACCTGGGCTGGCTGTACCGGCTGGAGTCCGGCGGAAGGGATAGGCTGCCGGGCCTGCTCGCGGACGCCGCGGCGCTGCAGTCCTTCGAGGAAGGCCGGTTGTTCCCGCAGCGGTTCCTTGCCGGCCTTGGCCTGCTCCCCAACGAATACCTGTATTACTACTACCAGGGCGGGGCCGCCCGGCAGGCAATGCAGGCCATGGCACGCACCCGGGGACAGACCATCCACAGCCAGCAGCAGGAGCTGTACCCGCAGCTGGCCGCCGCCGGCCCGGACGCATACCGGCTGTGGGAGGCGGCGCGGCGCTCCCGCGAAGAAGGGTACCTGGCCGAGGCCCGGCACGACGGTGAACCCCGGAACGAGGAGGACCTGGCCGGCGGCGGCTACGAACGGGTGGCGCTGGCGGCCATGCAGGCGTTGGCGGGATGCGCCGACACCCAGCTGGTCCTCAACACCGTGAACGCGTTGCCGGCAACCCCGGCACCCGGGCCCGCCGGCGCTGCCCCGGCGCCGCCCCAAGCTGCCATTCCCGGATTGCCGGCGGACGCCGTCGTCGAGGTCCCTTGCACCGTCACCCCGGCCGGCGCCGTCCCGCTGCCCCAACAGGCACCCGCGGGTCCGCAGCTGGGCCTGCTCCGGCGGGTCAAGGAGGTGGAACGGCTCGTTGTCCTGGCCGCGGGCACCGGCAACCGGGAGGCCGCCGTCGAAGCCTTTGCCCGGCACCCGCTCATCGATTCGCCAGACCTGGCCGTGAAGCTCATGGCCGGCTACGAGCAGGCGTTTCCTGAGCTGGGGAAGATGTGGGAGGGCGGTGGGCGTTAGGGGAAGGAGTAATGTTTTATCGGATGCGCACTGAGCCGGCTCCCCTGACACGCGCCGGCGGCCGGAAGGAGGTCCCGTGGCACTGATCCGCAGGGTCGCTTTGCTTTCCCTCCACACCTCCCCCATGGAACAGCCCGGCTCCGGTGATGCCGGCGGCATGAACGTCTACATCCGCGAGCTGGCATCGGCGCTGGCGGAGGCGGGCGTGGAGGTGGAGATCTTCACGCGCGCCACCTCAGCCGACCAGCCCGCCGTCGAGCATCCCGACCCCGGGGTGTGCGTCCACAACGTCCTGGCCGGCCCGCCCAGGAAGATCCCCAAGGAAGAGCTCCCCGGGCTGCTCCACGCCATGGTCGCGGAAATCGAACAGATCCGCCGCCGCCAGCCACACGGCCGGTACGACGTCATCCACTCCCACTACTGGGTGTCCGGGATCGCCGGGCTGGAGCTGTCCGAACTGTGGGGCGTGCCGCTGGTTCACACCATGCACACCATGGCCAAGGTCAAGAACCTGCTGCTGGAATCCGGCGAGCAGCCCGAGCCCCGGCGCCGCGAACTGGGCGAGCACCGCATCGTGGACGGCGCGGCCAGGCTCATCGCCAACACCAGTTCCGAGGCCGCCGAACTCGTATCCCACTATGGGGCCACCTACGACCGCATCGACATCGCCCCGCCCGGGGTGGACCTGGCCACGTTCACCCCGGCCTTTCGGGCACGGTCCAGGGCCGGGCACGGCGTCAGCCCGGACACGTTCCACCTCGTGTTCGCCGGCCGCATCCAGCGGCTGAAAGGCCCGCAGGTCCTGGTCAAGGCCGCCGCGCTGCTGCGGAAACGCCGCCCGGACATCGACCTGCGCGTCACCATCCTGGGCGCGTTGAGCGGCAACAAGGAGTTCAACCTCCGTTGTCTCGTGGCGGAGGCGGGAATGGACGACGTCGTCACGCAGCTTCCGCCGGTGAAGGCACCTGAGCTGGCGTCCTGGTTCCGTGCGGCCGACGTTGTGGTGATGCCGTCGTTCAGCGAATCCTTCGGGCTCGTGGCACTCGAGGCCCAGGCCTGCGGAACGCCCGTGGTGGCCACCCGGGTCGGCGGCCTGTCCCGCGCCATCTTCCACGGCCGGACCGGGCTCCTGGTGGACGGCCACCACGCTGCCGACTGGGCCGATGCCCTCGAGGCCCTCTACGACGACCCCGCCACCCGCGAAGACCTGGGCCGCGCCGCCGCCATCCGGGCCCAGAACTCCGGCTGGCAGCGCACTGCCGCCATCACGCTCGAAAGCTACCATGCCGCCGTCGACAGCTTCGCGGTCCGCCGCCTGGCCCCGGCTGTTCCCGCGTCCTGAAATCCCCTTTTCCCTGGCGGCGCCGGAACCGCGTGCCGTTGGAGCTGCGTGCTGTTAGCTTAGGGGCAGGTATTCGGCGCCGGCCGGTGCAGGAAAGGACAAGGATGTCTGCTCTCCCCTCTGACCTCGAGATTGCCCGCGCTGCGCGGATCCGGCCCATCGCAGAGATCGCGGCTGCCGCAGGAATCAACCCTGAGGCGCTGGAACAGTACGGCCGCTACAAGGGAAAGATCGACCCCACACGCCTCGACGCGCCTCCGCCGGCCGGGAAAGTGGTGCTAGTCTCGGCCATGTCTCCCACCCCCGCCGGCGAGGGGAAGTCCACCACCACCGTCGGGCTGGCAGACTCGCTGGCCCGTGCCGGCCACAAGGTGATGATCGCCCTGCGGGAACCGTCCCTGGGGCCCGTGCTCGGCATGAAGGGCGGTGCCACCGGCGGCGGCTACTCACAGGTGCTGCCCATGGACGAGATCAACCTGCACTTCACCGGCGACTTCCATGCGATCACATCGGCCAACAACGCCCTGATGGCCCTGGTGGACAACCACATCTACCAGGGCAATGCATTGAACATCGATCCGCGCAGGATGACCTTCAAGCGGGTGCTGGACATGAACGACCGTGCCCTGCGGGAGGTGGTGATCGGCCTGGGCGGCCCCTCCCAGGGCGTGCCGCGGCAGGACGGTTTCGACATCACCGTGGCATCGGAAATCATGGCCGTCTTTTGCCTGGCGACGGACATCGCCGACCTTCGGGAGCGCCTGGGCAGAATCACCTTCGGGTACACGTACGACCGGACACCCGTCACGGTAGCCGATCTGGGGGTCCAGGGCGCCCTGACCCTGCTGCTGAAGGAAGCCATCAAGCCGAACCTGGTGCAGACCATCGCCGCTACCCCCGCGCTGGTGCACGGCGGCCCGTTCGCCAACATCGCCCACGGCTGCAACTCGCTCATTGCCACGCAGACCGCCCGCCGGCTGGCGGACATCGTGGTGACCGAGGCGGGCTTCGGCGCAGACCTCGGGGCAGAGAAGTTCATGGACATCAAGGCCAGGATCGGGGGCCTGGCACCCTCCGCCGTCGTGGTGGTGGCGACGGTCCGCGCCTTGAAGATGCAGGGCGGCGTGGCCAAGGCCCAGCTGACGCAGCCGGACCTGGCCGCACTGGAAGCAGGCGTGGTGAACCTCCGCCGGCACATCCACAACGTGGAAAAGTTCGGCGTCACACCTGTGGTTGCCATCAACCGGTTCTCATCCGACTCGGCCGAGGAGCTTGACTGGCTGCTGGCCTGGTGCGCGGCCGAAGGTGTCCCGGCGGCCGTCGCCGACGTGTGGGGCCGGGGCGGCGGCGGGGACGGCGGTGATGAGCTGGCTGCCCTGGTTGCCGAGGCCGTGGCCGGCCCCAACAGCTTCCGGCACCTCTACTCGCTGGGGTTGTCGGTGGAGGACAAGATCAGGACCATCGTCCAGGAAATCTACGGCGCCGACGGCGTGGACTTCTCCGTGCCTGCATTAAAGCGGCTGGCCGACATTGAGCGGAACGGCTGGAGTTCGCTGCCAGTGTGCATGGCCAAAACCCAGTACTCATTCACTGACGATGCCGCCCGGCTGGGCGCCCCCAAGGGGTTCACCATCCACGTGCGCGACCTGCTGCCCAAGACCGGAGCGGGGTTCATCGTGGCGCTGACGGGTGCCGTGATGACCATGCCGGGCCTGCCGGCCGTCCCGGCTGCGTTGCGCATGGACGTCGACGCGGACGGCAACCCCGTCGGCCTCACCTAGCCCAACGCCCCATCACATCCGGCCCACTTTCCACCAACGCCCCATCACCTCCCGCCTACTTTTCAAGAACCCGCCATCACCTCCCGCCCCCAACCCACCAACGCGCCATCACCTCCCGCCTACTTCCCACCAACGCCCGACCACCTTGGAACCATCCAAGTCGGTTCCTGTGGATAACTCCTGCAGTGGTCCGGCCTTCTACGCCAGAATGCCAGCATGCATAACCGCACTGATCTCCCGTCGACCCTGGCAAGCACTCCGTTCACATACGGCTCGGCGGTGGCTGCCGGTGTGTCAGCGAAGCGGCTGCGGAAGGATGACCTGGTCCACGTCAGCAGGCAGTTGTACCGCCCGTCGACTTGGAGCTTCGAGCTGGAAGCCGCGGCACGGGTTCTCTCGGAAGTTTCGCCAGGCGCGTGGATTTCACACGTCACAGCTGCACGTTTGCACTGCCAACTGCTCCCCGCGTGGCTGTCGGACTCAACTGAACTGCATATGAGCAAACCGAAGCATTTACCGCAGGTGCGCCGGAAAGGTGTGGTTGCCCATAGGGTCATAGCAAGCGCAGACGAAATCGAAACTGTCGACGGTATCCGCATCAGCACCCGTTCCCGAACCTGGCTCGACTTGGCCCGGCGGCTGTCGCTGGCTGAGCTGGTCTGCCTTGGAGACCAAATCATCCGCATCCCTCGAGCGGAGTTTGAAGCCAGGTCACGGCCCTTTGACACATTGGAGGGTCTCAGCGCTTTGGTCAGCCGGCACCCTAATCTTCAGGGGGTCGTGCGTGCCCGGGAAGCTTTGGAGTTGATGAGGGTCGGCGCTGATTCGGCACCGGAATCGATGCTGCGGCTGGCCAAGCTTGACGCGAACCTGCCAGAACCTGACCTGCAAATCGCACTTCGACCGAATGATGCAGCTTCCCCTACTGCCGACCTGGGCTACCGTCACCGGCGCCTTGCAGTCCAGTACGACGGCGGTCACCATCTTCTTGAGGCTCAGCGACTGAGTGATCGACGGCGCGACAAAGCCTTCGAATCAGCTGGGTGGACGGTTCTGGTATTCACCAAGGACGATGCCACGGACGGTTTTCAACGAGCTATAGCGGCAATCAAACGGCACCTTCGTACGGCGTGGATTGACCATTCCTACTCAGCTGGTTTTGCCGGAAACGGGTGAACAAAAAAACACCATCACCGCGCCCAAAATCGCGGCCTCCTCAGGGGACGGGAAGTGATGGCGCGTCCTGGAAAAGCCGGAAAAAGGTGATGGGGGTCCCGGGAAAACCGGCCGGAAGTGATTGGGCGTTAACGCAGGACGCTCCCCCACCCGAGGGTGAGGGAGCGTCAGGCACCGGGAAATGGCGGTTTAGCGCTCCAGGTCGCCGCGGATGAAGGCTTCGACCTTCTCGCGGGCGAGGTCGTCGTTGAACTGCTCCGGCGGGGACTTCATGAAGTAGCTGGAGGCGGAGAGCAGCGGGCCGCCGATGCCGCGGTCCAGGCCGATTTTGGCGGCACGGATCGCATCGATGATCACGCCGGCGGAGTTGGGGGAATCCCAGACCTCCAGCTTGTACTCCAGGGACACCGGGGCGTCGCCGAAGTTCCTGCCTTCAAGGCGAACGAATGCCCACTTGCGGTCATCAAGCCACTGGACGTAGTCGGACGGGCCGATGTGCACGTCCTTGGCAGCCAGTTCGGCTTCCACGTTGGAGGTCACTGCCTGGGTCTTGGAGATCTTTTTGGACTCCAGCCGGTCACGCTCCAGCATGTTCTTGAAGTCCATGTTGCCGCCGACGTTCAGCTGGTAGGTCCGGTCCAGGGTGACGCCGCGGTCCTCGAACAGCTTGGCCATGACGCGGTGGGTGATGGTGGCGCCAATCTGGCTCTTGATGTCGTCGCCCACGATCGGGACGCCGGCGGCGGTGAACTTGTCAGCCCATTCCTTGGTTCCGGCAATGAACACGGGCAGCGCGTTGACGAATGCCACGCCGGCGTCGATCGCGGCCTGGGCGTAGAACTCGGCGGCCTGCTGGGAACCCACGGGCAGGTAGCAGACCATCACGTCAACGGCAGCGTCCTTGAGGGCCTGGACCACGTCGACTGGCTCTTCGGTGGACTGCTCGATGGTCTCGAGGTAGTACTTGCCGAGCCCGTCCAGGGTGTGGCCGCGCTGGACGGTGACGCCGGTGGGGGGGACGTCGGCGATCTTGATGGTGTTGTTCTCGCTGGCCAGGATGGCATCGGAAAGGTCAACGCCGACCTTCTTGCCGTCCACATCGAAGGCTGCGACGAACTCAACGTCACCCACGTGGTACTGGCCAAACTCAACGTGCATCAGGCCCGGGATGGTTTCGGCCGGGTCGGCATCCTTGTAGTAGTGGACGCCCTGCACCAGCGAGGCGGCGCAGTTGCCCACGCCAACGATTGCAACACGGATGGGATGTGAAGACACGGAACTCCTTTGGGGACAAACGTCAGCCGGCCTGGTTGGCCTCCGAGTAGTGGACGACGGCGGCCGGCTGGCTTGGCGCCGCGCGGCGCCATTTCATACTACCCAACACAGCGGGACCGGCCGTTGTTCCGCCGGTCCCGCTGTGTAATGAAAACAGGTGCCTTAGGCGTCCTGCTTCCAGAGGTTGATATCGGACTCAACAGCGAACTCATCGATGGCGGTCAATTCGTCGTCTGAAAAGTCGAGGTTGTTGATGGCGGACAGGGTGTCCTCCAACTGCCGGACGCTCGACGCGCCCACCAGGGCCGAGGTGACCGGTGAACCCTTGGGCTGGTCGCGCAGGATCCAGGCAATGGCCATCTGTGCGAGGGACTGCCCGCGGCCTTCGGCGATCTTCCGCAGTCCGCGGACCCGGTCCAGTTTCTCCTCCGTGATGGAGTCCTCGGAGAGGAAACGTGCCTTGGCCGCCCGGGAGTCTTCGGGGATGCCGTGGAGGTAGCGGTCCGTGAGCATCCCTTGCGCCAGGGGCGAGAAGGCGATGGATCCGGCACCCACCTGGTCCAGCACCTCGTACAGGTTGGGCGAGCCGTCCTCGGTCCAGCGGTTCAGCATGGAGTAGCTGGGCTGGTGGATCAGGAGCGGCGTGCCGAGTTCCTTGAGGATGCGGGCGGCCTCGAGGGTCTGTTCGGGGGTGTACGAGGAAATCCCGGCGTACAGTGCCTTGCCGGACCGGACAGCGTAGTCCAGGGCGCCCATGGTTTCTTCCATGGGTGTCTCGGGATCGGGGCGGTGGCTGTAGAAGATGTCCACGTAGTCCAGGCCCATCCGCTGCAGGGACTGGTCCAGGCTGGAGAGCAGGTATTTCCGGGAACCCCATTCCCCGTAGGGGCCCGGCCACATGTAGTAGCCGGCCTTGGTGGAGATGACCAGTTCGTCGCGGTACGGCTTGAAGTCGTCCCGGAGGTGCCGCCCGAAGTTCGTTTCCGCGGAGCCGTCCGGAGGCCCGTAGTTGTTGGCGAGGTCGAAGTGGTTGACGCCAAGGTCGAACGCACGGCGGAGGATGTCCCGCTGTTCCTCGAAGCGCTTGTCGTCGCCGAAGTTGTGCCACAGGCCCAGGGAAATGGCCGGGAGCTTGAGCCCGCTGCGGCCCACCCGGCGGTAGGGCATGGTTTCGTAGCGGTTGTCCGCTGCTGCGTAGGTCATGCGTTCTGTCCCTCCTGTTGGGTTGCGATGATCGCGGCACTCCAGGGCGCCATGGCCAGGGCCCCGCCGTCCAGCCCGGTCCCGTCGTCGGTAGCCAGCAGTACGCTGCCGGAACCGTCCAGCCGGACCTTGGCGTCGGAGAAGTTCACCAGCACCTCGACAGACCCGCGCCGGAACCGCAGCCAGCCGGCGTCGTCGTCGTACGACACCTCTGTCTCACCGAAACCAAGCCCAGCCAGGTCCGGATGGGAGCGGCGCAGCGCCGTCAGGGACCGGTACAGCTCGAGGAGCCGCGCGTGGTCACCCGTGGCAGCCTCGGCCCAGTCCAGCTTGGAGCGGCGGAAGGTTTCGGGGTCCTGGGGATCGGGCACGACGGCGGGATCCCACCCCATGCGCTCGAATTCCTTGATGCGCCCTTCCGCGGTGGCCTTGCCGAGCTCCGGTTCGGGGTGCGAGGTGAAGAACTGCCACGGCGTGGTGGCCCCGTATTCCTCGCCCATGAACAGCATGGGCGTGAACGGCGACGTCAGGGTGAGCACCGCGGCGACGGCCAGCTGCCCGTAGGACAGCGACTGCGAGAGCCTGTCTCCCGTGGCCCGGTTGCCGATCTGGTCGTGGTTCTGGTTGCAGACCACCAGCGCCGCCGGGTGCACCAGCGAGGCGTTGATGGGGCGTCCGTGGTGCCGGCCGCGGAAGCTGGAGTAGCTGCCGTCGTGCAGGAACCCGTCCTTGAGGACCTTGGCCAGCACGGCCAGGGACTCGAAGTCAGAGTAGTAGCCCGTGGTCTCGCCGCTGACGTTGACGTGGACCGCGTGGTGGAAGTCGTCGCTCCACTGCCCGGCCAGGCCGTACCCGTTGGCATCGCGGGGGTAGATCAGGCGCGGGTTGTTGAGGTCCGATTCCGCGATGAGGGTCTTGGGCAGCCCGGTCTCTGCCGAGATAGCGTCGCCCAGGGCGCCCAGGTCCTCCAGGATGTGCACGGCCCGCTCGTCCCGCAGCGCGTGCACGGCATCGAGTCGCAGCCCGTCCACGTGGTAGTCGCGCAGCCACAGGGCGGCGTTGTCCAGGATGTATTCGCGGACCACGTCGGAGCCAGCCCCGTCCAGGTTCACGGAATCGCCCCACGTGTTGGCGTCGCCCTGCTTCAGGTACGAGCCGAACTTGGGGAGGTAGTTTCCGCTGGGCCCCAGGTGGTTGTACACCACGTCCTGGATGATGCCGAGTCCTGCCGCGTGTGCGGCGTCGACGAACCGCTGGTAGGCAGCCGGGCCGCCGTAGCCTTCATGCACGGTGTACCACTGAACGCCGTCGTAGCCCCAGTTATGGGTCCCGTTGAAGCCGTTGACCGGCAGCAACTCGATGAAGTCGATTCCCAGGTCCACCAGGTAGCCCAGCTTCTCAGCCGCGGCATCGAGGGTCCCTTCAGGGGTGAAGGTGCCCACATGGAGTTCGTAGATCACAGAACCTTGCAGGTCCTTGCCACCCCAGCCTGAGTCCTGCCACGCATAGGCGGAAGGATCGTAGGTGCGGGACTGCTTATGGACACCGTCCGGCAGCCGGCGCGACCGCGGATCCGGAATTGGGGTGCTGTCCCCGTCGAGCAGGTAGCCGTAGTCCACGTCCCCGTCGGCCGGGGCGTCGGGCGCGGTCCACCATCCTTCGGAGCCGGGCGCCGTGTCCTTTTTCTGCATGGGGTACTGCCGGCCGCCGGCCAGCAGTACCACCGATGAGACGTCCGGCGCCCACACATCGAAGCGCTCGGGTCCTGCGTTGACCAGGGTCATGCTTTTTCTCCATCCACGGGGACCAGCAGGGCCACGGGGTAGGTACCCAGCACCTCCGACACCGAAAGCGGCCCCGGACCGTAGCTGGCACCGGTCAGTTCGTCGCGCATGGCAACGGAAAGGTCGACGGCGGTGTCCCGCCACCCGCCGGCGGCTTCCAGGCCGGCGGGGAGCCGGGTAGCCAAGGTCACCGCGCCGGGCGACGCCGCCGAGGTGCCGCGGGAAAACGCGAGCACGTGCCCGGCGGCCGCGCCGGTCGCAGCGAGCGGGGTGTACCCCTGGAACAGCTCAGGCCGGTCCCGGCGGAGGCGCAGCGCCCGCGACGTGACAAGAAGCTTGCTGGCCTCGGTGCCCGCGTCCGGCAACGTACCGGCGTCGAGCTTTGCCAGTTCTGCCTGCCGTGCAGCGAAGTCCACGGGGCGGCGGTTGTCCGGGTCGGTCAAGGACCGTTCCCAGAACTCGCTGCCCTGGTAGACGTCCGGGACGCCCGGCATGGTCAGCTGGACCAGCTTGGCGGACACCGAATTGGCGGCCGAGTAGGCATCGATGCGGGCCACGAAATCGGCCACCACCTTGGCCACCTTAGCGTCGTCGAACACTGCATCAACGGCAGCCTTGACCTTGGCCTCGAAGTCCTCGTTGGGATCGGTCCACTTGGTGGAGTTGCCGGCTTCCCGGGCCGCCTTTTCGGCGTAGCCCTGAAGCCGCTCCCGGCTGGCAGGCCACGCACCGACGATCGCCTGCCACAGAAGGTTCTCGTACGGTCCGTCCGGAATCGGCGCCAGTCCGCGGAGCGTCGCCAGCGTATCGGCCCACTCCTGCGGCAGTTCGGCGATGACCGAGATCCGGGCCCGGGCATCCTCGCTGCGCTTGGTGTCGTGGGTGGACAGGGTGGTCATGGACAGCGGCAGGTCCTGCTGGCGCCGCTGCATCCGCTGGTGGAATTCCTCCGGTGACACCGCGAACTCGGTGGGTTCGGCGCCAACCTCGGTCAGGGTGCCCAGGCGGGTGTAGCGGTAGAACGCGGTGTCCTCCACGCCCTTGGCCATGACCATGCCGGAGGTCTGCTGGAAACGCACGGCGATGGGGTTGGCGGGGTCCAGCAGCAGCGGAAGGAGGGTTCCCACCGCTACTTCGAGGTCCGGCCGGTGCGCTGCGGCGGACTCGCAGGCTTCCTTGAGGACGTCGGCTCCCACCGGCAGGTAGGACCGGTAGACCGGGAAGGACGCAATGACCTCGGCGATGGCATCGGCTGCCTCGTCCACCGTGATCCCGTGGGACTCGGGGACCAGCCGGGCCAGCCGCAGCACTTCGGAGCGCAGGATGCCGTCGGCGATCATGCGCTTGGTACCGCGGATCATCTCGGCGTAGTCGGCTGGCTCGGAGGTACCCCGAAGGGAAGCGTCCAGCGCATCCAGCTCCGGCTGCCCGGCCGGGTCAACGAAGACCCGGTCCACGTCAGCCAGTGCGTCGTAGCCGGTGGTCCCTTCGCAGGCAAAATCCTGTGGAAGCACCTCGCCCGGTTCCAGGATTTTCTCCACCAGGACGTACGCGCCGCCGCTGAGGTCCTTGAGCCAGCGGAGGTAGCCGGCGGGGTCGGCCAGGCCATCCGGGTGGTCCACGCGGAGCCCGTCCACCAGGCCTTCGGTGAACCAGCGGCCCACCTCGGCATGGGCTTCCTCGAACACGGACGGCTCTTCCACCCGGATGCCGGCGAGGGTGGTGACCGCAAAGAAACGCCGGTAGTTCAGCTCGGCGTCGGCTCGGCGCCAGTCCATCAGCTCGTAGTGCTGGCGGCTGTGCACGTCCTGCGGGGAATCACCCTCGCTGTACGTGCCATCGGCCAGCGGGAACCGGTGGTCGTAGTAGCGGAGCTCGCCGTCCTTGACCTCGAGCTTGTCCAGGTCGTCATCCGAGCCCAGCATGGGGAGCCGGACCTTGCCGCCGCCCAGGTCCCAGTCGACGTCGAACGCTTCGGCGTACGGCGATCCGCGGCCTTCCTTGAGCAAAGACCACCACCACGGGTTCTGCACCGGGGTGGCCACTCCCACGTGGTTGGGCACGATGTCCACCAGGACGCCCATGCCGTGTTCGCGGGCAGCCTTGGAGAGGGCGAGCAGGCCTTCCGGGCCGCCGCGGTCCGGATCCACGGCGGACGGGTCGGTCACGTCGTAGCCGTGGTCCGAGCCCTTTTCCGCGGTGAGGATGGGCGAGAGGTACACCCAGTCCACCCCGAGGTCCTTCAGGTACGGGACCTTCTCGGCGGCGTCGAACAGGGTGAAGCTGCCGCGGATCTGCAAGCGGTAGGTGGAGACCGGGGTCCTCATGCCTTGGCGTCCTCGTCGGCGCCCGTAGCCCTTGCCTCGCTGGCTTCCGCGGCCTTGGTCTGGGCCTCCACCATCTCCTCCTGGGCTTCCTCGTGCTCGGCCATGGAGGCCAGGGACGCGGCTGCCGAAAGGTCCACTTCCGCTTCGGGGCCGGAGTAGGCGCGCAGGACCACCATGGACTTCGCGTCCAGCGTCAGGGTGGCCCCGGCCTTGAGCGGCTCGTAGGCGTCGGCCTGCGCGGCGGTGTCGATCAGGACCTCCCAGTACTGCGAGTACTCGTCGGACGGGACGCAGAAGTCCACCGCGTCGTCATGGGCGTTGAAGGCCATCAGGAAGCTGTCATCGGTGATCCTGCGGCCGCGCGAGTCCTGTTCCTGGATGCCGTCACCGTTGTAGAACACGCCAATGGTCCGGCCGAAGCCGCTCCCCCAGTCCTCCGGCAGCATTTCCGTGCCGTCGGTCTTCAGCCAGACGATGTCCGGCAGCTTCTCGCCTTCACCACGGCGCACCGGGCGGCCGTCGAAGAAGCGGCTGCGGCGGAAGGTGGGGTGGTCATGCCGGAGCTTGTTGACGAATGCGGTGAACTCCACCAGCGGCTGGTCCATGGCTTCCCAGTGCACCCAGCTGAGTTCGGAGTCCTGGCAATAGGTGTTGTTGTTGCCCTGCTGCGTGCGGCCCAGCTCGTCGCCGTGGAGCAGCATGGGCACGCCCTGGGAGAGCAGCAGCGTGGCGATGAAGTTCCGTTGCTGCCGGGCACGCAGGGTCAGCACCTTCTCGTCGTCGGTGTCCCCTTCCACGCCGCAGTTCCAGGAACGGTTGTGGGATTCGCCGTCGTTGTTGCCTTCGCCGTTGGCCTCGTTGTGCTTCTCGTTGTAGGAGACCAGGTCCCGCATGGTGAAGCCGTCGTGGGCGGTGACGAAGTTGATGGATGCCACCGGGCGCCGGGCAGAGCTCTCGTACAGGTCTGCCGAACCGGTCAGGCGGGAAGCGAACTCGCCCAGGGTGGAGGGTTCGCCGCGCCAGAAGTCACGGACGGTGTCGCGGTACTTGCCGTTCCATTCCGTCCACTGCGGCGGGAAGTTGCCCACCTGGTAGCCGCCGGGCCCAACGTCCCACGGCTCGGCGATCAGCTTGACCTGGGAGACTACCGGGTCCTGCTGGATCAGTTCGAAGAAGGTGGAGAGCTTGTCCACGTCGTAGAACTCGCGGGCCAGGGTGGAGGCGAGGTCGAAGCGGAAGCCGTCCACGTGCATCTCGGTGACCCAGTAGCGCAGGGAATCCATGAGCAGCTGCAGGGAGTGCGGGTGGCGCACGTTGAGCGAGTTGCCGGTGCCCGTGTAGTCCATGTAGTGCTTGAGGTCGTTGTCCACCAGGCGGTAGTAGGCCTGGTTGTCGATGCCCTTGAAGGACAGAGTGGGGCCGAGGTGGTTGCCTTCTGCCGTGTGGTTGTAGACGACGTCGAGGATCACTTCGATGCCGGCACGGTGCAGGTCGCGGACCATGGCCTTGAATTCCTGGACCTGGTGCCCCACGTCGCCGGTGGAGCTGTAGGTGTTCTGCGGGGCGAAGAAGCCGATGGTGTTGTAGCCCCAGTAGTTGTTGAGGCCCTTCTCTTCCAGGGTGCCGTCGTTGACGAACTGGTGGACCGGCATGAGCTCGATGGCGGTGACGCCGAGCTTCTTCATGTGCTCGATCACGGCGGGGTGCGAGACGCCGGCGTAGGTGCCGCGCTGCTCCTCGGGGATCTCCGGGTGCAGTTCGGTGAGGCCCTTGACGTGGGCTTCGTAGATCACGGACTCGTGGTACGGGATCTTCAGCTGGCGGTCGCCGTCCCATTCGAAGAACGGGTTGATGACCACGCCGTGCATGGTGTGCGGCGCGGAATCGGCGTCGTTACGGGAGTCCGGGTCGCCGAATTCGTACGAGAACAGCGCCGGATCCCAGTCGATCTGTCCCTGGATGGCCTTGGCGTAGGGGTCCATCAGCAGCTTGTTCGGGTTGAAGCGGTTGCCGGCGGCGGGGTCGTACGGGCCGTGCACGCGGTAGCCGTACTTCTGGCCGGGCTGGATGTGGGGCAGGTAGCAGTGCCACACGTAGCCGTCCACCTCGGTCAGCTCGATCTTGGTTTCGGTCAAGTCATCGGCCAGGAGGCAGAGTTCGACCCGCTCCGCCCGTTCGCTGAACAAAGCGAAATTGGTGCCGGTGCCGTCAAAGGTAGCTCCCAGCGGGTAGGCAGTTCCAGGCCAGACTTCCATCGTGCTCCTCATTATTTGGTCAGCAGCAGACGGCATTGGAACGCCCCTGCTGCTGGTGCGAACTAATGCCTACCGTAGTGGTTGGCTGTGACTATTACGTTTCCAGGCTCCATAGTTACTAAGCATGCTGACTTTACCCCAAATTTCGGGTAGGGCCGCCGCAACACGTCCCGCGGTGATCGGCCCGCCGGACACGGCCTCCGACGCCGCCCTCCCGGCCTTGCCGTGCAGCGCAGCACCCAGCGCTGCGATGGCGGCCCACCGCGCATCGGCGCCGATGCCCACCTCATCTAAGCGCCCGACGTCGTCCCCCGCCTGGGCGAGCAGAGCACCAATGACGCCGGCCAGCACATCCCCGCTCCCGGCGGTGGCGAGCCATGGCGTGCCGTCCGCTTGGCTGAAGGTGGCGCCCCGCGGCGCGGAGACGAGGGTGGTGGCTCCTTTGAGCAGGACGGTGGCTCCGGTGCGCTCCGCCGCATTGCGCACCGCTGCCAGCGTTCCGGCCTCCACCGCCTCCCGGTCCTCCGGGTGGCCCATGCGGTGGAACAGCGATGCAAGCTCACCGGCGTGCGGGGTGAGCACCACATGCGGGGCGAGCATGGCAGGCAGCGCAGGCAGCGCGCCGGCATCGGCCACGACGGGAAGGTCCGATGCGATGGCGTCCCGGGCGCGGGTCAATTGTTCGTGGTCGTGGGGCCCCATGCCGGAGCCCACCAGCCAGGCCTGGACGCGGTTTTCAGCCACGGTCCCGGTGCTGCAGACAACTTCGGGGCACGACTGGCGGACCAGGTCGGCCACGGACGGCGGACCCAGGTACCTGACCATGCCCACTCCCGCGGCCAGGGCGCCTTGGCAGGCGAGGATGGCCGCGCCGGGGTAGTCCTCCGAACCGGCCACCACGCCCAGCACGCCGCGGGAGTACTTCTGGGCCCGCCGGGACGGGTGCGGCAGGAGCCGGGCAAGGTCAGCGTCCTCAAGCCGGCGCAGGGAGGGCTCGGGCAGGTGCTCCTCGATCCCGATGGGCACCACCAGCACCCGGCCCGCGTAGTCGGCGCCGGGGTCGGCCAGCAGGCCGTCCTTCGCTCCCCCGAACGTGACCGTCAGGTCGGCCGGCAGGACGGGCGCGGCGGCCTCGCCGGTGTCCGCATCCACGCCGCTGGGAAGGTCGCACGCCACCACAAAGCCTCGGCGGTGCCCGTCAGCGACAGCCTGGACAAGGGCCGCGGCACTCCCCCGCAGCCCGCCCTTGGCGCCGGTTCCCAGGACGGCATCAATGACGACGTCGGCCCGGGCGGCTTCTTCAGCCAGCTCCGGAAGTGCCGCGTCGGTGAGCCGCTGCGCCCGGCCGCCGGCGCGCTCCAGTGCGGCCAGGCCTGCCGGATGGGCCGCGTCCCCGGTGAGCACCGCCGTCGTGCGCATTCCCCGGGCGGCCAGGAAGGCGCCGGCGACGAGGCCGTCGCCGCCGTTGTTGCCCTTGCCGGCCAGCACCACCACGCGGGCGCCGTTCAGGCGGGTGCCGCGTGCCTTGAGTTCATTGACGACGGCGTTGGCCAGGCCGTGTGCGGCGCGCTGCATGAGCACGTCCCCCAGGCCGGTGGCCAGGAGTGGCTCCTCGGCGGCCCGGACCTGCTTTCCGGTGTAGGCGCTGATCATGCGGCGGGGGCCTGGTCAGCCTTCGGCCAGGACCGTGGCCGTGGCGATGCCGCCGTCGTGGCTGATGGACAGGTGCCAGCGCTTGACGCCCTTGGCCTCGGCAACCGCAAGGACCGTTCCCTTGACCTGGACGGTGGGCCCGTTGCTGTCGAGGCCGATCCAGCAGTCCTGCCAGTTCATGCCGGCGGGCGCACCGAGGACCTTGGCCACCGCTTCCTTGGCGGCGAACCGGGCGGCCAGGGAGCGGGTGTTCAGTTCCCGTTCCGCGGAAACGAACAGGCGGTCCCTCAGGCCCGGCGTCCGATCCAGCTGCCGCCCGAACCGTTCGATGTCTACTACGTCTACCCCGATGCCAACGATCATGGGTGCCATTCTACGGTGGCGGCTGCGGCAGGAAGGCGGGCGCACGCCGGTCATTCGGGCTGTCCGCCATGAGCGCAAAAGCTGGACTTTAACACGCAAACCCCGGGCCGTTGTGGCCCGGGGTCTGCGTTCTACTGGGTTTATTCGACGGTGACGCTCTTGGCGAGGTTGCGGGGCTGGTCCACGTCGTAGCCCTTGGCTGCGGCGAGTTCCGCGGCGAAGATCTGCAGCGGGACGGTGGTCAGCAGGGGCATGAGCAGGGTGGGCGTCTCCGGGACGTAGAAGACGTACTCGGCGTAGGCCTTCACGGCTTCGTCGCCTTCCTCGGCGATGACCAGGGTCCGGGCGCCGCGGGCGCGGACTTCCTGGATGTTGGAGACCACCTTGGAGTGCAGCGAGTCACGCCCGCGCGGGGACGGGACGACGACGAACACGGGCTGGCCTTCATCGATCAGGGCGATGGGGCCGTGCTTGAGCTCACCGGCTGCGAAGCCTTCGGCGTGGATGTACGCGATTTCCTTGAGCTTCAGCGCACCTTCCAGGGCCACTGGGTAGCCCACGTGCCGGCCCAGGAACAGCACCGACTTCTCGTCCGCCATGGACCGGGCCAGTTCCCGCAGGGGCTCTGCCTTGTCCAGGATGGCCTGGATCTTGGCGGGGATCTTGTTCAGGTCCGCCAGGACGTCCTTGATCTGCCCGGAGAAGATGTTCCCGCGCAGCTGCGCCAGGTACAGGCCCAGCAGGTACGCGGCCGTGATCTGGGCCAGGAACGCCTTGGTGGAGGCCACCGCGATCTCCGGGCCGGCGTGCGTGTACAGCACGGCGTCGGACTCACGCGGAATGGTGGACCCGTTGGTGTTGCAGATCGAGATGGTCTTCGCGCCCTGTTCCCGGGCGTACCGGACGGCCATCAGGGTGTCCATGGTCTCCCCGGACTGGGAGATGGAGACCACCAGGGTCTTCTCGTCCAGGATCGGGTCCCGGTAACGGAACTCGTGCGCGAGCTCCACCTCGGTGGGGATCCGGCACCAGTTCTCGATCGCGTACTTCGCCACCATGCCCGCGTACGCGGCGGTGCCGCAGGCCAGCACGATGATCTTGTTGACCTGCTTCAGCAGTTCCGGGTCGATCCGCAGCTCATCCAGGGTCAGCTTGCCCTGGATGTCCGAGCGTCCCAGCAGGGTCTGCGCCACGGCGTCGGGCTGGTCATGGATTTCCTTCTCCATGAACGAGGAGAAGCCGCCCTTTTCCGCCGAGGCCGGGTCCCAGTCCACGTGGTATTCCTTGCCGGAGGCGGGGTTGCCATAGAAATCGGTGATCTCCACGGAATCGGCGGTGATCGTGACGATCTGGTCCTGGCCCAGTTCCACCGCGCGGCGGGTGTAGTCGATGAACCCGGACACGTCCGAGCCCAGGAAGTTCTCTCCCTCGCCCAGGCCCACCACCAGCGGTGAGTTACGGCGGGCGGCCACGACGACGTCGGGCTGGTCCGCGTGCACGGCCAGCAGCGTGAAGGCGCCCTCGAGGCGCTGGCAGGCGAGCTCCATGGCCTTGGTCAGGCCGCCGTTGGCGGTGTCCCCGCCCAGCTGGTTGCGGAGGATGTCGGCCAGCAGCGCGGCAGCGACCTCGGTATCCGTCTCGGACAGGAAGGTCACGCCCTTCTCCTGCAGCTCGAGCTTGAGCTCGGCGAAGTTTTCGATGATGCCGTTGTGGATCACGGCGAGCTTGCCGCCATCGGCCAGGTGCGGGTGCGCGTTGCGGTCCGTCGGGCCGCCGTGCGTCGCCCACCGCGTGTGGCCGATACCGGTCAGGGTCTCCGGCAAGGGCCGGGCCTCCAGCTCACCAATCAGGTTGCTCAGCTTCCCGGACTTCTTCCGCGACTCGATGGCCCCCTGGGACACCACAGCCACACCGGCAGAGTCATAACCGCGGTACTCCAAGCGCCGCAGCCCCTCAAGGACAACATCCAACGCACTGTGACCATTATTTGCACCGTCAACCGAACGGCCTACGTAACCCACGATTCCACACATAGGCACAAGACTATCGGGCGTATACCACTTGCTCTAAACCGGCGGACGCGGTGCGGCGCCTCCGTGGCGGGTGTAGCCGCGCTGAGCAGGGGCGTCATTTCGCGATGGGCCGGGAGCGGGGCAGAATCTTTACCGTGACTTCGCAACGCAATGAAGCGAACGGGGAGGGTGCCTCGCCGTTCGTGGAGCTGGACCGGCAAACCTGGTCCCGGCTCGCAGCCCAGATGGAACAGCCCCTCAATGAAGAGGACGTGCTGCGCCTCCGCGGGCTCGGCGACCCCTTGGACATCAAGGAGGTCAGTGACGTCTACCTGCCGCTGTCGAGGCTCCTGCACCTGTATGTGGAGGCCGCCGGGCAGCTGCACGCGGCCACCACGACGTTCCTGGGCGAGCAGACCCAGCGCACGCCGTTCGTGATCGGCGTGGCCGGTTCCGTTGCCGTGGGCAAGTCCACCATCGCCCGCGTGCTGCGCGAGATGCTGCGCCGCTGGCCGGGCACCCCCAACGTTGAGTTGATCACCACGGACGGTTTCCTCTACCCGCTGGCCGAGCTCAAGCGCCGGCAGTTGCTGGACCGCAAGGGCTTTCCAGAGTCCTACGACCGGCGGGCGCTGCTGCGGTTCGTGAGTGAGATCAAGGGCGGCGCCGAGGAAGTGCGGGCGCCCTGGTATTCGCACGTCACGTACGACATCGTTCCCGGCAAGGAAGTGGTGGTCCGCCGCCCGGATGTGCTGATCGTGGAGGGACTGAACGTGCTGGCCCCGGCCCGCCCCCGGCATGACGGCCGCCAGGGCCTTGCCCTGAGCGACTTCTTCGACTTTTCCATCTACGTGGATGCCAAGACCTCCTACATCGAGGAGTGGTACGTGGACCGGTTCCGGAAGCTGCGGAGCACCGCGTTCGCGCAGCCGGAGTCCTACTTCCACCGCTACGCCACGCTCTCCGACGATGAGGCGGAGGAGACCGCCAGGGACATCTGGAAGCGGATCAACGAGCCCAACCTGGAGGAGAACGTCCTGCCTACCCGCGGCCGGGCGCAGCTGGTGCTGACCAAAGAGGCCGACCACTCCATCCGCCGCATGCTGCTCCGGAAGGTGTAGCACAGGTGTGCTACGAATGCGGATCCCCTAGCCGGCGCAGCTTCACGCGCTTCCTCGCTGCCGGGGCTGGGCTGACTGTCTTGGCAGCCTGCACGCCCGAGGCACCCAAGGCGGTGGCGCCGTCGTCGTCCGCTGCTGCCTCTCCGTCCCCCTCCCCTGCGGCCGCCACCGCATCAGCGGGCCCGACGGCGGACGCGGCCACGGTGGGCCAGGCACCTGAGGCGCCGTCCCCCACACCGTCGCCGTCGGCCACTTTGGCGCGGCGGTTTTCGCTTGATGATCCGGCCAGCCCCTGGGTGATCGTGAACAAACACCGGGCGCTGCAACCCGCGGACTATGTGCCGGCCGACCTGGTGCGACCCGCCGTCGCCATTTCTGCCGCCGGTGAGGCTTCCCTGCTGAACAGCACCACCGCTGCGGCGGCGGAGGCGATGTTCGCGGCAGCCGCACAGGACGGCGTGGCCATTGTCCTGGCCAGCGGTTACCGCTCGTACAGCACGCAGGTGACCACGTACAACGGGTATGTCGCCGCACGGGGACAGGCCGACGCCGACACCGCCAGTGCGCGGCCGGGCCACTCGGAGCACCAGACGGGATGGGCGTTCGACATCGGGGACGGCGGGGGTGCCTGCAGCTTCCAGCCGTGTTTCGCAGAGCAGCCTGCCGCCACGTGGGTAAAGGCGAACGGGTACCGGTTCGGTTTCGTGGTGCGGTACCCGTGGATGCTGCACCACATCACGGGCTACTACTACGAGCCGTGGCACCTACGGTACGTAGGCGTCGAGGCGGCCACGGACATGCTGAACCGCGGGATCGGGACGCTGGAGGAATACTTCGGGCTGGAAGCGGCACCTGGCTACGCCTAAACGGATAATTCACGGCCTTGGTTCCAACACGCGGTACAAAGTGCGCCAGGGTTCACACAGGGTTAACGGAGTTGGGCTAGGTTGGGTCCCATGCTGACAGGATTCAAGAACTTCATCATGAAGGGCAACGTCGTAGACCTTGCCGTCGCCGTTGTGATGGGTGCCGCGTTCGGTGCTGTTGTCACATCAATCGTGGAGGGCCTGCTTACACCGCTGATCGGCCTTCTCTTCCAGGCCAAGGGCATCGAGGAAATGCAGTGGAACGGCTTCCTTTACGGCCGGGTCATCTCTTCCATCATTTCCTTCGTCCTCATCGCTGCCGCCATCTACTTCGTGGTGGTCCTGCCCATGAACCACATGATCGAGCGGCGCAACCGCCGGCTTGGCATCAACCCCGATGTCAAGGAAGAATCTGCCGAAGACCCGCAGATCGCCCTGCTGACCGAAATCCGCGATTCGCTCCGGGACCGCGCAGTCTAGGTTTCACCAAACCAAATGTGGCCCGCTTCCTTTCCAGGAGCCGGGCCACAATTCTTTAACTTCTAGTTTGAGGCGCCCCATTCCGCGCCGGTCACGGCCCCTGATGTTGGGGTACCTGCGGATTTTGCTCAGGATCGGGGCAATTTATGGGAAATTTCGGCCATAGGTCCCTTTGGCCTATTAGGCTCAGTGCACCGCAGCCTCATTGGGGAGGCCGCGGGACCGTGGCTGCAGATGTTGGGTCTGCATCTCTCTGGAAGGCTCTTGATGAAACTTCGCCAGCAGTCAACGTCAATTGATATTGAACGGGTAATCCTGGTCCCGATCATGGCACTGTTGTTGTTGTGGGCGGTCTCCGCACTGTTTTCGGGCTCGAAGGTCGCTTCAACTTCTGCCTTTGTCACCGGGTTGCACGTCTCCTACCAGATACTGATGACTGTCTTCTATCTGATGGCGGTCTACTTCCTTTTGACCAGGAGTTCCGCAAGCGCCCGGAGTGGACGCATTGCTCCCACAGTCGCGGCCTACGTTGGAACCTTCCTGCCGTTCCTGCTCGCATTTGCCGGTGGGTCGGAAGTGTCCGAAGGTCTGGCGTCGTTTGCGGTGGGGCTCATGACCTTGGGGATGGTCTTCACCGTCTGGTCCCTGATGACGCTCGGTAAGAGTTTCGGCGTAGAGCCCCAGGTCAGGACCCTCGTTCAGCACGGCCCCTACCGGCTGATCCGCAACCCTCTTTACGTTGGGGAGATGATCACCCTGATCGGGGCAGTGTGCTTCAGCCCCACTCTGTTGAAGACGGCAATCCTTGTGGCACTGGCAGCCGTTCAGGCATACCGGGCGATCCAGGAGGAGCAACTGCTGGCGAATAATGTGCCCGAATATGCCGCATACAAGCTGCGGACCGCGCGGTTTGTCCCCGGTCTGTTCTGACCCTGCTACAGGTCTCAGGGACCGCTTGGCAGGTCCACCAAACCAAATGTGGCCCGCTTCCCAATCAGGAGGCGGGCCACATCTCTTTTGACTGCTAGTTCGACGCGAGCTCCAGGGCGAGCTCGGTCCGGACCACCTGCGCGAGATGTTCGGCGATGGACTGTGCGGTTTCTTCGTCCGCCGCCTCCACCATGACACGCACAACGGGCTCGGTGCCGGACGGGCGGAGCAGGACGCGGCCGGTGTCACCCAGGGCGGCTTCCGCTGCCGCGACAGCCTGGGCCAGCACGTCGTTGCTGCTGACGCGGCTGCGGTCCACGCCCCTGACGTTGATGAGTACCTGCGGGAGCTTCGTCATGACCGTGGCAAGCTCCTTGAGCGGTTTCCCGGTCAGGGCCACCTGCGCGGCGAGCTGCAGGCCGGTGAGGAGGCCGTCGCCGGTGGTCGCGTGGTCGGAGAAGATGACGTGGCCGGACTGCTCGCCGCCCAAGTTGTAGCCGCCGTCGCGCATGCCTTCCAGTACGTACCGGTCCCCTACAGCGGTTTCTAGAATGGTAATGCCGGCGTCGCGGAGGGCGATCTTGAGGCCCAGGTTGCTCATGACGGTAGCCACCAGGACATCGTCATTGAGCTTGCCGGCCTTCTTGAGGGCGACCGCGAGGATGGCCATAATCTGGTCACCGTCCACCTCGTTGCCCTCGTGGTCCACGGCCAGGCAGCGGTCAGCGTCGCCGTCGTGGGCGATGCCCAGGTTGGCGCCGTACTTGATCACGGCGTCCTTGAGCGGGCCCAGGTGGGTGGAACCGACGCCATCGTTGATGTTCAGGCCGTCAGGATCTGCGCCAATGACGATGACGTGGGCGCCGGCGTCCTTGAAGAGCTGGGGCGAGCAGCCGCTGGCGGCGCCGTTGGCGCAGTCCAGCACCACGGTGAGGCCGTCCAGGCGGTGCGGCAGGGTGCGGAGCAGGTGGACGATGTAGCGGTCTTCGGCGTCCGAGAAGCGCTGGATGCGGCCGACGTCGGCGCCGGTGGGACGAACGGCTTCCTTGCTCATCTGGGCCTCGATGGCGTCTTCCACCTCGTCGGGCAACTTCTGGCCGCCCCGGGCGAAGAACTTGATGCCATTATCCGGCGCAGGGTTGTGGGAGGCGGAGATCATGACTCCGAAGTCGGCGTCCAGGTCCGCCACCAGATAGGCAGCGGCGGGGGTGGGCAGGACACCGGCGTCATAGACGTCGATACCTGAACTGGAGAGGCCGGCTTCCACGGCGGCGGCGATGAATTCACCGCTGGCGCGCGGGTCTCGGGCCAGCACGGCGCGGGGCCTCGCGCCGTTGGCGGCGCGGTCATGGCCGAGCACGACGGCGGCCGCCTGGGCCAGCTGCAGGGCCAGTTCTGCTGTCAGCAGGCCGTTGGCCAGCCCCCGGACACCATCTGTTCCAAATAATCTAGACACCGGTCAAGTGTAGAGGATGGCGTTGCCGGGGTTTGAAACGGCTGGCCAGCGGCTTGCGTCCCGCCAAATTTCGGGGTGTCCAGCGCGGACAAAAGCATGCAAGAGTCGTCCCACAACGACAGAAGCCCGCCCCACCAACCGGTGGGACGGGCTACTGTGCAAGCGGGTTTGGCGCTTGTGGAGCCGAGCGCTAAAAAGCGCCGCGGGCAAGCGGATTTAGCGCTTGGAGTACTGCTGTGCCTTGCGGGCCTTCTTGAGACCGGCCTTCTTACGCTCGATGACACGGGCGTCGCGGGACAGGTAACCGGCCTTCTTCAGCGTCGGGCGGTTGTTCTCGACGTCGATCTCGTTCAGCGAACGGGCGATGCCGAGGCGCAGGGCGCCGGCCTGGCCGGAGATGCCGCCACCGTGGATGCGGGCGATGACGTCGTAGGCGCCTTCGAGATCAAGGATCTTGAAGGGCTCGTTGACGTCCTGCTGGTGCAGCTTGTTCGGGAAGTAGTTCGCCAGCTCGCGGCCGTTGATGGTCCACTTGCCGGAGCCGGGCACAACGCGGACGCGTGCAACGGCTTCCTTGCGGCGGCCGACAGCTGCGCCGGCAACGGTCAGGGCCGGGCGCTCCTTCTTGGGAGCAGCTTCAGCAGCTGAGCTCTCAGAGGTGTAGCTGGTCAGGTTTTCCTCGGCCTCTACGACCTCGGTGGTCTCTTCGTTCTGAGCCACGATTCTCCTTGTATAGATAAGTTGTTTGGTGGCCAGGACTACTGGGCGACCTGGGTGATTTCGAAAGTCTTGGGCTGCTGGGCGGCGTGCGGGTGCTCTGCACCGCGGTACACCTTCAGCTTGCCCAGCTGCTGGGCAGCGAGGGAGTTCTTGGGGAGCATGCCCTTGATGGCCTTCTCAACGGCGCGGACCGGGTTGGTCTCCAGCAGTTCCGCGTAGTTGACGGAGGTCAGGCCGCCCGGGTAGCCGGAGTGGCGGTATGCGCGCTTCTGCTCCAGCTTGGCGCCGGTCAGGGCTACCTTCTCGGCGTTGATGATGATGACAAAGTCGCCCATGTCCATGTGGGATGCGAAAGTGGCCTTGTGCTTGCCGCGCAGCAGGATTGCGGTCTGGCTTGCAAGACGACCAAGGACAACGTCGGTGGCGTCAATGACGTGCCACTGGCGGTTGATATCGCCGGGCTTCGGGGTGTACGTACGCACGGTGTTTGCCTCGTTCTTGTTCTGGCGTTCTTGTTTAGGTGTCGCTAGCTCGCGCACCTACTGTCTGCGCGCTACCGGAACAGAGGTGAGGGCTCCATGTAACCAGTCATCCTGAAGTTCCGAATGTGCACGTTGAGTAGTTATCCTGCAACCGGATCCTCAAGCGGGCACGCACCATCGGAATAGGACACGCACAACGACTACCAAGATTAGCGCGTCAGGTGGTTCGGGGTCAAAATGAGGTAACCGGAGGCCGCTGGGGCCGTGCCGGCCCAACCCAACGCAGGGGGATGCAGTGTTGTCAGCGGGGAACTGGGACCCTAACGCAGTGCTCTTGGTAGTAGGCGCGGCGCTTTTGGGAGCCACCCTCTCCCCCATCGCCGAGCGACTGATCGCGAGGCTGCTTCCCAGGCTTGGTCAGGCGCCGCGCCTCCAGGCAGGGATTACGACGGGGGCAGTAACCGCCGTCGCGTGCGCCGCCTTCGCTGCGCATTTGGGCAGCACGCTGAGCCTCCCGGCATTCCTCTTCCTTGCCGTCCTGGGCGTCCAGCTGGCAAGGATCGACGTAGCACTCCACCTGCTGCCAAACCCCCTCGTGTTGATACTGCTCGCCGGCGGTCTTGTACTGCTACTGCTGCCGGGGATAGTCAATAAGCAATCCGACAATTTCTTCCGGGCAGTCCTGGGAGCTGTCATCCTGTTCGCCGGCTACCTGATTTTGGGACTTATTTCTCCCGGCGGCATCGGGATGGGCGACGTGAAGCTCGCAGCGCCCGTCGGCCTTTACCTGGGGTACCTAGGTTGGAGCCACCTCCTGTACGGAGGTCTGCTCGGTTTCATCCTGAATGGCGTCGTCACGGTGATTGTCGTAGGGAGGAAAGGCCGGAACAAAGCCACCGAAGTGCCCCACGGCCCCTCCATGCTGGGTGCCGTAATGGCCATGACTTTGTTCTTCATTTAGATCCGGCGTCGCGCTCGCACCACATCAACAGCTCCGCCAAGGCATGACTCCAAGTAGTCGGCCGGATACGTCATGCGGCAGTTGAGTACTTGGCCAGCAGATTCGAGTACTTATATTTGGCGCATCGCTAAAAAGACGAGTACCACTACGCCTTGTTGCCCATGCCGCCCAGTGCCACTCTCTTCTTAGCGAAGCCCAGCCGCTAAATAGTTTATGGGGGCAGCTGGAAATTCGTTGAAATCAAAAGTAATCCAATTTCACCGAATTAAGGAAAATACAATGACATCTCTCATGGTCTCAATGACGGCTTTCATCGCAGGCGTCAAGGATCGCTTCACCCGGGATGAAAGGGGAGCAACGATGGTCGAATACGGCATCATGGTCGCCCTCATCGCAGTGGTGGTCATCGTTGCTATCGGACCTCTCGGCACCGCAATCCGCGACATGTTCGCAGGTGTCACGGCCGGCCTGTAGTACATCCCTGACTGATGGCCGGCACGCAACCTGGCCTGGCTCGTAGCCAGTGTCCGTAAGGCCGTCCAGTTTCGACCACGCGTTCAACTCCGCGGTCCTCCGGTACCGCCAGCGCCCTGTTCCCGCAGGGATTCAGCGCCCAAGGCATGCTTGTTCTCGTTCTTGTTCCCGGCTCACCTTTTCGGGAAGTGCGAGGCCACGCCTTGGGCGCTTTCGCCGTGGTGGGTGCCCGACATTCAACCTCGCGGAACTCTGGGCACTTTCGACCTTGTATCCGTCAGAACACCGATCTTCGTTCTGCCCCGCCCACCAGCCCGCGTCCGGTCCCTTCGCAGCCCAGGCCGGCTCAGGAGCTCACTGGCGTAAGTAGTCGGGCTGCTACCCGCAGAAGGCGCCTGAGTACTTCGCCGCGTATTCGAGTATTTCTTTTTGCCGCATCCATAAAAAGACGAGTACTACTACGCATTGTTGCCTATGGCCTCCAGTGACAATCTCTTCTTAGCGAAGTCCAGCCGCTAAAAACTTTTACGGGGGCAGCTGGAAATTCGTTGAAATCAGAAGCAAGTCCAATTTCACGAATTAAGGAAAATACAATGACTTCTCTCATGGTCTCGATGACTGCTTTCATCGCCGGCGTCAAGGATCGCTTCACCCGGGAAGAAAAGGGAGCAACGATGGTCGAGTACGGCATCATGGTCGCCCTTATCGCAGTGGTGGTCATCGTCGCTATCGGACCGCTCGGCGTCGCCATCCGGAACATGTTCCAGGGCGTCACGGCCGGCCTCTAGCCCAAGCCGCGTTGGCCGGCTCTCATGGTGGAAAACCGAGAGCCGGCCGACTCCATTAAAACGAACCTACACACACGGTAATCCTCGCAGATCGGCCTGGGAGACGGTTTTGAAAGCGAAACGAAAAGAGCGCGGCGCAGTCGCCGTTGAGATGGCGCTGCTACTGCCACTACTGCTTCTCGTAGTGATGGGAACAATCGAATTTGGCCGGGTGCTGAATGTGCAGGTGTCCCTGACCCAGGCTGCGAGGGAGGGCGCACGCTACGCCGCCATCCATTACAAAGACCCAGGTCTGAACGTGACAGGGACTACCCTCGCCGCCGCACCGTCGCTTTCCGGGCTTCCCGTTGGCGTAACGAACAATGCGGCCAGCTGCGCGGCCGACGCCAACGTGACAGTGACCACCAGGGTCACTTTGCCTTCACTCTCCGGCTTTTTGGATGCCGGCTTCTTCGGCGCCCCGGGCATCTTTCCGATGACCCTCACAGGAGTAGGAGTTATGAGATGCGGCGGATAGATCGCAAGCGAGCGCAGGTTGAGCAACGGACCACCCGAGGAGAAGGGGATGAGCGAGGCGCGGCAGCAGTTGTTGTGGCACTTGTTTTGGTCGTCCTCCTCGGGTTTGCCGCCCTGGCCGTGGATGTCGGAGCAATGTACGCCGAAAAGGCCCAGTTGCAGAACGGAGCGGACTCGGCGGCCTTGGCAGTTGCGAATCAGTGTGCCAAAGGCTCCTGCGGGGATTCGTCCGGAACCGGGAACCTCTTCGCCAACAGCAACGCCAATGACGGCACCAGCGGATCCACAGTCACATTTCCCAACTCGACAACCGTGCACGTAGAAACCAAAGCCCGGGCAGCGGGATCGTCGACTGACGGATTTGGGCTGTTCTTTGCACGCGTCATGGGATTCAACACCACACAAATCCAAGCTTCAGCAGAAGCCTCGTGGGGCGCCGTTTCCGAGGCAACGAGCTTCCCCTGGACCATCAGCGACTGCGTCTTCAAGAAGAACCTCACCGCTTCACAACTGTCAGAGTTCAATTCCACCGGAACGTTCACCGGCGATCCGATCCCTAACCACCTCACGCTTCGCTACGACGAGAACACACCCGCTTACCCAGGCTGCGCAGCCCAAAACGGCTATGCACCGGGCGGCTTCGGCTGGCTGGACGCCGGCACTGACTGCTCCGCCACAATCGATGCGGGTACCGCCATCGTCGGCAGCAAGCCTGGCATTTCCTTGCCAAACGTCTGCTCCACCATGCCGTCAACCATCAAGGGCACCACAGTCCTGGTTCCCGTCTTTTCATCAGCTGTCTCGCTCAACAACGGCAACAACACCAAATACACGATCGTGGGCTTCCTGGCCTTCAAGGTCACTGGCTACAAGTTCAGCGGCAGCGTCCAGGACCTCGACCCGCTAGCGCCATCCTGCAGTGGAAACTGCCGTGCCATTCAGGGGTACTTCACTCGCTTTGTGTCCCTCGCCGAGGGGTTGTCTACGAACACCATTCCCAACTACGGCGGCACCCAGGTGTACCTCAAGAACTAAACATGCGGGACGTTACCGCTAATCGAACAAACCCATTGCAAAGGAGTACCCACAGTGAAATCTCGCCTACTGGGAGGCATTGCAGCACTGGTGCTGGCAATCATTGGAACTACCCTGCTGGTCGTCTATGTCCAGGGCGCCGACGCTAGAGCTGCGCAGGGGCTCAACCCCGTGAAAGTTCTCGTCGCCAAGGAGTCCGTCCCTGCCGGCACCAAGGTTGAAGACTTGGGCGGCAAGGTCAAGGTCGAAGAGCTTCCGCAGTCTGCCGTGCCGGCAGCTGCACTGGAAAGCCTGGATGGCCAAAGTGGACGGGTGACAGCGTCCGCCCTGCAACCCGGCGAACAGCTGCTTGCAGCAAAGCTGGTGGACCCCAAGGAACTGGTACCGGGCACCGTGCCGGTGCCGGACGGCATGCAGGAGGTTACATTCCTCCTGGCCCCGGAGCGGATCCTGGGCGGCCGCCTGGAAGCCGGCGACATGGTTACGGTGTACAGCTCGTTCAAGACTGACGACAACATCCCCGCCGATGCCAATGTCCCAGCTGAAGTGAAGGGCTGGAAGCAGTCCACCGGCCTGCTGTTCCACGATGTGCTGGTCACAGCAGTCCAAAAAGCCGCACCCGATGACAGCAAGAACAACACCTCCAACTCCTCGGGTGACTCAACGGTGGCCATGCCGAATGGTTCTGCCTTCGTGACGGTGGCCAGAAGCGACGCCGACGCCGCAAAGATGGTCTTCGGGGCGGAATACGGCACACTGTGGCTCTCGAAGCAGACCGACAAGAGCACCAAGGCGCAGCCTCCTGTGACAACCTTTGGTGGGCTGTACCGGTGAGTCGCTTTGTAGCCATAACCGGGGTGCGGGACTTCGAGTCCCGCGTGCGGGAGGCGGTGTCAACTGCCCTCCATGGGGACCTGGAAACACTTAGCCCAGCCATTCTTTCGGGAGGGCCGGAGGACGTATTCCGGCAGCTGACAGGGGCACCGCCTGAAGTACTTATCCTGGGGCCGGGCGTCAGCGAAGAAGACGCGCTGAAATTGGCCACCGTATTTGACCTCCAGTATCCGGAGATCAGCCTGCTCCTGGTTGCGGAGCCCTCCCCTGAGCTCGTGCTCCGTGCCATGCACGCAGGTATCCGGGACGTGTTGAGGCCTGATATCGAGGTGAACGACCTACGGGTACTGCTCGAACGGGCCTGCCTGGCATCTGCCAGCCGGCGGCGGGGAATGTCGTTGCCTACCGACCCAGGGCAGGAACGGGGCCGCGTCATCGCCGTCATGTCACCGAAGGGCGGAGTTGGCAAGACGACAGTCGCCACCAACCTCGCGGTGGGATTGGGCAAAGTCGCGCCCATGAGCGTCGTCCTTGTGGATCTGGACCTCCAGTTCGGAGACGTTGCATCCGGTTTGCTGCTCGAGCCCGAGCACTCCATCACCGATGCCGTTCACGGCATTGCCTCCCAGGACTCCATGGTCCTCAAGGCATTCCTGACCGTTCACCCTGCCGGGATCTACGCACTATGCGCTCCCCGGACTCCGGCCGAAGCCGATTACATCACCGGCGAGCACGTGAGCCGGCTGCTCGAGCAACTGGCCAGTGAATTCAAATATGTCGTGGTGGATACCGCTCCGGGGTTGGGCGAGCATGTGCTCGCCACGCTGGAACAGGCCACCGACGGGGTTTGGGTCTGCGGGATGGACGTCCCCAGTGTCCGCGGGTTGCGAAAGTGCTTTGGAGTATTGAAGGAACTGCAACTGATGCCGCAGGGAAGGCACACCATCCTCAACTTTGCGGACCGCAAAAGCGGTCTGTCCGTGCAGGATGTGGAAGCAACCGTGGGCGTCCCTGTCGACGCTGTCATCCCGCGCTCCCGGACGCTCCCGTTTTCAACGAACCGCGGCATTCCGGTCCTCCAAGCGACCACCAGGGATGCTGCGGCCAAAGGGCTGAAGAAGCTCGTAGATCGGTTTGATCCTGAGTGGGTATCGTCCCCACGCACCAAGCTGCACCGAAGGGTGGTTGTGTCATGAAACTCTCAGATAGGCTCGCTGGCTCCCAAGGCAATTCCGACGGGTCAAACGCCAACGGCCGTACGCTCTCTGAAATGTCGAAGACAGGCGCCCAACTTGAAAGCACATCCTTTGCCCCGGTTGGCGCCCCGATTCCAGGTTCGCCGCTGGGTGGCAACGTCACGGCACCGCCTATCGATGCGCTTGCCGGGCTCAAACAAAGGGCTGCCCTGGCACTCTTCGACCGTCTCGGCACGCGCTTCGGCGACACGTCGTCGTCGGACGAGGAATTGCGGACAATAGCCGTTGATGAAC
Organism: Pseudarthrobacter sp. NPDC058119; assembly: GCF_042884655.1. Taxonomy (NCBI): domain Bacteria; kingdom Bacillati; phylum Actinomycetota; class Actinomycetes; order Micrococcales; family Micrococcaceae; genus Pseudarthrobacter; species Pseudarthrobacter sp. NPDC058119. Next base: position 504,298 of record NZ_JBHVTN010000001.1, read on the forward strand.
TCTCGGCAGTTATCGACGACGAGCAGGTGCCACTTTCGCCCGAAGAACGCCGCAGGCTTATTCGTGAAATTGCGGACGAAGTCATGGGGTACGGTCCCCTGCAGAAGCTGCTCGAAGACCCGTCAGTGACGGAAATTATGGTCAACAAGTACGACCAAATCTACATCGAACGCAACGGCCACTTGAGCCTGACCGGATCGCAATTCAGCTCCGACGACCACCTCCGGAAAGTGATCGACCGCATCGTTTCCAGGGTGGGCCGGCGCATCGATGAATCGTCGCCGCTGGTGGACGCCCGGCTTGAGGACGGTTCGCGCGTCAACGCGATCATTCCTCCCCTGGCGGTTAACGGGCCTTCGTTGACCATCAGGAAGTTCAGCCACGTACCCCTTACGGTCCGGAACCTCATCGACTGGGGCTCGTTGACCCCTGAGATGGCTGAATTGCTCAGTGCGTGTGTCCAGGCCCGGCTGAACATCATCGTTTCCGGCGGAACCGGAACGGGCAAAACCACCCTGCTCAACGTGCTGTCATCCTTCATCCCCGAAGACGACCGCATCGTCACCATCGAGGATGCGGTGGAACTCCAGTTGCAGCAGGAGCACGTGGTCCGCCTGGAAAGCCGGCCGCCGAATATTGAAGGAAAAGGCGCTGTAGGAATTCGGGAACTTGTCCGTAACTCCCTTCGCATGCGTCCCGACCGCATCATCGTCGGCGAGGTCCGGGGCGGCGAGTCCCTGGACATGCTGCAGGCCATGAACACAGGCCATGACGGATCGCTTTCAACGGTTCACGCCAATTCTCCCCGGGACGCCATCGCCCGTTTGGAGACCCTCGTCCTCATGGCTGGGATGGACCTGCCCCTGAGGGCTATCCGCGAACAGGTTTCCTCGGCAGTGGACCTCATCATCCAGGTCACCCGCCTGCGTGATGGCAGCCGCAGGGTCACGCACGTCACGGAAGTCCAAGGCATGGAAGGTGACATTGTCACCCTCCAGGACGCGTTCCTCTTCGACTACTCAGCCGGTGTTGACCAGCACGGGAGATTCCTGGGCAAACCAATTCCCACGGGCATCCGCCCCAGGTTCCTTGACCGGTTCCACGAGCTCGGCATTGGTGTCTCCCCAGCTGTGTTCGGGGCCGCAGTTCCGGCCGGACGGAGGTAGGCCCATGGACTCGCCCCTGGTTTTCGCCGGCGCCATCAGCCTGTGCTTCGGCGCCCTGCTAGTCCTGGTGATAGTTGTCCTCAAGCCTCGGTATGCCGCGATTCCAATCCAACGCCGCAGGCCTGACGGACAGCCGGACCCGTCCGCACTGTCAAGATTTTCCGAATCAGCGGCCAATGCGATGGGTGGCGTGATCGGGAAGTCCGGCGGCCCCTACAGCCGCGAACTTCTCTACAACGCCGGCGTGAAAATGACGCCCGCAGAATTCAGCGCTTTCGTGGCAGCAGTGACCGTAGCTGTTGGCCTGCTGTCCAGCCTCGCCACCAACCTCGGCTTCGGAATCCTACTGGCAATCGCGACGCCGTTCGTGGCCAGGTTGGTGCTCACACTTCGAAGGGACAAGCGCCGGAGCAAATTCGATGGTCAGCTGATTGGCACCATTCAAATGCTGATAGGTGGGTTGCGTGCCGGCCACAGCGTGATGCGGGCTATCGAAGCCGCAGCGAACGAGTCCGAGTCGCCCACCTCAGAGGAACTGACCAGGATCGTCAACGAAACACGAATCGGCAAAGATGCCCGGGAAGCGATCGATGACTCCGCCAGTCGGATGGACAGCGAAGACTTCCGGTGGATTGGGCAGGCCATCCAGATAAATCGTGAAGTCGGCGGAGACCTCGCGGAGGTCCTGGATCAGGTGGCCGGCACGATACGTGAGCGCAGCGAAATCAAAGGCCACGTGCGGTCACTCAGCGCGGAAGGGAAGATGTCCGCATACATCCTCATGGCGTTGCCGGTTGGGGTCGCATTCTTCGTCGGAATGGTCAACCCGGGCTACCTGGACGTCTTTGTCCAGAAACCGATCGGCTGGTTCCTGCTGGGCCTCAGTGCACTGATGTTCATCATCGGCGGCTTCTGGATGAGCCGCATCGTCAAGATCAAGTTCTAAGGATCGAACATGACTCCAATCGCTTGGTTGATTATCGCCACGGTTATCCTGCCTCTCTCCTATTTCGTGTGGTCATGGGCCACCTTGGACCGAAAAGGGGCCCTCGCCATCCGGGGAAACCTTGCCCACGGATTCAGCGTTGGAGGTCGCGACGCCGCACAGCAGGCCCCGATCCTCCTGGGAATATCCAAAAGGCTTACCCCGGGCAGCTACGAGGCCAAACTGGACCACTGGCTGTCACTGGCCGGGCGGCCGGCGTCCATGCCGCTGGACAAGTTGATCGTCTCAAAACCGCTGCTGTCCCTAGCCGGTGCGCTGGCAGGAATCGTCGTACTCACCAACTCGTTTACTTCGATGAATGTCGCTGTGGCGATCTTCATGACCATCTTCTTCTATTTTGTTCCGGACCTGCTGGTCTACAACAAGGCGATCAAGCGGCAGGAAGCGATCGAACTGGAACTGCCCAACACCTTGGACCAAATGCTGATCTCTGTGGAAGCTGGGCTTGGCTTTGAATCGGCAATGGCCCGGGCTGGCTCCTATGGCGGAGGACCTTTGGCCCAGGAGCTGGTACGCACCCTGCAGGACATCCAGGTTGGCCGGCCACGGCACGAAGCCTACGAAGCGATGGCGGCCAGAACTTCAGTGCCGGACTTGAAGGGCTTCGTAAGGGCCGTGGTGCAGGCCGATAAATACGGTATCGGCATCGCCAAAGTCCTCCGCGCACAGGCCAAGGATGCCCGCGTGAAACGTCGGCAGCGTGCAGAAGAAAAAGCGATGAAGCTTCCGGTAAAGGTCCTGTTTCCCCTCATCTTCTTTATCTTTCCCGTGCTGTTCATCGTTCTGCTGGGGCCCGCGGCCATAAACATCATCGAGGCCTTCAGCCGCGTCTGAAAAAACAATGCGATGCGCCTACCGGCGCCAAAAACCGGACCCCCTCGGCACCCAGAACCGAGGGGGTCCTTTGCATGCCTGGAAGTACGGAAAGCCCAGCTTCAGCCCAGTAATAACCAAGCAAATGCGCAGGAAGTGTGCACGGCGTAAAGGCTTTGCGCAGGATGTTGCAAGATCGGGTCAAAGTCGGATCAAGCGTTGCTAACTTCGTTGAAGCGCTGGTGCTGGGCCAGCCAATCCGTCTCGCTCAGGAGTCAAAATGCTTTCTCTTTACACGAACCTCTCCGTCCGCCTTCGCAGCGAAAAGGGCGCAACCGCCGTCGAATACGGCATCATGGTCGCCCTCATCGCCGTCGTCATCATTGCTGCAGTCACCCTCCTCGGCGGGACCATGCAGGACACGTTCACTCAGATTCAGTGCTCTGTGAGCAAAGGAACCTTTGTAGCTCGCGCGGGTAATGTCGCTGCCAGCTGCACTCCTGCTCCCTAAGCTAACCTGAAGGGTGGGTTGGCGGCAGCTCTGGGCCGCCGCCAACCACGATGCCTCAGGGGTGGTTGGTTCTCGAAAGGTCTACTTATGTCCAGGGCATCCGAACGTGGTGCTGCTGCTGTCGAGTTCGCAATCGTTGTACCCGTGCTGGTCATGCTCCTGCTGGGCATCGTAGAATTCAGCCGCGCCTACAACGCCCAAGCCTCACTATCGGCGGCCGCCCGAGAAGCGGTGCGCGTTATGGCCCTGTCCAACGATCCTGTTGCATCACGTACGGCAGCCAAAAACACTGCTGTCTCGCTGAATCCAGCGCTGACAGATTCCAACGTCATTTTCAAAAACCTCGACACCGGGACGACAACGTGCGCGTCGGGCAACCGCATGACTGTCACTATCACCTACTCGCTGTCCACCATGACAGGAATAGCAGGGCCCTTTTCGATGACCGGCCGAGGAGCAATGCTGTGCGGCGGCTAAGTCAGGCCAACAGTAATCGAACCGACGAACGGGGCGCGGTGAGCGTAATCGTCGCCATCATGCTTGTTGCGCTCCTGGGTTCCGCCGCTATAGCTGTGGATGTGTCGATGATGTACGCAGAGCGCGTCCAGCTTCACAATGGAGCCGATGCCGCTGCTTTGGCTATAGCCCAAAAATGTGCCAAATCAACGTCTGACGCCGACTGCGTCAGCACCTCGTCGCTTGCCGCCGGTCTCGCAAACCGAAATGCGAATGACAGTCTCACCAACTTGAAATCCGTCGCTATCGACCCCACAGCAAGAACTGTGGCCGTAACTGCCGGTTCACAGGAAGCCGGTAAAACCCCTAACCAGGTGTCCTTGTTCTTCGCGCGAGCGCTGGGAATCTCCTCTGCAGAAGTAAACGCTAGCGGTTCAGCGCAATGGGGCACGCCGTCCAAGGGCCCGGCGATCCTTCCACTGGCCATCGCCTACTGCAAGCTTGACATTCCCACTGGTGGAACGACGGGCAACGTGCAGGTCCTGGAGCAGTCAGTGAACGGTTGTGGGGGCCTGCCCGGGGGATTCGGCTGGATCACGACTTCGGGCACCAAGTGCTCCATCACCATGACGGCAGGCCAATCCAGCAACTCGGGGATCTGGTTCGCAAGCGATCCCGGCGCAAGTGCGCCGACAATCTGCACAGCCGCAGACTTCAGCCAGATGAACGACCAAACGGTTCTCTTACCGCTTTATGACCTTGCAACCGGCACAGGTTCTTCTGGCAAGTACTACGTGAAAGGGTTCGCAGCCTTCCACGTCACGGGCTATCACTTTGCCGATATCAACTGGAGTACAGGCGGCAACGTACAAAACAAAACGATCCGCGGCTACTTCGTGAAGTTCGTGTCACTGGCCCAGGCCTTTGAACTCGGCAGCGTCCCCAACTACGGGGCTTCAATCGTCCGTCTCACCCCATAGCCGTCAGCAAGATCCAGGAGCAGTCAGTGAAGTCACGTATGTTGGCCGGTGTAGCAGCAGTAGTGCTGGCCATCATCGGAGCGGTCCTCATGGTCTCCTACGCGCAAGGCGCCGACCAGCGCGCAATGAAGGATATGGATCCGACCAGCGTTTTGGTAGTCGCTAAGGCCGTACCGGCCGGTTCTTCCCTCGACGTTGTCAGGGCATCCGTAACCGTGCAGCAGGTGCCGGCCACGGCCGTCTCCAAGACCGCCCTCAAAAACCTTGACGACTCCGCTGGCAAGGTGGCCGCCGTGGATCTGGTTCCCGGCGAACAGCTCCTCGCCGAGCGCCTCGTTGCCCCCGCCGACGTCAAGAGCAACAGCGCCGCCAAGGTGCCGGCAGGCCTGCAGGAAGTGACCTTCGAGCTGGAGGCCAAGCGTGTGGTGGGCGGCCGACTAGAGGCCGGTGACCACGTTGGCATCGCCTTGATTTTCGCATCAGGGGCAGACAAGGCCAAAGCGGGTGACCCCACCACCCAGCTCACGATCCGCAAGGCACTGGTCACCGCCGTCCAACGCGCGCCCCAGGCAACGCCGAGCGCCAAGCCCACGGACGGGACCAACCCGCAGGACACCACACTCCCGCAGGGATCCTTCATGGTGACCGTCGCCGTCAACGACGTCGACGCCAACAAGATCATCTTCACCTCCATCAACGGCGAACTCTGGCTCACCAAGGAGCCCTTGGATGCAACAGACAGCGGCCCCGCAACAGCCAGGAAGGACAACGTGTACAAATGAGCCGCTTCGTCCTCCTCTCCCCCAACGGCGACTTCGACCAGAAGCTGCGCGCCGCCGTCGCCCATGGACTGCGCGGCACCGTCCAGACCATCGCCAGCGATATCCTCCCCGCAGGCCCGGCGGAACTGTTCGGCCTCCTCAACCAGGAACAGCCCGAGGTCCTGATCATCGGCCCTGACGTGCCGTATGAAGAAGGGCTGCGGTTCGCCAAGGTCTTCGACGTCCAGCTCCCCGGCCTCAGCCTGGTCCTGGTCAGCGACGTGGACCCCGACTACCTCCTCTACGCCATGCGCGCCGGCATCCGCGACATCCTCAGCCCGCAGGCCGACGCCGCGGAAATCAGGGTGCTGCTCGAACGCGCCTGCCAGTCCTTCGCCACCCGCAACCGCGGCCCCGAGGCACAGCAGGCAGAGAGCGGCAGCGGCCTGGTCATCGGTGTCTTCTCCCCCAAGGGCGGCGTTGGCAAGACCACTTTGGCCACCAACATCGCCATCGGCTTGGGCCAGATCGCGCCCATGAGCGTGGTCATCGTGGACCTGGACCTGCAGTTCGGGGATGTCGCCTCCGGCCTCTACCTCAACCCGCAGCACACTGTCACGGACGCCGTCACCCCCGCCGCCGCCCAAGACTCGCTGGTCCTCAAAGCATTTCTCACGGTCCACCCGGCCGGCATCTACGCGCTCTGCGCCCCGCCCAACCCCGTGGACGCGGACCACATCACCCCGGAACAGATCGGCCACCTGCTGGAACAACTGGCCCAGGAATTCCAGTACGTGGTCATCGACACCGCCCCCGGCATGCCGGAAATCGGCCTCGCCGCCATGGAACAGTGCACCGACGTGGTCTGGGTCAGCGCCATGGACATCCCCAGCCTCCGCGGCCTCCGCTCCGGCCTCGAAGTCCTGCGCCAGCTGGACATCATGCCCGAATCCCGCCACGTGGTCCTCAACATGGCCGACGCCAAATCCGGCCTGAACGTCAGGGACGTCGAATCCACCATCGGCGCGCCCGTGGACGTCAGCATCCCCCGCTCCCGCGCCGTGGCCCTGTCCACCAACCGCGGCATCCCCGTCCTCCAGGACTCCAAGAAGGACCCCGCCGTCAAAAGCCTCCGCCAGCTCGTGGAGCGCTTCAACCCGGCATGGCGCACACAGGCCCAGCGGAAACTTCACCGAAGGGTGGTCATCTGATGAAACTCTCCGAACGCATCAACGCGGTCCAGGCGCGCAGCCAGGCAGCCGGAACCGCGCTGCTCGAGCCCCCGGCACCCGCGCCTTCGCCGACCCCCGCGGAAAGCACGGAGCGGCACCAGCCGGCACACGGCGCCGTCGTGCATTCAACGCACGACGCCGGCACCCCCTTGGTGCCCAGCGCACCCAAGGTGGACGTCTTCGCGGCCATGAAGGACAGGGCGGCCACCGCCCTGTTCGAACGCATGGGAACGCGCTTCAACGACGCCGCCGTCACTGAACGGGAGCTGCGGAGCACCGCCAAAGAGGAACTCACCCGCATCGTCGACGCCGAACAGGTGCCGCTGACCCCCGAGGAACGCACCCGGCTGGTCCAGGACGTTGCCGACGACGTCCTGGGCTACGGCCCCCTCCAGCGCCTCCTTGACGATCCCGCCGTCACCGAAATCATGGTCAACCGCATGGACCAGATCTACGTGGAACGCAAAGGCAAGCTGACGCTCACCGAATCGCGCTTCAGCTCCGAGGAGCACCTACGCAAAGTCATCGAACGGATCGTCTCCAAGGTGGGCCGCCGCATCGACGAATCCTCCCCGCTGGTGGATGCCCGGCTGGAGGACGGCTCCCGCGTGAACGCGGTCATTCCGCCGCTGGCCGTCGGCGGCTCCTCGCTGACCATCCGTAAGTTCAGCAAGACCCCGCTGACCGTCCGCAACCTCATCGACTTCGGCACCCTGACGCCGGAGATGGCCGAGCTCCTGAACGCGTGCGTCAAGGCGAAGCTGAACATCATCGTCTCCGGCGGTACCGGCACGGGCAAGACCACGCTGCTGAATGTCCTATCCTCCTTCCTCCCGCACGACGAGCGGATCGTCACCATCGAGGACGCCGTGGAACTGCAGATCCAGCAGGAGCACGTGGTCCGGCTGGAAAGCCGCCCGCCCAACACCGAGGGCAAGGGCGAAGTCACCATCCGCGAGCTCCTCCGCAACTCCCTCCGTATGCGCCCGGACCGGATCGTGGTGGGCGAGGTCCGCGGCGGTGAATCGCTGGACATGCTCCAGGCCATGAACACCGGCCACGACGGCTCCCTCTCCACCGTGCACTCCAACTCGCCCCGCGATGCCGTGGCCCGCCTGGAAACCCTGGTGCTGATGGCGGGGATGGACCTGCCGCTGCGCGCCATCCGGGAACAGATCGCCTCCGCCGTGAACCTCATCGTCCAGATCTCCCGGCTCCGCGACGGCTCCCGCCGCATCACCCACGTCACGGAGGTCCAGGGCATGGAAGGCGACATCGTCACCCTCCAGGACGCCTTCGTCTTCGACTACTCGGCGGGCGTGGACGCGCAGGGCCGGTTCATGGGCCGGCCGGTGGCCACCGGCATTCGCCCCCGCTTCATTGACCGGTTCGAGGACCTCGGCATCCATGTGTCCCCTGCGGTGTTTGCCACGCCGCTGGGCCCGGGCGCGAAATAGGGACGCGGCCATGATCATCGCCATCGGAAGCGTCATCCTCCTCGCAGCCATCTGCCTGCTGGGCGTGGCCGTGCTCCTGCCGAGCGCCCCCACGGTGCCGCTGGACCGCCGTCGCCCGTTTGAACCCGAGCCGCCGTCCTCGCTGACCCGCGTGGCCTTGTCCGCAGTCAGGTCCTTCGAACGACTCCTCGCCGGCCGGAACGTCAAGCTCTTCACCCGAGCGGAACTGGAGAACGCAGGCCTGCGGCTCAGCCAGGCCGAGTTCTTCCTCCTGGTGGGGATCGGCGCCTGCGTCGGCATGCTGGTGGGCCTGGTCACGGTTGGCCCCGTCATGGGACTGCTTCTCGCCCTGCTGGCACCCTTCGTGGGCAAACTGGTCCTCGGATTCCTGGCCGGCAAGCGCCGCACGGCCTTCGACAGCCAGCTGGGCGACACGCTGCAACTGCTCTCCGGCGGCCTGCGAGCAGGGCACAGCATCCTCCGTGCCATCGACGCCGCCGCAACCGAATCGCAGAAGCCCACCTCCGAGGAGATGCGCCGGGTGATCACCGAGACCAGCCTTGGCCGCGACCTGCTCGCGGCCCTCAACGACACCGCCGACCGGATGAAGAACGAGGACTTCGTGTGGATCTCGCAGGCCATCCAGATCAACCGCGAGGTGGGTGGCAACCTCGCCGAGGTGCTGGACCAGGTCAACGAAACCATCCGCGAGCGCGCGGAGATCAAGGGCCACATCAAGGCCCTGGCCGCGGAAGGCAAGTTCTCCGCCTACATCCTGATCGCCATGCCGTTCGGCATCGTGGCCATGCTGCTGGCCGTAAGTCCCAACTACATGAACGCCATGTTCACCCATCCCCTGGGCTGGATAATGATCGGTGCGTCCTTTGTCCTGATGACCATCGGTGCGCTGTGGATGCGCAAGATCATCGACCTGAAGTTCTGAGGACCCATGAACCTCATCGTCCTGCTCTCCGTCCTGCTGGTCTGCATCCCCCTGGGGGCGGTGGCCTGGTCCGTCCTCACCGTGGACAAGCAGGGCCGCGTCGCGGTCACCGACCTGCTCTCCCGCGGTGCCCCGTCCGTCGCCGTGGCGCCCGCCTCCAAGCGGGGACTGCTCGAATCCCTGGGCCGGCGGCTCACTCCCCCGGCCTATGTGGCCTTCCTGGACCGGCTCCTGTCCCTGGCCGGCCGGCCCGCCACCATGCCGCTGGGAAAGGTGCTGGGGTCCAAGCTGGGGCTCGGCGTGGCAGGTGCGGCGGTTGGCCTCTACCTGACCTCCATCGGCAACTCGCCGATCATGAAGCTCGCCGGGATCTTCGTCCTGGTCCTTGGCTACTTCATCCCGGACCTGCTCCTGTACAGCAAGGGCCAGGAACGGCAAAAGGCCATGCAGCTTGAACTGGCCAATACGCTGGACCAGATGCTGATCTCCGTGGAGGCTGGGCTCGGCTTCGAAGGCGCCATGGCCCGCGCGGGCGAGAACGGCAAGGGCCCGCTGGCCGAGGAACTGGTCCGCACCCTGCAGGACATGCAGGTGGGCCGCAGCCGCCGCGAGTCCTACATCGCCCTGGCGGAACGGACCAACATCCCTGAGCTGCGGAGCTTCGTGCAGGCAGTGGTCCAGGCTGACACGTACGGAATCGCCATCAGCCGGGTCCTGCGTGTCCAGGCGAAGGTGATGCGCGTCAAGCGGCGCCAGCGGGCCGAGGAAAAGGCCATGAAACTGCCGGTCATGATCCTTTTCCCGCTGTTGTTCTTCATCTTCCCGGTTCTCTTCATCGCCATTCTGGGACCGGCAGTGATCAACACGGTGATGACGTTTAGCGGACAATAACCGATACGCAGGGCGACGGCAAGGTTGCCTCAAGGTTTACACAGAATGATAAGAAATTGAACGCCGAAGGATTTCCAGGAAGTAGCCTTGAACAATGCAGAGTCAGGATCCCGGTTCCAGCGGAAAGAGCCCCGCTGTGGACTCCCCGCTGGCCGGCGTCCCGCTGCCTGCCGCTCCCGGACAGGCCGCACGCACGGCCCTCTCACTCGAAGCGGCTGCGCTCTTGCCGTTGATTGACGCCGCCGTGCTGGCGGAACTCGAAGACGAACTTGCCGGATCAGGGCTGGCCCAGCGTTTCGCCCGCGACTATGCCGCCATGTGGGACCTGCGCCTGGCACGGCTTGGAACGGCGGTGGACACCGGGGACGAGGCCTCTGCCCTGGACGCCGTCATCAGCCTGAAGATCAGCTCCGCCATGGTGGGCGGTGTCCGGCTGGCCAGGCTCGCCGAAGTCCTCGAAGGCCTCATCCGGAAGGGCGACTTTGTCCAGGGCCAGGCCATGATGGCCGGGGTGGCGAAGGACGGAGCCCGGACGGTATCCGAGCTCCAGTCGACCTACATCCTGGAGAAGGGCTGACGCTCAGGCGTCATCGGGCCGGCGCGGTGCGAGCCGGTAGCCCACCCCGCGGACGGTCTGCAGCCAGCGCGGCGACAGCTGGTCCTCCTTGAGCTTGCGCCGCAGGTTTCCCACATGCACCTCCACGGCCCGCTCATCCGCCTCGCTGATGTACGTGTCGTGGTCATAAAAGTCGCCCCGCACGGCCCGTACCAGGTCAGCCCTGGTGCACACGGCGCCGCCGCCCTTGAGCAGGACGTGCAGCAGGTCGAATTCGCTGCGGGTCAGTCCCAGCGGCTCGCCCTTAACCTCCACCGTGCGTGTGCGGTGGTTCAGCAGGAGCCCGTTGTGCCGCAGCACCCCAGGGTCGGCGTTCACGGCAGGAGCCGCGGCCTGTCCCCAGTGCGGCGTGGACGGCTGCTCCCCCGCAACCTCATGCCGGGGCCTGCGCATCATCGCCGCCACCCTGGCCCGGAGTTCCCGGGGCCTGAAAGGTTTGGCGATGTAGTCGTCCGCACCGGCATTCAGCGCCGACAGGAGGTCCGGTTCTTCCGTCCGTCCCGTCAGCATCACCACGTACGCATTACTGAAATTCCGGATTCGCCGCAGAACCTCGAACCCATCAATATCCGGCAGGCCAATATCCAGCGTGACAACGTTGGCCTGCTTGCTGCGGACCACCTCAACCCCGGCCCGCCCATCAACAGCTGTATGCACTTCGAAGCCCGCTTGTGTCAGTACGCCTTCCAGGAGGTTCCGTACATCCGCGTCATCTTCGATTACTACAGCTACACCAAGATCGTCCATTGCTATCCCTGCGCCAGGCGGAGATGGCCCCCCATTGGCCCAGCGCCAATGCCATTCCCGCTCCAACCATTTATACGCTACTAGTAAGCCTTCCTGATCACATCTGTATTCGCCCGGAAAATTGAAAAGTCAATTATTATGACAAGAGCTGTGCAGTATGGACGGGAAAGGGTAAGAAGCGGGTACGGAAAGCAATTCAAAGACCCCTCGGGGCCTGCGATCCAGTTGGGAAGGGGTACGAGTCAGACACATGGCTGAGGCATTGTTCCACCGCGGGCCCGGCCGCATCTTCCGCCGGCTGGGACCACGCGCCCAAGTGGTACTGTGCCAGCTCCCCCTGACTGTCGTAGTGGCCGTCATCGCACTGATTACGCCCTCCGCGTGGCCATCACTCCTGGGCAGCCCGTGGTACGGGGCCGGCCTGGCCCTGCACGGACTCCTGTTCCTGGCCTGCTTCCTGGTTCCCTGGGAACGCCTGCCGCACAGGCCCTACCTGCTGATCCCGGTCCTGGACTTCGTAGCCATCGGTCTCATGCGCAACGGTGCGGCACCGCTCCTGCCGGGGTTGGCGGTCCTGGTGGTCTTCCCGGTCATCTGGCTTTCCGCATCCGGAATGCTGGCCCGCAGCAGCCTGGTGCTCAGCTTCCTGGGGCCGTTCCTCATCATGGCGCCCACAGCCATAGGCCATTTGCCCGCCGTCACCGCATCGGACCTCACCACCGTGGTTCTCTTTCCCGTGATGATGCTCGCCGTTTCCCTTGCCATCCGGTTCGCGAGCGTGAACCTGCGCCTGCAGCAGCGCGAACTGGCGGAGAAGGACCGCGAGCTCCGGAACCTCCTGGCGGCAAGCCGGGAACGGGAGAAGCTGCTCGAAACCGTCCTGGACGCCACCGACGTCGGAATCGCCGCCGTCGACCGTTCCGGCCACTTCCTGGTCTCGAACAGCCGCCAGCGCAACTTCCGCCGTGCCACGGGCGCCGACGAGGCCATTCCGGGCCAGGGGCACCAGCTCATCTTCGGCCAGGACCGGCACACCCTGCTTTCCCCTGACCGCCGGCCCATCAGCCGCGCCATGGCAGGGGAATCCTTCGCCGACTACCTGGTCTGGGCAGGTGAAGGCCCGGATCAGCGCGCCGTGTCGACGGCGGCGCGTCCATTGGTCAGCGAGGACGGCAGGCTCACCGGGGCCGTTGTGGTCTACACCGACGTCACGGGCTGGGTTGAATCCCTCGCCGCCAACCAGGACCTCATCTCCAACGTCTCGCATGAGTTCAAGAACCCGCTGAACTCGATCATCGGCAACGTGGACCTGGTGCTGGAGGAGGCGGACAGCCTGCCACCCCACCTGGCCCAGCGGCTGCTGGTGGTCCAGCGGAACGCGGAGCGGCTCCTGGAACTGGTGGCCGACCTTACCGCTTCCACCGCCCTGAACGTCCACCCGAAGCGGACCGACCTCGCCAGCCTGGTGGAGACCAGCCTCAGTTCAGCCCTGGCCTCGGCGCAGCGGTCCCACGTAGAAATCGCCGCCGACGTCCCGTCGCCCCTGTGGGCCTACGCGGACCCCCTGAGGATCGGGCAGGTGCTGGACAACCTGGTCTCGAACGCCATCAAATACTCACCGGATGGCGGAACGATCAGCATCAGCGCGACGGCGGACAGGCAGTGGGTGCGGCTGAGCGTCACCGATACCGGGATGGGCATGTCCCACGACGACGTCACCAAGGTATTCAACCGTTTCTTCCGCACCGAGTCGGCGCAAAAGGCGGCCATCCCCGGAGCAGGCCTGGGCCTCTCCATCACCCGGATGATCGTGGAGCGCCACGGCGGCACCATCATGTGCGAAAGCGGCGAAGGCCAAGGCAGCACGTTCACGGTGACCCTCCCCGCAGAGGGTCCCCCGCCGTCGTTCTAACGCATCGATTGCTGAGCACTTGTCGTTCTGACGCCCGAAAACGACAGATACGGAGCAGTCGATGAGTGGTCAGTGCTCGCGGACGGCCCTGGTTTGTTCGGCGCGGGCCAGCAGCTCGCTGTCCGAGGGGTAGGCCACTTCCTCCAGCACCAGCGGATGCGGGGCGGCAAGGACGGACTTCGCGTCCCGCTTTTGCAGCAGCAGCCGCTCGTGCAGCCAGCCCGGCGGCACAGCACCCTCCCCCACATACAGAGCGGAGCCGATCAGTGCGCGCACCATGTTGTGGCAGAACGCGTCCGCCTGGACGGTGGCCACGATGACGCCGTCCTCGCCGCGGCGGAACTCGAACCGCTGCAGTTCCCTGATGGTGGTGGCCCCCTCGCGCGGCTTGCAGAAGGACAGGAAGTTCTGCAAGCCCAGCAGCCGGGAGGCGCCGTCGTTGAGCAGGTCCACGTCCAGCGGATTCTTGTGCCATAAGGTGAAGTACCGCTCCAGCGGATCCCAGAGGGCAGGCCCGTCCGCGATGCGGTAGCTGTAGCGCCGCCAGAGGGCGGAGAACCGGGCGTCGAAGCCCGCAGGAGCCAGGGCGACGGAATGCACTTCCACGGCTCCGTGCAGGTCCCCCAGCGAACGGTTCAGGGTGCCGCGGAGGCGCCGCAGCATCGCGACGGCGGGATCCACGTCGTGCCCGCGCGGCAGTCCCAGCCACTCGGCTTCAGTGAGGTCCAGGTGGACCACCTGGCCGCGGGCATGCACGCCGGCATCGGTCCGGCCCGCAACGGTGACCCGCACCTGGCGCCGGACCAGGAGCTCGATGGCCTCCTCCAGGACGCCCTGGACGGTCCGCAGGCCGGGCTGCAGCGCCCACCCGCTGAACGGGCCGCCGTCGTACGAAAGATCAAGCCGGATACGCAAAAACCCGCCGCCCCCTGGAACGGGGGCCGCGGGTTTTTGGTGGTTCACAGACCTAAGTCTATGCGAAGGGAATCAGCGAATTACTTCGCGTCCTTCTCTTCAGCAGCGGGAGCCTCTTCGGTTGCAGCTTCCTCAGCGGCGGGAGCCTCTTCGGTTGCAGCTTCCTCAGCGGCAGGTGCCTCTTCGGTTGCAGCAGCTTCCTCAGCGGCGGGAGCCTCTTCAGCGGGAGCTTCCTCGGCGGCCGGAGCAGCCTTGGCAGCAGCCTGGGTAGCCTCGGCTACAACGGCCTGCTTGGCGGAAACCGGCTCGAGGACCAGTTCGATGACAGCCATGGGAGCGTTGTCGCCCTTGCGGTTGCCGATCTTGGTGATGCGGGTGTAGCCGCCGTCGCGGTTCTCCACAGCCTGGGCGATGTCGGTGAACAGCTCGTGGACGACGCCCTTGTTGCTGATCAGGCCGAGCACGCGGCGGCGGGATGCGAGGTCGCCACGCTTGGCGAAGGTCACCAGGCGCTCTGCGTACGGCTTCAGGCGCTTGGCCTTGGTCACCGTGGTGGTGATCCGCTTGTGCTCGAACAGGGATGAGGCCAGGTTCGCGAGCATGAGACGCTCGTGAGCCGGACCGCCGCCGAGGCGCGGACCCTTAGTGGGGGTAGGCATAATTGTATCTC
Source organism: Pseudarthrobacter sp. NPDC058119 (assembly GCF_042884655.1). Classification (NCBI taxonomy): domain Bacteria; kingdom Bacillati; phylum Actinomycetota; class Actinomycetes; order Micrococcales; family Micrococcaceae; genus Pseudarthrobacter; species Pseudarthrobacter sp. NPDC058119. The sequence goes on from NZ_JBHVTN010000001.1 coordinate 519,374, forward strand.
CTCATGTGGAAGCCGTGGGCCGCACACCATGGTGCAGCCCGGACGGCCAAGGTCTGGTTTAGAGTTCGTCGTCGCCGAAGGCGGCGTCGTCCTCTTCGATTGCTGCGGCGCGTGCTGCGAGGTCAAAACCGGGAGGCGAGTCCTTGAGGGACAGGCCCAGTTCAACCAGCTTTGCCTTGACCTCGTCAATGGACTTGGCACCGAAGTTGCGGATGTCCATCAGGTCAGCCTCGGAGCGGGCAACGAGTTCACCCACGGTGTGGATGCCCTCACGCTTGAGGCAGTTGTAGGAACGGACGGTGAGGTCCAGATCCTCGATCGGCAGTGCCATGTCGGCTGCCAGGGCAGCGTCGGTGGGCGACGGACCGATCTCGATACCTTCAGCTGCGGTGTTCAGCTCACGGGCCAGACCGAACAGTTCCACCAGGGTGGTGCCTGCGGAAGCAACGGCATCGCGCGGGGCGATGGCCTGCTTGGTCTCGACGTCGACAATCAGCTTGTCGAAGTCGGTGCGCTGCTCAACACGGGTTGCTTCCACGCGGAAAGTAACCTTCAGTACCGGCGAGTAGATGGAGTCAACCGGGATACGGCCGATCTCTGCGTCGCCGGACTTGTTCTGAGCTGCCGAAACGTAGCCGCGGCCGCGCTCGATGGTCAGTTCGAGTTCGAACTTGCCCTTCGAGTTCAGCGTGGCGATGTGCAGATCCGGGTTGTGGAATTCGACGCCGGCCGGCGGAGCGATGTCCGCGGCGGTGACGACTCCGGGGCCCTGCTTGCGCAGGTAAGCCACGACGGGCTCGTCGTGCTCGGAGGAAACCGAGAGGCTCTTGATGTTAAGGATGATCTCGGTGACATCTTCCTTGACACCCGGAACCGTGGTGAACTCGTGCAGCACACCATCGATCCGGATGCTGGTTACGGCAGCACCGGGGATGGAGGAGAGCAGGGTACGGCGGAGGGAGTTTCCGAGGGTGTAGCCGAAGCCCGGTTCCAGCGGTTCAATGATGAAACGCGAACGGTTTTCGGAGACGACCTCTTCGGAGAGGGTGGGGCGCTGTGCAATGAGCACTTAGGTTTCCTTTCGGCGAGCATCCGCTATATGACGCAACACAGGTGGTGGAAATTCGGTCTGAAGACTTAACGCGCTGGGCTTGCCCGGACCATCGCTGGTCCGGGCAAGCTCCTGCTGCGGAAAAGAATTAGACGCGGCGGCGCTTCGGCGGGCGGCAGCCGTTGTGCGCTGCGGGGGTGACGTCCTGGATGGAGCCAACCTCGAGGCCTGCGGCCTGCAGCGAACGGATGGCGGTTTCGCGTCCGGAACCCGGTCCCTTGACGAAAACGTCTACCTTGCGCATGCCGTGCTCCTGCGCACGCTTGGCAGCGGCTTCGGCAGCCATCTGGGCAGCGAACGGGGTGGACTTGCGCGAGCCCTTGAAGCCAACCTCACCGGAGGAAGCCCAGGAGATAACAGCGCCGGTCGGATCCGTGATGGAAACGATGGTGTTGTTAAAGGTGCTCTTGATGTGCGCCTGGCCAAGCGCGATATTCTTCTTGTCCTTCTTACGCGGCTTGCGAACCGCGCCACGAGTCTTCGGGGGCATTTTTTCTCCTACAGAAAGTTATTGGGGAAAGTCCGTAAATCCCGGGCGGGGATTTTAACGGGCCTTCTTCTTGCCGGCGACGGTACGCTTCGGGCCCTTGCGGGTACGTGCGTTGGTCTTCGTACGCTGACCGCGTACGGGCAGGCCCTTGCGGTGGCGCAGGCCTTCGTAGCTGCCGATTTCAACCTTGCGGCGGATATCTGCTGCTACTTCGCGGCGAAGGTCACCCTCAACCTTGTAGTTGCCTTCAATGTAGTCACGCAGCTCAACCAGCTGTGCATCAGTGAGGTCCTTGACGCGGACGTCAGCGCTGATGCCAGTGGCAGCCAGGGTTTCGTGTGCACGGGTCTTGCCCACGCCGTAGATGTAAGTAAGCGCAATTTCCAGCCGCTTTTCGCGGGGAATGTCTACGCCAGCGAGACGAGCCATAGTGGCAGTACTCCTTGATAAACCGGAGGTCGTAGGCAGTACACCCGCACGTTCCGTGCGGCCCCAGCCTCCGACCGGGGGTTAGCTGTCCGGACTCTTTCGAGCTCAATGTTCCAGATCAGCTTGTGCTGCCTTTATTTACTTGCGTGGGTTAGCAACCCAGGATTTCCTTCAGGGAAGGAAATTAGCCCTGGCGCTGCTTGTGGCGCGGGTTCTCGCAGATCACCATGACCCGGCCATTACGGCGGATCACTTTGCACTTTTCGCAGATCTGCTTGACGCTCGGCTTGACCTTCATGGCATTCCTTTGCGTGTAGCAGTTTGGTCAACTGGAGCAGCGTTCAGCGTTCACTGAAGCCGCCCAGCAATTTACTTGTAGCGGTAGACGATACGACCACGGGTGAGGTCGTACGGGCTCAGCTCCACCACTACGCGGTCCTCGGGGAGGATCCGGATGTAGTGCTGACGCATCTTTCCAGAGATGTGTGCCAGAACGATGTGCTTGTTGGTGAGCTCAACGCGAAACATCGCGTTAGGCAGCGCCTCGGTCACAACGCCTTCGATCTCAATGACCCCGTCCTTCTTGGCCATACCCTCCGCTAACTGTTGTTGCCGCAGCCCCGCCGGATTGCACCGGGCATGACCGCGAACGTTTTTGTTGGATCGATTGCCGTCTCCAGGCCCAAAAGGGGGTGGCAGTCCAGACAACCAACAAACAACACTACCCTGTTGGCCGGTAAAAGTTAAATCGGCCATAGTAGCCTACGCGGTGCGGTACGCACCATATTCACCCGCGGGAGTGCTTACGGGATCAGCTGCGGCCACACCGTCGAGGATGGCAAAACGGACGACGTCGGCTGCCGCGCTTTGGAGCGTGATGAGGCTGACCTGCCGGGCAGCTTCGTCGGAGCGGTCGAGTGCCATGGCACCGGTTGCCAGGCAGAAAACGGTGTCGCCGTCGGCCAGGGTGTGGCTTGGATTCAAGGCCCGGGCAATCCCGGCATGGGATGCAGACGCAGTCCTCTTGCACTCGGCAACGTCCAAAACCGCATTGGTGGCGACGACGACAAGCGTGGTGTTCATCGGCGGTGTGCCCTGGCTGGGCCCGGCCGGCTGGGCCGTCGTGCCAAACGGGAGCCCGAGTGCGTTGACGATGGCCAGTGCCCCTACTACGACGCCGTTATCAAGGGTGATGGACGCCGTTCCCACGCCCCCTTTGTATTGCCCCCTGCCAATGAGTGCGCCGGTGCCGGCGCCCACGTTGCCGCGTCCGACGTCGTGCCCTTCCCTTTGTGCCGCAGCGGCGGCCGTTGCGGCGTAGCCCATCTCCGGCGTCGGCCGTGCGGAGAAGTTCCCGCCCCTGCCCAGGTCGAAGATGGCGGCGGCGGGGACAATGGGCACCACTCCCCCGGGGACGGCGAAGCCGCGGCCGTTCTCCTCGCACCAGCGCTGGGCGCCGGCGGCAGACGCCAGCCCATAGGCACTGCCGCCGGTGAGGACGACGGCATCCACAGTGCGGACCAGGGTGGTGGGGTCCAGGGCATCGGTCTCGTGCGTGGCCGGACCGCCGCCCTGGACGTCCACCGAGCCCACCGTGCCCGGTGGCGGCAGGACAACGGTGACGCCCGTCAGCCAGCCGTCGGTGTCCTCCTGGACGTGGCCCACGCGGATCCCCGAAACATCGGTAATGGTTCCCATGCCCCTATTGTCCCCTCTGCTGGCGCGCCCCTGCCGCAGGGACAAACTTTATGCGAGACTGCAAACAACACAGGGTTAATGGGCAACGAAGCCTTTGTTAACTATTCGAGGAGAAGGGCTTTTTCAGGGGTTTCGCCTACCAACAATGTGGTGAAGTAATGGCTTGATTCCACTTACCCGCGAGACCGGCCACAAGCTGGCTCCGAAACCCGTGAGAGATCCGCATGACACGTCAACTCTCCCCGCGCCCCTCCACCAGGCCCACTGACCCCGGAGCTGGTCCCGCCAAGGTACCTCGCAGACGATGGACCGCACGCAGCCGCCGCGATTTCTTTGTTTTCCTTGCCATGGCATTGCCCAACCTGGTGCTGATCGCCGTCTTCACCTACCGGCCGCTGTTCAGCAACATGTACTACTCCACCCTGGATTGGACGCTGGGTTCGCCCTCGGCCACCGTGGTGGGCCTGGGCAATTACGTCACCTTCTTCACCAGCAACGACGCACCGAAAGTCCTGGGCACCACGGCGGTATTCACCCTGGTCACCGTGGGCGGTTCGATGGTCCTGGGACTGCTTGTGGCCTTGGCCCTGAATGCGAAGGTCCGGGGCACCACGTTCGCACGTTCCGCGGTCTTTGCCCCTTACGTCCTCTCGGGCGTCGGCGTGGGCCTGGTGTGGCTGTTCATTTTCGATCCCGGCTACGGCGTCCTGGCCTGGCTGCTCCGCGGCATCGGCCAGCAGAGTCCGCAGTGGATCAACGATCCCCAGCTGTCCCTGGTGATGGTGATCCTGGTGTACGTCTGGAAGAACCTGGGCTACTGCGCGGTGGTTTACCTTGCCGGGCTACAGTCCCTGCCGACGGAAGTCATGGAAGCGGCATCGCTTGACGGCGCCAACGGGTTCCGCCGGTTCGTCAGCATCTCGCTTCCGCTGTTGTCCCCCACCACGTTCTTCCTCCTCATCACCACCCTTCTCAGCTCCCTGCAGGCCTTCGACCTCATCAGGATCATGACGCCCCTTGGCACCGGCACCAGCACCCTGATCTACGAGGCGTACCTCCAGGCCTTCGGTGCCTACAATAGGGCCGGCTACTCGGCAGCCATTTCCGTAGTCCTGTTCGCCATCCTCCTGGTGATCACCGTGCTCCAGCTGAGGTTCGTGGAACGAAAGGTCCATTACTCGTGACATCCCTCTCACCGGTGAGCCCGGACCCCACAGCTCCCGCCGTCTCCACCCCGGATCCGGGCCTCCGCCGGGACCGGCCGTTCTCCCGCCGGAACCTGGTCCAGACCGTGGTGGGCGGCTACCTGCCCCTGATCATTGCCACCCTGGTGGTTTTCCTGCCGCTGATGTGGATGGTGCTCAGCTCCTTCAAGCAGTCCGGCGAGATTGTCACCACCGACCTGAAGATCCTTCCGGAAACCCTGAACCTGGAGAACTACCGGACCGCCATGACCACGGTCCCTTTCGGACAGTTCTTCCTGAACAGCACCATCGTCACGCTGGCAGGGGCCACCATCAAGGTGCTGCTGGCCATCCTGACGGCGTACGCCCTGGTCTTTGTCCGCTTCCCGTTCCGGAACTTCATCTTCCTGCTGATCCTGGTGGCCCTCATGGTGCCGCCGCAGGTGTCCATCCTGCCCAACTTCATCCTCATCGCGGGGATCGGCGGCAAGAACACCCTGTGGGGCATCATCCTCCCCGGCCTGGGCACCGCCTTCGGCACCTTCCTGCTGCGGCAGCACTTCCGGACCCTGCCGGCCTCCATCCTGGAATCGGCCGAGATGGACGGGGCCGGCCACTGGCGCCGGCTCTGGCAGATCGTGGTCCCCGTGTCCGTGCCGTCCATCGCCACCGTGGCGCTGGTGACCATCGTGACCGAATGGAACGACTACATCTGGCCGCTCATCATCACGGACCGGCCTGAAACCATGACGCTGCCGGTGGGCCTGACCCTGCTGCAGAACAACGAGAGCAACGCTGCCGGCTGGGGCGTCCTCATGGCCGGCGCCGTCCTTGTCATCGTTCCCATCCTGATCATCTTCGCGGCCCTGCAGCGCTACATCGTGGCGGGCCTCACCCAGGGCAGCGTGACCGGCTAAGCCGCCGGCCGCCGTCGTACTTTCCAACCTTTTAGTACTCCAACCCTTCCGCAGGCCACAACCGAAAGGAACTGTCATGACACTTCACCTGGACCGGAGGCACTTCCTGGGCCTGGCAGGGGTCACCGCCTCTGCCGCTGCCCTGGCCGCATGCGGCGGACCCTCGACAACCGGCGGCGGCCAAGCCACCTCCCAGGCAGCCGACATCGACTTCAGCGGCGTGAAGCCGGCAGCAAAGATCGACTTTTGGTCCAGCCACCCGGGCCAGTCACAGGACGTTGAGAAGAGCCTGATCGGGAAGTTCCAGGCCAAGAACCCCGGCATCACCGTAAACCTGGTCACCGCAGGGGCCAACTACGAGGAAATTGCCCAGAAGTTCCAGACCGCGCAGGCGGCCAAATCGGGCCTCCCCGGTGTGGTTGTCCTCTCCGATGTGTGGTGGTTCCGCTACTACACCAACGGCAGCATCATTCCCGTGGACAGCCTCACCAAGCAGCTGAACATGAAGATGGACGACTTCCAGCAGTCGCTGGTCAACGACTACAAGTACGACGGCAAGCAGTGGGCGCTCCCCTACGGCCGGTCCACTCCGCTGTTCTACTACAACAAGGATCACTTCGCCGCGGCCGGGCTGCCGGACCGTGCACCGAAGACCTGGCAGGAATTCGCTGAGTGGGCCCCCAAGCTGAAGGCAAGCTCCGGCGCCCAGTACGCCTACATCTACCCCGCGCTGGCCGGCTACGCAGGCTGGACGCTGCAGAACATGCTCTGGGGCTGGGGCGGCGGCTGGTCCAAGGAGTGGGACATCACCTGCGACTCCAGCGACTCCGTGGCCGCCCTGCAGTGGGCCCAGGACTCGATCTACAAGGACAAGTGGGCAGGCGTGTCCTCCAAGGAAGCAGCGGACGACTTCTCCGCCGGGCTGACCTCGACCACCATTTCCTCCACCGGCTCGCTGCTGGGAATCCTGAAATCGGCGAAGTTCAACGTGGGCGTCGGCTTCCTCCCCGGCGGCCCGAAAGCGCAGACCAACGTCTGCCCCACGGGCGGCGCCGGCCTGGGCATCCCCAGCGGCATCACCAAGGAGGAACAGCTGGCCGCCGGTATGTTCCTGGACTTCGTTACCCAGCCGGAGAGCACCGCGGAGTTCTCCGCCGCCACCGGCTACATGCCCACCCGCAAGTCGGCTGACATGACGGCGGTCCTGGCCAAGACACCGCAGATCAAGACCGCCATGGACCAGCTCGCGGCGACCAAGGTCCAGGACAACGCCAGGGTGTTCCTGCCGGGCGCCGACCAGGAGATGGCGAAGTCCGCAGCGAAGATCCTCACCCAGCAGGGCGACGTCAAGTCCACCATGACGGACCTGAAGACCACCCTGCAGGGCATCTACGACAAGGACGTGAAGCCGAAGCTGAAGTCCTAGCGGTTTCTGACCCGCAAAAGCGCCGGCGATACGCAAAATCCCTGTCGACCCCATTATTTGGGGGTCGACAGGGATTTTTTGCGTCGCAGGCAGATGTGCGTGTCCCTAAGGGATGGGCACCGGGGTAACGCCGAGGGGCACCAGGTGCTCCGCGCCGCCGTCGGGCGCTGAAAGTACCCAGATGCCCTTCTCGTGGACCGCCACCGAGTGCTCCCACTGGCAGGAGCGCTTGCCGTCAGTTGTCACCACGGTCCAGTCGTCCTCCAGGACCGCGGTGTCGATGCTGCCCCGGACCAACATGGGTTCGATGGCCAGGCACAGCCCCGGCTTGATCTTGGGGCCGCGGTGGTTGGTCCTGTAGTTCAGGACATCCGGCGCCATGTGCATCTCGGAGCCGATGCCGTGGCCCACGTAGTCTTCCAGGATGCCGAGCGGCTTGCCGGGAACGGAGGAGACGTAGTCGTCGATGGCGGCACCGATGTCACCCACGTGCGAACCGCTGGCAAGCGCGGCGATCCCGCGCCACATGGCGGCCTGGGTCACGTCGGAGAGCCGCTGGTCCTCCGGGTCGGCCGTTCCCACGATCACAGTGCGCGCCGAATCCGAGTGCCAACCGTTGACGATCGCGCCGCCGTCGATGGATATGATATCGCCGTCCTCAAGGACCCGGCTGCCGGGGATGCCATGCACCACTTCCTCGTTCACCGAGGTGCAGATGGTGGCCGGGAAGCCGTGGTAGCCCAGGAAGTTGGACTTGGCACCTGCCTTGTTGAGGACGGCGGCGAAGACATCGTCAAGGTCCTTGGTGGTGACCCCGGGCACCGCGGCGGCAACGGCGGCATCCAAAGCACGGCTGAGGACCAGGCCGGCTTCGTGCATGGTGCGCATTTGGGCGTTGTTCTTGAATTCGATGCGGGGCTGGCCGAAGGCCATGGTGTGTCCTTTCAAATGGCTGAGGCTCCCCCCGGATGCCGGGAGGAGCCTCGAAAACCGGGCGCCTGGTCAGGCTGCCTGAGCGGCCTTGATGGCCTGCATCACGCGGTTGGTGACTTCGTCGATGGGACCGATCCCGTCGACCTTGGTGAGGATGCCGCGGTCGGCGTACTTCGCCACCACAGCTTCGGTCTGCTCGTGGTACAGGTCCAGGCGGTGGCGGATGACGGCTTCGTTGTCGTCGCTCCGGCCCGTTTCCTTGGCACGGCCCAGGAGGCGGTGTACCAGTTCTTCGTCGTCGGCAGTCAGCTGCAGGACCACGTCGAGCTTCTCGTCGCCGTCGGCGAGGATCTCGTCAAGGTAGTCAACCTGCGCGGTGGTGCGCGGGTAGCCGTCCAGCAGGAAGCCGTTTTCGACGTCGGACTCGTTCAGCCGGTCGCGGACCATTTTGTTGGTCACGCTGTCCGGCACGAAGTCGCCGTTGTCCATGTACTTCTTGGCCTCAAGGCCCAAGGGGGTTTCACCCTTAACGTTGGCCCGGAAGATGTCGCCGGTGGAGATGGCCACAACGCCGAGGCGTTCTGAAATCCGCTCCGCCTGCGTTCCTTTTCCGGAACCGGGAGGTCCAATAATCAGCATTCTCGTCATCGCAAAAGCCCTTCGTAGTGACGTTGTTGTAGCTGCGCATCAATCTGCTTTACGGTCTCCAACCCAACGCCCACCATGATCAGGATCGAGGTGCCACCGAACGGGAAGTTCTGGTTTGCGTTGATCAGCACGAGCGCCACCAGCGGAATCAGTGCCACGAAGCCCAAGTAGAGGGCACCGGGCAGAGTGATCCGTGAGAGCACGTACTGCAGGTAGTCAGCGGTCGGCCTGCCGGCGCGGATACCTGGAATGAAGCCGCCGTACTTCTTCATATTGTCTGAGACTTCTTCAGGGTTGAAGGTAATCGCGACGTAGAAGTAGGTGAAGAACACGATCAGGAGGAAATAAACCGCCATGTAGATCGGGTGGTCTCCGCGGGTGAGGTTGTTGTTGATCCACTCAACCCACGGCTGCATGGGCTCGCCGTTCCGGGGCTGGTTGAACTGCGCGATCAGCCCGGGAATGTAGAGCATGGAAGAAGCGAAGATCACCGGGATAACGCCGGCCATGTTCACTTTGATGGGAATGTAGGTGCTGGTGCCGCCCACGGTGCGCCGCCCGATCATCCGCTTGGCGTACTGCACAGGGATGCGCCGCTGTGACTGCTCGACGAACACCACCAGGGCGACGGTCAGGAGGCCGACGGCCAGCACCAGGAAGAAGGTTCCGGGTCCCTGCGAGGTCCAGATGGCACCCAGGGAGGTGGGGAACTGGGCGGCGATGGAGGTGAAGATGAGCAGCGACATGCCGTTGCCCACGCCCTTCTCCGTGACGAGCTCGCCCATCCACATGATCAGGCCGGTACCGGCCGTGAGCGTGATGATGATCAGGATGGTGGTGATGATGCTGGTGTCCGGGATCACCGGCAGCTGGCAGCCGGGAAGCAGCTGCCCGGAGCGGGCCAGGGACACCAGCGTGGTGGCGTTGAGCAGGCCCAGCGCGATGGTGAGGTAGCGGGTGTACTGGGTCAGCTTGGACTGTCCCGACGCGCCCTCTTCGTACAGCTGCTGGAACCGGGGAATGACCACCCGGAGCAGCTGCACGATAATGCTGGCCGTGATGTAAGGCATGATGCCCAGGGCGAAGATGGACACCTGGAGCAACGCGCCGCCGCTGAAGAGGTTGACGAGCTGGTACAGCCCGCCGGCGGTCTGACCGTTCTGCAAGCATTGCTGGACATTCTGGTAGTTCACACCTGGCGAGGGGATGAAAGCACCCAAGCGGAAGATGGTGATGATTGCCAGCGTGAACAACAACTTGCGTCGCAGATCAGGCGTGCGAAAGGCCCGGCCAAATGCGCTAAGCAAGCGTCCTCCTGTGGTGTCAATAAGGGTGGGGTGAAGGAATTTGATAAATCCCGACATCCGAGTCTAACGGTTCAATGTGCCGCGCGAACAATCCGGTCCCCCGTGCATGCGCCCGATGGCAGGGATTGTTCGCCCGGCGGATATGGAAAACTCCCGGCATCCGGGGCGGAAGCCCTCGGATACCGGGAGTTCAACAGCTGGCGCCGTCCCTTACAGGGCGGTGGTGCTTCCGCCTGCTGCAGCGATCTTTTCCGCGGCGCTGGCCGAGAATGCGTGGGCGGTGACGTCAACCTTGACTGTGATGTCGCCGGTGCCCAGCACCTTGACGGGCTGGTTCTTGCGAACGGCACCCTTTTCGACCAGATTCTCCACGGTGACTGCGCCACCTTCCGGGAACAGCTCGTTGAGCTTGTCCAGGTTTACCACCTGGAACTCGACCCGGAACGGGTTCTTGAAGCCACGCAGCTTGGGCAGGCGCATGTGCAGCGGCAACTGGCCGCCGGCAAAGCCAGCCTTCACCTGGTAGCGGGCAGCCGTACCCTTGGTACCGCGACCGGCGGTCTTACCCTTGGATGCCTCACCACGACCCACACGGGTCTTGGCGGTCTTGGCACCCGGAGCGGGACGCAGGTGGTGAACCTTCAGGGCGTTCTGCTTCTCAGCAGCCTGTGCCTTATCAGCAGTGTTCTCTGCCATTTACTTCGCCTCCTCTACCTTTACCAGGTGCGGAACCGTGTTGAGCATTCCAACGGTCACGGCGTCGGCGGTGCGGACAACGGTGTGTCCGATCCGCTTCAGGCCGAGGGACCGCAGGGTGTCGCGCTGGTTCTGCTTGCCGCCAATGGCGGACTTGATCTGAGTGATCTCCAACTGAGCGTCGGAGGGGACCAGGTTCTTAGCCATGACTAGACACCTGCCTTCGGGCTGAGGAGGGCCTTCACCAGTGCCTGCGGGGCTACCTCGTCCAGCGGCAGGCCGCGGCGTGCTGCCACGGATGCCGGCTCTTCGAGGCGCTTCAGGGCATCAACGGTCGCGTGGACGATGTTGATGGCGTTGGAGGAACCGAGCGACTTGGAGAGGATGTCGTGGATGCCCACGCACTCCAGTACTGCACGGACCGGACCACCGGCGATAACACCGGTACCGGCCGAGGCCGGACGCAGCATTACGACGCCGGCAGCGGCTTCACCCTGAACGCGGTGCGGGATGGTGTTGCCAACGCGGGGAACGCGGAAGAAGGACTTCTTGGCCTCTTCAACGCCCTTGGCGATAGCAGCGGGAACTTCCTTGGCCTTGCCGTAGCCCACGCCAACCATGCCGTTACCGTCACCAACGACGACCAGTGCGGTGAAGCTGAAGCGACGACCACCCTTGACGACCTTGGAAACGCGGTTGATGGTGACAACGCGCTCTACGAACTGGTTCTTTTCGGCTTCACGGCCACCGTCGCGGCCGCCACGGCCACCGCGGTCGCCGCGGCCCTGGCCACGGTCGCCACGCTCGCCACGACGGGCGCCACCACGGCGGTCGTCGGCAGCGGGAGCAGTGGTCTCAGCAGCTGCGGCTTCGGGGGCCTTCTGATCTGCAGACACAGTGTCCTTTTCCTTGTTTGCTTCGGTCACAGTGACAGCCCACCTTCGCGTGCACCGTCAGCGACGGCGGCAATCCGGCCGTGGTACTTGTTACCACCACGGTCGAAGACAACAGCCTCGACGCCGGCAGCCTTGGCACGTTCGGCAACGAGCTCGCCAACGCGCTTGGCCTTGGCGGTCTTGTCACCGTCGAATGCACGAAGGTCGGCTTCCAGGGTGGACGCGCTCGCTACGGTCTGGCCAATGGTGTCGTCGACAACCTGGACAAATACGTGGCGTGCGGAGCGGTTGACCACCAGGCGGGGGCGGGCAGCCGTACCGGAAATGCGCTTGCGGATACGAAGCTGGCGGCGGCTGCGACCAGCAGCCTTGCTCTTGTTCGTACGCTTCTTGTTAATGGAGATGGCCATGGTTACTTACCAGCCTTTCCGACCTTGCGGCGGATGACTTCGCCGGCGTAACGGATGCCCTTGCCCTTGTAGGGGTCCGGCTTCCGCAGCTTGCGAATGTTGGCAGCAACCTCGCCGACCTGCTGCTTGTTGATACCTGAGACAGAGAGCTTGGTCGGTCCCTCTACTGCAAAGGTGATGCCGGCCGGAGCCGAAACGCTGACCGGGTGGCTGTAGCCGAGAGCGAACTCAAGGTCAGATCCCTTGGCCTGAACGCGGTAACCGGTACCGACGATTTCAAGCTTCTTCTCGTAGCCTGCGGTGACGCCCTGGATCATGTTGGCGATCAGGGTGCGGGTCAGGCCGTGGAGCGAACGGGAGGCGCGCTCGTCGTTCGGGCGGGTGACGGTCAGGGTGTTGTCATCCAGGGCAACCTCGATGGGGCTGGCCACAGTGTGGGTCAGCTCCCCCTTGGAACCCTTGACGCTGACGACAGAGCCGTCAACCTTGACCTCAACGCCGGCAGGAACGGTGATGGGGAGACGTCCAATACGTGACATTATTCTCTTCCTTTCCCGTTACCAGACGTACGCGAGGACTTCGCCGCCCACGCCCTTCTTGCCGGCCTGCTTGTCAGTCAGGAGGCCGGAAGAGGTGGACAGGATTGCGATACCCAAGCCACCGAGCACGTGGGGCAGGTTGGTGGACTTCGCGTAAACGCGGAGGCCCGGCTTGGAGATGCGGCGAACACCGGCGATGGAACGCTCGCGGTTCGGACCGAACTTGAGTTCGAGGGTCAGCTTCTTGCCAACCTCAGCGTCCTCTTCCTTCCAGCCGGCGATGAAACCTTCGGCCTTGAGGATGTCGGCAACGCGTGCCTTGAGCTTGCTGTAAGGCATAGACACGGAGTCGTGGTATGCCGAGTTTGCGTTACGCAGGCGCGTAAGCATATCTGCGACAGGATCTGTCATTGTCATGTGGGCTCATGCCCTTCCTCGTAACGGTTTCCGCCGTTCCGTTCCCTGGGGAGCGGAGCGGCCGGACCTTTTACGTAGTTAATTAAGCTTCGGTTTTGAACGGGAAACCCAGCGCCTTGAGCAGCGCGCGGCCTTCGTCATCGGTCTTGGCGGTGGTGACAACCGTGATGTCCATACCGCGGACGCGGTCGATCTTGTCCTGGTCGATTTCGTGGAACATAACCTGCTCGGTCAGACCGAAGGTGTAGTTGCCGTTGCCATCGAACTGCTTGCCGCTCAGGCCGCGGAAGTCGCGGATACGGGGCAGTGCCAGGGTGACCAGGCGGTCCACGAATTCCCACATGCGGTCGCCACGCAGGGTTGCGTGTGCACCGATGGGCATGCCTTCGCGCAGCTTGAACTGTGCGATCGACTTGCGGGCCTTGGTAACCTGCGGCTTCTGGCCGGTGATCTGGGTGAGGTCGCGGACAGCGCCGTCGATCAGCTTGGAGTCCTTGGCGGCGTCTCCAACACCCATATTCACAACAACCTTCACCAGGCGGGGTACCTGGTTCACGTTCTCGTACTTGAATTCATCCTGGAGCGTTGCCTTGATGGATTCGGCGTACTTGGTCTTCAGACGAGGAACGATCTTCGTTGCCGGAGTCTCGAGAGTCTCAGTCATTAGATGTCCTTCCCGGAGCTCTTGGACACGCGGATACGGACGGTCTTCTTGACACCGTTCTTCTCCACAGTGTCGAGGCGGAAGCCCACACGGGTCGGCTTCTTGGTCGACGGGTCAACCAGGGCCACGTTGGAAATGTGGATCGGGGCCTCTACGACCTCGATGCCGCCGGTCTTGGTGCCGCGCTGCGACTGTCCAACACGGGTGTGCTTGGTGACGCGGTTGATACCCTCAACCAGCACGCGGTTGGTGTCGGTGAAGACGCGCAGAACCTTGCCCTGCTTGCCGCGGTCGCCGCCGCGCTCAGCCTTGGCGCCAGTGATGACCTGAACCAGGTCACCCTTCTTGATCTTTGCAGCCATGGACTAGAGCACCTCCGGAGCCAGAGAAACGATCTTCATGAACTTCTTGTCACGGAGTTCACGACCAACCGGTCCGAAGATACGGGTACCGCGGGGGTCACCGTCGTTCTTCAGGATCACAGCTGCGTTCTCGTCAAACTTGATGTAGGAACCATCCGCACGGCGGCGTTCCTTCTTGGTACGGACGATGACTGCCTTGACAACATCGCCCTTCTTTACGTTGCCGCCCGGGATTGCATCCTTGACGGTGGCGACAATGACGTCACCGATGCCTGCGTAGCGACGGCCGGATCCACCGAGAACGCGAATGGTAAGGATTTCCTTAGCACCCGTGTTGTCGGCGACCTTCAGTCGCGACTCCTGCTGAATCACTATTTACTCCTTGCGTCGCGCCGGTTCTCAGGCCGTGGTCTTGCTACGGAATGAGCCTTGCGGAACGGTTGATCGGGGTGTCTCTTGACCTGCCTGGATTTTGCCAGACCAGGCCTAAACGCCCGTGCCAGAAGCAGTTGCTCCCACCCGGTCCGGGACGGATCCCGGGCGCACAGGGGCACTATGCTGTGGCACGCTTGTTTACGAGGTTGATGATGGCGCACGAAAGGCGCCATACAAACTCAATATCCTAGCACGTTTTCCGCTGGTCCCCATATCACCACCGTCCCCTGCCCCGCAAGACGGACGACGGCGGCGCGCAGGGCAGCCGTTTGCCCCACCCAGGTGCCATGCCACGACGCGCCATCACCTCCCGCAAGATTATGGCCCACGCCCCATCAGCAACTGCCATGGTTCCGCAGCACGTGATGGTGCGTTCGCGTAAAGGGGGCAGGAGGTGATGGGGCGTCGCAGAGAAGCAGGCGGGAAGTGATGGGGCGTCCGGGTGGGGCGGGCGACGGCGTCAGGCAGGGCATTCTTACGACCCTCCCAAGGCGCCACTCCCCCGCCAATCCTGGTCCCGCCGTCGTCCGCTGTCCTCAACGCACCGTCACCTCCCGCATGAATATTGCCGACGCACCGTCACCTAACGCAGGAAATTGCCCAACAACCCTTCAGAATCCACCATCCTTTCGCAGCACGTGATGGTGCGTTCGCGAAAAGGGGGCAGGAGATGATGGGGCGCCGTCGGAAAAGCGGCTGGAAATGAGCGCGCGTCGCAGTGGGCGGACGACGGCTGCGCCCACGACAGCCTTTCGGCCCACCGGGGTGCCACTCCGCCGCCAGTCCAGGCGCCGGCGTCGTGCGCTGGGCCCAACAACTGCCTGGTTCCGGGAGTGAGTTAAACGAGGAAGCCCCCGCTCCCGGAAAGGGAGCGGAGGCTTCCAGCAAAGCAGCAGGTGCTACTTGGCCTTTTCGAGGATTTCCACGAGCCGCCAGTTCTTGGTGGCGGACAGCGGACGGGTCTCGGCGATGACCACGAGGTCGCCAACACCTGCGGTGTTCGCTTCGTCGTGTGCCTTGACCTTGGAGGTACGGCGGATGACCTTGCCGTACAGTGCGTGCTTCACGCGGTCCTCAACCTCGACAACGATGGTCTTTTCCATCTTGTCGGAGACCACGTAGCCGCGAAGGGTCTTGCGGTAACCGCGCTGCCCAGCCTTGGCTTCGGTAGCAGTTTCGGTCACGTTCTGGTCCTTTTCACTCACTTGGCGTCCTCCTCGGTCTCAGCCTTTTCAGCCTTGTCGGCCTTCTTGGTTGCAGCCTTCTTGGACTTCTTCTCTTCCTTGGCTTCCACAACCGGTGCGGCAACCTCGGCACGAATGCCCAGCTCGCGTTCGCGGAGAACGGTGTAGATGCGTGCAATGTCCTTCTTTACTGCACGCAGGCGGCCGTGGTTCTCCAGCTGTCCGGTGGCGGACTGGAAACGCAGGTTGAACAGCTCTTCCTTGGCCTTGCGGAGTTCTTCAACGAGACGCTCGTTGTCGAAACCGTCCAGCTGTGCGGGAGCCAGATCCTTGGATCCTACTGCCATTTCTATTCACCACCCTCGCGACGCACAATGCGTGCCTTCAACGGCAGCTTGTGGATTGCCAGGCGCAGGGCCTCGCGAGCTACCTCTTCATTGACACCGGAGAGTTCGAAGAGAACCCGTCCCGGCTTGACGTTGGCGACCCACCATTCCGGTGAACCCTTACCGGAACCCATGCGGGTTTCGGCCGGCTTCTTGGTCAGCGGACGGTCCGGGTAGATGTTGATCCAGACCTTACCGCCACGCTTGATGTGGCGGGTCATGGCGATACGAGCGGACTCGATCTGACGGTTGGTGACGTATGCCGGGCTCAGTGCCTGGATGCCGTACTCACCGAAGGAGACCTGGGTACCGCCCGTGGCAGCGCCGGAACGACCCGGGTGGTGCTGCTTACGGTGCTTTACTCGACGTGGGATAAGCATTTAAGCCTGTCCTCCTTCTGCAGCAGCAGGTGCTGTTTCAACTGCCGGTGCTTCGGCAGCAGGAGCTGCGTCAGCGGCCGGGCGGTCGTTACGACGGCGGCGGTCACCGCGGTCAGCGCCACCCGGACGGCCGGGACGGTCGCCACGGCCACCGCGGGACGGTGCAGCAGCGGCCTGTGCGGCCAGTTCCTTGGCGGTGACGTCACCCTTGTAGATCCAGACCTTCACGCCGATGCGGCCGAAGGTGGTCTTGGCTTCGTAGAAGCCGTAGTCGATGTTCGCGCGGAGGGTGTGCAGGGGCACACGGCCTTCGCGGTAGAACTCCGAGCGGGACATTTCAGCGCCACCCAGGCGGCCCGAGCAGGCGATACGGATGCCCTTGGCACCTGCACGCTGTGCGGACTGCATGGCCTTCTTCATCGCACGGCGGAATGCCACGCGGGAAGTCAGCTGCTCTGCAACGCCCTGGGCCACAAGCTGGGCTTCCATCTCGGGGTTCTTGACCTCGAGGATGTTCAGCTGGACCTGCTTGCCGGTGAGCTTTTCGAGCTCGCCGCGGATGCGGTCAGCTTCTGCCCCACGGCGGCCGATGACGATACCCGGGCGGGCCGTGTGGATGTCCACGCGGACACGGTCACGGGTACGCTCGATCTCGACCTTGGCGATACCGGCGCGCTCCATGCCCGTAGACATGAGCTGGCGGATGCGGATGTCTTCGCGAACGAAGTCCTTGTACCGCTGGCCCGCCTTGGTGCTGTCAGCGAACCAGTGCGATACGTGATCGGTGGTGATGCCGAGTCGGAACCCGTGCGGGTTTACTTTCTGTCCCACTTAGCGAGCCTCCTCTTTCTCCGGGGTAGCGACTACCACGGTGATGTGGCTGGTGCGCTTCTTGATCTGAAATGCACGACCCTGGGCACGCGGCTGGAACCGCTTCATGGTCGGGCCTTCATCAACAAACGCTTCGCTGATGATGAGGTCGCCTTCGTCAAACGCCACGCCGTCGCGGTCCGCGAGGACCCGGGCGTTGGAGATTGCTGACTGAACTACCTTGAATACCGGCTCCGAAGCTGCCTGCGGGGCAAACTTCAGAATTGCCAGAGCCTCATTCGCTTGCAATCCACGAACAAGGTTGACGACGCGCCGGGCCTTCATAGGCGTTACGCGGATGTGGCGCGCAATTGCCTTGGCTTCCATTGCTTTCCTTCTCTCGTCTTTGACGTAAACGCAGGCGCCTAGCGGCGCTTGCCCTTACGGTCGTCCTTGACATGGCCGCGGAATGTCCGCGTGGGAGCGAATTCGCCGAGCTTGTGCCCGACCATCGACTCAGTGACAAACACCGGGATGTGCTTGCGTCCGTCGTGTACGGCGATCGTGTGTCCGAGCATGTCGGGGATGATCATCGAACGGCGGGACCAGGTCTTGATGACGTTCTTGGTGCCCTTTTCGTTTTCCCTGGCTACCTTCACAAAGAGGTGCTGGTCAACGAAAGGACCTTTTTTCAGGCTGCGTGGCATGTTTCCAGGCTCCTATCGCTTGTTCTTGCCAGTACGACGGCGACGCACAATAAGCTTGTCGCTCTCTTTGTTGGGGCGGCGGGTGCGGCCTTCCCGCTTACCGTTCGGGTTGACGGGGTTACGTCCACCGGACGTCTTACCCTCACCACCACCGTGCGGGTGGTCAACCGGGTTCATGGCGACACCACGGACGGTCGGGCGAACGCCCTTCCACCGCATACGGCCGGCCTTGCCCCAGTTGATGTTCGACTGCTCGGCGTTGCCAACCTCGCCGACGGTTGCGCGGCAGCGCACGTCAACGTTGCGGATTTCGCCGGAGGGCAGACGCAGCTGGGCGAAGCGGCCTTCCTTGGCAACAAGCTGGATGGATGCGCCGGCGGAGCGGCCCATCTTGGCACCGCCACCCGGGCGCAGTTCAACTGCGTGGATGACAGTACCCACCGGGATGTTGAGCAGCGGCAGGTTGTTACCGGGCTTGATGTCAGCACCGGCACCTGCCTCAACAACGTCACCCTGGGCGAGCTTGTTGGGGGCGATGATGTAACGCTTGGTGCCATCAACGTAGTGCAGGAGGGCGATGCGAGCCGTGCGGTTCGGATCGTACTCGATTTCGGCAACGCGGGCGTTGACGCCGTCCTTGTCGTGGCGACGGAAGTCGATCAGACGGTACTGGCGCTTGTGTCCGCCACCCTTGTGACGGGTGGTGATCTTACCGGAGTTGTTACGGCCGCCCTTCTTGGGCAGCGGACGTACCAACGTCTTTTCCGGCGTCGACCGCGTAATTTCGGTGAAGTCCGCTACGCTCGAGCCACGACGGCCCGGGGTAGTCGGCTTGTACTTACGGATTCCCATAATTTATTTCCTCGTTAAAGTGGTCTCCGCTACGCGAGCGGACCGCCGAAGATGTCGATGGTGCCTTCTTTGAGGGTGACAATCGCACGCTTGGTGTTCTTGCGGGTGCCCCATCCGAATTTGGTGCGCTTGCGCTTACCGGCACGGTTGATGGTGTTGATCGATTCGACCTTGACGGAGAAGATCTTCTCCACGGCCAGCTTGATCTCGGTCTTGTTCGAACGGGGGTCCACCAGGAAGGTGTACTTGCCCTCGTCGATCAGGCCGTAGCTCTTTTCCGACACGACGGGTGCAAGCACGACGTCGCGGGGATCCTTGATGGTGGCTGCACTCACTTGGCATCCTCCTCGTTCTTAGCTGCCTTGGCGGCAACGAATGCTTCGTATGCAGCCTTGGTGAAGACAACGTCATCGGAGACGAGAACGTCGTAGGTGTTCAGCTGGTCTGCGTAGAGAACGTGAACGCCGGCGAGGTTGCGCACGGACAGTGCGGCAACGTCGTTATCGCGCTCGATGACGACCAGCAGGTTCTTGCGGTCGGAAACACCGCGGAGCGTTGCCAGTGCTGTCTTGGCGGACGGCTTGGTGCCTTCAACCAGTTCTGCGACAACGTGGATGCGACCGTTGCGGGCCCGGTCAGAGAGTGCGCCGCGCAGTGCAGCAGCAATCATCTTCTTGGGGGTGCGCTGGCTGTAGTCACGCGGGGTGGGACCGTGGACAATGCCACCGCCGGTCATGTGCGGAGCACGGATGGAACCCTGACGGGCGCGGCCGGTGCCCTTCTGCTTGAACGGCTTGCGTCCTGCACCGGAAACTTCAGCGCGGGTCTTGGTCTTGTGGGTTCCCTGGCGGGCAGCAGCGAGCTGGGCAACGACAACCTGGTGCAGCAGCGGCACGTTGGTCTGAACGTCGAAGATCTCTGCAGGCAGGTCAACCTGGACAGTGTTAGCCATTGAACTAGGCTCCCTTCACGGCGGTGCGTACGAAGACGACCTGGCCGCGGGCACCGGGAACGGCACCCTTGATCAGGAGCAGCGACTTCTCGACGTCGACCGCGTGAACGGTGAGGTTCAGCGTGGTGTGACGAACGGCGCCCATGCGGCCGGCCATTCTCATGCCCTTGAAGACGCGGCTCGGGGTGGATGCGCCACCGATTGAACCGGGCTTACGGTGGTTCTTGTGGGCACCGTGGGAAGCTCCAACGCCGTGGAAGCCGTGACGCTTCATAACACCGGCGAAGCCCTTACCCTTGGTGGTCCCGACGACGTCGATCTTCTGGCCGGCTTCGAAGAGCTCTACGGAGAGCTCCTGGCCCAGCTCGTACTCGGCAGCATCTGCGGTACGAAGTTCAACGACGTGGCGGCGAGGCGTGACGCCTGCCTTTTCAAAGTGACCAGCCAGCGGCTTGGTGACCTTGCGGGGATCGATCTGGCCGTAGCCGATCTGAACGGCGACGTAGCCATCAACTTCTGCGTTGCGCAGCTGGGTGATGACGTTCGAGTCTGCCTGGACCACAGTGACGGGGATGAGCTTGTTGTTCTCGTCCCAGACCTGGGTCATGCCGAGCTTCGTGCCCAGCAGGCCCTTTACGTTACGGGTTGCGGTCATAGTCTCTCAGCACCTCCCTACAGCTTGATTTCGATGTTCACGTCAGCCGGCAGGTCGAGACGCATGAGCGAGTCGACAGCCTTCGGCGTGGGATCGATGATGTCGATAAGACGCTTGTGCGTGCGCATTTCAAAGTGCTCGCGGCTGTCCTTGTACTTGTGCGGAGAGCGGATAACGCAGTAAACGTTCTTCTCCGTCGGCAGCGGCACGGGGCCAACTACCGTTGCGCCTGCGCGCGTGACCGTCTCAACGATCTTCCGTGCTGAAACGTCAATGACCTCGTGGTCGTATGACTTCAGCCGGATGCGGATTTTTTGTCCCGCCATGTCGCCTGACTCTCTTTCAGTCTGTGCTTCCCCGGTTTAGGGCTGCCCTGTTCACTTTCTCGTTGTATGGCTGCCGAAGCATTTGAGGTCGTAACCACCATCCGCCGCACAAGCTGAATCCGGATGAATCCGGGTTCCTCAACCTGCCGACGCAACCGACCCCCGCGGTCGGGCGTGTCGCGCTGAACACGCATACAAATCCGCAAATTCCATTGGGGGTGGGTTATGTTTGGTCTTCAACTTGGACCCTGCACCCGGCATTATCCGGATCGGGACGCGAAGAAGCGCTTGAACAACTCATCTAGTATGCCGGAAATCTGCGGCAGATGCGAATTGGCCTCCGGGCGGCGCCCATAGGTCCCATTGCAGTGGCACGAAACCGGCTGGATGATAGGGGCATGACCCTGGAAGGCACTGAATCGGTGACGGAACTGGCCGGGCGCGTGCCGCCGTCGTTCACCCTGGGCGTCGCCGCCGCGGCGTTCCAGATCGAAGGCGCCCTGGCGGAAGGAGGCCGTGGGCCCTCGGGGTGGGACGCTTTCGCCGAGAAACCCGGCGCCATCGTGGACGGCCACTCCCCCGCGGTGGCGTGCGACCACTACAACCGGCTGCCGGAAGATGTTGGACTGCTCAAGGAGCTGGGCGTTGACTCCTACCGGTTCTCCCTCTCCTGGCCACGCATCCAGCCTGATGGCCAGGGCAACTTCAATGCTGAAGGCCTGGACTTCTACGACCGCCTGATCGACCAGCTCCTTGAGGCCGGCATCTCCCCCATGGCCACCCTGTACCACTGGGATACCCCGCTGCCGCTGGAACACCGCGGCGGCTGGCTCAACCGGGATACCGCTGAGAGGTTCGGCGAGTATGCGCGGGCCGCCGGCGAGCGGTTTGGCGACCGTGTTGACCAGTGGGTGACTCTTAACGAGCCCGTGTCGGTCACCCTCAATGGCTATGCACTGGGAGTCCATGCGCCGGGACGCCGCCTGATGTTCGACGCCCTCCCCGCCATCCACCACCAGCTCCTGGCCCATGGGCTGGGCGTGCAGGCCCTGCGGGCAGCCGGTGTAGCGGGCGGTGTCGGCCTGACCAACCTGCACTCCCCCGTCAGGCCTGCGACCTGGAAGATCGGCGACCGGCTGGTGGCACATCTGTACGACCTGCTGATGAACAGGCTTTACGCCGATCCCGTCCTGCTGGGGCGCTACCCATCCCTACCTTTGTATGCAAGGCCGTGGCTGCGCTCCATTGGCAGGATTTCCGACGCCGACCTGAAGACCATCCACCAGCCGCTGGACTTCTACGGCCTCAACTACTACTTCCCGGTCAAAGTGGCCCTGGGCCCTGGCATCACCCCCGTACCCGCGGACATGCACCAGGAGCTGGCGAAGCTGCCCTTCCACGAGGCGGGTTACCCGGAGTACGGCAGTACAGGATTCGGCTGGCCCGTGGCACCGGAGCATCTGGGAGTCCTGCTGCAGGAGATGCGGGACCGGTACGGGCAGTCCCTCCCACCGGTGTACATCACCGAAGGCGGCGCGAGCTTCCCGGAACCGGACCGTGTTTCGGAGACCCTGGAGGACACGGACCGGGTGGAGTACCTCGCCACCCATCTCGGGGCAGCCCTTGAGGCCACCTCTCCCGGCGGCGTTGCCGAAGGCGTGGACCTGCGGGGCTACTATGTCTGGACGTTGATGGACAACTTCGAGTGGGCCGCCGGATACTCCCAGCGCTTTGGCCTGGTGCACGTGGACTTCGACTCGCTGGAGCGGACTCCAAAGCGTTCCTTCTACTGGTACCAGGCGCTGTCCCGGGCCCGCGGCGGCCGGCAGGACCAGCCGGAACACCCCTAGAGGGTCACTGGCGCCCCAGCACCGTCAGGACAATCAGGACACAGTTCAGGCCCACTATCAATGTGGCACTGGTCCAGCCCGCAATCCGGAGCGCTGCAGAGTCCGCATGGATGCCCATGACCTTGCGGCTCCCGGTGAGGCGGATCAGCGGGATGAGGGCGAACGGGATACCGAAACTCAGGAGGACCTGGCTTAGGACCAGGGCCAGCGTGGGTTCAATGCCGGCGCCGAGGACCAGCAGCGCCGGTACCAGGGTGACAGTGCGCCGGACCAGCAGCGGAATCCGCACTTTCAGCAGGCCGCCCATGATCGTGGCCCCTGCGTAACACCCTACCGAGGTGGACGCCAGGCCGGAGGCCAGGAGGCCCACGGCAAACACGACGCCGATAACCGGCCCCAGTGCCGACGTCACGGCCGCGTGCGCGCCGGCGATGGTGTCCGTCCCCTCCACCCCGCGGAGGCTGGTGGCGGCCAGCAGCAACATGGCTATATTGACGATGCCGGCCAGCAGCAGTGCGCCGGCGACGTCCACCCTGGTGGCCCTGATCAGCCGCGTCCTGACCGCGGGATCTTCGGAGAAGCCGTGGCGGTCCCGGGCCAGGGCTGAGTGCAGGTAGATCGCGTGCGGCATGACGGTGGCCCCGAGCATGCTGGCGGCGAGCAGGACGGTGTCGGTTCCCTCAAACCGTGGTACGAGGCCGGCGAGGGCCCCGCCCGCGTCCGGTGGGGCCACGAAAAGCCCGGAAACGAAGCCGACGGCGATCACGCCCAGCAGGGTCAGGATGGCGAGTTCGAAGGACTTCTGGCTGCGGTGCGATTGAAGTCCCAACAGCAGCATGGACGCCAGTCCGACGATCACTCCGCCCGTGAGCAGCGGAAGGCCGAACAGCAGGTTGAGGGCGACGGCGCCGCCAATGACTTCCGCCATGTCCGTGGCACCGGCAACGATCTCCGCCTGCACCCAATAGGCGCGCCGCTGCCCGGTTCCTAGGCGCTTGCCGAGGAGTTCCGGCAGGCTCATGCCGGTGGCAAGGCCCAGTTTGGCGGATTGATACTGGATCAGCACGGCCATGGCATTAGCGGCCACCAGCACCCAAACAAGCAGGTAACCGAAGTTCGCCCCGGCCGTCAGGTTCGCCGCAACGTTCCCGGGATCAACGTACGCAATGGCCGCCACGAAGGCGGGGCCGAGCAGCAGCAGGCGCGACCAGCCCTTGGTGGAAGCGGGTCCAGCCGCCAGTGTTGAAACAGCCATCAGGTGTCCTCGTCGTTGGGGCGTCAGTACGACGAGGATACCCCTAATTTAGGCGAACCGAAAAGTAGGACTAAGGCACACCTGTCATTCCCAGCGCTCTGCGGCGCTACTGGTTCCTGTTTGCCCTGTTGATCCGCTTTGCCCGGTCGATTTCATGCCGGAAGTTCCGCTTGACCCAGAACACCCCGGCCACGACGGCTACCGCGATGACCAGGAAGATAAGCCAGCCCATGATGGCCTCCTTTCAGTGCTGCAACAGTATCAGGGGGCCGTTAACGAAAAAGGACAGCCCCGCTGCTTCTGCAGCGGGGCTGTCCTTCAGTTCAGCAAGTACTACTTGATGATCTTGGTAACGCGTCCCGAACCAACGGTGCGGCCGCCTTCGCGGATAGCGAAGCCGAGGCCCTCTTCCATAGCGATGGGCTGGATGAGCGCAACGGTCATCTCAGTGTTGTCGCCAGGCATAACCATTTCCGTGCCCTCGGGCAGGGTGATAACGCCGGTAACGTCCGTCGTACGGAAGTAGAACTGCGGGCGGTAGTTCGAGTAGAACGGGTTGTGACGTCCGCCTTCGTCCTTGGACAGGATGTAGACGTTGGCCTCGAAGTCGGTGTGCGGGGTGATGGAACCCGGCTTGACGACAACCTGGCCACGCTCGACATCGTCGCGCTTCAGGCCACGGAGCAGCAGGCCACAGTTCTCGCCGGCCCATGCTTCGTCGAGCTGCTTGTGGAACATCTCGATACCGGTAACCGTGGTCTTCTGGACCGGGCGGATGCCGACGATCTCGACCTCGGAGTTGATGGCGAGGGTTCCACGCTCGGCGCGGCCCGTAACAACGGTGCCACGGCCGGTGATGGTGAAGACGTCTTCGATCGGCATCAGGAACGGCTTGTCGCGGTCACGTACGGGGTCCGGAACGGACTCGTCGACGGCAGCCATCAGGTCCTCAACGGACTTGACCCACTCGGGGTCGCCTTCCAGGGCCTTCAGGCCGGAAACGCGGACAACCGGAGCGTTGTCGCCATCGAAGCCCTGCGAGCTCAGGAGCTCACGAACTTCCATCTCGACCAGGTCGAGCAGTTCTTCGTCGTCGACCATGTCAGCCTTGTTCAGGGCGACCAGCAGGTAGGGAACACCAACCTGGCGGGCCAGCAGAACGTGCTCGCGGGTCTGAGCCATCGGGCCGTCGGTAGCGGCAACCACGAGGATTGCGCCGTCCATCTGGGCAGCACCGGTGATCATGTTCTTGATGTAGTCAGCGTGGCCGGGGGCGTCAACGTGTGCGTAGTGACGCTTCTCGGTCTGGTACTCCACGTGGGAGATGTTGATGGTAATACCGCGCTGACGCTCTTCGGGTGCAGAGTCGATCGACGCGAAGTCACGCTTCTCGTTGAGATCCGGGTACTTGTCGTACAGCACCTTGGAAATGGCGGCCGTCAGCGTCGTCTTACCGTGGTCAACGTGACCAATGGTGCCGATGTTGACGTGCGGCTTAGTCCGCTCGAACTTTGCCTTTGCCACAGGTTCCTCCTAGAACGTTTTCAAATAGCTTGCCCTCCAGCCGCGCTTATCGCGGTAGAACTCAGGCAAGTCTACTTGGGGGGCTTTGGATTGGTGAAATTGCAGATTCAGGAACTAATACTAATCCCCTGAGCCTGTTCGTGCAGGGGCCGGGACCAGCCGGATCGCTCCGTCCGGGCCGGCCACCTGCACCGGCCGCGCTGTCCTGGGCGGACAGCGCAACCGAGGTTTTCGCTGCGAGAGTCCGGAGGGACTATTCGCCGCGGGACTTCTGGATGATCTCGTCGGCAACTGCCTTCGGGACCTCGGCGTAGCTGTTGAACGTCATGGAGTACACAGCACGGCCCTGGGTCTTGGAGCGCAGGTCACCGATGTAGCCGAACATGCCGGACAGCGGAACGTGGGCCCGCACAACCTTGACGCCGGCTGCATCTTCCATGGACTGCATCTGGCCACGGCGGGAGTTGAGGTCGCCGATAACGTCACCCATGTATTCCTCAGGGGTACGTACTTCGACATCCATCAGCGGTTCAAGCAGGACAGGGTTCGCCTTGCGTGCAGCTTCCTTGAAAGCCATACGGCCGGCGATCTTGAACGCCATTTCCGAGGAGTCAACATCGTGGTACGCGCCGTCAAGCAGCGTGGCCTTGATGCCGACAACCGGGTAACCGGCCAGGACGCCGTCGTTCAGCGCGTCCTGGATGCCCGCGTCAACAGACGGGATGTATTCGCGCGGAACGCGGCCACCGGTGACCTTGTTCTCGAATTCGTACAGCTCGCCTTCGGCGGTGTCCAGCGGCTCGATGGCGATCTGGACCTTTGCGAACTGGCCCGAACCACCAGTCTGCTTCTTGTGCGTGTAGTCGTGCTTCTCGACTGCGCGCTTGATGGTTTCGCGGTAAGCAACCTGCGGCTTGCCAACGTTGGCTTCAACCTTGAACTCGCGGCGCATGCGGTCCACCAGGATGTCCAGGTGGAGCTCGCCCATGCCGGCGATGATGGTCTGGCCGGTGTCTTCGTTGAGGGACACCTGGAAGGTGGGATCCTCAGCGGAGAGCTTCTGGATGGCCGTGGAGAGCTTCTCCTGGTCACCCTTGGTGTTGGGCTCGATGGCCACGGAGATCACGGGCTCGGGGAAGCTCATGGACTCCAGGACAATCTGGTTGGCAGCATCGCACAGGGTGTCGCCCGTGGTGGTGTCCTTCAGGCCGATGGCTGCGTAGATGTGGCCAGCAGTAGCGGCGTCAACCGGCATTTCCTTGTTGGCGTGCATCTGGAACAGCTTGCCGATGCGCTCCTTCTTGCCCTTGGTGGAGTTGACCACCTGGGCACCGGATTCCACGTGACCGGAGTACACGCGGATGAAGGTCAGCTGCCCGAAGAACGGGTGTGCCGCAATCTTGAACGCGAGAGCCGAGAAGGGCTCGTCGGCGGAGGGCTTGCGGGTCAGTTCCTTCTCTTCGTCCTTGGGATCGTGGCCGATCATCGGGGGAACGTCGAGCGGGTTGGGCAGGTAATCCACAACTGCGTCAAGCATGGGCTGGACGCCGCGGTTCTTGAAGGCGGAGCCACAGAACACGGGGTACAGCTCGGAGTTGATGGTCATCTTGCGGATGCCGGCCTTGAGCTCGTCGATAGTGAGCTCTTCGCCTTCGAGGTACTTCTCCATGAGTTCCTCGGAAGCCTCGGCGACGGTCTCCACGAGGTTTGCGCGGTACTCCTCGGCCTTGGCCTGGAGGTCCGCGGGGATCTCCTGGATTTCGTACTTGGCACCCATGGTCACGTCACCCTTGGCGTCGCCCGGCCAAACCAGGGCACGCATGTAGAGCAGGTCGACGACGCCGATGAAGTCGTTCTCGGCACCGATGGGCAGCTGCATGACCAGCGGCTTGGCGCCGAGGCGGCTGATGATGGTGTCTACGGTGAAGTAGAAGTCAGCACCCAGCTTGTCCATCTTGTTGACGAAGCAGATACGCGGAACGTTGTACTTGTCAGCCTGGCGCCAGACGGTCTCGGACTGCGGCTCAACGCCTTCCTTGCCATCGAAGACAGCGACTGCACCGTCGAGGACGCGCAGGGAGCGCTCAACCTCAACCGTGAAGTCCACGTGGCCGGGGGTGTCGATGATGTTGATCTGGTTGTTTTCCCAGAAGCAGGTCACGGCGGCAGACGTGATGGTGATGCCGCGTTCCTTTTCCTGTTCCATCCAGTCAGTCGTCGAAGCGCCGTCGTGCGTTTCGCCGATCTTGTGGTTCACACCCGTGTAGAACAGGATGCGCTCGGTGGTGGTGGTCTTGCCGGCATCAATGTGGGCCATGATGCCGATGTTGCGGACCTTGCTAAGGTCGGTAAGCACGTCCTGTGCCACGGGGTCTCCTTTTGGGATGGACTACACGTTCGCCGCCGGCTCGGTTGAGCCGGCGGCGTCCGGGGAGTATTACCAGCGGTAGT
Organism: Pseudarthrobacter sp. NPDC058119; assembly: GCF_042884655.1. NCBI lineage: Bacteria > Bacillati > Actinomycetota > Actinomycetes > Micrococcales > Micrococcaceae > Pseudarthrobacter > Pseudarthrobacter sp. NPDC058119. The sequence goes on from NZ_JBHVTN010000001.1 coordinate 547,268, forward strand.
GTGCGAAGGCCTTGTTGGACTCGGCCATCTTGTGGGTGTCTTCGCGACGCTTCACAGCGGCACCGAGACCGTTGGACGCATCCAGGATTTCGTTCTGGAGACGTTCGGTCATCGTCTTTTCACGGCGGGCCTTGGAGTAGCCAACCAGCCACCGCAGGGCGAGTGCGGTGGAGCGGCCCGGCTTGACCTCAACCGGAACCTGGTAGGTGGCGCCACCGACGCGGCGGGAGCGGACCTCGAGGGAAGGCTTGACGTTGTCCATGGCCTTCTTCAGGGCTGCAACGGGGTCGCCGCCGGACTTGGCGCGTGCGCCTTCGAGTGCACCGTAGACAATGCGCTCTGCCGTGGACTTCTTGCCGTCAACGAGCACCTTGTTGATGAGCTGGGTTACCAGCGGGGAACCGTATACCGGATCCGAAACGAGCGGCCGCTTGGGGGCCGGACCCTTGCGAGGCATATTACTTCTTCTCCATCTTTGCGCCGTAGCGGCTGCGGGCCTGCTTACGGTTCTTCACACCCTGGGTATCGAGGGCGCCACGGACGATCTTGTAGCGGACACCCGGGAGGTCCTTCACACGACCACCGCGAACGAGCACAATGGAGTGCTCCTGCAGGTTGTGGCCAACACCGGGGATGTAGGCGGTAACTTCCACGCCGCCGTTGAGGCGCACACGTGCCACCTTACGCAGAGCCGAGTTCGGCTTCTTCGGGGTGGTGGTGTAGACGCGGGTGCAAACACCGCGGCGCATGGGGCTGCCCTTAAGCGCGGGAGCCTTGGTCTTTGAGACCTTAGGCGTGCGGCCCTTGCGGACCAGCTGGTTAATCGTAGGCACTCTCGTGTTCTCCGTTTTATCCGGAGTGGCTGTTTCCGGCCACTCTCTTGTTGCGTTGCCCCGCCGCCCGGGCCCTGAAGGGAATCTCCATGGCGGCGAAGGCGAAGCCTTAATAGTCGGATCGCACACCAGCACGAAACATACATTCCTGCAGTTCCCTAGGCATGCAAAAATGTGGCATACGTTGCACAAGAACCCTGCAAACCGGAAACGTCGCTCTGGTCCAGCTTCTCAGCTGATACCGGCGCACTCATCCACTGCCACAATAACAATTGTTAACAAGTCTAGCATGGACGGGCTCCATGCCTTAATCGGGGCCTCTCCCCGGTGGTTAAGCGGGGATGGTCCCCCACCTTGCGGTGCGGGACCATCCCTTGGTCAGGCGTTAACCCTCAGTGGTTACCGGAAGTCGTTGCCCAGGTCGTAGTCATCCAGCGGGATGGCGTGGAACTCGGGAGCTCCGTCACCGCCCAGGGTGTCGTACGAGAAGTCACTGAACGCGCTGGGGCCGGTGAACAGGTTGGCCTTTGCTTCCTCAGTGGGCTCCACGGTGACCTCGGTGTAGCGCGGGAGGCCCGTGCCGGCCGGGATCAGCTTACCGATGATGACGTTTTCCTTCAGGCCGAGCAGCGGATCGCTCTTGCCTTCCATGGCCGCCTGCGTCAGGACGCGGGTGGTCTCCTGGAAGGAAGCTGCGGACAGCCAGGACTCGGTGGCCAGCGACGCCTTGGTGATGCCCATGAGTTCAGGACGTCCGGAAGCCGGAGTCTTGCCCTCGGACACAACACGGCGGTTGGCGTCCTCGAAGCGGCTGCGCTCGGCGAGCTCGCCGGGCAGCAGGTCCGATTCGCCGGACTCGATGACCGTGACGCGGCGCAGCATCTGGCGGACGATAACCTCGACGTGCTTGTCGTGGATACCGATGCCCTGGCTGCGGTACACGCCCTGCACTTCGTCCACGAGGAACTTCTGTGCCGCACGCGGACCCATGATGCGCAGGACCTGCTTGGGGTCCACCGGGCCGTTGATCAGCTTCTGGCCAACGGAGACATGGTCGCCGTCTTCGATCAGCAGGCGTGAACGGCGGAGGACCGGGTAGGCGATCTCTTCCGTTCCGTCATCCGGGGTGATGACCAGGCGCATCTGGCGCTCGGACTCTTCGATGGTGATGCGTCCGGCTGCTTCAGCAATCGGGGCAACACCCTTCGGAGTACGGGCTTCGAAGAGCTCCTGGATACGGGGCAGACCCTGGGTGATGTCGTCGCCACCGCCCGCGGACACAGCACCACCGGTGTGGAACGTACGCATGGTCAGCTGGGTACCGGGCTCACCGATGGACTGTGCGGCGATGATGCCCACGGCCTCGCCGATGTCCACGGTCTTGCCGGTGGCCAGCGAACGGCCGTAGCACAGGGCGCAGGTTCCGACGCTGGACTCACAGGTGAGCACGGAGCGGACCTTGACCTCGGTGATGCCTGCCTTGAAGAGCTCGGCGATCACAACGTCACCGCAGTCGGTGCCGGCGGCTGCGAGGACATTGCCCTCAGAGTCCACGACGTCGACGGCCAGCGTACGTGCGTAGGCGCTGTTCTCGACGTTCTCGTCCAGGACCAGCTCACCATTGGAATCGGCAACGGCGATGGGCGTGACCAGGCCACGCTCGGTGCCGCAGTCCTCTTCACGGACGATGACGTCCTGCGAGACGTCCACCAGGCGGCGGGTCAGGTAACCCGAGTTGGCGGTACGCAGTGCGGTATCGGCCAGGCCCTTACGGGCACCGTGCGTGGCGATGAAGTATTCCAGCACCGACAGGCCCTCGCGGTAGGAGGACTTAATCGGACGCGGGATGATCTCACCCTTCGGGTTGGCCACCAGGCCACGGATACCCGCGATCTGGCGGACCTGCATCCAGTTACCACGTGCACCGGAGGACACCATGCGGTTGATGGTGTTCATCGGGGACAGGCTCTCACGCATCACGGAGGCGATGTCGTTCGTTGCCTTGTTCCAGATCTCGATCAGTTCCTGGCGGCGCTCGTCGTCGTCGATCAGGCCCTTGTCGTACTGGCCCTGGATCTTGGCGGCGCGTTCCTCGTACCCGGCAAGGATTTCCGGCTTGGCAGCAGGAACTTCGATGTCGGAGATGGCAACGGTGACGCCTGAACGGGTGGCCCAGTAGAAACCGGCATCCTTCAGGTTGTCCAGCGTTGCCGCGGTGACGACCTTGGGGTAGCGCTCGGCGAGGTCGTTGACGATCCGGGACAGTTCGCCCTTGTCGGCAACGGCTTCAACCCACGGGTAGTCCTCGGGCAGGGTCTGGTTGAACACAACCTGGCCCAGGGAGGTCTGGACGAGTGCCGGCTGACCGGGCTCCCAGCCTTCCGGGGCTTCCCAGCCGGCGTAGGGGACGAATCCTTCGAGCCGGATCTTGACCTGCGAGTTAAGGTGCAGCTCGCGTGCATCGAAGGCCATGATGGCTTCCGAAACGGAGGAGAAGATCCTGCCTTCGCCGGCGGAACCCTTCCGCTTGGTGGTCAGGTGGTACAGGCCGATGATCATATCCTGCGAAGGCAGGGTGACCGGGCGTCCGTCAGAGGGCTTCAGGATGTTGTTCGAGGACAGCATCAGGATGCGGGCCTCAGCCTGGGCTTCGGGGCTCAGCGGCAGGTGGACTGCCATCTGGTCGCCGTCGAAGTCGGCGTTGAACGCGCCACAAACCAGCGGGTGCAGCTGGATTGCCTTGCCTTCAACAAGCTGCGGCTCGAACGCCTGGATGCCCAGGCGGTGCAGGGTAGGTGCACGGTTGAGCAGCACCGGGTGTTCGGTGATGATCTCTTCGAGCACGTCCCAGACCTGCGGACGGTAACGCTCGACCATACGCTTTGCCGACTTGATGTTCTGGGCGTGGTTGAGGTCAACCAGGCGCTTCATCACGAACGGCTTGAAGAGCTCCAGGGCCATCTGCTTGGGCAGGCCGCACTGGTGCAGCTTCAGCTGCGGGCCGACGACGATGACCGAACGGCCGGAGTAGTCGACGCGCTTGCCGAGGAGGTTCTGGCGGAAACGGCCCTGCTTGCCCTTGAGCATGTCGCTCAGGGACTTCAGCGGACGGTTGCCCGGCCCGGTGACCGGACGGCCGCGGCGGCCGTTGTCGAAGAGGCTGTCAACAGCTTCCTGAAGCATGCGCTTCTCGTTGTTGACGATGATCTCCGGAGCACCCAGGTCAAGCAGGCGCTTGAGGCGGTTGTTGCGGTTGATCACACGGCGGTACAGGTCGTTGAGGTCGGAGGTCGCGAAGCGGCCACCGTCCAGCTGGACCATGGGGCGCAGTTCCGGCGGGATCACCGGGACGGCGTCGAGGACCATGCCGAGCGGGCTGTTGTTGGTGGTCAGGAATGCGTTGACCACCTTGAGCCGCTTCAGGGCGCGGGTCTTGCGCTGGCCCTTGCCGTTGGCGATGACGTCGCGCAGGAGGTCGGACTCGGCCTGCATGTCGAAGTTTTCGAGGCGCTTCTTGATGGCCTCGGCACCCATGGAGCCTTCGAAGTACATGCCGTAGCGGTCGCGCAGTTCGCGGTACAGGCCTTCGTCACCTTCGAGGTCGGCGACCTTCAGGTTCTTGAAGCGGTCCCAGACCTGCTCGAGGCGCTCGATGTCGGCATCGGCACGCTTGCGCACGTTGGCCATCTGGCGGTCGGCGGAGTCGCGGGCCTTCTTCTTGTCGGCAGCCTTGGCGCCTTCGCCCTCGAGGCGGGCAATTTCGCCTTCCAGGTCGCGGGCAATCGCGGCGATGTCGGCGTCGCGGTTGTCGATCAGCTGCTTCTTCTCGATGTCGTGCTCAACCTGCAGGTTGGGCAGTTCCTCGTGGCGGGCAGCCTCGTCGACGCTGGTGATCATGTAGGCAGCGAAGTAGATGACCTTTTCGAGGTCCTTCGGGGCCAGGTCAAGGAGGTAGCCCAGGCGGGACGGAACACCCTTGAAGTACCAGATGTGCGTGACGGGAGCGGCCAGTTCGATGTGGCCCATGCGCTCACGGCGGACCTTGGCGCGGGTGACTTCAACGCCACAGCGCTCACAGATGATGCCCTTGAAGCGCACGCGCTTGTACTTGCCGCAGTAGCATTCCCAGTCGCGGGACGGGCCGAAGATCTTCTCGCAGAAGAGGCCGTCCTTCTCGGGCTTGAGCGTGCGGTAGTTGATGGTTTCCGGCTTCTTAACCTCGCCGTACGACCAGCCGCGGATGTCTTCCGCGGTGGCGAGGCCGATCTGCATGAGGCCGAAGGAGGATTCGCTGGACATATGGTCCCTGTTCTCTCTTGTTCTCTAAATTCTGAAGTCTTGGTGCGGGATGAGGGAGGTGGGGTACGACGGCGGGTGGTCACCCGTCGTCGTACGCCCGCCTGCTAAACCTCTTCTACGGAGCTGGGCTCTGCGCGAGACAGATCGATGCCCAGTTCTTCCGCAGCCGTGAAGACTGCGTCATCAGAGTCACGCATTTCAATTGTGGTTCCGTCCGTGGAAAGGACTTCCACGTTCAGGCACAGCGACTGCATTTCCTTGATCAAGACCTTGAAGGATTCGGGAACGCCCGGCTCGGGGATGTTCTCGCCCTTGACGATCGCTTCGTAGACCTTCACGCGGCCGTGGATGTCATCGGATTTGATCGTGAGGAGTTCCTGGAGCGTGTAGGCGGCGCCGTAGGCTTCGAGCGCCCACACTTCCATTTCACCGAAGCGCTGGCCACCGAACTGTGCCTTACCACCCAGCGGCTGCTGGGTGATCATGGAGTACGGGCCGGTGGAGCGGGCGTGGATCTTGTCGTCCACCAGGTGGTGGAGCTTCAGGATGTACATGTAGCCGACCGAGATCGGATCCGGGAACGGCTCGCCGGAGCGGCCGTCAAACAGGCGGGTCTTGCCCGAGGAGTTGATCAGGCGGTCACCGTCGCGGGTCACGTTGGTGGAATCGAGCAGGCCCGTGATTTCCTCTTCGCGGGCGCCGTCGAACACCGGCGTGGCAACAGTGGTGGGACCACTCTCGCGCGGCAGGTTCGGCAGCTGCTTGACCCACTCGGGCTCGCCTTCGATCTTCCAACCGGTCTTGGCAACCCAGCCGAGGTGCGTCTCGAGCACCTGGCCCACGTTCATACGACCCGGGACACCCAGCGGGTTCAGGACGATGTCAACGGGGGTGCCGTCGGCAAGGAAGGGCATGTCCTCGATCGGCAGGATCTTGGAGATGACACCCTTGTTGCCGTGGCGGCCGGCCAGCTTGTCGCCGTCGGTGATCTTGCGCTTGGCGGCCACGTAGACGCGGACCAACTGGTTCACGCCCGGGGGCAGCTCGTCGTCGTTGTCGCGGTCGAAGACGCGCACGCCAATGACGGTGCCGGACTCGCCGTGGGGAACCTTCAGGGAGGTGTCGCGGACTTCGCGGGACTTCTCGCCGAAGATGGCGCGGAGCAGCCGCTCTTCCGGAGTCAGTTCGGTTTCACCCTTCGGGGTGACCTTTCCGACCAGGATGTCCCCTGCCTCAACCTCGGCACCGATGTGGATGATGCCGCGCTCGTCCAGTCCGGCCAGGACTTCCTCGGACACGTTGGGGATGTCACGGGTGATTTCCTCGGCACCAAGCTTGGTGTCGCGGGCATCGATCTCGTGCTCCTCGATGTGGATGGAGGAAAGGACGTCCTCGGCAACGATGCGCTGCGAGAGGATGATGGCGTCCTCGAAGTTGTGGCCTTCCCATGACATGAATGCCACGAGCAGGTTCTTGCCCAGTGCGAGCTCGCCCTGGTCCGTCGCCGGGCCGTCGGCGATGATGCCGCCAACTTCCAGGCGCTGGCCTTCGTTGACCAGGACACGGTGGTTGTAGCAGTTGCCCTGGTTGGAACGGGCGAACTTGTTGATGCGGTAGTTGGTCTCGGTGCCGTCGTCGTTGAGCATGATGACGAGCTCGGCGGAAACCTCGGTGACCACACCGGCCTTCTTCGCGATGACAACGTCACCGGCGTCGACGGCGGCGGCGCGCTCCATGCCGGTGCCCACAAAGGGGGCCTCGGAACGGACCAGCGGCACAGCCTGGCGCTGCATGTTGGCACCCATGAGTGCGCGGTTGGCGTCGTCGTGCTCCAGGAACGGGATCAGGGCCGTAGCCACGGACACCATCTGGCGCGGGGAAACGTCCATGAACTCGACGTCCTCGGCCGGAACCAGGACGGGCTCGCCTCCACCACCGCGGGCACGGACCAGGACGGTCTCTTCGGCGAACTTCTTGTTCTCGTCCAGCGGCGCGTTGGCTTGGGCGATCAGGACCTCGGCCTCGTCGTCTGCCGTCAGGTACTGGACGTCGTCGGAGACGACGCCGTCCTTGACCAGGCGGTACGGGGTCTCGATGAAACCGAACGGGTTGATGCGGCCGTAGGAAGCCAGCGAACCGATCAGGCCAATGTTCGGGCCTTCAGGGGTTTCGATGGGGCACATACGTCCGTAGTGGGACGGGTGCACGTCACGGACTTCCATGCCGGCGCGGTCACGGGACAGACCACCGGGGCCAAGGGCCGACAGGCGGCGCTTGTGGGTCAGGCCCGAGAGCGGGTTGTTCTGGTCCATGAACTGCGACAGCTGGGAGGTTCCGAAGAACTCCTTGATGGCTGCAACCACGGGGCGGATGTTGATCAGGGTCTGCGGCGTGATGGCCTCGACGTCCTGGGTGGTCATACGCTCGCGGACAACGCGCTCCATACGGGACAGGCCGGTGCGGACCTGGTTCTCGATGAGCTCGCCGACGGCGCGGATGCGGCGGTTGCCAAAGTGGTCGATGTCGTCGATTTCGACGCGCAGGTCCACTTCCTGGCCATCGCGGGTGCCCTTGATGGTCTTCTCGCCGGCGTGCAGCGCGACGAGGAACTTGATCATGGCGACGATGTCTTCAACGTGCAGGACGGAGGCTTCCTTGTCGCCAAGGGAGCGGTCGATACCAAGCTTGCGGTTGATCTTGTAGCGGCCAACCTTGGCCAGATCGTAGCGCTTGGAGTTGAAGTACAGGTTGTCCAGCAGGGACTGGGCAGCCTCGACGGTGGGCGGCTCGCCCGGACGCAGCTTGCGGTAGATGTCCAGCAGGGCGTCTTCGCGGGTTTCGGTGGCGTCCTTCTCCAGGGTTGCCCGCATGGAGTCGTACTGGCCGAACTCTTCGAGGATCTGGCCTTCGGTCCAGCCGAGGGCCTTCAGCAGCACAGTGACGGACTGCTTGCGCTTGCGGTCGAGGCGGACACCGACCTGGTCGCGCTTGTCGATCTCGAGTTCGAACCATGCACCGCGGGACGGGATGATCTTGGCGGTGAAGATGTCCTTATCGCTGGTCTTGTCGGCAGCGCGCTCGAAGTAGGCGCCCGGCGAACGGACCAGCTGGGAGACGACGACACGCTCGGTGCCGTTGACGACGAAGGTGCCCTTCTCGGTCATCAGCGGGAAGTCACCCATGAACACGGTCTGCTGCTTGATTTCGCCCGTGTTGTTGTTCATGAACTCGGCCTTGACGTACAGCGGAGCCGAGTACGTTGCGTCCCGGTCCTTGCACTCTGCCATGGTGTACTTGGGGTCAGCGAACTCCGGATCGGAGAAGCTCAGGGACATGGTGCCCTGGAAGTCCTCGATCGGGGAGATCTCTTCGAAGATGTCCGACAGTCCGGACGTGGTGGCGACGCTGAGATCGTTTTCTTCGACAGCCTTTGCCACGCGTGCCTGCCAGCGCTCGTTGCCGACCAGCCAGTCAAAGCTGTCCGTCTGCAGGGCAAGCAGATTCGGAACGTCAAGGGGTTCGTGAATCTTTGCGAATGAGAGCCGGCGAGTGGCACCATCAGTGCTGTCGGCAGTGTTAGCGGTTTCGTTATTAGAGGTGCTCGAGGCGACCAAGAGGGATCCTTCCACAGACCTTCAGGCGTTTTCAGATCTCCCCCGCTGTGCACCCTGCGAAGTGACTCCGCAGCGCTACCATCCGGTTCCGCTATATGACCCGGGGCCCGGACTGACTATGCTGTGACCGTTGTTACGGCACGTTGATTGCCAGCTGCCAGGCAAAGCCCACCGCTATATGAAGGCTGAAGGTAAACAGGGAAGACGCAAATATCTACGATACGGCAAAACAACCTACGTGTCTACCCCACTTCCTGCCGGAATGCAAGCACCTTGTCCCCCGGCTCCGAACTGATAGGTCCGGCGCAGCCTAGAGGCGCAGCGTCACGCCCTCCGCCGTGCAGGTTCCGGCGTTCGCGAAGACGGCGTCGCGCACGGCGTCCTCCGATTCCTTGGCGGGCTTGCCGCCGGATTCTGCAGCCGACGAGTGGTCGATGGCCAGCAGGCTCAGCGAGGCGAAGAGCCCCCTCAGGTCCCCGGAAACGGTGTCCTTGGCGTCCTGGGCTTTCGAGTAGACGTCTTCGTAGCCCTGCGGGTCGGTGGGGGAAACTGCGGCGTAGTCCGCCACCAACTTGTTGAAGAGCTCGCAGGCGGCCTTGGTTCCTCCGGCCGCAGATGCGGAACTTCCCCCGCCTGTGGAGGCGGCAGGGGTGCCGCTGTTAGTGACGCTGCCCGGGCTCGACGTAGACGTTGTGGAACCGGTGGATTCCGCCGGCGCCGGCGTAGATACCGAACAGCCCGCCAGGCTGCCTCCCGACAGAACCGCCGCGGCGATAGCCGCCGCCAGTGCTTTCTTCACGATGTCGCTCCGTCCGTCCCGGCTCCGGACCCGGTGTCCCCATGCAAGGCGTGTCCCCTGCAAAGCCTCGCCGTCCACCCTACGCAAGCGTCCGCCGTCGTGCCTAACCCCGGCGATGGGGACCTCTCCCCTGCCCTGTCCTGCCGCAGGACTGGAATGCACATAGCGCCTTTGGCGTTTGAATAGTTGGGTGACCAGGCTCACGATAGCCTTGGTGGCTTAGATCAAAACCGGATGGAAAGTGGTAACCATGGGCAACTCTCCCGGCAACAGCGACGTTGTCATCCTCGGGGCGGCACGGACTCCGCAGGGCCGGATCAACGGCCAGCTGTCCAGCCTCACGGCAGTGGATCTTGGTGCGCATGCCATCAGGGCCGCACTGGAAAACAGCGGTGTCGACGCGGCCGACGTGGAAACCGTCATCATGGGCCAGGTCCTGCAGGCAGGTGCGGGCCAGAACCCCGCGCGGCAGAGCGCCATCGGGGCCGGCATCGGGTGGAACGTCCCCGCGGTAACTGTGAACAAGGTCTGCCTTTCCGGCCTGACCGCGGTGATCGATGCCGCCAGGATGATCCGGGCGGGCGAGGCCGCCGTGGTGGTTGCCGGCGGCCAGGAGTCGATGAGCCGTGCACCGCACCTGCTTCCCGGATCCCGCCAGGGCTGGACCTACGGTTCCATCCAGGCGCTGGACGCAGCCGCCCATGACGGCCTGACCGATGCCTTCGACGGGGAATCGATGGGACTGTCCACCGAGACGAGGAACCTCTCGCTGGGGATCGACCGCACCTCGCAGGACAATGTCGCGGCCCAATCTCACCAGCGCGCTGCGCTTGCGGCCAAGAACGGAACGTTCGACGGCGAGATCGCACCGATCAGCGTCAAGCAGCGCAAGGGCGAACCCTTGGTGGTGGACACCGACGAAGGTGTCCGCCCCAACACCTCGATCGAGTCGCTGGCAGGCCTGCGCGCCGCGTTCGTCACCGACGGCACCATCACCGCAGGCAATTCCTCTCCCCTGTCCGACGGCGCCGCCGCCTTGGTACTGGCCTCACGCGGCTATGCGGAGGAGCACGGGCTGGAATACCTGGCGGTTGTCGGGAAGCCTGGACAGGTGGCCGGCCCTGACAATTCCCTGCATTCCCAGCCCTCCAACGCCATCATGAACGCCCTCGGCAAAGCAGGGTGGAGCACCGCCGATCTCGACTTCATCGAGATCAACGAAGCCTTCGGGTCGGTGGCCGTGCAGTCCCTCAAGGACTTGGATTACCCGCTGGAGAAGTGCAATATCCATGGCGGCGCGATCGCCCTGGGGCATCCGATCGGCGCCTCGGGCGCCCGGTTGGCGGCCCACGCGGCACACGAGCTGAAGCGGCGTGGAACCGGCAAGGCTGCGGTGTCCCTCTGCGGCGGCGGCGGGCAGGGCGAAGCTCTCCTGCTGTACCGCGACTGATGGCGGCCTCATCCGGAAACGGCGCGGACGGCGTCGGACGGGAACGGTTCCTGGCCGACGCCGCAGCCCGTGGCCTGGACGTAGACGTGGTGGAACGGCCCGCAGCGAAGAGCCTCGAAGAGGCCGCGGGCATCCTGGGCATCACGCCGGCGGACATCGTCAAATCGCTGGTGGTGAAGCACAAGGACGGTACGTTCCTCTTCGCACTGATCCCCGGTGACCGGCAGATTTCCTGGCCCAAGCTCCGTGCCTTGGTGGGCGTGAACAAGCTGTCATTGCCGCCCGCGGACACTGCACTGGAGGCCACCGGCTACGAGCGGGGCACCATCACCCCGCTTGGCAGCACCACGGCCTGGCCTGTCTATGCCGACGCCACCATCACTGGACGGCGCATCTCCATGGGCGCCGGTGCGCATGGGTACAGCGCATTCGTCGACGCCGACGCGCTGACCGCCGCCCTGGGCGCCGTGGTGGCGGACATCAGCGATCCCGGCTAAGCGGACCCGGAATCGATCGGGCGCGTTAAAGCAGGAAACCCCGCCCACCGGAGTGGACGGGGTTTCCGAAGGAAAAGGCGTTGTTACTTGAGGGTAACGGTGGCGCCTGCAGCCTCGAGCTGCTCCTTGGCCTTCTCGGCAGCTTCCTTGTTGGCGCCTTCGAGAACAGCCTTGGGGGCGCTGTCAACCAGGTCCTTGGCTTCCTTGAGGCCGAGGGAGGTGATGGCGCGAACTTCCTTGATGACTGCGATCTTCTTGTCACCGGCAGATTCGAGGATGACGTCGAAGTCGGTCTTCTCTTCAACCTCTTCAGCGGCGCCGCCACCGGCGGGGCCGGCAACAGCTACAGCAGCAGCGGTAACTTCGAAGGTCTCTTCGAAGAGCTTGACGAACTCGGAGAGCTCGATGATGGTCAGTTCCTTGAAAGCTTCAATGAGCTCTTCGTTGCTGAGCTTCGCCATGGTAGGCGTCCTTCCTGTTGTGGTGTCCGGGCGGCACTGGGCCGGACGGACACCGGAGTCTGGTGGGGGTAAGAGAATTAGTTCTCTTCGGCAGCGGGAGCTTCGGCGGCAGCGTCAGCTTCAGCGGCAGGGGCTTCTTCAGCGGCGGGCGCTTCGGCAGCTGCCGGTGCACCGTTCTCTTCTTCAAGCTTGAGGCGCAGTGCGTCGATGATGCGTGCAGCTGCGGCGGCAGGTGCCTTGAGGACGCCTGCAACCTTGGCGAGCTGCAGCTCGCGGGACTCGAGGGCAGCCAGTGCGGCGACCTCGGTGGCGTCCAGCGCCTTGCCCTCGAAGTAACCGGTCTTGATGACCAGCTGCTTGTTGGCCTTGGCAAAATCCGTCAGGCTCTTGGCAGCGGCAACTGCGTCACCCTTGATGAACGCGATTGCAGTGGGGCCGGCAAGCTGGCCGTCGAATGCTTCGACGCCGGCTTCCTTGGCTGCAATGGCGGTCAGGGTGTTCTTGACGACCGCGAACTTGGTGTCCTGGCCGAGAGAAACACGCAGCTGCTTGAGCTGTGCAACGGTGAGCCCGCGGTATTCGGTCAGGACAGCGGCGTTCGATTCCTTGAAATCGTTAGTGATCTCAGCTACTGCTGAAACCTTGGTAGGCGTTGCCATAACCCTCCTTCCGGGGATAGTGCCGGTATTCGACGGTCCCCGCTCAAGAGAGCTAAAACTAAAAACGCCCCGCGCAGATGCACGGGGCTTGGCTCGACACGTTGCCGTGGAGCTTTGCTTCGTTCACCTGCGCCGGCCGCCCTGCGTTGAGGGTCCTTCGTCCGGAAAGCCACTGTGGCCTCCAGCGCACAACTGCAGAGTTGAGCCATGTTCAGGAGAGTGGATTTCCAACAACCGACGGTCTTTGGTACTCCCAGCTTACGCGAGGCGCTGCCCGTCCACCAAATCGGGGCTCAGCTGGTGCTGGTGTGCAGCGTTGGAAGCTCCTTTTGCCAGATGCCCGTCACCCCGGCCGTCTGGAACCCCAGTTGCTTGTTGACCGTCAGGAGGTACCGGTTCTCCGGGGCGTTCCAGGTGTAAATGATGCGGGCGTCCGGGAACTGTTCGCTGAGCCGTTCCATGTTGGCCACCTTGATCAGCAGCCCGAGCTTGTTGCCCCGGTGTTCCTGCAGGACCAGGGTATCGTCCTGGAACACCACGTCCGCCCGGTGCGCGAGGACCGTGATGGTGGTCAGGCCCACCAGCGCCCCCGTGGCGATGTGCTCGACGGCGGTGACCACCGTTCTCCGGCCCTGCGCGATGGCGACGTCCTCCGCTTCACGCAGGATGCCGCCGTCGAACACCATGTCCTGTTCAACCGGCATGTCCAGCGACGGGTCCACGTCGGCGCCCGCCTGGTTTTCCAGCGCCGCCACGGCCTCCAGCCAGCGGTCGGGGCAGCGGTCCGTCCAGTGGTGCAGCCGGTACCTGCCGTTGTTCGCCTCCTCGGCCTCAGCCTGGAGGTCGGCCACGAGCTTGGTGTCCAGGGGCAGGAGGCAGGAGCTGAACTGCTCGATGTGCTGCAGCGTGTAGCCGGTCTTCTGCGCGAACTCGACCTCGCGGCTCTCCAGCGGCACGAAGCCCTGCCCGGAGCCGGGAACCAGCTGGGCCCGTTCAAACTCATGCAGGGATGCCCCCGGATGGTTGGTGTCCACCAGGATCATGGTGCGGCCCTCCCCCCGGGCCAGCTGTTCGGCGGCCTCCAGCAGCCGGCGGCCCACCCCCTGCCGCTGGAACTCGGGCAGGATGTCCAGGGTGAGCTCGGCAAGGTCCAGGTGGTCGGTCAGGGGCAGCGCGATATCAACCGTGCCCACGATCGCGCCTTCTACCCTGGCAACGAGGATCAACTGGCGCTCATACGGGTCCGCAAACTCAAGCAGCTTTTCCTCGGGTCCGTACGCAAGATCGTCACTGCCCCACGTCTGCATGCGCACCTTGCGGCCCACTTCCACCGCGGCAAGGAAGTCCGCAGCATCCGGGGTGTCCAGGGAGTCGGGAATCCAGAGCTGCTCGATCTTCACGTCTATTGCCATTCGGGCATCATCCCAGCCGTTTCTGCCACTCACCTTCATAGCCGGCGGGCCTGAATCCAAGGGCGGTATTTATCGCCAGCATATGCTGGTTTTCGCTGGCATTCCATGTCAGGACGGAGCGCGCCTGCGGCCATTTTTCCCGGGCCCGCCGCAGGTTGGCCGCCTTGGTCAGCATCCCCAACCGGTGGCCGCGGTGTTCCGCCGCCACCAGGGTGTCCTGCTGGATCAGCGACTCCGGCACCTGCGGCCGCCACGTCAGGACCGTGTACGCCACCAGTTCGCCGGTTTGCCGGTGCAGGGCTCCCGCCACGGAAGTTTGAACACCGCTGCGGAGCTGGGCTTCTTCATCGCGGCGCACGCGCTGGACATCCCAGTCCTCCCGTTCCCAGTCCATGCCGGCGGAGGGCGCGTCCGTGCTCATCCGCGCCCTCAATCCGGCGTAACCGGCAACGAGCTTCTCTGGACAGTGGTCATCCCAGCAGGCCAGCACGTAGTCCGTGGAGTGGGCTGCGGCGTCCCCCTCCAGCTGGGACAACCGGTCCGCGGCTACGGGCAGCTCCAGCCTGCTGGAGCGTTCCACCTGCTCCAGTTGGTACCCCGACGCCAGCGCGAAGGCGGTTGCAGGGTCATCCGCCGGCAGTTGCCCTGCCCCGGATTTCGCAGTGACCATGCGTGTGCCCTGGCGTATTTCGCCCAAGGGAACTTCATGGAAGCCCTCCAGGGATGACCTGCCGCGGGTGCGGGCAACAGCTTCGGCATGCTCCAGCAGGCGGCGCCCCAATCCCCTGCGCCGCCGACCAGGCACCACCAGGACATCGATTCCCGCCGTGGCCAGGTTCTCGCGCAGGGGCAGCGTCACGGAGCACAGCCCCACCGGCTCCCCGCCCGCACGGGCCAGGAACAGCCGCCGTTCTTCGTACTCGTTCCCGCGCAAGTACTCCAGCGCTTCGTCCAAGGTAAGGCAGCGCTCCAGGCTTCCCCACAGCTCCAAGGAGTGGGCCTCCTTCATCGCTTGGCATGCCAGGAAGTCCGCCGGCGGTGGAGCGTGGCGGCCCTGGCCGCGTGGAGGAATGGCGACGGCGGCAATCGCCCAGGACGGGAATGACGGCGGCAGTGCGGGGCCGGTTCGCTCAACATGGTCCATGCAGCCAGCATAGGCAGCACGGGCCACTGTGGGGCAGGCACAAAAAAGACCGTCCCGGCACCTTGGCGCCGGGACGGTCTTTGGTTGCTCCGGAGTCAATCCGGAAGCAGGAACTTCAGTGAGGACTATGCCTCGGTGAGCACCTTGGTGACGTTGGGGTCCACGGAGATGCCCGGGCCGAACGTGGTGGCAACGGTGGCCTTCTGGATGTAGCGGCCCTTCGCGGCGGACGGCTTGAGGCGGAGGACCTCTTCCAGTGCTGCTGCGTAGTTCTCGGCCAGCTTGATGGCGTCGAAGGAAACCTTGCCGATGATGAAGTGCAGGTTGGAGTGCTTGTCGACGCGGAAGTCGATCTTTCCACCCTTGATGTCGTTGACGGCCTTGGTGACGTCGGGGGTCACGGTGCCCGTCTTCGGGTTCGGCATCAGGTTACGCGGACCCAGGACCTTACCGAGGCGGCCAACCTTGCCCATGAGGTCAGGGGTGGCTACGGCGGCGTCGAAGTCGGTCCAGCCGCCGGCGATCTTTTCGATCAGGTCGTCGGAACCAACGAAGTCGGCGCCGGCTGCGATAGCTGCCTCAGCCTTGTCGCCCGTGGCGAAGACCAGGACGCGGGCAGTCTTACCGGTGCCGTGGGGCAGGTTGACGGTGCCGCGGACCATCTGGTCAGCCTTGCGGGGGTCAACGCCGAGGCGGAAGGCGACCTCAACCGTGGCGTCGAACTTGGACGGGTTGGTGTCCTTGGCCAGCGTTACTGCCTCGAACGGTGCGTAGTGCTTCTCCGCGTCGATCTTGGCGGCTGCTGCCTCATATGCTTTGCTGCGCTTTGCCATGCTGCTTATTTCTCCTTGTGCAGTTGTGGTCTGCGGACCGCGCTGGGCCCTGCCACAGTCGGCGATCCGGTTCGTTATCCGGCCCGGACGGCCAACATTTCAATTTTTTTGGTGCCGGTGTCCCGGCGGTGCGGCCCGTCGTCGTCAATCAACCCGACGCTGGACAGCGGTAAGGGCTGTTAGCCCTCGACGGTGATGCCCATGGAGCGGGCGGTGCCGGCGATGATCTTCGCTGCGCCTTCGAGGCTGGTGGCGTTGAGGTCTTCCATCTTGGTGGAGGCGATCTCGTTGACCTGGGCCTGGGTCAGCTTGGCAACCTTGACGGTGTGCGGGGTGGATGAACCCTTGGCAACGCCTGCAGCCTTCTTGATGAGCTCTGCAGCCGGCGGGGTCTTGGTGATGAATGTGAAGGAACGGTCCTCGTAGACCGTGATTTCCACGGGGATGACGTTGCCGCGCTGGGCTTCCGTTGCAGCGTTGTACGCCTTGCAGAATTCCATGATGTTGACACCGTGCTGGCCAAGCGCAGGACCGATCGGCGGGGCCGGGTTGGC
This sequence comes from Pseudarthrobacter sp. NPDC058119, assembly GCF_042884655.1. Classification (NCBI taxonomy): domain Bacteria; kingdom Bacillati; phylum Actinomycetota; class Actinomycetes; order Micrococcales; family Micrococcaceae; genus Pseudarthrobacter; species Pseudarthrobacter sp. NPDC058119. The sequence continues at coordinate 563,823 of NZ_JBHVTN010000001.1, forward strand.
GGCACCTGCCTGGATCTGCAGCTTGATGAGGCCGGTGACCTTCTTCTTGGGAGCCAATGTAGGGTCCTTCTCTCAATAACGTCCTGGGGCACAGGAGCGTGCCTCAGGTTTTTGGCCGCCATGGCGAGGCGGCCGGCCGTTCCGGTACCGCTAAGCGGGCGGCGCCGGGACGAAATCTAGGATTTTCAGATCTTGGTGACCTGGTTGAACGCCAAGGTGACCGGCGTTTCGCGCTCGAAGATGGAGACCAGCACCACCAGGGTCTGGGACTCGGGCTTGATCTCGGAGATCGTGGCGGGGAGGGTCTCGAACGGACCTTCCTTGACGATGACGGACTCGCCGACTTCGAAGTCCACGGCCACGGGTGCCTGGTTCTGCTTGTTGACCGGTTTGCCCTTCTCGGCCTGCTCCTCCTCGAAGACAGGGGCGAGCATGGAGAAGACCTCGTCCAGGCGCAGCGGGACCGGGTTGTGGGCGTTGCCCACGAAGCCGGTGACGCCGGGGGTGTGGCGGACGGCGCCCCAGGAGGCGTCGGTCAGGTCCATGCGGACCAGGACGTAGCCGGGGATGCGGACGCGGTTGATCACCTTGCGCTGGGCGTTCTTGATCTCCACGACTTCTTCCATCGGGACCTGGATTTCGAAGATGTAATCTTCCATGTCCAGGGTCTGGATGCGGGTTTCAAGGTTGGCCTTCACGCGGTTCTCGTAGCCGGCGTAGGAGTGGATGACGTACCAGTCACCCTCCTGGCGGCGCAGCTTGGCCTTGAACTCCTCAGCCGGATCAGCGGCGGCGGTGGCTGCAGCGGCGGCGAGGGCGTCTGCGGGCTCCTCTTCGCCATCGGCGCCTGAAGCGTCGGCTTCGTCAGCAACTGCTGCGTCGGAGGCGGCGTCGTCGGATTCGGGCGCGGAGGACTCAACCTCGGACTCTTCACCGGCTTCTGCCGTGACGTCCGGGGATTCTTCCAGCCCAGTCTCGGTTACCTCGAGCTCCTGCTCAGACACTTGGTCTCCTGCTTCCTCATTGCCTAACATGCCTATTTAAATGGCTCAATTCCGCACGCCGGCGCTTCCTTCCGGTCACCCGGGTGAAGCACGCAGCCTGCGGACCGTTCAGCCTTAGCTGTCCTTGGGGCCGGTGCCGCCGAAGATCCAGCTGACAGCGGTTCCGAAACCAATGTCCAGCAGGCTGACGATGACCATCATGATGGCCACGAACACCAGCACCACGAGCGTGTAGTTGATCAGTTCCTTGCGGGTTGGGGCAACAACCTTCTTCAGTTCGCCGATGATCTGGCGGACAAAGAGTGCAATGCGGGCGAAGAAGTTTGCCTTGGCTTCCTTCTTAGCTGGGCGGCCCTTGGAGCTGCTGGCAGCTGTTTCGGTCACCTGGTCCTCGCTCATCTTTGCAATGGTGGATTACCCGGCCCTGATCAGAACCATGGTTGCTGCGCCTGCTCCGGGCTTTCGCCCGGAGCAGCTTGCGCAGGGCAGACAGGACTCGAACCTGCAACCTGCGGTTTTGGAGACCGCTGCGCTACCAATTGCGCCACTACCCTATGGAGTGAATTGCACTCTTTGATGGCCAACCACCAGCTTGAACTGGGGCGCACGCCATCATCCGTGTTTCAACACCGGTGAACCAGTCTACGCAAGAACTTCGCGTAGGTAAAACCAGCCCGTTTTCCGGCCCATCCGTTGGCCGGTCCAGACCCTGCTGCGCATGGCAGTCATAAATCAAAACCGGCACCCCGGAGGGTCCGGTGAACAGCATAGAGTAGAACTCGTCGAATCCCACATTCCAGCCCCTGGGCTGCAAGCGAAGAACGGACCTGCCAATGCCTTCCGCCCGCGTTTCCCAACGCATTTCCGCAATTGCCGAATCCGCAACCCTGGCCGTCGATGCCAAGGCCAAGGCGCTGAAGGCAGCAGGCCGACCGGTTATTGGCTTCGGTGCGGGCGAACCCGACTTCCCCACCCCTGATTACATTGTCCAGGCGGCCATCGAGGCGGCGTCCCAGCCCAGGTTCCACCGCTACTCCCCCGCAGGCGGGCTTCCCGAACTGAAGAAGGCCATCGCGGAGAAGACCCTGCGCGATTCGGGCTACTCCGTGGATCCGTCACAGGTGCTGGTCACCAACGGCGGCAAGCAGGCTGTCTACAACACCTTCGCCACGCTGGTGGACCCGGGCGACGAGGTCATCGTGCCCTCCCCGTTCTGGACCACCTACCCCGAAGCCATCCGGCTGGCCGGCGGCGTCCCGGTGGAGGTTTTTGCCGGGCCCGAACAGGACTACCTGGTGACCGTCGACCAGCTCGAAGCAGCCGTGACGGACCGGACCAAGATCCTGCTGTTCGTCTCGCCGTCGAACCCCACCGGCGCTGTCTACTCCCCCGAGCAGGTGGCGGAGATCGGCAAGTGGGCCGCGGCCAAGGGCCTCTGGGTGGTTACGGACGAAATCTACGAGCACCTGACCTACGACGGTGTGCCCTTCACGTCCATCGCCACCGCCGCCCCCGAACTGGGCGACAAGGTGGTCATCCTCAGCGGTGTCGCCAAGACCTATGCCATGACCGGCTGGCGGGTTGGCTGGATGATCGGACCCGCGGACGTCATCAAGGCGGCCACGAACCTGCAGTCGCACGCCACGTCCAACGTGTCCAACATCATGCAGATTGCCGCCCTCGCCGCCGTGTCCGGCCCCTTGACCGCCGTCGACGAGATGAAGGTGGCCTTCGACCGCCGCCGGAAGGCCATCGTTGCCGGGCTCAACGCCATTGACGGCGTGGAATGCCCGACGCCGAAGGGCGCCTTCTACGTGTACGCGGACGTCCGTGCGCTGCTGGGCAAGGAGTTCCCCACTGTGTCCGGCACAGCCACGCCGCAGACGTCCGCCGAGCTGGCTGCGCTGATCCTCGACGAGGTTGAGGTGGCAGTGGTTCCGGGTGAGGCGTTTGGCCCGTCCGGCTTCCTGCGCCTTTCCTACGCCCTGGGCGACGACGACCTCGCCACGGGCGTGCAGCGCCTGCAGGACTTCCTGGGCAAGGCCCAGTAACGCCCCATCACCTTTCGCAGGAAAAACAAGAACGCCCCATCACCAAGTAATGGGGCGTTCTTGTTTAAGGCCCGAAATGTGATGGGATGTTGCCGATTTACGGGCAGGAGGTGATGGGGCGTTTAGAGGAGGCGGCGCTCCGCGGCCCACTTGGTCAGTTCGTGGCGGCTGGAGAGCTGGAGCTTCCGCAGCACCGCCGAAACATGGGTTTCCACGGTCTTGATGCTGATGAAGAGCTCCTTGGCCACCTCTTTGTAGCTGTAGCCCCTGGCGATGAGCCGCATGACCTCGAGTTCGCGGGCTGAGAGCTTGTCGAGTTCGTCGTCGGCAATGTCCGCGGGGGCCGTGCCGAAGGCGTCCAGGACAAAACCGGCAAGCCGGGGCGAGAAGACCGCATCACCGCCGGCAACGCGGAACACGGCGTCGGTGATCTCGGCGCCGGAGATGGTCTTGGTGACATAGCCGCGGGCGCCGGCCCGGATCACTGCGACCACATCCTCCGCGGCGTCGGACACGCTCAGGGCAAGGAACCGGGTGCTGGACAGCAGCTGGGCGGAGGCGGCAATGACTTCCCGGCCGCCGCCGCCCAGCCCGCCCGGGAGGTGGACATCCAAAAGGACGACGTCGGGGCGCTGCTGGGCAATCACGGCGATGGCTTGCTCCACGGTGGCAGCCTCACCCACCACCTGGATGCTGGCGTCAAGGTCCGCTTTGAGGCCGGACCGGAAGATGGCGTGGTCGTCCACGATGACCACCCGTGCGGAGTTGGCCGGCCGGGCGCTTCCGCCACCGGCCCCCTGCGCTCCTGTCCCTTGGGTCGTGTTCATGATTTTCCTTCCGCGTGTTCTGCTGCAGCCGGCAGCCGGAGCCGGACCTCCGTGCCGTCGCCGGTGCTGAGAATGGCAGCCGAGCCGCCATGCCGTTTCATCCTGCCGATGATCGATTCCCGGATTCCGAGCCGGTCCGCCGGTACGTCCCCCAGCTCGAAGCCCGGCCCCCTGTCCTTGATGAAGATCTCGGCCAGCCCATCCGATGCCTCAAGGTAGACCGAGACCGTCCCGCCACCATGGCGTGATGCATTGAGCATGGCTTCCCGGCTTGCCTGGACCAGGGCCTCGTACGCCTCGGTCATGGGGGCGTCGCCAACGGTGACCACCTCCACGGCATTTCCGAGCAGGTCCTCCACTTCGCCGGCAATGGCCTTGATCCGGTCTGAAAGCTGCCCGCCTTCGCGGCCGGGGTCCTGGAATAGCCAGCCGCGCAGCTCGCGTTCCTGGGCACGGGCCAGGCGGACGACGTCGTGCTCGTTGCCCGCGCGCCGCTGAATCAAGGCCAGGGTCTGCAGCACGGAGTCGTGGAGGTGGGCGGCAATCTCGGCACGCTCGGTCTCCCGGATCCGGCCGGCGCGTTCGGCCTCGAGGTCACGCCAAAACTTCAGCGCCCACGGCAGCAGGACCAGCACCACCCCGCCCAGGACGGCCACCGAGGCCAGCAGCGCGAGCCACGTCTGCTCCCACGAACCCGAGCCGGACACCATCACCAGGACCCCGGCCACCACCAGCGCCAGGCCTGCAGCGAGGCGGCCCCATCCACCGGCCTGGTCCGCCTTGGTCTTGTCCACCAGCCCTGCCCGCCGGGTCTCGTCCAGCTGCATCCAGGCGATAGAGGCGCCGCCCAGCACCGCGGCGGCCGGGATCAACGTTCCCAGGGACACGTCAACGCCCAGCAGTTGGGCGATCATGATGCCGGCGACGAGCAGGAGCCCGCAGCCCAGCAGGATTTCCTTGCCGTACCGCATTCCGCGCGCCCGGAACCAAGGGGCGCCCTGCGGCGCGCCCCCACCGTCCAAAACGGGACCCGCGGCACCTGCCGGGGTTCCGTCGCCGGCAGCGGTCCTTTGGGTGGGCTGGCTCACCGCCGGGGCAATGGGCGACGACGGGCGGCGGGCATTGCGGCGGGCCGCCTCATCCGCGGTGGGCACCATGATCCAGAGCCATGCGTAGAAGACGAGGCCGGCACCGCCTGCGAAGGACGCCAGGACCATGCCGAGGCGGACGTTCCGCACCGGCCAGCCCAGGTGCGCAGCCAGGCCGGAGCACACCCCGGCGATGACACGGTCGCTGCTCCGTGCCAGGGGCGGCCGCACCGGAAGGGATGTCATGGGTCAATCCAAACATGGATCAGGGTTGCCCGGACCGCATTCGGCCACTTCCCGGGGACAGCTCAGGGACGGTTCAGGGTTTCCCCCAGTAGAGCGCTGCCGGGCGTGGACGGCAGGATCGAAGTATGAACTCGCAGACCCCCTCCCCCGACGACGAACACCCTGCCGAGCCCCTTCCCAAGGAGCAGCCCGGCATGGACAACGGGCAGCCCACCGAGCCGCTGCCGTCCACCGGCGCAACGCCTCCCGGCGCCGCCACAGCCCCGCCGGCAGAACCTTCGCCCAACGATGCGTACCAGGGCGGCCCGGCGCCCGCTCCGTCCACCGATTTCTTCGGCTGGATCCGCAGCAACGGCATCTACCGGGGCAACGACCGGTGGGTCGGCGGCGTCTGCAGCGGCATTGCGCACAGGCTGGGCGTTGACCCCATCATCATCCGCGGTGTCTTCATTGTCCTGACCCTCCTGGCAGGCATCGGAGTCCTGCTGTACGGCCTGGCCTGGGCCTTCCTCCCGGAACCTGACGGCAGGATCCATGTCCAGGAAGCCGGCGCGGGCCGCTGGTCCAGCGGCATGACAGGTTCCCTCATCGCCACGATCCTGGGCCTCACCGGCCTGGGCGGAGGCTTCTGGGGCTGGAGCCACAACGGCCTGAGCGGACTGCTGTGGACCCTCTTCTGGGTTGGCGGCGCCATCTACCTGATCTACTACCTCGCCCAGCGCAACAAGGCCCACCCCACCATGGCCGGCCACGGCACTGCTGCGCCTGGCGGGACCTCTCCGATGGGGAGTACCGGCACGGCCCACACGGCGGCCTTCTCCGCCGGCACCGCATCCGGAACGACTGCGGCTGCAGCGCCGCCTTATGGCAGCAGCACCGCGGGCGCGGCGGATCCCGGCAGCGCAACGGGAGGCCCTTACGGCCAGGGCAGCTACAGCCCGGCCGGAACCATGCCACCGGTTCCCCGCTCCGGCGGCGCCGGGGGCACGGCTCCCGGCGGTCCCGGCAGCGGGGGGCCCGGCGCCGGCAGCTATCCCACGCCGTGGGTTCCGCCGCGGCCGCCGAAGCCCCGGCCGTCCGGTCCCGGCGCCCCCGGTGTGGCCATCGCAACGGGGTCCGCCCTGGTGGTGGGTGGCGGACTGAAGGCCCTCGACGCCGCGAACGTCATCAACCTGGGCGGCTCCGCCAACGCCATCGTGTGGGCCAGCGCCGCAGCGGTCCTGGGCCTGGGCATCCTGGTCGCAGGCTTCCGCGGCCGGACGTCCGGCATCCTGAGCCTCTTCGCCGTGATCGCACTGGTCACCGGGGGTATCTACAACACCCTGGACGACGGCCGGATGCGGTTCCAGCAAGTGGACTGGAACCCGGCCAGCATCGAAGAGGCACGCGGCGGGATCGACATCACCGCCGGACGCGGAACCGTGGACCTCACGGGTCTGTCCCCAACCGCCCCCCTGACATCCGACGTCGTTGTCCCCCTGGACATCACCGCCAGCAACGTCACCGTAGTGATTCCGCAGAACGTGCCGGTGGACATCAAGGCGGACATGACCATGGGCAACCTGAATGAGGGCGGGGGCCAGCGCGGCGGCACCACCACCCGCCAAAGCAGCTACAACACCGACCGGCCCGGCAACCACCTGGTGGTGCAGATCGACGGCACCTTCAGCAACGTCACGATCCAGGAAGGCAACTGACATGGACAACAGCAACATTCCGACGACGGCGGGCCAGGACACCGCCGGCCCGGCACCGGCCAGGGTGGGGACGGTGGTGTGGGGACTGATCGTCCTGGCGCTGGCGGCGCTGATCATCGTGGCCCAGCTGGGGATCGTCGCCCTTAACGGCACCTACGTCCTGATCGGCCTCATGATCGGTGCCGGCGTGGCCCTGGTGGTGGGCGGCCTGCTCTCAGCCCGGAAACGTGACAACCAACCAACTACAGGGAAGTCTTGAACCATGGATAAGTTCTTCAGCATTGTCAGGGGCTTCGGCCTGAAGCGCGGACCGCAGCGCTGGGTTGGTGGAGTACTCGGAGGAATCGCGGCGCAGCTCAATGTCGACGTGGCCTATGTCCGCATCGCTTTCCTGCTGCTGTGCCTGCTCCCCGGACCAGCTGTGGTCTTCTACCTCCTGGCCTGGATCATCATCCCGGACCAGCGCAATGAAATCCTGCTGCAGACCTTCCTGGACCGGCGGTCGCTCAACCGGCCCTGACCGACACCCTTTCAGGCCCCTGCCCCCGGGGAGTCATGCTCCGGGGGGCAGGGGCCTTGCCGTGTTCGCGGCGGCCGGCCCAATGTAACCGGTTTGTGTCGTACCCCACACACCCCACTACACTTCTAGGTGAGCTCAGCGTGGCGCTCTGCCTGTTAACCTTCTTCCCAGGGATGAGCCGAACATGAAAATTGGAATCCTCACCAGCGGTGGCGACTGCCCCGGACTTAATGCCGTGATCCGCGGCGCGGTATTGAAGGGCATCGCCGTCCATGGCCAGGAATTCGTCGGATTCCGCGACGGCTGGCGCGGCGTGGTGGAGGGCGACATCATCGACATCCCCCGCACCATGGTCCGCGGCATCGCCAAGCAGGGCGGCACCATCCTGGGTACCTCGCGCACCAACCCGTTCGAAAACGGCGGCGGCCCCGAGGCCATCAAAGCCCACATGGACCGGCTGGGCATAGATGCCATCATCGCCATCGGCGGCGAGGGAACGCTGGCTGCCGCCAAGCGCCTGACCGACGCCGGCCTCAAGATCGTGGGAGTTCCCAAGACCGTCGACAACGACCTCGACGCCACCGACTACACCTTCGGCTTCGACACCGCGGTGCAGATCGCCACCGAGGCCATCGACCGGCTCCGCACCACCGGTGAATCCCACCACCGCTGCATGATCGCCGAAGTGATGGGCCGGCACGTGGGCTGGATCGCCCTGCATGCCGGCATGGCCGCCGGCGCACACGCCATCCTCATCCCGGAACAAAAAGTCAGCATCGAGCAGATCACCGAATGGGTGAAGGAAGCCCATGCCCGCGGCCGCGCACCGCTTGTGGTGGTGGCCGAGGGCTTCGTTCCCGAACACATGGAGTCCCCGCACTCCGAGCGCGGCCTGGACACCTTCGGCCGTCCCCGCCTGGGCGGCATCGCCGACCAGCTGGCGCCCGAACTTGAAGCACGCACCGGCATCGAAACCCGCGCCACCATCCTGGGCCACATCCAGCGCGGCGGTGTCCCCTCGGCCTTCGACCGGGTCCTGGCCACCCGCCTGGGCATGGCCGCCATCGACTCCGTTGTGGAAGGCTACTGGGGCACCATGGTGGCGCTGAAGGGCACCGACATCCAGCATGTCGCCTTCGAGGAGGCCCTGGGTCAGCTCAAGACCGTCCCGCAAAACCGGTACGACGAGGCCGCGGTCCTGTTCGGCTGAGCCACTGGGCCGCCCTAGGCTGGGACCATGACACTCGATCCCGGCTCAGCGGCCATCATCCAGTTGGCGTGGGCGCGCCGGCTGGGCCTTGACGACGACGCATTCGGTGATGCCCTGGCATCCGGGGAACGGATTGTCCGCGCCGACGAAACGGCCCGGACCGTCGAATTTGTGCGGCTGTTCGGAAGCTCGGCTTTAGTGGGGCCCCGAAGCGTCATCGACGCCGCTGCAGACATCCCCGACGAGGAAATGGCCCAGCACGTCACCCTCCTGAAACTGACCAGGGAACAGGGCGGCCACGGGCTGGGCGCCGCAGCACTGTTCTTTGCCGACGACCTTCCGCTCCAGCAGCCATCAGAGGAACTGACGGTGTCGCACGGGAACCCGGAGGCGATCGAGCTGGAGGGCAGGTGCCCGCCGGATGACGTGAATGAGGTGGGCCTGTCCGACCTCGAGAACCGCTACACCATCGTCCATGAACTGGACGGCAGGCGCGTGCCCCTGGCCTGCGGTGCCTACGGCGAGTGGGAAGGCCTGCTGGCCAACATGGGAGTGCTGGTGGACCCTCAGTGGCGCCGCCGCGGCTTGGGCGCACTGGCCGGTTCCATCGCTGCCCACGAGGCCCTGGCTGCCGGGCTGACGCTGCAGTGGCGCGCGGATGTCAGCAACACCGGCTGCCTGGCACTGGCCCGGAAGCTGGGCCTGTCAGCCGGCGGAATCCAGACCAGCGTCCACCTTCGCTGACGCCGGACTGCCCGCGGCGGCCCAGTCCGGGACCGGCTTGGGCTTGGCGAAGAACAGGGCCACTGCCGCACCGGCGAGCACGACGGCGGCGGGCAGCAGGATCGACTGGGCCATCGCCGTCGAAAACCCTGCCTGCAGGAACCCGGGCAGGGTGCCGCCCATGGCCATACCCTCACCGGCTGATGCTGCAGGACCGCCGGACGGAAGTTCGGCGGCGAGCCGCGACTGGATCAGGACGGCGATGGCCGCACTGCCCAGCACGGCGCCGAACTGCCGGGTGGTGTTGTACACGCCGGAGCCTGCGCCGGCCTGGCGAGGGGGCAGGTTCCGGGTGGCGGTGGTGCTCAACGGTGCCCAGATGCCGGCATTGGCGAAGCCCAGGACAGCGCTGGGCAACAGGAACAGCAGGATGGGTGTGTCCGGCTGCATGAGGAGGCCGTTCCAGACCAGGGCGACGGCCATGAGCGTCAGGCCGCCGGCGGCCAGGTATTTCGGATTGACCCGGTCCACGATCTTGCCCACCACCGGTGCCATGCCGCCCGAGATCAGCGCCATGGGTACCATCAGGAGGGCCGACTGGGTGGGCGTCAGGCCGCGGACCAGCTGGTAATAGAAGATCAGCGGCAGGCCGAAGGACGTAACGGTGAAGCCCACCATGGTGATACCGAGGTTGGCGAGGGAGAAGTTCCGGTCCCGGAACAGGCCCAGCGGCAGGAGCGGTTCGCCCTTGTTGAAGCGCTGCCAGGCCACGAAGCCGGCCAGGACCACAAGGCCGGCAATTATGAGGCCCCACACGCTGATGGGCCCGGTGATGGTTCCCCAGTTGTACGTTTCGCCTTCCTGGATGCCGAAGACCAGTAGGAAGAGCCCGACGGCGCTCAGCAGGACACCGGGAATATCGAAGCGGTGCGGGTGGGTGCTCAGCGTGGGGACGTTGCGCATCGCCAGGATGAAACCGACGACGCCGATCGGCACGTTGATGAAGAAGATCCACTCCCAGCCCAGGCCGTCCACCAGGACGCCGCCCAGGATGGGCCCCACCAGCGTGGCCATGCCGGCCGTGGCACCCCAGATGGCCATGGCAGAGCCGCGGCGGTCCGGCGGAAAGATGCGGGTGATGACAGCCATGGTCTGCGGCGTCATGACGGCCGCGCCGAGCCCCTGCACCACGCGGGCGGCGATCAGGGTTTCCACGTTTTGCGCCAGGCCACACCAGAGCGAGGCCGAGGTGAACACCACCAGGCCAAGCAGGTACAACCGCCTGGGACCGAACCTGTCACCGAGGCGGCCCGTGATGAGCAGCGGAACGGCGTACGCCAGCAGATAGGCACTGGTTACCCAGATCACCGAATTGATGTCGGCGTGCAAACCCTCCATGATCCGGGGATTCGCCACCGAGACGATGGTGCTGTCGATCAGGATCATGAAGAATCCGATCACCAGGGACCACAGCGCCGGCCACGGCTTTTCTACGTTTTCCACTCGGTCATCCTTCTGGAGTTTTGTTTGGTCCCCGGGCGGAAACCCGGGAAGATCAGCCCAGCAGGTCCAGGATCTCCGTGCGGGCAAACATTTGCGCGGCGGCCCGCGCCGACGGCGCACCGGCGTCCGGATCCGCTCCGGCGCCCAGAAGGACCCGGGCCACGTCCGTGTAGCCCTTGAATGCCGCTCCGGCGAGGGGGGTCTGGCCCCGGTCGTTGGCGGTGTTGGCGTCGGCCCCGTGCTGCAGCAGCAGCTCTACGGTGCCGGCATGGCCATGATACGCGGCGAGCATCAGCAGGGAGTCGCCCGCGGCGTTCGTCATGGTGGCCGGTACTCCTGCCTCAAGGTAGGGACCAAGCAGCGCCGCGTTCCCTTCACGGGCAGCCTGGAAGAGCGTATGCGCCAAAGCTAGCGCATCGTCGTCGCGCCCTCCCGCTGCCTCCGCCCCAACGTGGACGGGCGTAGTGTTCTCGGTTATCAGCGTGGCCCCCTCAGGAATCCGGTCTGGCGCCCCACAACCTGGCCGGCGTCAGGGGCGACGATGAGTTCCTGGGCGGCCGGATATGGCTCATCGCCGTCCAGGACCGTCAGTATGTCATCCGGGGCCACGGAACGTTTTATGACTGCCAGGGCCACCGGCCCCATCTCGTAATGCTGCGCCACAGAGGTCACGGTCCCCACTTTCCGTTCCCCGGCCATAACGGGGCTGCCGGCAGCGGGCAGGGTGTGCTGCGAACCGTCCAGCTGCAGGAACACCAGCCGCCGCGGCGGGTGCCCCAGGTTGTGGACCCGGGCGATCGTCTCTTGGCCCTTGTAGCAGCCCTTGGCCAGGTGCACGGCGGTGCGCAGCAGGTCCAGTTCATGCGGGATGGTCTTGTCGTCCGTTTCGGCGCCGATCCGGGGTCGCCACGCGGCCACCCGGAGGGCCTCTGCGGCGAGCACACCGGCCAAGGTCCGGCCGGCAACTGCGTCTTCGAACCCGGCTGCGGGGATGAGGTACTCGAACCAGGGCCGTTCAAGGCCGGGGTGGTCCTCCTCGGAGACGGTGGCGTAGGAATAGCCGCCCGCGGAAACGTGCGGCCACGGGTCCTGCCATGCGCGGTGCCCTGCCCATTCCGGCACGGCCCGCGTGCTGCCCAGCACGGCCCAGTCCGCGGAAGCGTCGGCGATCTCCACCCGCAGCATGAACTTCATGCGGTTGAGGTACTCGGCCAGCGGGGCAGCCTCTGCTGCCTCGACGATCAGCCAGGTGGTTTCCCCGTCATCGACCACACGGGCGTCGAACTCGATCCGGCCCTGGACGCTGAGGAGCAGCAGTTCGCTGGATTCGCCCGGTTTCAGCGCTGCCACCTGCTGCGAGGACAGGGTGTTGAGCCAGCTCAGCCGGTCCGGCCCGGCAACGGTGACCACGCCGCGGTGGGAAAGGTCGACGACGGCGGTTCCGGCGGCAAGGGCGCGCTGCTCACGCAGGGGCTCGCCGTAGTGCGCGGCGACTCCGGCGTCGGGGCCGGTGGCCTCGACGGCACCGGGGCGCGACAACAAAGGGCTGGGCGTAGTCATATGAAGTAGAAGTCCTTGGAGGTCAGCGGTATTCCGGATTTTCGAAATCGAACCTTGTCCCGGCAGCCCATTCGCCGGGCAGGTTTCCGTACGCGGGATAGCCGCCGGCGTCCTTGAGCGTCCGGGCCAGGTGCAGGAGGTTCCAGGTCATGAATGTCGTGTTCCGGTTGGTGAAGTCAGTTTCCGGTCCACCGGAGCCTTCATCGAGGTAGCTCGGTCCGGGTCCCACGGGTCCGATCCATCCGGCGTCGGCCTGCGGTGGAATGCTGAAGCCGATGTGCTGCAGGCTGTAGAGGACGTTCATGGCGCAATGCTTGATTCCGTCCTCGTTGCCGGTGATCAGGCAACCGCCGACCTTGGGGTAGAACGCCCATTGGCCCTTGCTGTTGAGTTCACCGGAGTGGGCGTAGAGCCGTTCGATCAGTTTCTTGGTCTGGGACGAGTTGTCTCCAAGCCAGATAGGGCCGGCCACCACGACGATGTCGGCTTCCTTGACCGCAGGGTAGAGCTGCGGCCACTCGTCGGTGGCCCAGCCGTACTGGGTCATGTCGGGGTAGACGCCGCTGGCGATGTCGTGGTCCACCGTGCGGATCACCGTAGTGCTGACGCCGTGTTTTTCCATGATCAGGCGGCTGATGCGGATCAGGCCGTCCGTGTTGGACGTCTGGGGCGACTTCTTCAGTGTGCCATTGAAGAAGACAGCTTTCAGGTCGCTGTAATCAGCCGGCGCTCCTGCTGTTTCGACGGTGCTTTCTTCCACGGTGCCGCTCCCCTCTTTTGGGTCCGGTGGACCCTATCTGGTCATGAGACCCGGTGCAGGAACGCGGAGGCGTGCGCTTCCAGCCCTTTTCCTGCGTCACCCCCGGTGGCAACGTCCCAGCGCCACAACAGGTTGCCGTCCACCAGTCCGAAGATCCGGGTGGCTGCGCTGTAGTCCTTGGAGTGGCTGCCGCGCATCACCATGTCGGTGGTCAGCTGGATCTGCGGCCCCTTGATCTGGCCGTAGTACAGCTCCGAGATTCCGCCGGGGTGCGAAATCGACACGGAGATATCGAAGCCGCCGTCCTTGTTGCGCAGCGCCTCGACTTCGTCGGCGCTCTTCAGCACCGGGACGATGTCTGCCGGCACCAGCCCGGGGCCGCCGTCGGCATCGAGCTGCTTGCGTTCCAGCGCCCAGAAGCCCGTCTCGACCGTGAGCGGACGCAGGCGCGTGCCTTCGTCGTCGGTCAGCCAGCTTTCGGCACGGTACTGCAGGTACGGCAGGCCGTTGTGGGTGAAGGAGACGTGCTGCAGGAAGTGTTCGGAATCCTCGTCGCCGCTGCCGAGCCGCCCACGGCCCTCCCACTCACCGATGAGCCAGGAGAGGGGCACGAGTTCGGGGGTCAGGTCTGTAGGAATCTCAATGGGCATTGGTATTACCTCCAGCTACGGCCGGTCCCGGGAAAGGGGTGGCTACTGCTGGCCCTTGAAGAGGCGGTAGACCACGAAGCCGGCGAACCAGGCCATGGACAGGCTCGCGATGCCGAGCAGGACAAGGAAGAAGATTTCAAAAGCAAGTACGGACATGGTGCCATCCTAACCCGTTAGTAGATGAGTAGTTTGTCTATGAAGTACGCGAGGGATCCAACAGCAGAGACCGGGGCCAGTCCCATGCCCAGGGCTGCGAGGATGTTCAGCGGAGCGCCGCGGAGGGTGGCCAGCCGCCGGAAGCTCGCCAGCACCGCACCGACAACCACGCCGAAGACGGCCGCGGGCAGCACGGCGATGTCCGACAGAACCAGCCCTGCCAGGGGACCGGCCAGGCCGGCGAGCACCACTCCGAGCGGGGCAACAATGCTGTCCGGCCAACGGATGAGCCCGGCCAGCAGGGCAACTGCCGCGCTGATCGCCGCCACCAGGAGCATCTCGCGGACACCGTTGAACCGGGAGCCGGCAATCCATCCTGCCCCCAGGCAGGACAGCAGGACACCGGCGCAGCAGCCCAGGGTTGATTCCAGCCGTTGCGCCTGCCCGGTACCGCGGATGAGCTGCACCACGAACACCGCCATCATTCCCAGGGCCACAAAGCCCGGCGTCCAGTCCAGGTATCCGGGTGCCGGCACCAGGGCGGCGGCTACGGCGGCGCCTGCCCCCGGCAGGGCGATGACGGCGGCGAGGGTCTTCTTGGCCGGGATGCGGAGGAAGTGCGGCCAACCAATGCCCACCGCCACGGCGATCACGATCCCCACCACCACAAGTGCCTCCGGCGAGGCGTAGACCCCGGCGATGATGGCGATGAGGCCGGCGATCCCGACGATGCCGACGGTCCAGGAGCCGAGCGAACGCGCGGGGGCCTGCAGTTCCGCCGTCATGCGTGGCCCGGCCTGTGCTTCGTCGGTGCACTCACTGCGCTGTTTTCCCATCCTGGCGGTCGGCCGGAAGGCAGGTCTGCCCCTTCACGGCAGGGCGGGTGCGCCCTGGTCCAATCCTGCCTTATGTGAACTGGATATGTCGCAAAACGTACCGGCCCCCGCCCCGAATCTGTGGCCAGGAAGGGGCCGCCGGGTATACTCAAAGTTCAGCTACGCTCCCTGCTGAGGTGGCTGGCCGGCGGCGTGCTGACGGTCCAAAACCTTCCGCAGGAGCCAGTACCGGCCGGTGAGAATCCGGTTCAGTCGCCCAACGATGCGCGGACAGCCCTTGGAGGAACAATGTCGCACATCCTGTTACTGACCAACAGCACCGGTTCTTCGGTGGACATCCTGCCTGCCCTCGAGCTGCTGAACCACAGGGTCCATATCCTCCCCGCGGAGCCCACGGCCCTCCTGGAAACAGACCCCTGCGATATTGTCCTGCTGGACGCCCGCAAGGACCTGGTGGGCGCCCGCTCCCTCACCCAGCTCCTGAAGGCCACAGGCCTGAGCGCCCCGCTGGTGCTCATCCTGACCGAAGGCGGCATGGCGGCGGTGTCCTCCGCGTGGGCTGTTGACGACATCGTCCTCGATTCCGCAGGCCCCGCCGAGGTGGAGGCCCGTATCCGGCTGTCCGTCGCCCGGGCAGTGCCCGAGCAGGAGGACGCGCCCAGCGAAATCCGTGCCGCCGGCGTCGTCATTGATGAGGCAAGCTACACGGCCCGGGTCAACGGGGCACCGCTGAACCTGACCTTCAAGGAGTTCGAGCTCCTGAAGTACCTGGCGCAGCACCCTGGCCGCGTCTTCACCCGGCAGCAGCTGCTGACCGAGGTGTGGGGCTACGACTACTACGGCGGCACGCGCACCGTGGACGTCCACGTCCGTCGCCTGCGGGCCAAGCTCGGAGCGGACCACGAGAACCTGATCAGCACCGTCAGGAACGTCGGCTACCGCCTCACGCTGGTCCGGCAGCAGGAAGATGAACTCACCGAAGCCTGAGCCTGGGCCGCCGCAGGCGTATAGCCTTGGCTCATGACTCCAGCGCATCCGCAGAAGTGGCCCGTCCATGTCGTCCGGGGCGGAGTGGACCAGCAACTGATGAAAGACTGCCGTGACCTCCTGGCCGCGGCGGAAGAATCGGATGGCAATCCTTCCATTTCGGAACAAACCCTGGTGACGATGCGCGCCGGTGATTCGGCCGTGCACAGCCTGCTGACCCTGGCCCTCTACGCTCCCGACGAGGACTCCGATCCGGCGACCGGCCAGGACCTGGCGGGGTTCGCCGTCGTGGTTGATGAGCCGGACGGCAGCGGCATCCTGGAAATCGCCGTGCACCCCTCCTACCGGAACCAGGGTGTGGCGGACCGTCTGGTGGGCGCGCTCAAGGAGGTCCGGGGCTTCAGCGGGCTGAATGCCTGGTCGCATGGAAACCATGAAGCCGCCGCCGACCTCGCAGCCCGCTACGGTTACGCGCCGGTGCGCGAGTTGTGGAAGATGCGGATGACGACGGCGGGCGCGGACCTGCCCGACGCCGGCCTTCCGGACGGGGTAGCCATCCGTACGTTCGTTCCGGGCAAGGATGAAGAGGCGTGGCTGGCCGCCAACCGGGCAGCGTTTGCCCACCACCCCGAGCAGGGCAGCCTCACCAGGGCCGACCTCGAGGCGCGCATGGCGGAGGACTGGTTCGACCCGTCCGGCTTCCTCCTCGCCGAGGACCGGAACGGCCGGCTGCTCGGGTATCACTGGACCAAGGTCCACCCCCGGCATGGTGAGCACCCTGCGATCGGCGAGGTTTACGTGGTGGGTGTGGCACCGGAGGCGCAGGGCATGGGACTGGGCAAGGCCCTGACCGTCGCCGGCATCAAGCACCTCCGCGACGCGGGATTGAACGGCGTGATGCTGTACGTGGATGCGGACAACGCTCCGGCCGTAGCGCTGTACCGGCGGCTCGGTTTCAGCCGCTGGGACATGGATGTCATGTACGGCCCGGCCGGCGCGTAGCCGGGAGGCCCGATCAATCCTTGGCGCGGCGTAAAACAGGGGCCGTGGGGCCGGCGAATGCTTGTAAGGTTGAAATGGAGCCGCGCGGGGCGGAAGCGCCGGCACCGGAGCGCCAGCTGAAGGAGAAGCCATGAACCCGGAACCGTCCGGAACAGCCACGTCCCAGGATGTTGCGGTGCCTGTCCGGGCCCGCTTCGGCTCCTCCGAGGTACCGGCATCCAGGGCCACGCAGGACCGCATCGACATCCCCGAATTCGCCCCGAACCTGCAGCCCGAGGGCGACATCCGGCCGGACCGTTTCCTGGACCGCGAGCTGAGCTGGCTCGCCTTCAACTCCCGGGTGCTGGAACTGGCGGAAGACCCCACCCTCCACCTGCTGGAGCGGGTCAGCTTCCTGTCCATCTTCGCCTCCAACCTGGACGAATTCTTCATGGTCCGCGTGGCAGGCCTGAAGCGCCGCATCGCCACCGGGCTGGCCGTCCCCTCCCCTGCCGGGCTCAGCCCAGTCGAGGTGCTGGAGCGGATCAGCGAAGAAGCCCACCGGCTCCAGCAGCGGCATGCACAGGTTTTCGCCGAGCAGATCCGGCCCGCGCTGGCGTACGAGCACATCCATGTCATGCAGTGGGGGGAACTGGACGACGCCGCCCAGCAGCAGCTCAGCGTCATGTTCGCGGAAAAGGTCTTCCCCATCCTCACGCCGCTGGCCGTGGACCCCGCGCACCCGTTCCCGTATATCTCGGGCCTGTCGCTGAACCTCGCCGTGGTGGTCAGGAACCCCGTGAGCGACAAGGAGCTCTTCGCCCGCGTCAAAGTCCCGGACCAGCTGCCGCGGCTGATTTCCATCGACGGCCCCCGCGCCGGTGCGGTGCCCGGCCGGGTGGCACGGTTCATCGCGCTTGAGGAAGTCATCGCCGTCCACCTGGACAAGCTCTTCCCCGGCATGGAGGTCCTGGAGCACCACACCTTCCGCGTCACGCGCAACGAAGACGTGGAGGTGGAGGAAGACGACGCCGAGAACCTCCTGCAGGCCCTGGAGAAGGAACTCCTGCGCCGCCGGTTCGGGCCGCCCGTCCGGCTGGAAGTCACCAACGACATCAACCCCAACATCCGGGCGCTGCTGATCCGTGAGCTGGGTGTCGAGGAGTCCGAGGTGTACTCGGTGCCGGCGCCGCTGGACATGCGGGGCCTGTCGGTCATAGCCGGAATCGACAGGGCGGACCTGCACTACCCCAAGCACGTCCCGCACACCTCCCGGTACCTGAACGAGTCCGAAACGTCCAAGGCCGCCAATGTGTTTGCTGCGATGCGGCGCCGGGACATCCTGCTGCACCACCCGTACGACTCGTTCTCCACCTCCGTGCAGGCGTTCCTGGAGCAGGCAGCGGCAGACCCGAAGGTCCAGGCCATCAAGCAGACCCTGTACCGGACCTCCGGAGACTCCCCCATCGTGGATGCCCTGATCGATGCCGCGGAGGCCGGCAAGCAGGTCCTGGCCCTGGTGGAAATCAAGGCCAGGTTCGATGAGCAGGCCAACATCTCGTGGGCCCGCAAGCTCGAGCAGGCCGGCGTGCACGTGGTGTACGGGATCGTGGGCCTGAAGACGCACTGCAAGCTGTCCCTGGTGGTCCGGCAGGAAGTGGACGGCCTGCGCCGCTACTGCCATATCGGCACCGGCAACTACCACCCGCGCACCGCCCGGTACTACGAGGACCTGGGCCTGCTGACCGCCGACGAACAGGTGGGGCAGGATCTTTCCAAGCTGTTCAACCAGCTTTCCGGCTACGCGCCCAAGTCGACCTTCAAGCGCCTGCTGGTGGCACCACGTTCGGTGCGGTCCGGCCTCATTGACCGCATCGAAACCGAGATCCGCAATGCCCGTGCCGGAATTCCCGGGCACGTGCAGATCAAGGTGAACTCAATGGTGGACGAAGCCATCATCGATTCCCTGTACCGCGCGTCCCAGGCGGGCGTGAAGGTGGACGTGGTGGTCCGCGGCATCTGTTCGCTGCGGCCCGGCGTTCCCGGCCTCAGCGAGCACATCACGGTCCGCTCCATCCTGGGCCGGTTCCTGGAGCACTCACGGGTGTTTGCCTTCGCCAACGGCGGGGACCCCGTGGTCTACATCGGGTCCGCTGACATGATGCACCGCAACCTTGACCGCAGGGTGGAGGCCCTGGTCCAGTTGGCCAGCGCGGACGACATCACCTACGTCCTGGACCTCCTGCAGCGCTACATGGATCCGGAGACCTCCAGCTGGCATCTTGACAACGAGGGCCGCTGGACACGGCACCACCTGTCCGAGGACGGGAAGCCGCTCGAAGACGTCCAGTCCTGGCTGCTGGCATCCCGGCCGCGGCAACGCAGCCTGAGCCGGCGATAAGGGCCGCCGCGTTGTCGAGCGATGCACTCGTAGAAGACCAGACTGACCACCCGGGGGAACCCATTGCCGTGACGGCGGCGGGCGCCATTCCCTGGCGTGCCGGTCGGGACGGCCTGGAAGTCCTGCTGATCCACCGGCCACGCTATGACGACTGGTCATGGCCCAAAGGAAAGATCGACGCCGGCGAGACTGTCCCTGAGTGCGCCGTCCGTGAGGTGTGGGAGGAGATCGGCCTCAAAGCGCCCCTGGGCATACCGTTGCCACCCATCCACTACCACGTGGCGTCGGGCCTGAAGGTAGTCCATTACTGGGCGGTCAGGGTCAATGGTGACACCCTGCTTCCCGATGGCAAGGAAGTGGACAGCGTCATGTGGTGCGCCCCCGAAAAGGCGGCCCGCCTGCTGTCAAACCCGTCCGACGTCGTACCCCTTACGTACCTGCAGGACGCGCACGGTCGAGGAGAGCTGGATACCTGGCCCCTGCTGGTGCTCCGCCATGCCAAAGCCAAGCCGCGCGCATCGTGGAGCAAGGCCGAGGGTGAGCGTCCGCTGGCGGCCACCGGGTCGCGCCAGGCCCAGGCCGTGGGGCGGCTCCTGCAGGCGTGGAAGCCGATGCGGGTGGTCAGCAGCCCCTGGTTGCGCTGCGTTGCCACCGTCGCCCCCTACGCGCGGGCCACCGGGGCCAAGGTGAAGCTGGCGGAGGGCCTGACCGAACACAAGCACCAGCGCAGCCCCAAGAAGACCGCCGCCGTCATCGAGTCTTTGGTGGACAAGCAACGGCCTGTGGTGGTCTGCACCCACCGGCCCGCTTTGCCGACGGTACTGAAGCAACTCGCGGCCCACATGCCCTCACACCTCGCCAAGCTGCTGCCGGCCCACGAACCGTACCTCTCGCCCGGCGAACTGGTGGTGTGCCATGTGGCCAACGGCGGGAAGAGGCGGGTTGTGGCGGTGGAGCAGTTCAAGCCCTTTGACGACTGAGGGCTCCACGCCCGCTTGACCCTGGACCCGCATACCCCTTGACTTAGGGGAACGATGCACAGTTCTGGGGGGATAACGTGCCGGCTGCCACCACCACTCTTGCCTTTGATGTTCCACCGGCAACTGTCCTGTGGCCGCTCCTGCTTATTGGCGGAGTGTACTTCCTGCTTCGTTTCCTGATCCGCCGGGGCCGGGACATTTCCGCCGCAGCGTCCCGGCATGCGTTGTGCACCGGCGTCATCGGATGGATGGCGAGCTCTTTGCTTCCCGCTGCGAATGCGGGCATCCTGCCACTACCCGGGGCATCATCGGGGCCCGTGGACATCGCCCCGGCCCTCGCCTGGCCTGTCCTCGGAAGCTTGGCGACATATGTGCTGGGGCAGGCAACCTATCCCCGGGCACTCGCCCGGCCGCTGGCGCAGGGCGGAAGGCCGCCCGCGCTCCGGGCACTGGTGTCGCGTCCCCTCGCCTGGACGGTGGCGGTGATCTTCCTCCTGTCCACCACCCAGATCGTGTGGACGTCCACGCTGCCGGGCTTTGAAGCCCGCCCTTACGGTTCGCGTCCGGATGGTGCCGGCGGTTATGCCACGTTCGGAGGGGAGGGCCGCATAGCCGGCATGGATCTGGCGATGTACCTGGGCGGGGCGCTGCTCGTCCTGGCCGGCGGCACCCTCGCAGTGCTGATGCTGACCAGCCGCCGGGCACCCGTAAACGGACTGGCGCCCGGACAGGACAGACTCCTGCGGGCCATCACCATAAACCGCCTGCTCCGAACGGTGGCGACAATTGCGTCCGGGCTGGCGGCCATCGCAGGGAACCATGCAGCCCGCCCCGATCCGGCCGTTGGCCCCCCGAACTGGTTCAACCCGGCCGGGGCATTGAACCTGGCGGTGCTGCTGATGATGCTGCTGTGGGCACCGCCCAGCCTCTCCGGACGGCCCGCATCCCGCCGGGGCGCCGGCGCGCAGGCCCAGCCCGCCGCCCGGTTGTCGGTGTCCATCGGTGCCGCGATGGGGCTGGCAGCGTTCGTGCCCGTACCCGCGGCAATCTTCGTCCCGGGAACCCTCACAGGGAATCCCGCGCTTTTCGCAGCTGTTTCCGCCGGCGCCATCCTGGCCGTTGTGTCGCTCGGCGAAGTGCTGGTGCACCGGAATTACGGGACCCCGGACGAGCCCCTGCACTGGCCCCGCCAACCGGTCTCATCCGCCCTGGCCTGCACCCTGGTTGCCGCTGCGACCATTCTCCTGGCTGTCCTGTTCCTTGTTGCCGGGCCGCAGGGTGAACTGGGCGCGCAGCAGTCCTGGCCGGTGACGGCGTGGAGCAGCGCCGCGGTTGTGGTCGCGTCCGGGGTTCCCCTGGTGCTTGTCCGCCGTCGCAACAGCGTCCCTGGGCCGGTCCTGGGACTGGATGTCGCACTGCGTGCCATCACGGTGCACCGTGTGGTGCGGACGCAGGCCGCGTTCCTGGCAGGCCAGGCCGGGGTCCTTCTGATGAGCGCCGGACCCAAGCTGAACCGGGCGTCGCCACTCGGTCCGGAACGGTGGGATGCCTTCTGGCAGGCTGCTCCCGCCGTCGGGGCTCTCCTGGCCGCTGCCGCCGTGGGGATCGCGGTAATCCCCGTCCAGGGTGCTGCCCCGCCCCTCCCGCGGACGCCCGGGCTCCCGCAACCCCCTGCGCTTTCCCCCGAAATCCGCCAGAACGACACCCGCCAGGCAGGCGGCTGACCATGGGCCGGGACGTCAAGACCCGGAGAGCCGCCGACTGGTTCGCCGCTTCAGTGCTGGCGCTGCTGCTTACTGCCGTGACCGGGGCAGCGCTCTATCCGGGGATGCCTGACCCTGTACCCGTGCACTGGGACGGCAGCGGATCACCCGACCGCTTTGCTCCGAAGACAGCGTGGACGGTGTTCGCACCCCTCCTCACCGGCCTTGGCTGCGTGGCTTTCCTGTGGCTGCTTCACCGGTTCCTCCCTGCACTGTCGAGGTCACTCGGCACTGCAGGCGCCAGGGACATTGGTGCAGGGAAAGATGTCGTTGCCCAACTTGCCCCGGCGCTGACCGCCCTGATCGGCTGGCTCAGCATCCGCGGGTGGTTGGGGTGGGACGGGGCCGCCTCCATCTGGATCCCCACAGTGCTGTTCATGTTCATCGGCATTGGCCTGGTCTTCCGAGCGGTCTCAGCCGCCGCCGCGCTGCTTCCGCACCCGGGGCCACGCTCAAAGTAGACTTGGGGCGTGAGCATCCCAACGCCTTATGAAGACCTCCTGCGCGATGTCCTGGCCACCGGCACCCATAAATCGGACCGCACCGGCACCGGAACCACCAGCGTTTTCGGGCGCCAGATCCGCTTTGACCTCTCCAAAAGCTTCCCGCTGATCACCACCAAACGGGTCCACTTCAAGTCCGTGGCGGTGGAACTCCTGTGGTTCCTGCGCGGCGAGACCAACATCAAGTGGATGACGGACCAGGGCGTCACCATCTGGAACGAATGGGCGGACGAGGACGGCGACCTGGGCCCGGTGTACGGCGTGCAGTGGCGCAGTTGGCCCACTCCGGACGGCGGCCACATCGACCAGATCGCCGAGCTCATCGAGAACCTGAAGTCGAACCCGGACTCGCGCCGGCACATTGTGTCCGCGTGGAACGTCTCCGAACTGAACGACATGGCCCTCCCGCCCTGCCACGCGTTCTTCCAGTTCTATGTGGCCAACGGCAAGCTCTCCTGCCAGCTTTACCAGCGGTCCGCTGACATGTTCCTTGGCGTCCCCTTCAACATCGCCTCCTACGCGCTGCTCACCTGCATGATCGCTCAGCAGGTCGGCCTCGAACCGGGAGAGTTCGTCTGGACCGGCGGTGACGTGCACATCTACGAGAACCACATGGACCAGGTCCTCAAGCAGCTGGAACGCGAGCCCTACGAATACCCGCAGTTGAAGATCACCCGGAAACCGGCCTCGATCTTCGACTACACGCTGGAAGACTTCGAAGTGGTGGGCTACCAGCACCACCCCACCATCAAGGCTCCGATCGCCGTATGAGCACCGAAAACTTCACCGATCCCCAGTCCTTCACGGAGGAACTGGCCGCCTCCATCACCGGCGTCGGGCTGGTGTGGGCCCAGACGTCCGACGGCGTCATCGGCAAGGACGGGGACATGCCCTGGAACCTGCCAGAGGACCTCAAGCACTTCACCCGGCTCACCACCGGGCACCCGGTCATCATGGGCCGCAAGACCTGGCTGTCATTCCCGGACAAGTACCGGCCGCTGCCCGGGCGCACGAACATCGTCATTACGCGGCAGAAAAGCTGGGCCGACACGCCTGAGGCGGAGGGCGCCGTCGTGGTTCCCTCCCTGGATGACGCGCTCCTTGAGTCGCAGTTTGTCGACGGCGGCGAGACCGTCTGGATCCTGGGCGGCGGTGACGTCTTCCGCCAGTCCACGGACCTCGCCAACGTTGCGGTGGTCACCACCATCGATGTGAAGGCCGACGGCGACACTTTCGCCCCGGAGCTCGGCACCAGTTGGGAGGCTACAGCCTCCGTCCCGCCGGACGGGTGGCTGACGGCCGCCAACGGCACACGCTACCGATTCACCAAGTGGTCACGGACCGAGGGCTAGGAACATGCTGAAGAAACCGGAAACCCTGTTCGTCCTGGGCTACATGCTGCTGCCCCTGCTGGCACTGCTCTCCGCGATCGTGGGGCTCACCATGATCCTGGGCGGGAACAAGATCGCCGGGGCCATCGTGCTGGTGGTGGTCACGCAGGTCTTCACCTTCGGCTCGTTCTTCGCGCTCCGCGCGCGGAAGGCAGCGGTGCTGGAGCAGTCGGACCAGGGCTGACGCTCACTGCAGCGGCATGGGGAGGCCACCCCATCGCGGGCGGTCTTGTCCTGGCCTAGGCTGGGGCACGCAGCACTCTGGGGGCTGTTGAATGAATATTGGGGGGAATCCTGGTGGCAGGAACTTTGTGGGGCGCCGACGTCGAGCAACTTCGGGCCCTCGCGCAGCAGTTCAACAAGACGGCCGACCTGCTGCAGCAGCAGTCGACGCAGCTGAGCAGCCAGATCAACAACAACCCGGCTTGGAAGGGCGCGGACGCCCAGCGGTTCCGCTCTGACTGGAACAGCAACCACCGGACCCTCCTTCAGCAGACCGTCTCGCGCTTGAAGCAGGAGTCGAAAGTCCTGCTTCAGAATGCTAATGAGCAGGAGAAGGCCAGCACCACCGGCTCCGGCTTCGGTGGTGGACCCGGCGAAGGTTCGCCGGGCGGCACCGACGGCCCCCGCCGTCCAATCCCGGGGCAGGGCAGCAACGATCCCTGGGGACCGGGCTGGCTCACTGATCCCAACTCCCCTTTCCGCAGCGGCTGGGATATCTACAACCTGACCAAAGCGTTGCCGAACCTCCGGGCGGGACTGTTCGATCTTCCCCATTTCATCGGCAAGGCGGATAACCTCGGCGAGTTCCTGTTCTCCAGGGATTTCCAGAGCGTGGCAAAAGCGTTCCAAAACACCAATATGCTGAGCCAGTACTTCAACACTTCATCGGAACTGTTCGACGGCAGGTGGGATACCGCTTTGCGTCTCGCCGAGGGTGGCAAGGCGGCCGAGTTCTTCAAATTTGGTGGCAGGGCCCTAGGCGGAATCGGAGTAGGCCTTGACGTTTTGGACACCGTCAACAACGCCAAGGAAGGCGATGTAGAGGCCGCCTTCTACTCCGGAATCAAAGCTGGTCTGGGAGTTGTGAGTTTCGCTCCCCCGCCCGTCGGAACGGCAGCAATGGTTGCATCCGGAGCCTTGGCCATCTATGACAACGTTCCGATAGTCAAAGAAACCGTCAATGCCATCGGCGGTTCCATCGCTGACGGTGCCAAGGAAGTCTGGGAAGGCGCTGGAGACGCCGCTGAAAAAGTCGGCGACTTCTTTGGATTCTGAGCCCACAACGAGAGGTGTCCACGATGACTGAGACAACGACGGAAGCCGCCACCATCCCCGATGCGATCGGATATGGCTTTGCTGAGATGGTCACCCTTGCAAGCCTCCAGCGCGGGGACGCCTCGTTCCACAGCGCTGAAGCACTGAGAGTGGACGGCTATCTGGACAACACGGACATGGTGAGCGCCGGCGCATCGTCCCTGATAGCAAGAGGCTTGGCCAAAGCCGAAAATGACGGACTCCTCTCCGTATCAGGCCCCACTGCCGCCGTCGCTGCCCTGCTCTCCTCCGCCGTTCGCCGCATTGAGATCTCGCTGCTGACGGCCGACGGGGGCGACAGCGTGGTCTTCATGGAAAATGACGACATCCATCTGCTGTTCCAGCCCCGCGCCTACTTCACGTGGTGGGCAATGGCTCAGCGGCCGAACGTTACCGCCGCCGAGGCCAACCTCATGGTCATCAAGCAGCACCTGGACAGCAACCCGGAGGGCGGCGCCACTATTCGCCGCCGGGAGGATCCCACCGGCCGAACCCTCTACGTAAAAAATGGCGGCGGCGGACTATGGACCACTGGTATCTCCACACCCACCGAGCCGGACATTGCTGAAACCAGGGGCGTGGACGACGCCGGCCTCCTTCACCGCCTACGCACCATCCGACAGGACTCACTGTGACATTCGACCGTGACCGTGAGCGGCGCAACGATGCCGTCCACGCCGAGCATAAGGCTGCGCTTGCACGGGGTGAAAAACGGGTGCTGCGAACTACCGACACGGGCGAACTGCACAGCTACCCCGCCGATGAAATCGGGTTTTCTCCAGGCCGTGGCCACGTGCAGGTCCAAACCTGGTGGGGCATGGGAATCCTGACAGGCGTCATGGCGCTCCTGGCCCTTCTCTCGCTGGTAATACTGCTGAGGCCCCTACCTGACGGCGGCCAGCCGTTCTGGGGCGCCCTGGTCCTCACCGCATTCGGCATTTTCGGCGCCTGGTATACCTTCCGCATGGCAAGGGACGAATACCGGGCCAAGAAATTGCGGAAGGAACGGCATGCACCGGAACCCGGAGCAGGACCCCTCAGTGAATGAACCCGCATGGCAGGCACGAGGCGCCCGCCACCTCGACGGGTGGGCCCGGCGGGGCGTGACGTAACCGACTGCGTCCTGCCTGTTGCGAAGTCTAAACTGGACCAATGACTACAGCAGCTACCCCTTCCGTCGGCCTGGTCGGATGGCGCGGCATGGTCGGTTCCGTCTTGATGCAGCGCATGCAGGACGAGGGCGACTTCGCCAACATCAACCCGGTGTTCTTCTCCACCTCCAACGCGGGAGGTGCCGCGCCGTCCTTCGCTGACGGCGCCGGCAAGCTCGAGAACGCGTTCGACCTCGACACTTTGGCGAAGCTGCCCATTATTGTCACCGCCCAGGGCGGGGACTACACCAAGCAGGTCCACGGGGAGCTGCGCAGCCGCGGCTGGGACGGCCTCTGGATCGACGCCGCCTCCACCCTGCGCATGAACGATGACTCGATCATCGTGCTGGACCCGATCAACCGTGACGTCATCGACAAGGGCCTGGTTAACGGCACCAAGGACTTCATCGGCGGCAACTGCACCGTCTCCTGCATGCTCATGGGCCTGGGCGGCCTGTTCAAGAACGGCCTGGTCGAATGGGGCACCTCCATGACGTACCAGGCTGCCTCCGGCGGCGGCGCCAGGCACATGCGTGAGCTCCTCAGCCAGTTCGGTACGCTCAACGCCGAGGTCAGCACGGAACTGGACGACCCGGCGTCGGCCATCCTGGAGATCGACCGCAAGGTCCTGGCCCACCAGCGCACCGACATCGACGCCACCCAGTTCGGCGTCCCGTTGGCTGGCTCGCTGATCCCCTGGATCGACGCGGACCTGGGCAACGGGCAGTCCAAGGAAGAGTGGAAGGCCGGGGTGGAAACCAACAAAATCCTCGGCACCTCCGAGGAGAACCACATCATCATGGACGGCCTTTGCGTCCGGATCGGCGCCATGCGCTCGCACTCCCAGGCCCTGACCCTGAAGCTCCGCGAGGACCTGTCCGTCGCCGAGATCGAGAAGCTGCTGGACGAGGACAACCAGTGGGCCAAGGTGGTGCCCAACACCAAGGAAGCCTCCATGGCCGACCTGACGCCTGTGGCCGCTTCCGGCACCCTGGACATCCCTGTGGGCCGCATCCGCAAGATGGAAATGGGCGCGCAGTACATCAGCGCCTTCACGGTGGGAGACCAGCTCCTCTGGGGTGCCGCCGAGCCGCTGCGCCGCATGCTCAACATCGCCACCGGCAACCTGTAACTTTCAGCTGCCTCACGAGCGGCCCTTTCCCGCATAACCGTTGCTGCCCCGCACCGGTTATGCGGGCAAGGGCCGCTTTTGCGTCCGGGCATGGCGCGCCAGGAATGCGTACAGCCGTTGCCGCAGCTCTCCCGGCCGGTTCAGCTGCTGCCAATTGATCCGGAAGACTGCCCAGCCCAACTCCTGCAGTGCGTTCTCCCGGCGCCGCTCCGCGAGCAGCACATCAGCCGCCGGCTTGTAGTCCGTGTACTTGGCGGCTCCGTCGAACTCGATAATCACCAGGGCGTCGCGGTCCGCGAAATCCGCCCGGAACAGGCCCTCGCGGGTGGTGATCCCGACCTGCGGTTCGAACATGCGCAAGCCAAGAGAATGCAGCATCAGCCTGGTCCGGGTCTCCCCCGGGGACTCGGACCGGACATCCAGGACAGCCAGCAGGTCCCAGGCCCGCCTGCCGCCGCGGACCACTCGACTGTGGTTCAGCAGCTGCCGCATGGCCTCGATGGACGCGCCCTTGCGCAGCGCGTGGTCACCGATCACGGCTGCCTTGTCCAAGGGCAGGATACGTGCACAGTCCAGCACGGTCCGCTCGGCACTGGTGGTAAGGACTTCCCGCCCGTCGGGCGTCCACAGCGAAGCCTTCTCAGCTTCCGCGAGCGGCAGCCTGTGGGTCCGGACGTCACTTCCCGCGTTGGCCTTCGAGTTGGCGTACTGGGTTGTCACGTGCACGGCGGGCCCGCCTTCCCAGACAAAAAGCCCCCGCAACAATGCCGCGCTCACGTGGCTGTACCGGGACCGGCCGTGGGTGGACTCGAAGTGGGCCATCAGCCGGGCCTGGTCCCGGTCCCATTCTTTGAGCCCATGCCAGTTCCCGCTCCGGACGTAGGCTCCCCGCCGCAACCGGAGTACGGTACCGCTCTTCACGGCCGCAGTCAGCACACGGTCGTCCAGCCCGGCAGCCGCCAATTGGCGGGTTGACGCCACCACCTGCTTGGGCCAGCGATGGTCGACGAGGGCCTGCAAATCACCGGAATTCATTGTCCAAGGGTCGACGGCGGACACCGGCAGCGGAAGCACGGGACGCTGCTATGTGGATGGCCCGCGGTACGAGCGGCCGTTGCCCGCACAACCGTTGCTGCCCGGGACCGGTTATGCGGGGCGGGGCCGGTTATGTGGGGGCTGGATGCACGTCAGGTGGCCAGGAACGTCGTGTAGCGCCGGCCGGCCTTGGCCAGGGCTGCCTGTGCGGCAGGGCCAAGCGGCCGGGCTTCATCGAAGAGCCCGGGTACGACGACGGCACCCGGCCCCGTTCCCTGTAGCGCCCAGGTGCCGGCCACTTTGCCCCCGACCACCACCGTCTTCTTGAAGACACCGTTCCCGCCGGGCACGATCAGGTCGAAATGCTCCGGCGCCAGGACGAGGCTGCGGTCTGTGTAGCCCAGGACAAACTCGTCGAAACCGGGCAGCAGATGGACGGACCGCGCCCCTGGCACACCGGATTCCAGCAGGACCGCCACCTCCGGGGACAGCCAGTAGCTGGTCCCCTCCAGCTCCAGCTCCACCAGCCCGCCCCGGACATGCTCGAACGCCGCCCGCACCTCGGTCAGCGGCAGCTGGGTCCACCAGGCAAAGTCACGGAGGGTGGCCGGCCCATGGCTGCGGAAATAACGCAGCAGGAACTCCGCCACGGCCGCCTCGCGTTCCAGGCTCCTCGATACCGGGATCCATTCGTCGAACCCCGCAATCAGCTGCTGGTTTCCGGCCAGGGGCCCCAGGACCAGCCAGCCGTGACGGCAGAGCGAACCCAGGAGATGGATCCCGCGCTGGCCCTGCGTCGCCTGGCCTCCGTCGTCGAACACCCTGAACAGTGCGGCGCGGCTGATGGGGCCGTCCGCCAGGATGCGGTCCAGCGCCAGGTCGCGGGCCTTCTCCACGTCCGCCCACGTAATCTCCAGCTGCCGGTGACGGCCCGCGATGCTCCTGGTGAGCCGTTCGGCAGTGAGGTCCAGCATCCAGCGCAGATCCTCCGGCGCCACAAGGTGCAGCGTCCCGCGCATGGGCCACGACCGGACGACAGCTCCGGAATCGATGGCGGCACGCACCTGGGAAATTCCCGCGCCGGGCACCCGTGCCCCGACCGCCCACAGCGCCGCGGCCAGGTCCTGGGCCTGCATGGCGGTCATCCACCGGACCAGCTCCGGCACAGACGTGGCCTGCATCCCGGCAAGCCGCTGCGACGCCAGCCGGAGCCTGCCAACCATCCTGCCCCCGCGCAGGGCACCAGATTCAGCCATGCGCCCATCCTAGGCCGGGCGCGGCCTTGGGGGACGACTAGAGTTCGATGCCGATGAGGAGCGGCTCGGGGTGCAGCGAAATGCCGAAGTGGCGTTCGACGCCGGCCCGCACCTCCCGCGCGACAGCCACCATGTCGGCGGCGCTGGCGGAGCCACGGTTGGTGATGGCCAGGGTGTGCTTGGTGGACAGCGACGCCCGGCCGCCGGCCACGCCGTCGTCCTCCAGTCCGAAGCCCTTCCCGAAGCCTGCCTGGTCGATCAGCCACGCTGCGGAGAGCTTCACCATCCCGTCCTGCCCGGCAGGGTACCGCGGAGCGTTTTCCGGCAGTTTGTCCGCGACGCCGGCCGGCACGATGGGGTTGGTGAAGAACGACCCGGTGGAGTACGTGTCCCGGTCCGCGGCGTCCCACACCATTCCCTTGGAGGCCCGCAGGCGCAGGACTTCGCGGCGGACGTCGTTCGCGTAGGCGCGCTGTCCCACGTCCACCCCCAGGGCCCGGGCCAGCTCGGCGTACCGGACGGGCGCGCTCATCCGGCCAAGAGGCAACTGGAACTCGACGGTGAGGACCACGTACCGGGGCGAACCGTTAACGGTCGTCTGTTTGAGGATGGAGTCCCGGTAGCCGAACTTCAACTCCGAATTGGTGAAGGTCTGCACGGCGCTCCGCTTCCGGTCCCAAGTGCGGACGGCGGCGATGGTCTGGGAAACGTCAGCACCATAGGCACCCACGTTCTGGACCGGCGTGGCCCCCGTTGAACCGGGGATACCGGACAACGCCTCAATACCGGACCAGGCGTGCAGCACCGCGTGCGCTACCAGTTTGTCCCAGTTGTGGCCGGCCTGTACCACCACTGCCACTCCCCCGCAGGAGTCCTCGGCGTTGACCGTGAACCCCTCGGAGGCGATCCTGATGACCGTCCCGGGGAACCCGTCGTCGGAGACCAGGAGGTTGGATCCGCCGCTGACGATCAGGACCTGTTCCCCGGCCGCATCCGCGGAGCGGACCGCGTCGATGATCTCAGCTTCGGTGCGGGCCTCGATGTACTTGCCGGCAGGGCCGCCGACGGCGGAGGTGGTCAGGGAGGAAAGGAGCGTGGAAGTCACCCGTCCACGTTACTTGAAGATACTGTGCGGGCGCAGTGACGCGCAGTACGCTCAGGCCAGCTTCCGGGCCACAGGAGAAAGGACGAAGCTCACCGCGAGCATTACCATCACGGCCAGCAGAGAATGCAGGATGCCCACGTGCTCGGCCAGCAGCCCCAGCAGCGGCGGCCCGCACAGGAACGCGGCATAGCCGATGGTGGACACCACGGACACCCGGGCGGCAGCCATCGTGGGGTCGTCGGCTGCGGCGGACATGCCCACCGGGAAGCCAAGGGATGCTCCCAGGCCC
Organism: Pseudarthrobacter sp. NPDC058119; assembly: GCF_042884655.1. Lineage (NCBI taxonomy): Bacteria > Bacillati > Actinomycetota > Actinomycetes > Micrococcales > Micrococcaceae > Pseudarthrobacter > Pseudarthrobacter sp. NPDC058119. Next base: position 594,945 of record NZ_JBHVTN010000001.1, read on the forward strand.
CACAGCGCGAGCCCCACGTAGGCAAGCCACGGCACTGGTGCGAAGACGAAGGTGCCCAGGCCCAGCACAGCCATGGCTGCGCACCAGCGCATCACGGGGACCCGGCCAAACTTGTCCAGCAGCACCGTCCCGGCGAAGCGCCCGATGGTCATGAACGTGACAAAGAGGCCGTAACCGGCGGCGCCGGCAGCGTCGCTCTGCCCGTGCCCGTCTGCGAGTGCCAGCGCCACCCAGTCCCCCGCCGCGCCTTCGGCCAGGGCCAGGCCGAGGACCAGGACACCCAGGAGCAGGGTCCGCCGGTCCCGCCACGCCTGGGCGATCTTCCGCTTGTTGTCCAGCGGCGCGTCCGCCTGGGAGCCGGCAGTGATGACGGGGATGGGCCCGGTGCTGGGATCTTCGAAGGTGTCCGGGGAGTAGCTGCGCTCCCCCGCTACCGGGATGATGTCGGCACGGAACCAGGACGCCGCCGTCGCCACCGAAACTGCCACCACCGTTCCTGCCGCCGCGAGGTGCCAGAACACGGGGAGGGACACTGCGGCCGCGAGGGCACCCAGCCCCGCCCCGGCCACCGTCCCGAGGCTGAAAGCGCCGTGGAGCCGCGGCATGATGTGCCGGCCCACCGCGCGCTCGACTGCGGCGCCTTCAACGTTGGATGCCGTGTTCCAACTGCCGGTGCCGAGCCCGATGATGGCCAGGCCAATGGCAGTTGCCACAGGGCTTGCCAGCACGGTTGTGCCAAAACCCGCGGTCAGCAGCCCTGCACCCACCATGATGCTGCCGGTCCGGATGGTCCGCTTGGAGCCCAGCCGCAGCACGATCAGGCCGGATGCGGAGACTGAGGCAAAGGATCCGAGCGTCATGCACAGCAGGATGACGCCAATGTTGCCCGGGGTGAGGTCCAGCGCGTCCCGGATGGCCGGCAGCCGGGACACCCAAGAGGCAAAGGCCAGGCCGCTGGCGCCGTAGGCCACCACGACGGCATTGCGCCACGACGAGACCTGGGCGGCAGTTGCGGCGGTTCCCGCGGGAATGGTCAAAAGGTGCAGCTCAAGACAACTTGACGAGGGCCTGGGCCTTCATCAGGACTTTTTGCCCGGCAGAGACCACGGTGAGGTCGACGCGCGCGGTACCGGCGTCGGCGTCGAGCTTTCCGATGGTGCCGCTGACCTCGATGGTGGCGCCGGGCTGGTCAGTCCCGGTGGTGTCGGTGACCAGGACGGGTTTGGTGAAGCGGGTCTGGAAGTCGACGACGGCGGCGGGGTCGCCCGCCCAGTCGGTCACCAGCTGGACGGCCGAGCCCATGGTGAACATGCCGTGGGCGATGACGCCGGGAAGTTCCACGCCGGTGGCGAAGGTTTCGTTCCAGTGGATGGGGTTGAAGTCGCCGGAGGCGCCTGCGTACTTGACCAGGTCGGCGCGCGTGACCTCGATGGTGCGGCTGCCGATTTCCTGCCCGGCGCTGAGTTCGTTGAAGCTGGGGCTCATGGTTACTGTCCCTCTCCGCGGACCAGGATGGATGACGTGGTGGTGGTGACGGGTTCCCGTGCTTCATCGGCACCGAGGGCGAAGATCTCCGAGCGGGTGGTGATCATGGCACCGCCGCCCATGGCCCGGACGCCGTCCACATGCAGTTCGGCGACGAGCCGGTCGCCGGCAACGATGGGGCGGTGGTGGGTGAAGCGCTGGTCTGCGTGGACCACGCGGGAGAAGTCGATGCCCGCTTCCGGGTCCTCGATGAGCTGGGCGTCGGCGCGCTGGGCGATGATGATAGCGAAGGTGGGCGGTGCCACCAGGTCTGCGTGGCCCAGGGCCTTGGCTGCGTCCACGTCGAAGTGCGCAGGATGGGTCGCCTTGACGGCCCGGGCGAACTCGCGGATCTTCTCGCGGCCGACGTCGTACACCTCTGCGGCAGGGTAGCTGCGGCCCTGCAGGTCCGGATTGATAGTCATGGATTCCAGCCTATCGTTGCCACACCCTTCCAAATGGCCGCACCGCACTGATATGATGATTTCATCATTCCATCAATCCGCCGTCCGTCCCTCGTGCCCGGCCGGCCATCGCGCACAGGAGCGCCACCCCGGATGCTGTCTTCCGCCCACGCACCCCTCTATGAGATCAAAGCGAACCTCTTCAAAGGCCTGGCCCACCCGGCGAGGATCCGGATCCTTGAGCTGCTGGCCGCCGCACCGCAGGAGTCTGCTCCCGTGAGCTATCTCCTCGCAGAGACCGGGCTGGAAGCCTCCCACCTCTCCCAGCACCTGGCCACCCTGCGGAAGCACAAAGTGGTGACCTCCGTACGCACCGCCAACGCCGTGACATACCAACTCGCCCACCCGGGTGTCGCGCAGCTGCTGGCCATCGCCCGGACGTTCCTGCTGGACAGCCTGGCCGGTTCCAACGAACAGCTCCGGCTGGCACAGCAGCTGCCGGCGGAGCACCTGGCCGGCGGGGCGGCCTCGTGAGCGCACACCCGACCACAGCCCCTGCCACGGCCGTCGGGCGCCTCACCCGGTTCCTCCCGTCGCGGAAGGACTACGCCGGAGTTGCCGGCACGTGGCGCACCGACCTGCTGGCAGGGATCACCGTGGGCATCGTGGCGTTGCCGCTGGCCCTCGCCTTCGGCGTCAGTTCCGGGGTGGGCGCCGAGGCAGGGCTCATCACGGCGATCGTGGCCGGCCTGGTGGCGGCCGTCATGGGCGGGTCTCCGGTACAGGTGTCCGGGCCCACGGGCGCCATGGTGGTGGTGCTGGCCCCCGTGGTGGCGGTCCATGGCATCGGCAGCGTCGCCCTTCTATCCCTGATGGCCGGCCTGCTGGTCTGCGCTTTGGGATTCAGTGGCCTGGGCCGGGCCGTGGCCTTCATCCCGTGGCCCGTGGTGGAGGGCTTCACGCTGGGCATTGCCGCCATCATCTTCCTACAGCAGGTTCCGCTGGCCACCGGCACGTCCGGAACTCCCGGCCACAATACCCTCCTGGCCGCGGTGGAGGCGGCAGCGGGCGCCTCCACCCCGACGGTCCTGTTGACCCTCGCGCTGGTGGCGGGAGTCGCCGTCGTGATGGTCCTGGTGCAAAAACTGTTCCGCGCCCTTCCAGCCAGCCTGCTGGCAGTCCTCCTGGCAACGGCCGCCGCGGAATTCCTGCAGCTGGACGTCCCGCGGATCGGTCCGCTGCCGCACTCCCTCCCGGCACCGACCCTCCCCGCCCTGGATCCGGCCTCACTGGGCAGCCTGGCGATGCCCGCCGTCGCTGTCGCAGTCCTGGCCGCCATTGAATCCCTGCTCTCGGCGCGGGTGGCCGCCGGGATGGCCGGGCCGGACGGCAGGCCCACCGGCGCCTACGGCCCCGACCGCGAGCTGATGGGACAAGGCCTGGCTTCCATCGCGGCCGGCTTGTTCGGCGGGATGCCCGCCACCGGCGCGATTGCGCGGACGGCGGTGAACGTGCGGTCCGGAGCCAGGACCCGGCTGGCCGCAGCGGTGCACGCGGTGGTGCTGCTGGGCATCACGTACCTGGCATCCGGAATGGTCAGCCGCATCCCGCTGGCCGCATTGGGCGGGGTCCTGATGGTCACGGCCGTGCGGATGGTCTCCCGGCGCACCGTCACCGCCATCCTGCGTTCCACCCAGGCAGACGCCGCCGTTTTTGTGCTCACTGCCATCATTACCGTGGCCTTCGACCTCATCGTTGCCATCCAGATTGGACTGGCCGCGGCGGCCCTCTTCGCGCTGCGGACCTTTGCCTCGCTGAGCGGTGTCCAGCGCGAGGAGATTCCGGGTCCCCCGGTTGAAGGGGACGGCCACATCGCGCTCTTCCGCCTGGATGGGGCAATGTTCTTTGGCGCTGCCGAACGCATCCTCCAGGAGATCAGCCAGGTCAAGAACGTGCAGGTGGCCATCATCAGGCTGTCCCAGCTGCGGATGCTCGACGCCACCGGCGCCCATGCCCTGGTGGAGGTCATTTCCGCACTGGAGCTGCGCGGCATCACCGTCCTGCTCAAGGGTGTGCGGCCGGACCATCTTGACCTGGTGACCAACGTGGGCGTGATCCGTTCCCTGCGGCACCACAAGCACCTGTTCGAGGAGCTGCCCGATGCGGTGGAACACGCCCGCAGCCACGTCCTGCGGAATGCGGCGGCAGCTAGCGCCTGAGGTTCCTGCGGATCGACTGGCCGCGCACCACGATGCCCACGACATGGAGGACCAGCCCCAGCCCGATGAGGGGCAGGGACGCCATGGCCAGTGCCTGGTTGCCGCTGGTGTTGCCCACCAAGTTGAGGATGATACCGACGGCGATCAGTCCCATCGCGCTGAAGACCAGGACTTTGTAGCGGGTGGGCGCCGTGGCCCAGAATTCGTTCAGCACCGTCCAAGTCTACCCAGTCCGCAGCACCCCCGGCGGCCGGCCGCGGGACCCCGGACGTCAGAACAACGGTTCCTGCACCGCTGGCACCTCCGAGGCGTACTCCCCCAGCACGATGGTCCGGGCGGCCAACTGGGACAGGTTGACCACGAATTCGGCGTCCGTGCCGTCCAGCCGGGCCAGCACGTTGGCCCCGCTCAGGGCCGCGACGTGGAAGCCGTGCCGGCCCTGGTCCAACGGGTGCGGGTAAGCGTGGCGGGGCCCGCTTCCGTACAGGGCTTCGGCATGCGCGGGCCTGAGCCACCGTTCCTCCACAGCCTGAAAACCGTCGACGGCGGTGGCCGCCAGCAGGGCCCGCACGTCGCCGGCGGCCCGGGCATTGACGGCGTCCATCTCGTCGGCCGGGAGCGGCTGCAGCAAAGCCTCCGTCTTGGCAGTCGAGCGCACTTGCTGGGTCAGGCCGACGCCGGCGGTCACCAGGTCCTCGAGGATCCGCACGACGCGGCCGTCCTGAGCCCTCGCAACATACCTCGCCACGGCGGCGCCCTGCTCTGCCAGGCGGTTCCATTTCCGCGGCCCGGACGCCGTTCCCACTTTGGTGGTGCCTCCCGCGAACGTGGCGACGTAGAGCCAGTGTTCCTGCATCAGGTACTCCCGCAGCCCGGGGGTTACCCTGCCGCCGCGGTGGAAGTCGTGCATCAGGCGTGACTCGTCCAGGACGAAGCACCGCTCGCATTGCTTGCCCCGCACGGCCGGGGCGGCGGAGCCGCACAGGATGTGGCGCCGGGAGGAGGCTGACTGGACCTGGACGTGGCCCAGGCAGAACCTGCCGGGTTCCACCACTTGGAAGCCGAGCCGGGTGCCCGGCCCGAGGCTGAACTCGCGGAAGTCCCCGTCAGCTGATTGGAGGCGCAGGACCGGGCCACCGGCGTCGGCTGCTGGGGCTGGGACCGGCGGACCATCCCAAAAGACCCCGTGGACCAGATAGCGGGTATCGGTCACGGGGTCTCCTGAAGTGGTGGGTCGGCGCTACAGCGCGGGCTGCACCCCAAAGGCTACCGCGAGCTTCATGATCTTCTCGGCGCGGCCCAGGCGGGGCAGGTCGGAGCCGTCACGAATGACGCGGCCGTTGGCTTCGAAGTCGTTCATGAAGTCGGTGGCCCAGGCGACGTCCGACGGCGTGGGGCTGATGACCTCGTTGATCACAGGGGTCTGGTCGATGGCCAGGCACAGCTTGCCAGTCATGCCCATCATGACCGTGATGCCGGTCTGTTCGCGCAGGATGGGGTGGTTGGTGCCCACCGTGGGGCCGTCGATGGGGCCGGGCAGGTTGCCGACGCGGCTGGCGACGACGAGCTTGGCGCGCGGGTACGCCATGGCCTCGGGGGTGGCGGCCATGCCGGTGTCGCGGCGGAAGTCACCGGAGCCGAAGGCCAGGCGGAACGCGCCCTGGGCCTTGGCGATGTGGTTGGCTTCCTCGATGCCGAGCGCGGACTCCACCAGCGGGATCACGGGGGTCTTGCCATCCATGCGGTGGAAGCTTTCGGTCACCTGGTCCGCGGATTCGGTCTTTGCAAGCATGACGCCCAGGAGCCCCGGGGTGCCGCGCAGGCCGGCGAGGTCATCGGCCCAGAACGGGCTGGTGGCGTCGTTGATCCGGACCCAGGCCTTGCCGCCGGCGGTCAGCCAGTCGATGACGTTGTTCCGGGCCTGGTCCTTCTGCGACGGGTCCACTGCATCTTCAATATCCAGGATGATCGAATCGGCCCGGGACACGGCCGACTGGTCGAAGAGCTCGGGCTTCATGGCATTGACCAGCAGCCAGGAGCGGGCGATCTCGGCGGGGATATTCCGTTCCGGCCTAACGGTTTCGGCGGCGATGGTAGACGTCATGCTTTCTACAGTATCCGGCCTGCGCGCGGCACGGCGAAGAAAACGGCCCGCTTGTGAGGATCAATACGAACTAAACGCGTTGTGACTGGCTTGGCGGGTAAAGCAGCTGGCAGTAGGCGTCGTTTTGGTGCAGCGTAACGGCACCTACTGCCAGCCCGATGGCGCTTAGGGGATGTTGCTGCCCCGTGCGGTGACCCAGAGTTTGTACCAGTCGGCGCGGCTGAGGGCCCGGGCCACGCGGGCGGCGTCCGCGCAGGCCCGGATCCGGTCCGGATTGACCGTACCGATTACCGGCGCGATGCCGGCCGGGTGCTTCATCAGCCAACCCAGCAGGACGGCCTCGCCGGAGGAGCCGTAGGTCCCTGCCAGTTCCGCCACGAGTTCTGCGGTGGCGGCCTCGGCTGACGTGGGGCTTTCCGGTTCAGCGCCGGTATAGATGCCGCGGGCCAGCGATCCGTACGCCTGCAGGGTGATGTTGTTGCGCGTGCAGAACTCCAGCGTGCCGTGCGGAAAGCTGTAGTCCAGGTGTTCCGGATGGTTGACCAGGACCTGGCTTTCCAGCCACGCCCGCTTCAGCAGGCTCATTTCCAGCTGGTTGGCCACTACGGGGGTTTCCAGTCGGTCCTGCAGCACCTCGATCTGCGCAGCGGACATGTTGGACACACCCAGTTGCCGGACCTTGCCCTCGGACATGAGCTGGCCGACGGCGGCAGCCACCTCCGCCGGGTCTGCCAGGGGGTCCGGGCGGTGCAGCAGGAGGATGTCCACGTAGTCGGTCCGGAGCCGTTCAAGGCTGCCGTTGACCCGCTCCAGGATGGCGTCCCGGCTGAGGTCATAGTGGGTCTGCAGCCCTCGTTCGTTCAGCCGGATGCCGCACTTGGTCTGCAGCCGGATCCGCCGCCGCAGGCCGGGGGTAGCGGCCAATACCTCGCCGAATACGGCCTCAGACTTGCCGCTGCGGTAGATGTCCGCGTGGTCGAACAGGGTGATGCCCGCATCGAGGGCGGCCTGGACGGCAGCAGCGGCCTGGTCCACATGGTCAGCGCCATGCGGCTCACCAGACCAGCTGCCGCCCAGTCCCATGCATCCGTAGATGACTTCCTGCATCAGTCCCGCAGCCACGCGGTGGTGTTGCCCGGCAGCTTGCCGTCCTCCAGTGGGCCGCTGCTGACCAGGACCGTGCCGGCGGGAAGGTCGACGGCGGTGTTCCCGAAGTTGGTCACGGACTGCCATCCGTTGGGGCGCTTGAAGTGCAGGACGTCCGGGTTGGCGTTCTCCACCCATTCGAAGTCCTCGTCGGTAAGCAGTTCGCGGCGCAGCTTCAGGGCCTTGCGGTAGAGCTCCAGCGTGGAGCCCTCCGTCCCGTCCTGGGCCTCGACGGCGTACGTGCTGAACCAGTCCGGCTGCGGCAGGTGGGATCCGCCGTCGCCGAAGCCGAAGGACGTTCCTTCAACATTCCAGGGCAGCGGGACGCGGCAGCCGTCACGGCCGATTTCCACGCCCTTGTTGCGGAAGAAGGACGGGTCCTGGCGTTCCGATTCGGTAATCTCGGCCACTTCCTGCAGGCCCAGTTCCTCGCCCTGGTACAGGTACGCGGAGCCGGGGACAGCCAGCATCAGCAAGGTGGCGGCGCGGGCGCGGCGTTCACCAAGCTCAACGTCAAGCTGGTCCTTGGGGCCGCCGGCGAGCAGCCAGTCCTTGCCGTCCTGGCCCTTGGCCCCGGCTTTTTCCTTGGCAACCTGGGGCAGGCCGTAGCGGGTGGCGTGCCGGACGACGTCGTGGTTGGAGAACACCCAGGTGGAGGAGGCACCCGTGGCAGCGGCCTCGGCGAGGTTGCGGGTGATGATCTCCTTGAATTCTGCGGCGTCGAAGTCGGCCTGCAGGAGGTCGAAGTTGAAGGCCTGGCCCAGGCCCTGCGGGCTGGCGTAGCGGGCGCGGCGGGTGGCGTGCACCCAGGCTTCGGCGACGGCGGTGCGCGGCGGGTTGTACTCATTGAACACTTCGCGCCACTCGGCGTAGATCTCGTGCACTTCGTCACGGTCCCAGAACGGGTGGGTGCCGTCGTCGAATCCGTCCACGCCGGTGTTGGCGGCGCTGAGTTCAAGCTTGGAGAGGAGCGGCTCGGTGAGGTCCTTGGTCAGGGCGTGTGCCACGTCGACGCGGAATCCGTCCACGCCGCGGTCGGACCAGAAGCGCAGAGTCTTGAGGAAGTCGTCACGGATTTCGCGGTTGGACCAGTTCAGGTCCGGCTGTTCCTTGGCGAAGATGTGCATGTACCACTGGCCGGGGGTGCCGTCGGGTTCGGTGATGCGCTCCCAGGCCGGTCCGCCGAACACGGAGTCCCAGTCCGACGGCGGGAACTCGCCGTTGGGGCCCTTGCCGTCACGGAAGATGTAGCGGTCGCGGGCCGGGGAACCCTTGGGCGCAGCGAGGGCCTCCTGGAACCACTTGTGGCGGTTGGAGGAGTGGTTGGGGACGATGTCCGCGATCAGCTTGATGCCGGCGCTGTGCAGTGCCTTGGCCATCTCGTCGAAGTCTGCCAGCGTGCCCAGCTTGGGGTCGACGTCGCGGTAATCGTCGACGTCGTAGCCGCCGTCGGCGAGCGCGGACGGGTAGAACGGGCTGAGCCACACGGCATCGATCCCCAGCGTCTTCAAATAAGGGACCTTGGCGGTGATGCCCTTCAGGTCGCCGATGCCGTCGCCATTCGAATCGGCGAAGCTGCGGGGGTAGATCTGGTAGACGGAGGCCTGGCGCCACCAGTTGGGATCGGCCAGACGGTCAGAGTCGGACAGGGTTGCCAGAGTGGCGGTTGTGGACAAGGACTGACCCTTTTCTTCAGTACGGCTACATTTATATTGAGTCTAAATTTACTTCCTCAAGTATTATCTGGTGCTTTGGACAGGAAGGTCAACAGCATGCCTGAACCGGTTCCGGCCACACCCCAGCTGCTGCGTCGCGTCAGTGCCGGCGCGGTCCTGGAGTTCATGCGCGCTTCGGAGGCCGTGACGGTCACCGACGTCATGGCCGCCACAGGACTGACACGGGCCACCACCATCGCCGTCTGCGAGGACCTGGTCCGCCGGGGCTGGATCCTGGAACTGGAGAACCAGCGCGAGTTCGGCGGGTACCTGAAGGGCCGCCCGGCCCGGCGCTTCGAGCTCAATGAGCGGGCCGGCGTGGTGCTGGGTATGGACATTGGTTATTCCAAGGTCACCGTGGTGGTCTCCGATCTCCGGGGCAAGACATTGGGACGGTCCAGCCGCCCCTTCCAGGCCGGGGAGGTGGGTTCGCAGGAAAGAATCGCTTTCATTGACGGCGTTGCCCTGGCCGCACTGCGCTCGGCCGGAACGGAACCGGAACGGGTGCTGGCCGTCTGCGCCGGGGTCGCCGCGCCCGTGGACCGGCACGGCGAGGTGGTGGCCACGCAAAAGTTCTGGGGACTGTTCGACCTGGGGCTGCGGCCGGCACTTAAGCAAGCCCGCAGGTGGACCGTCCTGCTCGAGAACGATGCGAACCTCGCGGCCCTGGGCGACCGGTGGCAGGGGGCAGCCGCAGGCGTCGACGACGTCGTGGTGATCCTCGCCAGTGAGCGGCTGGGTTCCGGCATCGTGGAGGGCGGACGGCTGGTCCATGGGACCCGTGGGAGTGCAGGCGAACTCGCGTACCTGAACCTGGTGGAAGGCGTGGGTGACACCTACGGCATCGCCCACCTGGCCCGCACCTGGGCTGCGGAAGCATTGGCCGGTGCCGCCCCGACCACCCTCCGCGCATTCCAGCCAGGACGGGTGGAGGCTGAGCAGGTTTTCGCGGCTGCGGACCAGGGCGATGCCGTGGCGCTGGACATACTGGACCGGCTCGCGGACCGGATGGCGCGGGTGGTGGGCACCGTGTCCACACTGCTCAATCCTGAACTGGTGGTTATCGGCGGCGGAGTGGCCGATTCCGCGCACGTGCTCCTCGCGCCCATCAGCAAGCGCCTGGAGGAGTTCACTGCAACCCCGGCACGCGTTGCGGTATCCCCGCTGGGCGACTCAATCGTGACCGTGGGCGCGGTGCGCCGCGCCCTGGACTACGTGGAGAAGAACTCGCTGGACCTGGTGCTGGCAGCAGCTGCTGCCCCGGCTTGAGGTTTCCTACTCCGGCATGACCATGGTGCGCAGGTCCAGCTGCCGCAGCACCCGGTCCGCAACCTCGGGATCCATGTCCGGCTCGTTGCGGGCGGCCACCACTTCCTGCCGGGCGGCGTCCAGCGCGATGGTCTGCACGGCGATGGCCAGTTCCCGGCCGCGCCGGCGCTTTTCCGCGAGGGGTTCGTTCCGCAGGCTGCCGTCTGTCAGCTCCGCGCGGAGGCGCTGCATCCGTTCCTTCACCAGCGCCACCTTCTCCGGCGGCAGGTCCGCCATGAGGTCGTTCCGCTTCAGGGCTGCGACGGCGGCTTCCTGGGCGCGTGCGGCCAGCAGCCGGACGGCGTCGCGTTCGGCTGTCCCATCCTCTGATGCCTTCAGGACACGCATCAGCCACGGCAGGGTGAGGCCGGGAAGGACCAGCGTGGCCAGCAGCACCGCGCACGCAATCACCAGGAGGTAGTCCCGGCCCGGGAACGGCGTGCCGTCCGCCAGGGTCAACGGCAGCGCCAGTGCCAACGCCAGCGTGGCCAGGCCGCGCATGCCGCACCAGGTAAGGATCAGGACTTCCTTCAGGGACGTTGGCTGCAGGAGGTTCTTCCGCTTCCGGGCACCCAGAGCCAGGACCGCCAGCCAGAGGAACCGGACGGCGAAAACCAGCACGCAGACCACCACGGCTACCCCGATCATGCCGAAGATCTCCGTTCCCTCATCACGGATGACGTGCCGGATTTCCAGCCCCACCAGGCCGAACGCGAGGCCGGTCACCAGCAGCTCCACCACGTCCCAGAAGGCATTCCGGGTGACGCGCTCCGCGGCGTCCTGCGGACGGGTATGGCGCTGCATTTCCAGGGCGGTAACCACTACGGCAATAACGCCGGAGGCGTGCACCTCCTCGGCGAGGATGTAGGCGGCAAAGGGGACCACCAGGGTCACCGCGCTGCGGGCCACCATGGATGTGACCAGCCGGGTGACCAGCGCGATGAGCCAGCCCATGGCCACGCCCACCAGCACGGCGAGCGCGGCGCCCATCAGGAACTGGAGGACGACGTCGGGCCCCACCTTCGTGCCTCCCACGGCGGCGGCCACGGCTGCCTGGAAGATGACGATGGCGGCGGCGTCGTTGAAGAGCCCCTCGCTTTGGAGGACCGAGATGAGGCGGCGGGGCATGTGCACCCGGCCCGCCACCGAGTCCACCGCCACCGGGTCCGGGGGCGCCACCATGGCGCCGAGCGCGATCGCGGCGGGTACTCCGATGCCGGGGATCATCAGCCACGCCGCACCGGCCACCACGGCGGTGCTGATCACCACCAGTGCCACGGCGAGCATGATCAGGGTCCGCCACCGGACGCGGAACACCGCCCACGAACTCCGCTGGGCGGTGGCGAACAGCAGCGGCGGCAGGAAGATGGGCAGGATCAGTCCGGGTTCAATTTCCAGGTCGGGGAAGCCCGGAATGAATGTCAGCGCCGCCGCCAGGATCAGCATCAGTACCGGGTATGGCAGCCGGAGCCTGTCCCCCAGGCCCACTGCCACCACCGTGGCCAGGAGCAGTCCGACGATGAGTGCGAGCTGGTCCATAAGCCTCGTCCCCGCAGCCGGCTACGCGCGCGGTTCCAGTGCTGCGGCGACGGGCAGGGTGCCGTCGCGGAATTCGATGGTCCGGCCGGCGGTCTGGGGCAGGTCCAGCACTGCGGCCGCCACGATGGCCGTGTTGGCCCGGGAGGTGTCCCGGGCCCCATCGGGCGAAGGGTCGACGTCGATCAGTCCGGTCCCGGGTTTGTCCGTCAGCGCGCCGGGGCCAAGGATGGTCCACGCCAGGCTGGTGCCACGCAGGTACTCGTCCGCGGCCGCTTTGGCCTCGGCATACGCGAAGAAGCTGTTGTCCTCCGGTACCCCGTGGTCCTTGCCGGCACCGAAGTAGGAAACCATGACGTACCGGTCCACGCCGGCCTGGGCCGCGGCGTCCATCGAACGGATGGCAGCGTCCCGGTCCACCGCGTAGGTCCGGTCCGGGTTGCCGCCGCCCGCACCGGCCGACCAGACCACGGCGTCATGGCCGGCCAGGGCGCCGGCGATGGCCTCCGTCGTCGAATTTTCCACGTCGAGGACCATCGGCGTGGCACCGGTTCCGGTGACGTCGGCCGCGTGGTCCGGGTTGCGGATGAACGAGGTGACGGAGTGGCCCTCGCCGGTGAGGAGTGCGGACAGGAGGAGGGCCACTTTTCCGTGGCCGCCGATAATGGCGATGCGAGTCATGCACCCATTCTGCCCGCACCGCGGCTGAAGTCAGAAGCCATTCGGCCCTGAGCAGGGCCTTTGGCCCCTGTTCAGCGGGCGCTGTAGCGCAGGTACACCACCCCGTTGCCGAACCGCCGCTGGTCCACCAACTCCAACTGCGCCTTCAGCCCGTCCGGCAGGAAGCGCAGGCCGCCGCCGACAGCCACCGGGTTGATGAACAGCTGGCACTCGTCCACCAGGCCGGCTTTGAGGGCGTGCGCCGCGAGCGTGGGGCCGCCGATGCTGATGTCCCGGTCGCTGTGCTTCTTCAGGTCCCGCACGGTTTCCGGGACGAACTGCTGCTCCAGGCGGGTTTTCGAAGTGGTGGGGGTGTCCAGCGTGGTTGAGTAGACCACCTTGTCCGCCCCCTGCCAGATGCGGGCGTAGTCCTGGATCACCGGCGGCTCATCCTGTGTGTCCATGGTTTCCCAGACGGACATCACTTCATACATCCGGCGGCCCAGGAGGTAGGTGCCCACATCCCGCTCCAGGTCGTTGACGAAAGCGTGGATTTCCTCGTCCGGCGCGGACCAGTTGAAGTTGCCGTCCGCGTCTGCGGTGTAGCCGTCGAGGGACATGATTGCGGAGTAGATCAGCTTCGCCATGGGCCCATTCTGCCGGGGGAATCCCGCGGGGAACAGGGGCGCGCTGAGGTTTGGCGGCCGGGGGTCACAGCAGGTTCGCCGCCAGGGTCCTGGCGATGAAGGTGCCGTAGCGTTCGGCGGACCATTCCCGCTTGATCACCAGGGTTTCGTAGAGTTCGGCCGCGGTGGAGGTAAACATGACGTCGGCAGCCTCGGCCGCGGTGAGGCCGGGCCTGAGGAGCCCCCTGCCCACCAGCTGACGGGCATTGTGCAGCATCCGGCGGTAGCGGGCCTCATCCACGTCCTGCAGCAATGCCGCCATGGAGGCGTCCCCGCTGGCCGCCGCGTCCCTGATGAGCAGGTAGACCGGGGCGCCGATCGGACTGACCTCCGTGGTGAACCGGCCGAACCGCTCCATCAGGCGTACGGGATCCGTTTCCGTGGCCTGGGCGAGATCGGAGCGCTGCTCGGCCGGCGGACCGCCGGCACCGAGGAGGCTTTCTTCGTAGATGGCGCGGACCAACCCCGCCTTGCTGCCAAAGTTCTTGTAGACCGACTCGGCCGAGACGCCGGCAGCGCGGGCAATCTGCGCAATCGTCGTCGCCCCGAATCCCTGGGTGAGGAACAGCTCCCTGGCGTGTATCCGGACGCTGTGCAGCGACTCCGCAGCGAGCTGCCGCCGCCGCCGTGCGTCGTACGTTCGCTTGGCGGGACGTTTCCCGGAGGCATTGACTGGGCTGTGCATGCGGTCTTAAACTCCAATCAATACAGCTAACTGTATTGAAATCAATGTAACAGGTCACAGCCTCGCCCCGCGAGGCACCAAGGAGCATTTCCATGGACACGCCAGACGGCGTGGACCGCCTCCCCGACGGCCCTGTGCGCCGAATGTTTTCCGCGACACAGCGGCGCGACCTCGATGCCATGCTGGCCGAGTTCGCAGACGACTACGTCAATATCACTCCCAACCACCCGGCCCGCAGCTTCACCGGAAGCGCGCAGGTGCGGAAGAACTGGTCCGCACTGTTCGCGGGGATCCCCGACATGACCGTGACAGTGCTGGACTCGGCAACCGGCCCCGCCGGCAATGTATGGGTCGAATGGGGATCCGGCGGCACCCGCCTGGACGGCAGCGCCGTCGAGCAGGCCGGCGTGGCAATCTTCACCGTCCGCGGCGACCGGATTGCGGCGGTCAGGTTCTACCTGGAACCGGTGGACAAGGACACGGAAGACGTGAATAGCGCCGTCCAGGCTATCTCCGGGACCGCCCCGGAAGGAGCGCGGCCATGATCCTCCTGGTCGGGGCAACGGGCGACCTGGGCGGCCGGGTGGCCCGGCTGCTGCGTGAATCCGGACAGGACGTCCGCTGCCTGGTCCGGCCCGCCACTGACGATTCACCGCTCCGGGCGATCGGCGCCGGGATCGTCCGCGGCGACCTCACCGAGGCCGCCACCCTGCAGCCCGCGTGCGAAGGCGTCGATACCGTCATTGCAACGGCAACGGCGATCAGCCGCCGGTTCGCGGGGACCAGTACGGCCACCATCCGGGACGTCGACGAGGTGGGAATGGGCCATCTTGTCGATGCCGCGGAAGCCGCCGGCGTGCAGCGTTTTGTCTACCTGTCCTTCCCGATCGGCAGCGCCAGCCTCCGGACCCCGCTGGAACAGGCCAAGCTCGCCGTTGAACGACGCCTGGCGAACTCCCCCATGCGGACCGTGGTGGTCCGCGCCGACGGCCTGCAGGAAGTCCAGCTCAGCCGCGCCGCGCGGTTCGACCTCGCGGCCGGAAAGGCAGCCGTCATCGGCAGGGGCGACAACCGGCGCCGGCTGGTGTCCACCGGGGACGTCGCTGCCCTCCTCGCCGCCGTGGCACTGGAGCCCGATCCGCCGGCACAGATCGACGTGGGCGGACCCGAGCCCTTAACCAAGAAGGAGATCATTGGGCTCGCGGGCGAGATGGTGCACCACCCCCTCAAGGTGCAGCGCATGCCCCGCCCCGTGGCGCGGATGGCCACGCTCATGTTGAAACGCAGGAACGACGCCATGGCTTCCGCACTGGGCGCGGGGTTGTCCTCGGATATCGAGGAGGCCACCTGGGATGACCAGCCCCTCCGCCAGCGCGGGATCAACCCGAAATCGGTCACCGAATACCTGAAGGAGCAGTCGCAGGCGTTGGCCGGCCACTGACCGTCCCTTATGGCCGGCGCGAGACCAGGAACTGCTGGGCCAGTGTCCAGAGGTTGGAGATTGTCCAGTAGACCAGGACGCCGATGGGGAAAAAGATCCCGCCCACGCCGAAGATCAACGGCAGGACATAAAGGAGGATCCGCTGCTGGCGCATCAACGGACTCTCCGTGTCCTGCCCCGCCATGGTCCGTGACGCCACGATTTTCTGCGTGAGGAACTGGCAGGTGATCATCACCAGGATCATGGCGACGGCGAGGACGGCCACCGCGGCGGGGTCACCACCACCATGCACGAGGGACGCCGAGAGCGGCGCCCCGAAAATGCCGGCGGACGCGAACTGGACCACCTGCCCGTGGTCCAGGGCCCCGATGCCTTCGCCCCGCGGCGACGCGCTGGAGAGTCCGGACAGCACTTGGAACAGGGCCAGGAAGAATGGCGCCTGGATCAACAGCGGCAGGCAGGCGGAGAACGGGTTGGTGCCATGCTTCTTGTACAGGGCCATCTGCTCCTGCGCCATGGCCTGCCGCGACGCCGGGTCCGTCCTGCCCTTGAACCGCTCCTGGAGCTCCTGCAGGTCCGGCTGCAGCAGACGCATCCGGCGTTGGGCCCTGACCTGCGCCAGGAACACGGGGATCAACGCCGCGCGGATGACGAGCACCAGCCCGATGATGGACAGCGTCCAGGTCCAGCCGTCCCCCGGCGGCATCCCCGCCGCTGCCAGCCAGCCGTGGAACGCCGCCATAATGACGGAAACGAGCCACCGGAACGGCTCCATGACAGCAGTGAAAACGTCCACCGACCCCCCCATCCGCAGTTGCTGCCAAGCTACTGCCGATGGCCCCGCTTGTCACGGGTCGGCAGCAGGCCGGAGGACGTCGGATGCCGCTGGCCCGGGCCCGCTGCTCCGTCCGGTTCCGGCGTCCCCCAGCTACTTCTTTACCAGCGCGTTTCCATAGCCGGCATCGCATTTGCCGTCATGGATGACTCCGGCGCCCGGCGCCACGGCATAGTTGCTGGCCGGATTGAAGACGGCGGTGTTGACGTTGGTTACCCGGCTGGCGCAGTCATCCGCGGCTCCGGCGCTGGCGCCCTGGCCGCCGATCCACATGTCGATCCAGATGGTGGAGTTGGTTCCGTTCGCGTTGGCGCCCTGGTGGCACGGTCCGCTTTGGGGCTCATTGCCATCGCCGCAGGTGTCTTCCACGATGAAGTAGCGGCGGACGTCCGGGAGGTAGATGCGGGTACCCGCCGGGAAGTCGAGGACGTCATGACCGGAAGCCAACGAATGTCCCACAGCGATGGTGATGGGGTCCTCGAAGGTGCCGGTGCCGCCGGCAGACTGGTGCAGCACCGGGTGGCTGATGGTTGCCGACCCGGCAGGGGTGTTGTCGAACCAGGTGTAGGCCGTCGTGTAGGTGGTGGGGACAATCCGCTCGGCGCCCGGCTGTGCCCCGGGTGCCGGGGCGGCGGGCGCGGCGGCGTGCTGTGGTGAGGCGGTTGTGGGCACGGGAGCCGCAGCCTGGGCCTGGACCGGGGCGCCGGCGGTGGCAGGAGCATCCGCTTTGGCTTTGGCCGCCGCGTCCGCGGCGGCTGCCTTTGCCGCTGCCTCAGCAGCAGCGGCGTCCTGGGCCTTCTTAGCGTCAGCGGCTTCCCGTTGGGCCCGGGCTGCCGCTGCAACCCTTTCGGCGGCCATCCGCTGTGAGGCGCCCACCTGGTCGGATGACGTGGCACCGGCCGCGCCGGCGGTGGCTTCGAGTCCGGCGGAGGCGGAGCGCGTGGACGGAGCCGCTGGGTTGGCGGTGCCGCTGACGGCACCACATGCCGTTGTTGCCAACAGAGCCGACAAGGTGGCGGCAGTGAGCAGACTGTTTCTGCGCATGGAAAAAAGCCTCTTCATGGGAGTGCGGTTGGCAAGGACATCGGAAAGTCCCTGCCGGAACAGGATCGCGGTCTGCGGAATGCAAGGCGCAAAGGCCTGGGACTTAGCACACGCAAGGGAATTTGGAACGCTTGCCCACGCGTGTGTGCCAACCGGTGACCTAAACGTTACCTTCTACCGAACGTGCTGTGCCAATCGGTGACAGCACCGGAGGCGGCAGGCTTTCGGCGCGGCTTGGGAAGGTTAAACAGAAAAGCCCCCGGACCGTTACGATCCAGGGGCTTAGCCTGTAGCGGTGGGGAGGCTCGATCTCCCGACCTCACGATTATGAGTCGTGCGCTCTAACCAACTGAGCTACACCGCCACGAATGAGAAAAACCTGCGTCAAGCCGGTCAAAACCGCCTTGACGCAGGCCCTCATTCAGAGCCCCCCACCGGAATCGATCCGGTGACCTCGTTCTTACCAAGAACGCGCTCTACCACTGAGCTAGGGGGGCAACGAGTAAATACTCTACCGGAAGATTTCCGCACCAACAAATCGACGGCCAGGGCCTCCCCGCACCTGGGTTGGCGCCCTCTCCCGGGACCACCACAGCGGCATTTTCCGCGGAATTCCGGGGCTGGACGGGCCAAGGCAGGACAGCGGCCGACGCCGGGAAGCACCTTTCAAGGGCACGTTGACTACATTCCGCGGCCGGAATGTGTCCAGCCCCACATCCGGCTTCGGGTTAAACGGCGATGGGCCGGCTTGAAAGCCGGCCCATCGTCGTCGTCAATTGCTCAACGCGCGGAAGTGTTTACCACTTGCCCTTGCGGTTGAAGTCGCGGTGTCCGCTGTCGCCGCCGTGGCGGGGCTTGCGGGAGCCGTCGCCGTGGCCGCCGAAGCGGGAGTCCCCGGACTGGCCCCGGTCGCTGAAGGAACGCTCGCTGTACGAACGGCCGCCGCGGTCAGCCGAGGACCGCTCGCCGTCGTTCTTGCGGAACTCCTTCTTGAAGCCGCCGTTGCCCTTGAAGTTGCCGCCGCGGTTGCCCTGGTAGGCGGCGCGGTCGCCGGAGGGACGGCGGCCGTTGTCCAGCTCCAGGTGGATCAGCTCACCGCCGATCCGGGTGCGGGACAGGGCGCGCAGCTGCTCCTGGCTCAGGTCCGCGGGCAGCTCCACCAGGGAGTGGTCCGAACGGATGTCGATGCCGCCGATCTGCGCGGAGGAGATGCCACCCTCGTTGGCGATGGCACCCACGATCGAGCCGGGCATGACGCGCTGGCGGCGGCCCACCGCGATGCGGTAGGTGGCGTTGCCTTCGGTCAGCTGGCGGCTGGGGCCGCGTGAGCCGAAGCCGTCCTTGGAGCGTTCGCGCTTCTGGAACTCGGGAGCAGCAGGCAGTTCCTTGACCAGCAGCGGCTGCCCGCCCTGGGCCATGACGGCCAGTGCCGCAGCGATTTCTGCTGCCGGCACCTTGTGCTCTTCCTCGTAGGAGGCAATGAGGTCGCGGAACATCGACACGTCCTCGGAGGCGAGGGTCTCGGTGATCCGGTCGGCGAACTTGCCAAGGCGCAGCGTGTTCACGGTCTCGGCGGTGGGCAGGTGCATCTGCTCCACCGGCTGGCGGGTGGCCTTCTCGATGGCGCGCAGCAGGTACTTCTCGCGCGGCGTCATGAACAGGATCGCGTCACCGTTGCGGCCCGCGCGGCCGGTACGGCCGATACGGTGCACGTAGGACTCGGTGTCGTGCGGGATGTCGTAGTTGATGACGTGGCTGATGCGCTCCACGTCCAGGCCACGGGCGGCGACGTCGGTGGCCACGAGGATATCGATCCGGCCTTCCTTCAGCGCATCGACGGTCCGCTCACGCTGCTGCTGCGGGATGTCGCCGTTGATGGCGGCAGCCTGGAAACCGCGGGACTTCAGCTTGTCAGCCAGGTCCTCGGTGGCCATCTTGGTGCGCACGAAGGCGATGACGCCGTCGAACTCTTCCACCTCGAGGATGCGGGTCAGGGCGTCCAGCTTCTGCGGACCCATGATCTGCAGGTAGCGCTGGCGAATGTTGTTGCCGGTGGTGGTCTTGGTCTTGACCGAGATCTCGGCGGGATCGTTCAGGTACTGCTTGGACATCCGGCGGATCTGGCCCGGCATGGTGGCGGAGAACAGTGCCACCTGGCGGTCCTCGGGGGTCTGCTGGAAGATCTGCTCCACGTCTTCGGCGAAGCCCATGCGCAGCATCTCGTCGGCCTCGTCCAGCACCAGGTACTGAAGCTCGGACAGGTCCAGGGAACCCTTGGAGATGTGGTCGATCACGCGGCCGGGGGTACCCACAACCACCTGGGCGCCGCGGCGCAGGCCGGCGAGCTGGGGACCGTAGGCGGAGCCGCCGTAGACGGGCAGCACGGTGAAGTCATCGATGTGCTTGGCGTAGGAGGTGAAGGCCTCGGCAACCTGGAGGGCCAGCTCGCGGGTGGGGGCCAGGACCAGGGCCTGGGTCTTGCGGGAGGGGCCGTTGAGGTCGTGGAGTTCAGCCAGGCGGGACAGTGCCGGCACTGCGAATGCTGCAGTCTTGCCGGTACCGGTCTGCGCCAGGCCCACCACGTCGCGGCCTTCAAGCAGCAGCGGGATGGTGGCTGCCTGGATGGGGGACGGCTTCTCGTACCCAACATCCTGCAGGGCGGCCAGGACGCGGCCGTCGATGCCGAGATCGGCGAACTTGACGGTGTTTTCGTCAGCGTCCGCGGCGGCGGGAGCGGTTACGGGAGCTTCTGCGGCAGCCACGGGTGCGTCCTCGATAACAGCGGTGGTTTCGTTCTGGTTTTCGGGCATAGGGATTTATTCCTCATCCATAGGGGGCCAGGCGGCACTACCCGAGGTGAGCGGAGCCGCAGTACACGTGCCGATGGTGCCGGGCAAACGTTGACCGGCCGGTCACAGAAGTCCGGCGCTTTCGCAATCCCATGGCAGGACTTCTCGCTGCATCTCTTGGCTGCTATCCCAGCAGTCTGTACAGCGTTTTCTTTAGCCGGCTCTCCCTATGAAAATGCCCGCATCGCTTGCGCGGGCCCCAACACTTGCCAGTCCTGCCTCAAAAATTGGGCAGGAATAAGGGATTTCCGGAGTGGGGGATATTTCAAGTGTAGGGCACGTCCGCCGTGCAACGGTAATTGAACGGCCGACGACGGCGGGTGAGCTTGCGCACACAGCCCGCCCGGGTGCCACCCGGGGCAGCGATGCTACCGTCCCAGCCGCCGCAGCAGTACCTCGAACTTGGTGTGGTATTCGTCCTGGAGCCGGATCTCGCCGTCGGCCTCTGCCCCGCGCAGGGCCGCAACGAGGTCGGCGTCCGGCTCGCTGAACCACCTGCCGATGGTCACGCCATGGCGCGGGACGAACGTGCGCTCGATGGTGTCGCCGGCCTGGACGCTGCCGGTGCGGAGGACGCGCAGGTAGGTTCCCACCCGGCCTTCGTCCGTGAAGCGCTTCACCCACTGTGGTTCCTTCATCCGGCGCTGGAACGTGGCGCAGGGCGTGCGCGGCGACGTGACTTCGAGTTCGACGCCGGAGCCCACCCGCCAACGCTCCCCGATGACCGCGTGCGTGGCCTCGATGCCGGCGACCCGCAGGTTCTCGCCGAAGAAGCCCGGGGGCAGCTCCCGCCCCAGGGCCGCGGCCCAGTAGTCGGCGTCGGCCTGGGAATAGGCGTAAACGGCCTGGTCCTCCCCGCCGTGGTGGGCCCTGTTGGCCTGGATGTCCCCGCGCAGGCCCAGCTTGTGCACCTTGACGGGACCATCGGCCGGGCGCTTGTCGATGGCCGTGACGCCCACGCTGCCCGCATCCCCCAGGAGCTGGTGGACACGGCAGACGGCAAGGACAGAACCGGATTCCATGGGATCAGTCTAGGGTTTTCCTGCACGGAGCCCCACGCGGCCGCAATGGGCAGGTCTCCCCCCGCCGGCGCCGGTAATTCTGCTCGCAGGCCGTTCCTGCAGGGACTACGCTGATTCGAGACTTGCATTTGGGGGTGCAGTGCCGCGCCCGAATCGCGCGACCAATTGAGGGGGACGCCGTGGACTCGAACCAGAAAGACCCAAAAGAGGGACCGGAAAACGGGCCGGCGGACAACGGCGGCAGTGACACCGGCGGCACCGCCAAGCCACCGCCCTGGCAGGTACCCAAGCCGGACCTGCGTCCCGAGCTCCTCAACGAACCCGTCACCCCCGTGGATCCGTTTGCCCGCGAGCGGGAAAAGCAGCTCAACCAGGCGGCAGCCCGCAAGAAGCGCTCCCAGCGGCGCACCGTGGTGGTGGGACTGGGCGTGACCGCCTTGCTGGCCGGCACCATTACGGCGGTGGTGGCCAGCAACGAGGATGACCCCGACTACGCCCAGGTCTGCTTCAACGAAGAAACCGGCGAGCGCGTGGCGGACAACAGCTGTGACAGTTCCGCGGGCCGCAGCGGCGGCATCTACGCCTGGTACTTCTACTCCCGCGGGGCCAGCGTTCCGGCCATCGGCCAGAACAGGTCCACCGCGCCCGGCTACTCGAGCACCATCCCCAGCGGCGCCAAGGCGTCCACCGGCTACAGCAGCAAGGGCGGCACGGTGAGCCGCGGCGGGTTCGGTTCAAGCGCGAAGAGCGGCTCAAGCGGTGGCGGCGGCAAGGTTTCGGGAGGCTAGGCGTGAAGAGGCTGTTGAGCGAGCCCCGCACGGGCTGGAAGCAGAAGATTGAAGAGCAGGGCTTGGTCTTCTCCACCACCACCATGGATGACGGGCGCCGCATCGAGTACTGGAACGAGTCGGCGTACTACGAGTTCACCATGGACGAGGTGGAGACCCTCGAGGTGGTGGCCGAGGATATGCACCGGATGTGCCTGGAGGCGGCCAAGTTCCTTGCCACCGGCGCCATGGGCAGCATCGGCATCGGTCCCCAGGCCCTGGAGCTGGCCGCCGCATCCCTGCAGGCCGGTGACGTGGACGTTTACGGCCGGTTCGACTTCATCTACGACGGCCAGGGCGGGCCGGCCAAGATGCTCGAATACAACGCGGACACGCCCACTGGGCTGATCGAAGCCGCCGTGGCGCAATGGTTTTGGCTGCAGGATGTCCATCCGGAAAAAGACCAGTGGAACGGTATCCACGAGGCACTGATACGGCAGTGGAAGAAATTCCAGTACCGCACCGGGATGAGCACCCTGCACGTGGCCCATTCGGAGGTGGAGGAGTCCGGGGAGGACTGGATGACCGCCGCCTACATGCGCGACGTCGCCAGCCAGGCCGGGTGGACCACCATCGGCATCAATATGTCCGATATAGGGTGGGACCCCAACCTGAACCGGTTCGTGGACCTGGACAACTTCATGATCAGCACCATCTTCAAGCTCTACCCCTGGGAGCTGATGATGAGGGAAGAGTTCGGCCCCCGCCTGCTGGAGCGCGCCCACAACCCGCGGTGGGTGGAACCTGCCTGGAAGATGCTGCTCTCCAACAAGGCCCTGCTCGCGGCATTGTGGCACCTCTACCCCAACCACCCCAACCTGCTGCCGGCCTACCTCACGGACCCGGGTCCGCTGAAGGAGTGGGTTGCCAAGCCCCTGCACGGCCGCGAAGGCGACAACATTCGCATCCACGCGGACGGCATCAAACTGGAGCAGCCCGGCGGCTACGGTCGGGAGGGATGGTGCTACCAGCAGTACCACCCGCTCCCCGACTTCGACGGCAACCGTCCCGTCCTGGGCCTGTGGGTGGTGGACGGCGAATCCGTGGGCTGCGGCATCCGGGAATCGGACGGGCCGGTCACGGACTATTTCTGCCGCTTCGTCCCCAACACCATCGACGCGCCGGCTCCGCTTTCCGCGGTGGCCGGCTCCACCAAGGCAGGAATCACCTTATGAGCACGGACATGACAACGGCGGGAGGCCACGGCGGCGGGAACGGCGCCCCCGTCCCGGCCAAGGGACTGCGGGCCGGCATCCTGGACCTGGGCGATTCGGTGATGCTGGGGCTTGCCTCCACCGCGCCGGTGTACTCGCTGGCCGCCACCCTGGGCCTCATTGTTGCCGTCAATGGCAACTACACTCCCCTGATCCTCCTGCTGGGCTTCGTCCCGGTCCTGTTCATTGCCTACGCCTTCAGGGAGCTCAACAGTGCCATCCCGGACTGCGGCACCACCTTCACCTGGTCCCGGCAGGCCTTCGGCCCGTGGGCGGGCTGGCTGGGCGGCTGGGGCGTGGCGCTGGCCGGGATCGTGGTCCTGGCCAACCTGGCGCAGGTGGCCGGCCAGTACCTGTGGCTGCTGGTGGGTGACGGATCACTGGCACAGAACAAACTGCTGGTCACCGGAACCGGCCTGCTGTTCATCGTGCTGATGACCCTGGTGAACTACCGCGGGATCCGGCTGGGCGAGCACGTCCAGCGCGTCCTGACCTACGTGCAGTACATCGCGCTGGGCATCTTCGCCCTGGCCATCGTCATGCGGATCGTGGGCGGGGCGCCCGAGGGCCAGGCCTTCGATTTCGAATGGTTCAACCCGGTGGGCGCCTTTTCCGATCCCGGTGCCGTGGTGCACGGGGCCCTCCTGGCCCTGTTCATCTACTGGGGCTGGGACACCTGCCTGGCCGTCAACGAAGAGACCGAGGACCCGTCCACAATTCCCGGCCGGGGCGCCGTCATCTCGGCTTTCGTGCTGGTGGCCATCTACGTCTCGGTGGCGCTGTTGGTGATGATGTACGCCACCGTGGGCTCCGAAGGCATCGGACTGGGCAACGAAGCCAACAAGGACGACGTGTTCCTGGCCATGAAGGACGTGGTGCTGGGGCCCTGGGGCTGGCTGATCGTCGTCGCCGTGCTGGCTTCTGTGCTGTCCTCCACGCAGACCACCATCCTGCCCACCGCCCGCGGCACCCTGTCCATGGGTGTCCACGGCGCGCTGCCGCCCAAATTCGCCGAGGTGCACCCGCGAAACCAGACCCCCGGCTTCTCCACCCAAGTGATGGGCGGTGCGGCCGCGGCCTACTACGTGGCCATGAGCTTCCTCAGCGAAAACCTCCTAGCCGACTCCATCAGTGCCATCAGCCTGTTCATCGCGTTCTACTACGCCCTCACCGGCTTTGCCTGCTTCTGGTACTTCCGCGGAACGCTCCGGGGCTCGGCCCGCAACCTTTGGTTCCGCGGCATCCTTCCCCTGGCCGGCGCACTGCTGCTGACGGCCGCCTTCTTCGTCTCGGCAGTCCAGATGTGGGACCCGGCCTACGGCGACACCCAGATCTTCGGCGTCGGCGGCGCTTTCGCCAGCGGCGTGGTGCTGCTGGCCCTCGGCGTCGTCCTGGCCGCCGCCTGCCGGTTCGTGCCCGCCACCCGCGCCTACTTCGAGGTGAAGCGTTGAGCACCAACCCATCCGACATCCTGGACCTCGATTCCCTCCTCTCAGCGGAGGAACTGGAGCTCCGGCAGAAGGTCCGCGACTTCACCCGGCAGCGCATCAAGCCGGACATAGCCCGCTGGTACGAGGACGCCGTCTTCCCCCTGGAGCTGGCGACGGAACTGGGCGAGCTCGGCGTCCTGGGCATGCACCTGGAGGGCTACGGCTGCCCGGGCCGGTCCGCCGTGGAATACGGCCTCGCGGCCATGGAGCTGGAAGCCGGCGACTCCGGCATCCGCACCTTCGTGTCCGTCCAGGGTTCGCTGGCCATGACCGCAATCCACGCCTGGGGGTCCGAGGAGCAGAAGCAGCAGTGGCTGCCCCGGATGGCCGCCGGCGAGGTCATCGGCTGCTTCGCCCTGACCGAGCCAACAGCCGGTTCGGACCCTGCCTCCATGGCCACCTACGCCATTAAGGATGGCAGCGGGGATGACGCCGGCTGGGTGCTCAACGGCGCCAAGCGCTGGATCGGGCTGGCCTCCGCGGCCGGCATCATGGTGGTGTGGGCCATGACGGACGACGGCGTGCACGGCTTCCTGGTGCCGGCGGGAACCCCGGGCGTCACAGCCACGCCCATCAAACAGAAACTGTCCATGCGCGCCTCCATCCAGTGCGACGTGGTGTTCGACGACGTCCGGCTGGGTCCGGAGGCCCTGCTGCCGGGTGCGCGGGGGCTGCGCGGCCCGTTCACCTGCCTGAACGAGGCCCGGTACGGGATCGCCTGGGGTGCCATGGGCGCCGCACGCGATTCCTACGAGGCAGCGCTGGACTACTCGCTGGAGCGGCTGCAGTTCGGCAAGCCGCTGGCGGGTTACCAGCTCACCCAGGAGAAGCTGGTGGACATGCTCGTGGAGATCCAGAAGGGCACATTGCTGGCCCTGCACCTGGGCCGGCTCAAGGACGCGGGGACCATCCGGCCGGAACAGATCTCGCTGGGAAAGCTGAACAACGTCCGCGAGGCCATCAGGATCGCCCGCGAAGCACGGACTATCCTGGGCGGCAACGGCATCACCACGGACTACTCGCCACTGCGGCACGCCGCGAACCTGGAATCGGTCCGGACCTATGAAGGGACCGACGAGGTGCACACCCTCATCCTTGGCCGGCACATCACGGGCCTGGGCGCCTTCCACTAAGCGCGGGTTGGGACGTGCGCCGGGCGGAAGAGGCTACGCGGAGAAGCCGCCGTCGGCCTTGATCAGCTGGCCGGATACCCAGCGGCCAGCCGGCGAGAGCAGGAAGGCCACGGTTCCGGCGACGTCGGCCGGGGTGCCGAGGCGGCCGCCTGGCTGCTGCGCCGTGAGCTCTTCCCGGACCTCCGGGCTCATCCAGCCGGTATCCACCGGCCCCGGGTTGAGGACGTTCGCTGAGATCCCCCGGGGGCCCAGCTCGCGGGCCGCGGCAATGACGATCCGGTCCAGCGCCCCCTTGGAGGCGCCGTAGGGAAGGTTGAATGCTGTGTGGTCGCTGGTCAGCGCAACGATTGCGCCGCCGTCGTCCGCCGCCTGGCGCGCGAAGCCGGCAATCAGCTGCCAGCTGGCGCGGGTGTTCACGGCAAAGTGCCGGTCGAAGGATTCGACGGTGGTGTCCAGCACACCGGAGTCAACGGATTCCGCGTGGCTAAGCACCAGGCCCTGCAATGGCCCGGCCAGCGCCACGGACTCTGAGACCAGCCTGTCCGGGACACCCCGATCCTGCAGGTCCGCGGACAAGATGTGGACCTGGGCGCCGATCGCCTCAAGCTCCGCGGTCAGCCGGACCACGTCCTCCGGCTCGCTCCCCCAGGGCATGCGGGCGTCGTACTCCGCCCAGTAGGACAGGACCAGGTCCCAGCCGTCCGCCGCCAACTGCCGGGCGATGCCGGCACCGATGCTGGCCAGCCGGCCCACTCCGGTGACCAGGGCGACGGGGCGGGCAGGGACGGGCGCAACGGGTTCCATCCGACCAGCCTAGCGGCGGCCCGTTTCAGGCCGTCGCGGGCTCGGCTTCCCGCGTACTGTTGTGCCGGCGGATGGTGGCGCTGATGACGGCGGCGATGGTGCACATGGCGGCGGCGCCAAACCAGGCGTAGGTGTAATGTCCGGTGGCGTCACGGAGGGCCCCGGCGGCGATGGCTGCCGCTGCGGCGCCCAGCTGGTGGGCCGCAAAGACCCACCCGAAGACCACGCTGCCGTCCGCTCCGAACGTTTCGCGGCAGATGGCTGCCGTGGGCGGAACGGTGGCCACCCAGTCCAGCCCGTAGATCACCACGAACACGATCATGCTGGGCTGCACTTCGGCGTTCAGCAGCAGCGGAAGCACCAGCAGGCCAATCCCGCGGAACTGGTAGTAGACGGCCAGCAGGACGCGGGGGTTGAACCGGTCCGTCAGCCAGCCCGAGGCGATGGTCCCGATGATGTCGAAGATTCCGACGACGGCGAGCAGGCCGGCCGCGGTGGTTTCGGGCATGCCGTGGTCGTGGGCGGAGGGGATGAAGTGGGTGCCGATCAGGCCGTTGGTGGTGGCGCCGCAAATGGCGAAGCCGGCCGCGAGCGCCCAGAAGGTCCTGACCTTGCTGGCCCGCCGGAGCACCTGGAGGGCTCGGACGGCGGCGTTGGTGCGGGGCCCTTCTGCCGGAACGGTTGCGGCCTCGCCGGCTTCGACGTCCACCGGTGCAGCACCATACGGCAGCACCCCGACGTCGGCCGGGGAGTTCTTGAGGAACTTCAGCACCAGCGGGACCACGGCCAGCGCGCCGGCGGCGATCAGCAGCGAGGCCTGCCGCCAGCCGGGGTCCTGCGCGAGCATGGCGATGAAGGGCAGGAAGACCAGCTGTCCGGCGGCGCTGCCGGCGGTGAGGATGCCGATCACCAGTCCGCGGCTTTTGGTGAACCACGTGTTGGCGATGGTGGCGGCGAAGACCAGGGCCATGGAGCCCGTACCGAGCCCGATCAGCAGGCCCCAGGTCAGCAGGATCTGCCAGGACTGGTTCACCAGGACTGTCAGGGCGCTGCCCATGCCGATCAGGACCAGGGCGGTTGCCGTCACGGCCCGGATGCCGAAGCGTTCCATGAGTGCCGCGGCGAACGGTGCGGTCAGGCCGAAGAGGACCAGGTTGATGCTGACGGCAGATGACAGGACCGTGGTGGACCAGCCAAACTCCTGCTGGAGCGGGACCATGAGGACGCCGGGGGCAGCCCGGAAGCCTGCCGCGCCCACCAGCGCCAGGAAGGCGACGGCGGCGACGATCCAGGCGGGGTGCAGGCGGCGGTGCGGTCCGCGCGGGGTGTGCTGCGTTGCCGTGTCCGCTGTCTTGCCGGGCAGGGCGCTCATGCGGCCGTTCCGTTCCCTGCGGCGGTGGACAGCCGGATGGGCAGTTCGGACCGGGAGCGGCTGTGCCAGCTGGTGTTCGCCGCGGTGAGCCGATCCCCGCATTCGGTGCAGGTATCTGCCGAACTGGTGGCTTTGCCGCAGCCTGAGTGGATGACATACAGGTGCGCCTGGTCGGAGGGTGCCGGCAGGTGCTTTTCCGCCCAGATAGTGATCGCGTTCAGGACCGGGAGGGCGTCCTCGCCTTTGGGAGTGAGGACGTACTCCTGGCGGGTGCGGCCGCCGTCGTCGTAGGCCTTCTTCTCGAGCAGCCCCGATTCCACCAGGCCTGCCAGCCGTTTGGTGAGCACCGAGTCCGCCACCTCCAGCCGGCTCTTCATGGCGTCGAAGCGGCCGTTGCCGAAGAAGACCTCGCGCAGGACCAGGATGGACCAGGGGTCACCCAGGATGTCCAGGCCGCGGGCCATGCTGCAGGTGCGTTGGGACC
Source organism: Pseudarthrobacter sp. NPDC058119 (assembly GCF_042884655.1). Lineage (NCBI taxonomy): Bacteria > Bacillati > Actinomycetota > Actinomycetes > Micrococcales > Micrococcaceae > Pseudarthrobacter > Pseudarthrobacter sp. NPDC058119. Next base: position 623,447 of record NZ_JBHVTN010000001.1, read on the forward strand.
AGTCGGATCGAAGGGGCATAACGGAAACGCTAGCTGACTTTCTTCAAGAAAGCTAGAGGTCCGCCTCCTGTTACGGGATATTCGAGAAGGCCTGGTCCAGGTCCGCGATCAGGTCTTCCTTGTCCTCGATGCCGCAGGACAGGCGCAGCAGGTTCACGGGGACGGCCAGTTCCGTGCCCTTGACCGAGGCGTGGGTCATCTCGGACGGGTAGTTCATGAGCGACTCGATCCCGCCAAGGGATTCCGCCAGGGTGAACACGGAGGTGGACTCGGCCACCTTGCGGGCAGCAGCTTCGCCGCCCTTGAACTGGACGGACACCATGCCGCCGAACTTGCGCATCTGCTTCTTGGCCAGTTCGTGGCCCGGGTGGCCCGGCAGGCCCGGGTACAGGACGGCCTCAACCTCCGGGCGCTCCAGCAGCCACTCGGCCACGGCCTGCCCGTTCTCGCTGTGCCGGTCCATCCTGACACCCAGGGTCTTCAGTCCACGGGTGGTCAGGAAGGCATCCATGGGTCCGGACACGGCGCCGACGGCGAACTGCACGAAGCCGATCTTTTCCGCCAGTTCCGCGTCCTTGACCACGACGGCGCCGCCCACCACGTCGGAGTGGCCGCCGATGTATTTGGTAGTGGAGTGGACCACGACGTCGGCACCCAGGGCAAGCGGGTTCTGGAGGTAGGGGGACGCGAAGGTGTTGTCGACAACCAGGAGGGCCCCGGCGTCGTGCGCAATGTCGGCGAGCGCCACGATGTCGGTGATCTTCATCAGCGGGTTGGACGGCGTTTCCACCCAGACGAACCGGGTCTTGTGCGCGGCGACCGCGTGGCGGACCCGGTCCAGGTTGGCCATGTCCACGGGGGTATTGCCGATCCCCCAGTCCCCCAGCACCCGGCTGATCAGCCGGTACGTGCCGCCGTAGGCGTCGTTGCCCAGGACGATGTGGTCGCCGGGGCGGGTGAGCGCCCGGATGAGGGCGTCCTCCGCGGCGAGCCCGGAGCTGAAGCTGTAAGCATGGGTGCCAAGTTCCAGCGCCGCGAGCTGCTCCTGGAGCGCGTCCCGGGTGGGGTTGCCGCCGCGGCCGTACTCGTAGCCGCTGCGCAGTCCACCGATGCCGTCCTGGGCGTACGTGGAGCTGAAGTGCAGCGGCGGCACCACCGCCCCGGTGCGGGGCTCGAAGGCCTGGCCGGCGTGCACGGCGCGGGTGTTGAAACCTTGGTGTTCAGAGGCGGTCATGATGCTCCTTCCAAAGGGTGGGTGAGCTTGCCGAAAACCGGGTTCCGGCAACCCCAACCAGCGCATATTAGTTGCTGAGGTAGGCCAGCAGGTCGTGCCGGGTGAGGATGCCCACGGGCGCGCCCACGAACGTGACCATCAGGGTGTCCGTGTCAGAGAGCAGTTCCCTGGCCGCGGAGATGGTTTCCAGTGAGCCGATCACGGGAAGCTTGGGTCCCATGTGTTCGGAGATCTTGTCCGTCAGCTTCGCCTCGCCGCGGAACAGTTTGGCGGTCAGGGTGCGCTCATCCACGGCGCCGAGGACCTCGCCCATGACCACCGGCGGTTCCTGGGAGAGGACCGGGATGTGGCTGACGCCGAATTCGTTCATGATGTTGATGACGTCGCGGACCGACTCGTTGGGGTGGATGTGCACCAGGTCCGGCAGCTCGCCGTTCTTGGATTTGATGACTTCCCCCACCGACGTTTCCTCCCCGCCGGAAAGGAACCCATAGGAGCGCATCCACTGGTCGTTGAAGATTTTGGCCAGGTAGCCGCGGCCAGAGTCGGGCAGGATGACCACGACGACGGCGCTTTCGGGCAGGTCCCTGGCCGCCTGCAGCGCGGCTACCACGGCCATGCCGGAGGAACCGCCCACCAGCAGGCCCTCCTCCCGCGCAAGGCGCCGGGTCATGGCAAAGGAGTCTGCATCGGAGACCGCGATGACGTGGTCGGGAATGGTCTTGTCGTAGTTCGCCGGCCACATGTCCTCACCGACGCCCTCCACGAAGTAGGGGCGCCCGGTGCCGCCGGAGTAGACCGAACCTTCCGGGTCCGCGCCGATGATCCGGACCACGCCGCCGTCGGCCTCCGGCCTGTCAGCCGATACCTCCTTGAGGTACCGACCGGTGCCGGTGATGGTGCCGCCGGTGCCGGCGCCGATGACGCAGTGGGTGACCTTCCCGTCGGTGTCCCGCCAAATCTCGGGACCAGTGGTCTTGTAATGGCTGCCCGGCGCAGCAGGATTGGAGAACTGGTCCGGCTTGAAGGCTCCCGGGGTCTCGCGGGTGATCCGGTCCGAGACACCGTAGTAGCTTTGCGGGCTGTCCGGCGGGACGGAGGTGGGCGTGACCACCACTTCGGCGCCGTAGGCCTGTAGCACGGCACGCTTGTCCTCGCCCACCTTGTCCGGGACCACGAAGACGCATTTGTAGCCCTTCTGCTGCGCCACGAGCGCCAGGCCAACGCCGGTGTTGCCTGACGTGGGCTCCACGATGGTGCCGCCGGGCTTCAGCTTGCCGTCCCGTTCGGCGTCCTCGATCATCTGCGCCGCGATGCGGTCCTTGATGGACCCGCCGGGGTTCAGGTACTCCAGTTTGACCAGGACGGTGGCCTTGATGCCCTCGGTCACGTGGTTGAGTTTGATGAGCGGGGTATTGCCGATGAGGTCCAGGATGGACTGGGCGTACTTCATAGGTACAAAGCTACCGCTTCCTGCACGCCGATCCCTGCCCCGGGTGGGAGGATAGGCCGGTGAAGCAGTTCGCATGGCTGAAAGCCGCCCGCAGCTACCTGCTGCCCGGCGCAACACTGGCCGCCGGCGTGGCCACCCTGGCCTTCGGCGTACTCCCCTTGCCCGCATTTGGGGACCTGGCCACCCGGACCATTCCCATCCTTGCCTTCGTGCTGGCCATGTCCCTGGTCACCGAGCTGGTGGACGAGGCAGGGCTGTTCCGCGTGGTGACCGACCGCCTGGCCGCCCTCGGCCGGGGCCGGGTCTTCCTGCTGTGGCTCCTGGTGGTGGCGGTGGCCACGGTATCCACGGTGTTCCTGTCCCTGGATACGACGGCGGTGTTGGTGACGCCCGTGGTGGTGCTGCTGGCCGTCCATGCCAGGATCCCGCCGCTGCCGTTCGCGCTGACGAGCATCTGGTTGGCCAATACCGCGTCCCTGCTGCTGCCGGTGTCCAACCTGACCAACCTGCTGGCCCAGGACCGCCTGGGCCTGAGCCCGTGGCGCTTCGCCGGACTGGTGTGGGCTCCGGCCCTGGTGGGCCTGCTGGTCCCCCTGGTTCTGCTGTGGCTCGCGTTCCGGCGGGACCTGCGCGGAACCTACGGGCCCCAGCCTGCCCGTCCCGTCCGCGACCGCACCCTGCTCAAAGCGGCTGCGGTGACCCTGCTGGTCCTGCTGCCGGCGCTCGTCTCCGGACTGCCGGTCCAGTACCCGGCCCTTGCCGCCGCGGCCGTCCTCCTGGCCGTCTTCCTGCGGCGGCGGCCATCGGCCCTGCGGTGGTCCATGGTCCCTTGGCGGCCGCTGATGCTGACGGTAGGGCTGTTCATGCTGATGGAAGCCCTGCACGCCCATGGGCTGACGCCGCTGCTGGCGGGTGTGGCCGGGACCGGGGACAGCCTGCCCGCGCTGCTGCAGCTGGCAGGACTGGGCGCCGGCGCGGCAAACGCGGCCAACAACCTTCCCGCCTACCTGGCCCTGGAACCGGTGGCGGGATCGCCTGCCAGGCTCGCCGCACTGCTGGTCGGGGTGAACCTGGGCCCGCTGGTGACGCCGTGGGCTTCGCTGGCCACGCTGCTGTGGCATGAGCGGCTCCGGGTACTGAATGTCCCCATTAAGTGGGGCGGTTTCGCCGCCGCGGGCCTGGTGGCGGTGGTACTGACCGTGCCGCTCGCGGTGCTGGCCCTGTGGGCCGTGTCCGGGATGCCCTGAGCCGGCAGGACTTGCCCGGGATCAGCTTCCGGCGGCCTGGCCGCCGCCTCCGTCGCCGGGGAGGTTCTCCCAAAGGCCCATCACGTTGCCCTCGGGATCCTTGAAGTAGGCCGTGAAGCCCATCCCCGGAATCTCGTTCTTTGGCATGACCACCGAGCCGCCCAGTGCCTCCACGCTCTTGAGCGTGGCGTCAATGTCCGGCACGTCTACGGTGATGACCGGGGCGGTGACCTGCCCTTCCCTGGCCATCATCCCGCCGTTGATGGCGCCCGCGGCCGCCGGCTGGCCGTCGTCGTCCATGTCCGTAGTGATGACCATGCTGTAGTCCATGCCCGGCACCGGTTCGATCCGCCAGCCCAACGCCTCCTGGTAGAACTTCCTCGCCCGCTTCTGGTCGTCCGCTGGAATCTCGAAATGTACTACGCCGCCCATGGTTGCCCTCCGTGTTCCTGTGCTTCCCCGTGGGTTGCGTGCCTGGTGCACCGGGGTGCCCGGGGTGCCACCCGCGGTGATCCTATTCCGGGGCCGGGGAACGCAGAAGGGCCGATGGTCCCGCCGCTGTCGGCGGTCCGTGGGACGATGGAAGGCATGACGATCACAGAGGCACCTCCCCGGCTGGCCGCCGCGGCGGACGTGTCCCTGCGGTGGTATCCGGATGGTCCTTACAGCCTTTCCCGGACCCTCGGCCCGCTCCTGCGCGGCAACAGCGATCCTTCCTTCTGCGTCCAGGGGGACGTCATCTGGAACGCGTTTACGACGCCGGAGGGCCCGGCAACCATGCGGCTTGCCCCGGCGGGCGGCGGAGAAGCGGGCGCCCCGCTGGTGGACATCCAGGCGTGGGGGCCCGGCGCCGCAGCGGCCGTGAAGGCGGCGCCCCGCCTGTTGGGGGCCGATGACGACTGGCAGGGTTTCGATGAACCGGCCTTCCATGCCACGCTGCCGCGCATGGTGCGGGAGGCCCGCCGCCGTGCCCTGGCGGTCCGGCTGCCGTCAAGCGGGCGGATGGTGGACCAGCTGGTGCCGATCATTCTCGAACAAAAGGTGACGGTCATCGAGGCCCGCCGCGGCTACCGCTACCTGGTGCACCGCTACGGAACCCCGGCACCGCGGGCCGGGATGTCGACGCCGGCCGGCCTCGTGGTGGCGCCGACAGCGGCGCAGTGGCTGCAGGTTCCCAGCTGGGAGTGGCACAAGGCAGGGGTGGGCCCCCAGCGTTCGGCCACTGTCATGCGTGCGCTGCGCTCCGCCGTCGCGCTTGAACGCCTGGCGGCGCTGCCCGCTGCCCAGGCGGCGGAGAAAATACAGGCTATCCCCGGCATCGGGGTGTGGACCGCGGCTGAGGTAGTCCAGCGCACCCACGGCTGCCCGGACTCCATTTCGGTGGGCGACTACCACCTGGCGGCGTACGTGGGGGCGGCCCTGACCGGGCGCCGGACCGACGACGCCGGGATGCTCAGGCTGCTGGAGCCCTGGCGCGGTCACCGGCAGCGCGTGGTCCGGATGATCCAGAGCACCGGTTACCGCAAACCCACCTTCGGCCCGCGAATGACCATCCAGGACCACCGGGGGCACTGACCTGCACGGCACTTCCAGCCGCCTGGAACCGCTTGATCTCCGCGCCGGAGGGTACGGAGCCAGGTATAGGGTACCCAGCGGTGTGCCACACCCGTCCGGTTGGACGGCACACCAGGCTGGCAGGCAACGTCGACCGAAAGGATCCCATGAGCTCCGAAACAGGCAGCACCAACGCAAACTCCGAGGCCGTGCCGGGAACGTCCCAGGATCCCGCAGTCCTGGATCCGGACGCCCAGGACCCGGACGCAGAGGAGAAGCTCAGGCTGCAGCTGGCCATCTTCGACGTGTCGCGGGACGCCGAGGGCAGGAGCCTGGAAGAGATCCGGGACACGCTGCTTTCAGCCTTCGCCGCGCGAGGAGTTGCGGCACCCCCCGCGACCTGGGTGGAGTCCGTGGCGTCCTCTGCGTTTTACGGTGAGCCCTACATCATCGACTACCCCACGGCCATCGCCGCTGACAACCTGGAACCGGCCCCGAACCCGGAGGTCCGCGAGCGGCTCGCCGCCCGGCGGGAGCTGCGCGAGGTGCAGCTGCCGGCAGGGATCTTTCCCTCCCGGGAGGAATGGAACATCCCCGCCAACGAGGGCACCGGCGCGGGCAGCACCCGCACGCTCTCCCCGGCGGGTTGGGAAGGAAGGGCGGTCCTGGTAATGGCTTCGCTGGCAGCCGTGGCCATTGCCGCAGTGGTGGCCATCCGGGGCCGCACGGGCCGCCGCCGGGACGCCTAAAGCCCCAGCCGGGCCACCGCTTCCTCGCGCATCTGGACCTTGCGGATCTTCCCGGAGACCGTCATGGGGAAGCTCTCCCGGACCTCCACGTAGCGCGGGATCTTGTAGTGGGCCAGCCGCCCGCGGCAGAACTCTGCCAGGGAGTCGGCATCGAGCGGGCCGGCACCCGGCTTGAGGATGATGCAGGCCATCAGTTCCTCTCCGTACCGGGTGTCCGGGACCCCGATGACCTGGACGTCCTGGATGTCGGGGTGGGTGTAGAGGAATTCCTCGATCTCGCGGGGGTAGATGTTCTCGCCACCCCGGATCACCATGTCCTTGATCCGGCCTTCCACCACCACATAGCCGTCGTCGTCCATGCGGGCCAGGTCCCCGGTGTGCATCCAGCCTTCCGCGTCGATGGCCTCGGCGGTCTTGTCCGGCTGGTTCCAGTATCCGGCCATGACGGCGTAGCCGCGGGTGCAGAGTTCGCCGATCTGCCCGCGTTCCAGGTCTTCCCCGGTGGCAGGGTCCACGACCTTGCTCTCCAGCTGCGGCATGGTGCGGCCCACGGTCTCGGTGCGCTGCTGCATCGTGTCGCCCTTGCGCGTCATGGTGGACACCGGCGAGGTCTCGGTCATGCCGTAGCAGATGGCTACGTCCACCATGTTCATCTCTGCGATGACCCGGTTCATCACCTCGATGGGGCACAGCGAACCCGCCATCACCCCCGTCCGCAGGGTGGAGAGGTCGTAGGACCCGAAGTCCGGCAGTGCGAGCTCGGCGATGAACATGGTGGGCACGCCGTACAGCGAGGTGCCGTTGAAGTCCTGGACCGCCTCAAGTGTCGCGGCGGGCGAGAAGCCACGCCCCGGGATGATAGTCGCGGCACCGTGGCTCAGCGCGTTCAGGTTGCCGATCACCATGCCGAAGCAGTGGTAGAACGGCACCGGGATGACCACGCGGTCATGCTCGGTGTAGCCCAGCAGTTCGCCGATCGCGAAACCGTTGTTCAGGATGTTGTGGTGCGTCAGCGTGGCGCCCTTGGGGAAGCCTGTGGTGCCGGAGGTGTACTGCAGGTTGATGGGATCGTGCGGGTTGAGTTCGGCCATGCGGGCCACCAGGTGCGAGTGCCCGACGTCGTCAGCGCGCTTCAGCAGCTCGGCATACGTCAGCTCCGCATCGCGTTCGGGGCTGCCGGCCTTCAGCGCCTCAAGGCCGTGGTCCGGAAGGAAGACGAGCTCCTGCAGGTCCGGGCACGTAAGGAGGGCTTGGCGGCCCATCGCCACGTAATCGCTGTTGGCGTCCGACGGCGCCGTGACCAGCATGCGCATGCCGTTCTGCTTGACCACGAATTCCAGTTCGTGGCTGCGGTACGCCGGGTTGACGTTGACCAGGATGGCACCCATCTTGGCGGTGGCGTACTGCAGCAGCGTCCACTCGGCGCAGTTGGGACTCCAGATGCCCACCCTCTCCCCCTTGGCAACACCCAGGGCGAGGAGCGCGCGGGCCAGCCGGTCGACGTCGTCGTTCATCTTGGTATAGCTCCAGCGGCGGGCGTCGGCGCCCGGCACGGGTGCGGCCTCGATGAGGGCGTCGTGGAGGGGAAACCGGGCGGCGACCCGCTCGAAGTTCGCGCCGATGGTTTCCTCCAGGAGCGGGACGTCAGTGTCCCCGGCTGTATAAGCACGCATGATGGCACGCTACCAACAGGATCCCGGCAGGAGAAGGATGCCGGCACCGCAACGCTGCAGGTTGGTTCCCGGGCGCCCGGTATTGTGAAATCCATGAGTGCACCCATTGACCTGATAGCAACGTTCATCCCCAACGACGGCGAGTTACACCGCGTCAAGCTGGCCCTGGAAATCGCCATCGACGAGGTGGTGAAGGAGCCAGGCTGCATCCAGTACGAACTGACCGAAGCCACCGAGGAGAAGCTGGTCCTGACCGAGCAGTGGGCCTCCGAGGAGGACCTGGACAGGCACTCCAAGGGCATCGCCGTGCAGGACCTGAACGAGTCGCTGAGCGCGCTGCTGGCCGAACCGGTCAAGGTGGAACGCGCCTAGCGCACCCGGTTAAACAACAAATGCGGGACCTCCGGAGGGAGGTCCCGCATTCTGCGTTTAACCGGTTTTTAGAAGTCGGGGATCTGGGTGCCGTCCTGCGGGCCGCCCTGGCCGGCAGGCTTGGCCGCCGCGGCTGCCGCTTCTTCGCGCTGCTTGGCCACATGGGCGTGGACCTCGTCCATGTCCAGCGCCTTCACGGCGTCAACCACCTGTTCCAGCTGCTGGGCGTTCAGCGCGCCGGGCTGGGAAAACACCAGCACCTTTTCGCGGAAGGCCATCAGTGTGGGGATGGAAGTGATGTTGGCCTCCGCCGCGAGCTGCTGCTCCGCTTCGGTGTCCACCTTGGTGAAGAGGACGTCCGGGTGCTTCTCGGAGACGGTGGAGTAGGTGGGCCCGAACTGCTTGCAGGGACCGCACCATTCTGCCCAGAAATCGACCAAGACAATGTCGTTTCCTTCAATCGTCGATGCGAACTGTTCACCTGTGATGTCAAGGGTAGCCATGTGTCTACGGTACGCGTCCCGCCCGGGACTGTCGCGGTTGTTCGCTCCCCGCGTCATTGGGAATACCGGGAAGGACGACGGCGGCCGGCCGGGTCAGGCGGTGGCATCCCACAGGTGCGGGGCCGGTGTGCGGCTGCCGGGGAGGGCACTGGAGGCACGCCATTCATGGATCCATTCGGGGAGCACCAGGTCCGCCGGCGGGGTCCCGAACTCCTCGAGGATTTCGTCCTGGCTGACCGGACCGCCCTTGGTGACCAGACGGGTGGCGATGTAGGCACGGGCGTAGATTTCGCCGTCGGCCACCATCCGCTGTTCGAAGAAGATCGCCTTGGTGTCCAGCCCGATGATGCGGGTCTCGATGGCGTACTCCTGCCACAGCTGCAGCGACTTGCGGAAGGAAATGGTTTCCGCGGACACCACCGGGCTCCAGCCGCGGCGCCGCATCCGCTTCCAGACGCCGCTGCGCACCATGAGGTCGAACCGGCCCAGGTCCATCAGGGACAGGTACATGCCGTTGTTGACGTGCATGGCGATGTCGATGTCCGTCGGCAGGACACGCAGGGGCAGGGAGGCCGGATCCCACACCGCCAACTGCGGACGGCGGCCGGAGCGGAGGAGCAGGAGGAGGGTTCTCAGGAGGAGGTGCATGCCCCCATGTTACCCATGGGTAACATTTTCCGGCAGGGCCTTCGCCAGCTCATCCGCCGTAGGATTTCGTGCATGACGCAGCAACGCTACCGGGCCCTGGCGGAGTGGCCCCTCATGGCGACCGCGCTGGTATTCCTGGCCGCGTACGCCTGGCAGGTCATCGGCCGGATCGAGGGGGCCGGAGCAGACTGGCTTGAAGGCGTGATGTGGGTGACGTGGTGCGTCTTCGTCCTGGACTACGTGGCGAACCTGTGGCTGGCGGAGAACCGCAGGCAGTGGTTCGTCCGGAACCTGCACGAACTGGTGATTGTTGCGCTGCCGTTCTTCCGGCCCCTCCGGCTGCTGCGCCTGGTGACCTTGCTGTCGGTGCTGCACCGCACCGTGGGCGAGACGCTGCGCGGCCGGGTGGTCACCTACGTTGCGGCGTCCGCGGCTTTGCTGGTGTTCGTGGGGGCCCTGGCGGCCCTGGACGTGGAACAGTGGGCACCCGGGGCGAAGATCACGACGTTTGGCGACGCGCTGTGGTGGGCCACGGCCACCATCACCACCGTGGGTTACGGGGACATGTACCCAATCACCACCATCGGCCGGCTGGTGGCGGCAGCCCTCATGATGAGCGGCATCGCGGTTCTCGGTGTGGTGACCGCGTCCATTGCGTCCTGGCTGGTCCAGCGGGTTGAGGCCACGGCCGAATCGGTGGCGGAGGCAGTGGAGGAACCGGTACGGCTGGAAGTGGCCGAGCTGGTCAACGAGATCGCCCTGCTGCGGCGGGAGATCGCGGAACTGCGGGAACACCGGCCGTTGTAGCGGCAAGTATCCAGGCTCCCGGCGTCGAGTAGCAGTCCCGTTCCGGGCGAGTAGCGGGCCATAAAAGTCGGGTAATCCCTACTGGTGCCCGGCCCTCGGCATGGTTCCTAGACTCGGGATTCCTAGGACCAACATGCACTGGCAGGTCCACCGGGTGGCTTCCGGACGCTCCTGCCTTCACGCGGAGCTCCGCATTTTCTGGGTGTGCGGATGACTCCATACTGCGCCGCCATTGGCTCCGGCACCTGCCGGGGCCGGCGGCGCAATGGCATCTCGATCCGTCCAGGGCCCCGGCGTGCACCCGCACCGCCAAGGCCTGGACCGAAACCTGATGGGCAACCCATGAAACAGCCAACAATCCCCTCCCCAGACGGCGTGAGCAGAAGCTTCGCCACCGACGAACCGCGGACCGACCTCACCACCGGCCACCCGGTCATCAGCAACAAACTATGGGCCGGCATGGCCACCGCCGCGGTGGTGGCGGCCGTGGGCGTCGGCGCCCTTGCAGCACCCCCGGCATCCCTTGACGGGAGCACGACGGCGGCGGCCCAGGTGGCGGAGGCCGCCCCGCCGCCGTCGCCCAGCAGCGCAGCCGAACCTAAGGATGCGGCCGGGCCCGGTGCCGCGGCAGTTCCCGCAGTCGCGGCCCAGCCGGAGGCACCGGCGGCGGAGGCGCCCCCTGCGCCACCAGTGGAACCTGTTCCCGCTCCGGCTCCGGCGCCTGAGCCGGCACCTGCCCCCGCGCCTGCCGGCGACCCCAACCTGTACACGGTGGTCCCGGGAGACACCGTGGGGGCGATCGCGGCCGCCCATGGCGTGGACATGAACGCGATGCTGGCCGCCAACGGGTTGAGCGCCTACAGCATCATCTACCCGGGCGAAACGCTTCTGTTGACCGGTCCGCCCGTCGCCGTCGCCGAGCCGGCACCTGCTCCGGCTCCCGCGGCCGCCCCGGCACCGGCTGTTGCTTCCGCACCCGCCCCGGCACCCGCCGTCGTCCCGGCTGCTCCTGCGGTCCGGACCATCTATGTGGCGGGTTCGGGCGGTCAGTCCATGGTGGACGCGTGCATCGGGCCGATCCACTACACCCCCAATGACGGCTTCTCGCTGTTCATCACCGAGCATGATTTCTGCGGCGGGTGGGCCCGGTTCTCGGGCATCGGCGTGGGTGAGACGGTGAGCATCCCAGGTTATGGAACGTACACGGTGACCGGACGCGGCACGGTCCCGAATCCGGGAACCACCAATGATGTCATCGCGGTTTTCGGCGGCTTCCCCCGGGCCATCCTGCAGACCTGCATTCCGGGTACCAGCACCATGCTCCTGATCGCGCTGAACTGAAGGTTGGCCTGGTGCTGCTGCCCCGTGAATCCCCGGCATGTCCGCGGGTCCGGACCTTCAGGGCCTGGATCCGCGGACCAGGGGATGATGCGCTACACGGTGTGGCGTTCGGAGATGTGTTCCACCAGTTCGCCCACGCGCTGTTCGGAGTAGTTGCGGGCAATATCGCCCTGGCTGATGATGCCCACCAGTTTGTGGTCCGAGATCACCGGGAGCCTGCGGATCCGGTGCTCCTCCATCATGCCGATGGCTTCGTCGATGTTGGCGTCGGCATCAACGCAGTACGGCTTGCCGGAGGCCAGGTCGCGGGCCATCATTTGGCCGGGGTCGCGGCCGGCGGCGACGCATTTGAGCACAATGTCGCGGTCGGTGATCATGCCCTTCAACTTGCCGTCGTCACCGCAGATGGGGAGCGCCCCGCAGTCGAGGTCCATCATCATGCGGGCCGCGTCCACAAGGGACTCGTTTTCCCTGATACATCGCGCATCAGTGGTCATGAATTCACGTACGGCACTCACTGAATCCTCCTTCATCGATGGGAAATATCGACGCAGGGCATCGGGGCACGTGCGCCGATGCTGCCAGATTACGCCCGCACCACCATGGTGTCGACGGCGGATAGAGCCTGCTTGGCGTCCTTCTAAACGCCCCATCACCTTTGGCCGCTTTCCCACCATCGCCCCACCACCTAGGGAAGCACGACGGCGTCCTGCCGCGGCTAAAGTGCCCCGCGGTCAGCGGGCTACGCCGGGGTGATGGCGGGTTGGCGGATTCCCTGCAGGAAGTGATGGCGCGTCCCCGGAGTTGGGGCAGGAAGTGATGGGGCGTCCGATGCGGCAACGAAAAAGCCTCCGGAACCTGGTGGTTCCGGAGGCTTCTCCTTGGGTGGCAGATGAGGGATTCGAACCCCCGTAGGCGTTGCCAGCTGATTTACAGTCAGCCCCCTTTGGCCGCTCGGGTAATCTGCCGAACTTCAAAAGAAGTACCCGCCGATGCAGTGTTGGGAAGGAACGTTTCCGGTCCTTTCCGCTTCAGTAACCGCGGGCAAGAACACTTTACAGAACTTCCGGCTAAGAATCGAATCGGGGATGCGGCCGCCGCGAAACAGCCTGAACGGCGCGGAATTTCGCCCCTCAGGCCTCCCCCAGGATCCGTCCCGCCAACTTCGCTTCGAAGCTCAGGGCCTGCTCCTCGGTGATCTGGTTCAGCTGCACGGCCCGCTGCAGGTCGGCACGCACGCCATCCATCCGGGACGAGGCGTCGGCCACGGGGCTGAAGACAATGGAGGCCGCCACGGCAGCGGCGGCCACCGATGACGCCGCCGTTGCGACCGCCCCTGCTGCTGCGGTCGTCGTGCGGGTAACGTAACGGGCGGCTTTGCGGTGCATGGTGTTCCCTTCAACTGCGGTACATCTGGTCCAACTCTCCCCAGCCGTCCTTCGTTCCCGCGGTGCGTCCGCTGAGAGGGAACTGTGAATGGGCGGCCCCCACCGGCGCGGACATCCGTATTAGGCTGGATGCCAGTGATCCAGGCCCTGTATCCGCACGGGGCTCCCATCAACAAAGGAGAGTCATGGCAGGCGAGTCAACGTTCGACGTCGTAAGCAAAGTGGACAAGCAGGAAGTCGCCAACGCGCTCAACCAGTCCCAGAAGGAAATCGCCCAGCGCTATGACTTCAAGGGCGTTGGCGCCGAGATCGACTTCAGCGGCGAGAAGATCCTCATGAAGGCCAACTCGGAAGAGCGCGTCAAGGCCGTCCTGGATGTATTCCAGTCCAAGCTGATTAAGCGCGGCATCTCACTGAAGTCCCTGGACGAGGGGGAACCCTACGCCTCGGGTAAGGAGTACCGCCTGGAAGCCTCCATCAAGGAGGGCATTGCCCAGGACCTGGCCAAGAAGATCAACAAGCTCATCCGCGACGAAGGACCCAAGTCGGTCAAGTCGCAGATCCAGGGCGACGAACTGCGTGTGTCCTCCAAGTCCCGCGACGACCTGCAGGCCACCATGGCCCTGCTGAAGGACTTCGAGGAAGCGGACCTGCAGTTCGTGAACTTCCGCAGCTAGTCCTCCCCCGCCGTCGTATTTCGACGCGCGATACGTTGGACGACACGCAGAAAGGCTGGCGCACCTCAAATTCGGGGTGCGCCAGCCTTTTTGCGCGTCACGGGCGAATTCGCGCGTCGGCAGGGCAGCTGCGCGTCGTCACATCAGGCGCGCGTCGCCGGAAGGGCCTCCGACGGCGGGGTCCCGGCTACAGCTGCCGGCCCGCCATCCGTTCCAGCCGGGCGATCCGGTCGCGCATGGGCGGGTGGGTGGCGAACAGCTTGTTCATGGCACCGCCGCGGAACGGGTTGGCGATCATCAGGTGCGAGGCGTTGACCAACCGCTGGTCCTGCGGCAGCGGGGCAATGCTGACGCCGCGCTCGATCTTGGCCAGGGCTGAGGCGAGCGCCAGCGGATCTCCCGTGAGCTGCGAACCGTCCTCGTCGGCGTCGTACTCCCTGGTGCGGGAGATGGCCATCTGGATCAGCGACGCCGCGAAGGGTGCCAGCAAAGCCATGGCGATCATGGCCAGCGGGTTGGCGTTGCGCCGGTCGCCGCCGCCGAAGAACAGCAGCATCTGGCCCACCGAGGTGATCACGCCGGCAACGGCGGCCGCCACGGACGAGGTGAGGATATCGCGGTTGTAGACGTGCATGAGCTCGTGGCCCAGGACGCCGCGGAGTTCGCGCGGGTCCAGCAGCTGAAGGATGCCCTCCGTGCAGCAGACGGCAGCATTTTGCGGGTTGCGGCCGGTGGCGAAGGCGTTGGGGTTCATCGTAGGCGAGACGTAGATCCGCGGCATGGGCTGGTTGGCGCGCATGGAGAGCTCGCGGACAATCTGGTACAGCTGCGGCGCCTGGGCTTCGGTGACCGGGAAGGCCTGCATGGAGCGGATGGCGATTTTATCGCTGTTCCAGTACCCGTAGAACGTGGTGCCGACGCCGACCAGGGCCATGATCCAGATGGGCGCGGAACTGCGGGTCCCCACACCGATCAGTCCGCCCAGGCCCAGCAGCACCGCCCACAGCACGCCGAACAGCGCCGCGGTCTTCAGGCCGTTGTGATGGTTGTGCACGTTTCCTCCTTGCTTAAGGAACGGCTTGCTAGGGCACCGGGTTCCGGGCATCGTACTTCCGGAAACCGGGCTGCAGTTTCGCCGCCAGCCACGCCCCCGCGATGCACAGCACACCGCCAACCAGCAGGACCCAGCCCTCGCTCAAAAGCTTAGTCGCGCCGCCGGCCAGCAGGTCCCCGATCCGCGGGCCGCCGGCCACCACCACGATGAAGACGCCCTGCAGCCGTCCGCGCAGGTGGTCGGGCGCGGCGGCCTGCAGGATGGTGTTGCGGAAGACGCTGCTGATGGAGTCGGCGATCCCGGCCAGGGCGCAGCAGGCGGCGGCGGGCAGCAGCCACCAGGTCATGGCACCGTCGGGGGCGGGCCCCGCGAGGAGCACCACCAGGCCGAACGCGCCGATGGACGCGCCCCAGCCCATCACGGAAACCACGACGGCGGTCCCCTGGCGGCGCACGCTGCCCAGCGGCCCGGAGAACAGGCCGGCGAGGAAGGCCCCGACGGCGGTGCACGCCAGCAGGATGCCCACGGTCGCCTCGCCGCCGCCGATCATGAGGGCGGCCACGGCAGGAAGCAGGGCCCGCGGCTGGGCCAGGATCATGGCGACAAGGTCGATGATGAAGGTCATCCGGAGGTTGGGGCGGGTGCCCAGGAAGCGGAAACCTTCAACCACGGAACGGATTCCCACTTTGCTGCGGGTGCCGGCGGGCGGCATGGGCGGGAGGCGGTATACAGCCCACAGGACGAAGGCGAAGCTGGCGAAGTCTATGGTGTAGGTCCAGCCGAACCCGAGCCAGGCCACCAGGACGCCGGCCAGGAGGGGACCGGCAGTCATGGCCAGTCCCAGGGACAGCATGCTGAGCGCGTTGGCTGCCGGCAGGAGTTCCTTCCGGATCAGCATGGGGATGATGGCGCTGCGGGCCGGCTGGTTGATGGCCTGCGCACCGCTCTGCAGTGCCACGAGCAGGTACAGCACCCATACGCTGCCCAGTTGCACCCAGGCCTGCAGGGCGATCAGTCCCGTGGTCAGCCAGAGGACCGTGGAGGCCAGCAGGGCGATGCGGCGGCGGTCGTGCGCGTCGGCGATGGAGCCGCCCATCAGCCCGCCAATCACCAGGGGCACCAGCGCGAAGATCCCCAGCAGGCCCACATAGAAGCTGTCCTGCGTCAGCCGGTACACCTCAAGGCTCACCGCCACCAGGGTCAGCTGGCTGCCGACGGCGGACACCGCCGATCCCAGCCACAGCCGGCGGAATGCGGGGCTTTCCTTGAGCGGCGTGACATCGGCAAGTATTTTCCCCACCCCGCAACATTAGCGGTCAGCGAGAGAAGGTAAGCCGAGCCTTATTGTGAGTTAGTAATAATAAGTGTTTCAATGGAGCCATGACGGAGCACTTTGACGGCCAGGACGCGTGGGCTGCGGCCCTGCGCGCCCACGGACGCAGGGTGACCAAGCAGCGGCTCGCTGTACTCGCCGCCGTCGAACGCCACCCCCACTCCCCTGCCGAAAGCATCCTCGCGGCCGCCCGGACGGAACTGCCGGAACTCACGGCCCAGTCCGTTTACGTAGTCCTCGGCGACCTGACGGACCTGCACATGCTGCGCCGGTTCGAGCCGCCGCACTCCCCCGCACTCTATGAAACGCGGGTGGGCGACAACCACCACCACGCCATCTGCATCAGTTGCGGCCGCGTGGAGGACGTGGACTGCGCCGTCGGCCACGCCCCCTGCCTTACACCGCACTGGAACCCGGACGCCAAGCCGATGACCATCCAGATTGCGGACGTCATGTACCAGGGCATCTGCCAGGAATGCCAGCAGGCCCAACAGCTTCCTCCCCACAGTCCCTCGCAAGAAAAAGAGAAATAGGAGAACAATGACTGCCGTTTCCACAACCCAGTCAGGTGCACCGGTTACGTCCGACGCACACTCGAAGTCAGTTGGTGCCGATGGTGCCATCATCCTGACTGACCACTACCTGGTGGAGAAGCTCGCCCAGTTCAACCGTGAGCGGGTTCCGGAGCGCGTAGTGCACGCCAAGGGCGGCGGCGCATTCGGCACGTTCAAGGCCACCGAGGACATTTCCAAGTACACCAAGGCCGCGTTCCTGCAGCCTGGCGTCGAGACCGAGATGCTGATCCGCTTCTCCTCCGTGGCCGGCGAGAACGGTTCCCCGGACACCTGGCGCGACCCCCGCGGTTTCGCCGTGAAGTTCTACACCAGCGAGGGCAACTATGACCTCGTGGGCAACAACACCCCCGTCTTCTTCATCCGCGACGGCATCAAGTTCCCGGACTTCATCCACTCCCAGAAGCGCCTGCCGGGCACCCACCTGCGCGACGCCGACATGCAGTGGGACTTCTGGACCCTGTCCCCCGAGTCCGCCCACCAGGTCACCTGGCTTATGGGTGACCGCGGCCTGCCCGCCTCCTGGCGCGAGATGCAGGGCTACGGCTCGCACACCTATCAGTGGATCAACGCCGAGGGCGAGCGTTTCTGGGTCAAGTACCACTTCAAGTCCAACCAGGGCGTGAACTCCATGAGCTCCGAGCAGGCCGAGCAGCTTGCCGGCTCCGACGCGGACTTCTACATCCGCGACCTGTCCGAGAACATCGAAGCCGGCAACTTCCCGTCCTGGGACCTGCACGTGCAGGTCATGCCGTACGAGGATGCCAAGACCTACCGCTTCAACCCGTTCGACCTCACCAAGGTGTGGCCGCACGCGGACTACCCGCTGATCAAGGTGGGCACCATGGAGCTGAACAAGAACCCGGAGAACTACTTCGCGCAGATCGAGCAGGCCACCTTCGCGCCGTCGAACTTCGTGCCCGGCATTGCCGCTTCCCCGGACAAGATGCTGCAGGCCCGCATCTTCTCCTACGCGGACGCACACCGCTACCGGGTGGGCACCAACCACGCCCAGATCCCGGTGAACCAGCCCAAGAACCAGGTCAACAACTACAGCCAGGACGGCCAGGGACGTTTCCTCTTCAACGCCCCCTCGGTTCCGGTCTACGCCCCCAACACCTTTGGCGGCCCGGCTGCCGTGGAGCCGCAGAACCCGGCCGGCGGCTGGGAGAACGACGGCGAGCTGACCCTCGCCGCGCACTCCCTCCACGCCGAGGACGGCGACTTCGTGCAGGCCGGCGCGCTGTACCGCGAGGTCTACAACGAAGGTGAAAAGGCCCGTTTCCTGGAGACCATCACCGGTGCGGTGGGCGGCGTGAAGCGCTCCGACATCAAGGAACGTGCCATCCAGTACTGGACCAACGTCGACGCCGAGCTGGGCGCCAAGCTGCGCGCCAACCTCGGTGCCGGTGCAGCCCCGTCGGCTCCGGCTTCGGACGCTGAGTCCGCCAACAAGATCGGCTAGTCAGGCCTCCTGCCGGCTGAATTGAAGAACACCCCGCCACGGTCTTCCGTGGCGGGGTGTTCTGCTGTCCGGCCCCGGTTGTGCACATACGGCCCGGGGGATCTGGCCGATCGGGGCCGGCGGCCCTAGGCTCCGTAAATGAACACTTTCGCAGGCATTCCCCCGGAAGCCTTCCGCTTCTACGCGCAGCTGGAGGACAACAACAACCGCGACTGGTGGCTGGAACACAAGGCAACGTATGACGCCTCGGTCAAGGAGCCGCTCACCCTCCTGCTCGCCGAGCTGGAGCCCGAGTTCGGACCTGCCAAGCTCTTCCGCCCCAACCGGGACATCCGTTTTTCGCTGGACAAGTCACCATACAAAACCGCCCAGGGAGCGTTTGCCGCACGCCAGGAAGGCGTTGGCTTCTATATCCAGGTCAATGCCGATGGCCTGTTGATCGGCGGCGGCTACCACTCCCATACGCCTGCCCAGCTGGCGCGGTTCCGCGCGGCAGCCGACGCTTCCGCCAGCGGCGCCGCTCTACAGGAGATTGTGGATGCCGTAGCAGGGGCGGGCTTTGCCATTGAGGGCGAGAAGCTGAAGACCGTCCCGCGCGGTTTCGACAAGGACCATCCCCGCGCCGAACTGCTCAAGCACAAATCACTGTCCGCAGGTGTCGAGGTGGGCCAGCCGGAATGGGTCTCAACAACGGCCGCAAAGGACCAGATCGCGGAACGGTGGCGGCAGTTGAGGCCGCTCGTGGAATGGGTTGGCCGGTACGCGGCGCCCTAAACGCGGCTGCCCGCCCGGCAGGAGCCGGACGGGCAGTTCAGGAGCTGGTGCGGCCGACCGTCAGGTCCGGCTCAGCTCATCTTCGTCGTCGGGCTCCACAGCGGAAGCGGACGCGCCGGTGGCCGCTGGCGCGCCGTTGACCGACGCGTTCGCCTTGGCGAAGCGCTCGTTGAGCCGCGAGTGGCGCTGGCCGTACGCGAAGTAGATGGCCAAGCCCAGGAGCAGCCAGAAACCGAAGAAGATCCAGGTTTCCACGGCGAGGTTGGTCATCAGGTACAGGCACAGCACGGCGGAGACGATAGGAACCACCTTGCCGAACGGGACGCGGAACGCGGGCTTCAGGTCCGGGCGCTTCTTGCGGAGCACCAGGATGCCCAGGCTGACCACGACGAACGCCGAGAGGGTGCCGATGTTGATCATTTCCTCGAGCAGGTCCACGTTGGTCAGGCCTGCCACCAGCGCGACGGCTGCGCCGCAGATGATCTGGAGGCGGGCGGGCGTGGACCGCTTGTCACTGGTCTTGGAGAGCGCCCGGGGCAGCAGGCCGTCGCGGCTCATGGCCAGCACCACGCGTGACAGGCCCATGAGGAGCACCATGATCACGGTGGTCAGGCCCACCAGGGAACCGAAAGCGATGACCTTGGCGGCCGAGGTATCGCCCACGGCTTCGAAGGCGGTGGTGAGGGTGGGGCTCTTGGCTTCTGCCAGCTGGGTGTAGGACACCATGCCGGTGAGGGCCAGGGACACGAGGATGTAGAGCAGCGTCACCAGGGCCAGGCCGCCGAAGATGCCGCGGGGCAGGGTCTTCTGCGGGTTCTTCACTTCCTCGGCGGAGGTGGCCACCACGTCGAATCCGATGAAGGCGAAGAACACCAGGGCGGCACCGGCGAAGATGCCCATGGTGCCGTACTGGGCGGGGGCGGCGCCGGTCAGGAAACCGAAGAAGGACTGCTTCAGGACATCCGCGGCGCCGTTGCCGGCCGTGGGCTCAGCTGCAGGAACGAACGGCGTGTAGTTCTCGAACTTCACGTAGGTGAAGCCCACCACGATCACAAACAGCACCACGGCGATCTTGATCAGGGTGAAGATGTTGCCCACGCGGGCGGAAAGCTTGGTGCCCAGCACCAGCAGCACCGTGAAGATGGCCACGATCAGGAAGGCGCCCCAATAGAGGTCCACGCCGCCCAGCGAGACGGCCGGCGGGACGTCCAGGCCGGTGAGCGCGAAAACCTTGCTGAGGTAAATGCCCCAGTACTTGGCGATCACGGCAGCGGCCGTGAACAGTTCGAGGATCAGGTTCCAGCCGATGATCCAGGCAAGGAGTTCGCCCATGGTGGCGTAGGTGAAGACGTAGGCGGAGCCGGCCACGGGAATGGCCGTGGCGAACTCGGCGTAGCACATGATGGCCAGCGCGCAGGTGACCGCGGCAATCGCGAAGGAGAGCGTCACGGCGGGACCGGCAAAGTTGGCGGCAGCCTTGGCGCCGACCGAGAAGATGCCGGCGCCGACAGCAACGGCGACACCCATGATCATGAGGTCCCAGGTGCTGAGGGAACGCTTGAGCTTGCGTCCGGGCTCATCGGCGTCGGCGATCGACTGCTCGATGGATTTTGTCCGCAGAAGGTTCATTTGGGGGTCACAATCCTGGTTTGTGAGGGAAACAGACCTATCAACGATACTGTCCATCCACTGGACGGTCCCAATTGTCCCGAATAGTGAGACGCCCTTACGGCCGAATATTCTTCTGCGAACGACCTCGGGGCCCTCCGATTGGAGAGCCCCGAGGCGTTGTTGGTCGAACTTCCTAGGACGGCCAATCCATCAGTATTGACCGGATCAGGAAGCGTTTACCCTCAGGCGCTTCAACGGAAAATCCGCTGCCCCGGCCCGGTACGACGTCGACGGTCAGGTGGGTGTGGCTCCAGTAGTTGAACTGCTCCCGGGACATCCAGAATTCCAGTGGCCGGGGCTGCAGCCCGTCCGCCAGGTCGAACAGCCCCAGCAGCACGTCCGAGTCACCCGTGATGAAGTCCCCTGCCGGATAGCACATGGGCGACGACCCGTCGCAGCAGCCGCCGGACTGGTGGAACATGAGCGGTCCGTGCCTGTCCCACAGCATCCGGAGCAGGTCCACGGCAGCGGGCGTGAGCGCCACCCGGGAAAAGTCTTCCCCGGGCAGCGTCACGGCGGCGGCCAACCCTTCAGCGGGCATCAGAACCTCAGCACCACGCGGCCGTCGATCTTGGCGTGCTTCATCTCGTCGAACACCGCGTTGACCTCGGACAGCTCCCGCACGGACACCGTGGGATGGATCTTTCCGCGGGCATAGAAGTCCAGGGCTTCTTCAAGATCCTGCCGGGTGCCCACGATGGAACCGCGGACGGTCAGTCCCTTGAGCACAATCTCGAAGATCGGAGCAGGAAAGTCCCCCGGGGGCAGCCCGTTGAACACGATGGTTCCGCCGCGCCGGGCCATGCCGATGGCCTGCCCGAACGCCGACGGGTGCACCGCCGTAACCAGCACCCCATGGCAGCCTCCCGTTTCCCGCTGGATCACTTCGGCCGGGTCCTCGTGCAGCGCGTTGACCGTGAGTTCGGCGCCATGGGCCTTGGCCAGGGCCAGTTTGTCGTCGGCGATGTCCACGGCGGCGACACGAAGCCCCATGGCCACGGCATACTGCACGGCTATGTGCCCCAGGCCGCCGATGCCCGATATGGTGACCCACTGCCCCGGCCGGGTCTCGGTCATCTTCAGGCCCTTGTAGACGGTGACGCCGGCGCACAGCACCGGCGCCACCTCGACGGGGTCGGATCCCGCCGGTATGCGGGCCGCGAACCGCGAGTCCACCAGCATGTATTCGCCGAAGGAGCCGTCCACGCTGTAGCCGCCGTTCTGCTGGGCCTCGCAAAGCGTTTCCCACCCGGTGCGGCAGTACTGGCAGTCGCCGCAGGCTGACCACAGCCAGGCGTTGCCCACCAGGTCACCGATGGCGATGTCGGTAACACCTTCGCCGAGGGCCACCACTTCGCCCACGCCCTCATGGCCGGGAACGAACGGTGGGGATGGTTTGACCGGCCAGTCGCCTTCCGCGGCGTGGAGGTCGGTGTGGCAGACGCCGGTGGTCAGGACCCTGACCAGCGCCTGTCCGGGCCCCGGCTGGGGGATGGCGATGTCCTTGGCCTTCAGGTCGGTGCCGAATTCGGTTACTACTGCTGCTTGCATTGTCGTCGTCATTGGCGAAATCCTTGCGTCGATGTAGTGGTACTGGCTGGCCTAGAAGAAGCCCAGCTTGTTTTCGTCGTAGCTGACCAGCAGGTTCTTGGTCTGCTGGTAGTGGTCCAGCATCATGGCGTGGTTCTCACGCCCGATGCCCGAGGACTTGTAGCCGCCGAAGGCGGCACCTGCCGGGTAGGCGTGGTAGTTGTTGACCCAGACGCGGCCGGCCTGGATTTCGCGGCCCGCCCGATAGGCAACGTTGCCGCTGCGGGACCAGACGCCGGCGCCCAGTCCGTACAGGGTGTCGTTGGCGATGCCCATGGCGTCGTTGTAGTCGCTGAACCGGGTCACGGCCACCACGGGGCCAAAGATTTCCTCCTGGAAGATCCGCATCCGGTTATGGCCTTCGAACACGGTGGGCTGGACGTAGAAACCACCGGCGAGGTCGCCGGGGAGTTCGGCCCGCGCACCGCCCGTGAGCACCTTGGCGCCCTCCTGCTTTCCGATGTCGATATAGGACAGGATCTTCTCCAGCTGGTCATTGGAAGCCTGGGCGCCCACCTGCGTGTCCGTGTCCAGCGGGTTGCCCTGGATCATCTTTTCCACCCGTGCCACGGCGTCGGCCATGAAGGAGTCGTAGATGTCCTCCTGGATCAGCGCCCGTGACGGGCAGGTGCAGACCTCGCCCTGGTTGAACGCGAACAGCGCAAAGCCCTCCTGGGCTTTGTCATAGAAGGCGTCGTCTTCCTGGGCAACATCGTTGAAGAAGATGTTGGGGCTCTTGCCGCCCAGCTCCAGGGTGACGGGGATGAGGTTCTGGCTGGCGTACTGGCTGATCAGCCGCCCGGTGGTGGTCTCACCGGTGAACGCGATCTTCCGGATCCGGGAGCTGGAGGCCAGCGGCTTGCCGGCTTCGACGCCGAAGCCGTTGACCACGTTGACGACGCCGGCCGGCAGCAGGTCTCCGATGAGCTCCATCAGCACCAGGATGGACGACGGCGTCTGCTCCGCGGGCTTGAGCACCACGGTGTTGCCGGCAGCGAGCGCGGGCGCGAGCTTCCAGACCGCCATGAGGATGGGAAAGTTCCAGGGGATGATCTGTCCCACCACGCCGAGGGGTTCGTGGAAGTGGTAGGCGGTGGTGTTGTCATCGAGCTGGGAGAGGCTGCCCTCCTGGGCCCGGACTGCGGAGGCGAAGTAGCGGAAGTGGTCCGAGGCAAGGGGCAGGTCGGCGTTGAGGGTTTCCCGGACGGGCTTGCCGTTGTCCCAGGTTTCGGCGACGGCGAGCATCTCGAGGTTCTCGTCGATGCGGTCGGCGATCTTGTTCAGGATGGCGGCCCGTTCCGCCACGGACGTCTTGCCCCACGAGGGTGCGGCCTTGTGTGCCGCGTCCAGGGCCAGTTCGATGTCCTCGGCGGTGCCGCGGGCCACCTCGCAGAACGCCTTGCCGGTCACCGGGGTGATGTTCTCGAAGTACTGGCCCTTCACGGGGGCCACCCATTCGCCGCCAATCCAGTTCTCGTACCGGTCCTTGAAGGTGACTTTCGAACCGTCGGTTCCCGGCTGTGCGTAAACGGTCATGTGCTTAGCTCCTTTGCTGTGCAGAAGGCTGGCCCATAAGGGCTCTCGCCGATGAAGCCAGCGTAGGAGCGGGGAGGTTGCAGCAAGGTTGCAACGATGCGACGCAGGTCACAACAGGTGCCGCTGGGCCGGCTTTCAGGCGCGGAGTTCGGCTTCCAGCCGTTCCAGGTCGGCCACGACGGCGGCCCGCTTGGGTGAGCGCGGCGGCAAGAGGCGGAGCGCGGCACGGCGGATGACGACGTCGTCCCTCGCCTCCGGGAGCGCAGCGTACTTGAGCAGGGACTCGGCGCTGCCGTCCGTGAGGACCGCTTCCCGGAGCAGGGAGGACACCCTGTTCCTGAGGTCGAGGATGCCCGGGGCCTCCGAGCGCGGCAGGACCTCGCCGCGGTAGATCTCCAGGGCTATGCGGTGCGCACCGCGCTGCAGGCAGCTGAGCACCTGGCCGGTGTCCGGCACCAGGTCCAGCGGGAGACGGTAAGGGCGGGAGCCTGGGACGGCGTCGGGACTCAGCTGCTGGATGACCTTGCGGAGCCGGACCATCTCGGCCCGCAGCGTGATGGTGGAGCCCTCCCCCGGGTACAGCAGCGAACAGAGTTCCTCGGCGCTGAGCCCTTCCTGATGCGCGCTCAGCAGGGCCAGGATCTCGCTGTGCCGGGCGGACAGGGAAACGGTCCTGCCACCCAGGCTGAGCAGGGCCTGGTCGCGCCCCAGCAGCTGCAGGCTGTTGCGGTAGAGGCTGCCTTCCGTGGCACCGCCGTTGCGTCCGGCGGCATCCGTGGACCGTCGCCGGACAGGTTTCCTGGCAAGCTCCGCCGCAAGCTGCAGCCGCTCCACCCGCAGCTGCGCCTGGGCGGCGGCCACGGTGGCCTCCACCAGCGACAACGTGTGGGGAGCCACCGCGGTGGCCGTTCCGGTAATGTCCACGACGCCGAGCACGGCACCGGAGTCGGGGTCGTGGAAGGGGACGGCGGTGCAGCTCCAAGGATGGACCGTCCGCTGGTAGTGCTCGGCGCCGGCGATCTGGATCCCCCGGCCCAGGGCAAGGGCGGTGCCGGGTGCGCTGGTGCCCACGCTGGCCTCGGACCAGTCCGCGCCGGGAACGAACATCATGCCTTCGGCGCGGCGCTGCAGGGTGGGGTCGCCATCCACCCACAGCAGCCGGCCCACCTCGTCGCCCACCGCAACCAGGAGCCCGCTGTCATGGCTGGGCTGGACCAGCAGTTTGTTGATGACCGGCATGATCGCTGCCAGTGGGTGCTGGCGGCGGTAGTCCTCCAGCTCGTCCCAGTCGAGGGCCAGCGGCGCCGCCGCATTGTCAGGGTTGGCCTTGAAGCCCGCCGAGCGCTGCCAGGACTCCCTGATGAGGTTGCGCAGCCCGGGGATCTCGGGGGCCGGCGCGTCCGGGTCCGATCCCAGGCGCTCGTGGCCGGCCAGCGCGGCACGCTGGCGCGGTTCTGGGTGGAGCAGGTTCGTCATCGAACTCCCGTTCCGGAGTCTTGTCCGGCGAGGCAGGCTGGAGGGTGGCCCAGCCAGCATAGCCGGACAGCACCCCCATGTCATCGGCCGTCGGTCCCTGGCCCGGTTGGTGCCCTGCAGTGCCCCGGGCCTTCAAACGTTGATGTTGAAGCCAAGGTCGTAGTCGCAGGCCGCGATCCCGCCGGCGCCCCAGTTTTCAGGCGGGCTCTCGCGAAGGAGGATGGAAACATTGCCTCGTGCAATACCGAGCTTTTCGAGGCGCTCGACGATCTCCGTGTAGAACCTCCGTTTTGCCTCGATCGAACGCCCGGCGAAGCAGTCGACCGTCACCCGCGTGTAGTCGTCGGCGACTCCCGCAGCCAGGCTATTCACCATGGCGTGCGGCTCGTAGGAGAGTATGCGGATGAACCGGTCTTCCTGCGGAATCTTGAACGCGGCCACAAGCGCCCCGTGGACCGCGTCGATCAAGGCAACCTGCTGATCCTGAGTGTAGCTGCGTCGAACCTCAATCAAAGAGCTGGGCATGGGAGCAACCTACCACCGCCCGGCATAACCTCCCGGAAAAAGGTCATCAGCCGCGGGAGATACGGATCATCTCCTCGCGCGGCACCACCTTGATGCGTTCGCGGACCACGTGGTCCAGCCCCTCGGGTCCGGTCCAGGCGGCACCGAGCCCCGCCTCGTGGGCGTCGAGCTTGTTCCAGCCTTCCCAGGTGGTGAATTCGATGCCGCGTTCTTCGAGCAGGTCGATGATGGCCTGGGGGTCCGGGTTCTTGGCCGCCGGGAGGTTCAACCGGTCCTCCAGCAGGAAGCCGATGGTCTCCAGTGCGTCGCCCTTGGTGTGGCCGATCAGGCCCACGGGGCCGCGCTTGATCCAGCCCGTGGTGTAGATGCCCGGAACGGGGTTGCCTTCGGCGTCGAGAACCCGGCCGCCTTCGTTCGGGATGACGCCCCGCTTGGCGTCATACTCCAGTTCATCCAGGGCAGAACCGTGGTAGCCGATAGCCCGGTAGACGGCCTGGACGGGGTACTCGATGTACTCCCCCGTTCCCTTGGCGTTGCCCGTCCCGTCCAGCTGCATGCGCTCGAACTTGATGCCGCCCACCTTGCCCGTGCCGTCGTCGAGCACTTCGACGGGGCTGTGCAGGAAGTGCAGGTGCAGCCTGCGGGAGGAGGGGTTGTCCGACTCCGCGTGCTCCTCCACCAGCCAGTTGGTGAGGGTGTTCACCATGGTCTTGACCTGGTTGTTGGTGCGGATGGCCTCGTCAGAGGCGTCATCGAATTCAAAATCCTCGGGGTAGAGGACGATGTCGACGTCGTCCATATGGCTCAGTTCCCGCAGCTCCAGCGGGGTGAACTTGACCTGGGCGGGTCCGCGGCGGCCGAAGACGTGCACATCCGTGACGGGGGACGACTTCAAGCCCTGGTAGACGTTGTCCGGGATCTCCGTGGTGAGCAACTCCTCGGGGTGCTTGACCAGCATGCGGGCCACGTCCAGGGCCACGTTGCCGTTGCCGATCACCGCGATTTCCTTCGCCTCCAGCGGCCACTCCCGCGGCACGTCCGGGTGGCCGTCGTACCAGGACACAAAGTCGGCACCGCCGAAGGAGCCGCGCAAGCCGATGCCCGGAATGTCCAGGTCCGCGTCCTTGATGGCACCCGTGGAGAAGATCACGGCGTCATAGAAAGCCCGGAAATCGTGCAGTGTGAGGTCCCGGCCGTAGGTCACGTTGCCCAGGAAGCGGATGTCGCCGCGGTCCAGGACCTTGTGCAGGGCGTTGACGATGCCCTTGATCCGGGGATGGTCCGGCGCAACCCCGTACCTGATCAGTCCATAGGGCGCCGGGTAGGCCTCGAAGAGGTCGATGCTGACCTGGAAGTCGCCCTCCTTTACCCCGCTGGACTTCGTGAGGATGTCCGCAGCATAGACTCCTGCCGGTCCCGCGCCGACGATGGCGACGCGGAGGGGACGGTTGGCGGCGGTTTCGCTGTGATTGGACACCGGGAACCCTTCTGAACTGGTCCTGCTCATGTTTCATGAGGGTGCGCCGCTTGGTGCAGCGCACAGTCCCCCATTCTAGTTGGCGGCCAGGGCCACCACCTTGCCTTCGCGGTACAGGAGCGCCCTGAGTTCTGCTTCCGCCGAGTCCAGGCGCTTCGGATCGATGGTTTCGCCGTCGTGGTAGTGGTCCACCACCCGCGGGTCCACGTAGCTTTTGCGGGCGATGGAGGGAGTGTTGCCCAGCGTTTCGGCGGCCTCGAACATGGCGCGGCTGATGGCCCGCTTCCGCTTGGCAACGGTGCGCTGGACACCCGTGCGGGCCAGGCTTTGCGCCGCCGCCACCGTGCCGCGGAGTGTCCGGAAGTCCTTGGCCGTGAAATCGGAGCCGGTCCGCTCCTTCACGTAGGCATTGATGTCAGCACTGGTGACCGGCCGCCAGGTCCTGCCCTCCTTGTAGGCCAGGAGCCGGGCGTTGGGGCCACGGCGCTTGAGCAGGCGCAGCAGGACGGCGAGATCGGGGTCGCGGATTTCCGATTCCCAGTCCTTGCCGCTCTTGGCCGGGAAGCGCAGCAGGATCCGGCCCTTGCGCACCTGGACGTGGGCGCACAGCAGGGTGGCCAGGCCCCGGCTGCCGTTCTCGTTCGTGTACCGCTCGGACCCCACCCGGAGGGATCCGCTGTCCAGCATCCGGAAAGCCCCGGCCAGGACGCGCTCCCGGGAGAAGCCTTCACTGCGCAGGTCCATGGTGACCAGCCTCCGGGCGGCGGGCAGCGATTCGGCCAATTGGAGGGACCGGTCGAACTTCACCCGGTCCTTCCGCTCGCGCCACTCGGGATGGTAGATGTACTGGCGCCGCCCCACGGCGTCCACGCCGGTCGCCTGGATGTGCCCGTTCTCGAAGGGGGCGATCCAGACGTCGGTCCAGGCCGGCGGGATGCCGATGCTTTCCAGCCGGTCCCGGAGGGGACCCGGCGGCAGGGTGGAGCCATCCAGGTCCCGGTAACTGAAGCCCTTGCCGGCGGCAACCCTGCGGTAGCCGCGGCCCGAGGCGTTGCTGCGGCGGAGCCTCACGGGGCGGGCTCCGGGAAACGGACGCGTGTCATGAAAGCAAGCCTACTGACTATTTTCCGGAATACGTGCCCACCTGCTGGAATACCTGCCAGGAGCCTGCTGTTATGGACTTCGTGCCCATGCCAGAAGGAACGTCCCCCGCCGCCCCTGTTGCTCCCACCACAGCGCCGCCGTCGCAGGCGGCACAGGCCCAGGCGGCAAAGTCGCCGGCTCCGGCAAGCAAGGAGTCCACGGCGGGCCTGTTGTTCGGCATCGGCGCGTACGTTTTGTGGGGGATGCTCCCGCTGTACTTCTTCATCCTGATGCCGGCGGGCGCCGTCGAGATAGTGGCCAACCGTGTGGTGTGGTCCCTGCTGTTCTGCGCCCTGCTGATCACCGTGACCAGGTCGTGGGGCGTGCTCGTGGTGGCGCTTAGGGACCGGCGCGTCTTTGGTTCCCTGGCGCTGGCGGCCTTCCTGATCGCCATCAACTGGCTGACCTACACCTACGGCGTGACGACGGGGCAGGCAGTGGAAACGTCGTTGGGGTACTTCATCAACCCGCTGGTCTCGGTGCTGCTGGGAGTGCTGGTCCTGAAGGAAAGGCTGCGGCCACTGCAGTGGACCGCCGTCGGCGTCGGCTTCGTGGCGGTGGGCGTGCTCACCTACTCCTACGGGAAGCTGCCTTGGATTGCCCTGACCCTGGCATTCAGCTTTGGCCTCTACGGGTTCGTGAAGAACCGGGTGGGGTCGAAAGTGGACGCCATCACCAGCCTGAGCGTGGAGACCATGGTGCTGGCCCCGCTGGCAGCCGTCGCCATGGTGGTCCTGGCCGCGAGCGGCAGCTCCACGCTGACCTCCCAGGGGGCGGGGCACTTCTGGCTGCTGCTGGCATCCGGTGTGATCACCGCCGTCCCGCTGCTCTTCTTCGGCGCCTCGGCACGGCGGCTGCCCATGACCACCATCGGACTGCTCCAGTATTTCGCCCCCGTGCTGCAGTTCCTGGTGGCGCTGCTGGTGTTCCGGGAGGCCATGACCGTTGAACGCTGGATCGGGTTCGGGGTGGTGTGGCTGGCCCTGCTGCTGCTGACCGTGGACATGCTGCGGACCACTCGCAGGAACTCCCTGGCCCGCAGGGCAGCGATCCGGCAGGCGGCCTGACCGACGCTTAAACCCAGGAGGGCGGGCCCGCAGCTGCGGGCCCGCCCTCCTGGGTTTTCCGGGTAAAACTGTCCCGGCTAGGCGTTGGCCTTGATGGCGGCGGCGAGGACATCCAGGCCGTCTGCGAGCAGTTCATCGGTGATGACCAGCGGGGGAAGCAGGCGGATGACGTTGCCGTAGGTGCCACAGGTGAGGATGATGACGCCCTCCTTCAGGCAGGCGGCGGCAACAGCCTTGGTCAGCTCCGGGTTCGGTTCCTTGGTCCCGGCCTGGACAAGTTCGACGGCGAGCATGGCGCCACGGCCGCGGACGTCGCCGATCACGCCGGTTCCGGCAGTGGACAGCTCGGACTGCAGTTCCTGCAGGCGCGCCATGGCGATGGACTCGATGTGCTTGGCACGGGCGTTCAGGTCGTACTCCTCCATGGAGCCGATGGACGCCAGCGCGGCGGCGCAGGCCACCGGGTTGCCGCCGTAGGTGCCGCCCAGGCCACCGGGGTGCACGGCGTCCAGCAGGTCGGCGCGGCCGGTGATCGCGGACAGCGGCATGCCGCCGGCGATGCCCTTGGCCATGGTCATGATGTCGGGGACGATGCCCTCGTGGTTGACGGCGAACCATTCGCCGGTGCGGCAGAAGCCGGACTGCACTTCGTCGGCGATGAAGACGATGCCCTTCTCCTTGGCCCAGGCGGCCAGCGCCGGCAGGAAGCCCTCGGCCGGGACGATGAAGCCGCCCTCGCCCTGGATGGGTTCGATGATGATCGCGGCCACCTGGTCGCCGCCGATCTGCTTCTCGATCATGGTGATGGCGCGCTTGGCGGCTTCGGCACCCGTGATGGCGGGGTTTTCCTCGCGGTACGGGTAACTCATCGGCATCCGGTAGACCTCGGGCGCGAACGGGCCGAAGTTGGTCTTGTACGGCATGGCCTTGGCGGTCAGTGCCATGGTCAGGTTGGTGCGGCCGTGGTAGGCGTGGTCGAAAGCGACGACGGCGTCCCGGCCGGTGGCCAGGCGGGCCACCTTGATGGCGTTCTCCACTGCCTCGGCGCCGGAGTTGAAGAGGACGGTGCGCTTTTCGTGGTCGCCCGGGGTGAGCCGGTTCAGCTGCTCGGCGACGGCCACGTAGCCTTCGTAGGGGGTGACCATGAAGCAGGTGTGGGTGAAGTGTTCCACGGCTTCCTTGACGGCACCGACGACGGCGGGATCGGACGCGCCAACGCTGGTCACCGCGATGCCGGAGCCGAGGTCGATGAAGGAGTTGCCGTCGACGTCGTGGATGATGCCGCCGTCGGCGTCGGAAACGTAGACCGGGACGCTGGAGGCGACGCCGGCAGCCACCACGGACTTGCGGCGCTCGGTCAGTGCCACGGACTTGGGGCCCGGGAAGTCGGCCTGGACGTTGCGCTTCTGCTCCAGGCGGAAGGTGATGTCTGATGCGGTGGTGGTCATGATGTTCTTTCTTACAGGTGGGAGCGGAATTAGGAGTCGAGGGCGGACATCACGTGCTTGATGCGCGTGTAGTCCTCCACGCCGTACATGGAGAGGTCCTTGCCGTAGCCGGACTGCTTGAAGCCGCCATGCGGCATTTCGGCGGTCAGCAGGATGTGGGTGTTGATCCAGACGGCACCGAAGTCCAGGTCGCGGCTCAGGCGCATGGCGGTGCCGTGGTTGGTGGTCCAGACACTGGAGGCCAGGGCGTAGTCGACGTCGTTGGCAAGTTCCACTGCTTCTTCCTCGGTGCTGAACTTCTGGACGGTGATGACGGGCCCGAAGGTTTCCTTCTGGACCACGTCGTCCGTCTGCTTGGCGCCTGTAATGATCGTGGGTTCGAAGAAGTAGCCCTTCTCCCCCGCACGGTGGCCGCCGGTCTCGATCCGGCAATTTGCCGGCAGGTTCTCCACCACGGAGGTCACGGCGTTGAAGTGGTTCACGTTGTTCAGCGGGCCGAAGTAGTTGTCTTCGTCGTTCTGCGAGCCGGTGTGAAGGGTCCTGGTGTGCTCCACCATGGCGGCCACGACGTCGTCGTGCACTGATTCCTGCACGAGGACGCGGGTGATGGCCGTGCAGTCCTGGCCTGCGTTGAAGAACGCGAACTCGGCGATGGCCGCGGCGCTCTTCTTGATGTCTGCGTCGGCGAACACGATGGCCGGGGCCTTGCCGCCGAGCTCCAGGTGCGCGCGCTTGAGGCCCTTGGCGGCACCCGAGGCCACCGCGATTCCCGCACGGACCGAGCCTGTAATGGACACCAGGCCGGGGACCTTGTGCTCCACCATCATGGCGCCGGTTTCGCCGGTGCCCAGCACCACGTTCAGGACGCCCGCGGGCAGGATCCCACCGGCCAGGCGGGCCAGGACCAGCGTGGATTCTGGGGTGGTGTCGGAAGGCTTGAGGACCACGGTGTTGCCGGCCGCGAGCGCGGGCCCGATCTTCCAGATGGCCATCAGGAAGGGGTAGTTCCACGGGGCCACCTGGGCCACCACGCCGATCGGTTCACGGCGGACATAGGAGGTGTGCCCCTCGAAGTACTCCCCGGCGGACTTGCCTTCCAGGATCCGGGCGGCACCGGCGAAGAAACGCAGCTGGTCGGCGCCAGCGGCCACTTCCTCGGAGGCGATAAGCGACCGGACCTGGCCGGTGTTGCGGTGCTGGGCTTCGACGAGTTCGTCGCTGTTGGCCTCGATGGCGTCGGCGAGCTTGAGCAGCATCAGCTGGCGCTGGCCCGGGGTCACGTGCTTCCACGTCCGGAAGGCATCCTTGGCGGCCGCCATGGCCGCGTCCACGTCGGCCTGCACCGAAACGGGGGCCTGGGCCACCACTTCGCCGTTGGTGGGGTTGACCACATCCAGCAGGGCAGTGCCGGCAGGGGTGACGAACTCCCCGTTGATGAAGTTCTGCAAGGTTTGGACCACGGTGTGCAACCTCTTTCGTAAGGGCCATCGGCGGCCGGACGGAACCCGGGACGGATGGATGGAACTGCCTCGAGCCTATGCCAGCGCCCAAGCGGGGTGAATAGCCACCTGCACACCCTTGTTTGGGGGGTTTAGTGCGGTTGCCCAGCTCACGTTTATCCTTGCTTCATGGCCATTTCCCTCGCTGCCCTGGTGGGCGTGTCCTCCCTGAAGCTGGCCAAGGCCGGGGTGGCGGAGACAACCTGGAACCAGGACATTAATTGGGTTGCCGTCACCGAACTGGAGGATCCTCAACGGTTCCTCAACGGCGGCGAGCTGGTGCTCACCACGGGACTGCGCCTGCGTTCCGCCCCGGAGCAGCGCCGCTTTGTGCGGCAGGTGCAGCGGGCGGGAGCGGTGGGCATCGGGTTTGGCGTGGGGTTGTCGCATGAGGCGGTGCCACCGGCCTTGCTGGCCGAGGCCAACCGCTGGGGGCTGCCCGTGGTGGAGGTGCCGTACGAGACGCCGTTCATCGCCATCACCAAGCTGGTGGCGGATGCCCAGTCGGCGGACCACTACGCCAAGCTGGAACGGCTGATCGCGGGGCACCAGGTACTGGCCCGGGCGCTGCTGACCGGCGGCGGGCTCGCGGAATTGTTGAAGAACCTCGGCGGCATGCTCCGCACTGACATTGCGTTGACCCAGTTCACGGCCCAGCTGTACAACAGCAGCACTACCCATCCGTCGGCCGACACCTGGGCCAGCTATCCCGTCCCCACGGGACGGCGTGACGCCTGCACGCTGTGGGTGCGCCAGCCGTTCGAGGACACGGGCATCATCGGCTACGCGCAGAACCTGATCAGCGTGGAGCTGAACAACATGGTCAAGCAGCGCCAGGCCCAGCGCGCCCTGTGCGGGCAGGTGCTGGAGGACGTGATCCACGGGGCCCTGGAGACCAGCGAGGCGCAGCGCCGGCTCGCTGGCGTGGGGGTGAACAGCACCCGCAAGAACGTGGTGCTGCTGGCCGTCTCGGCCGCCCATGGGAAGGCCCTGGGGAGCACCTCGGTACCGCAGGAGCTGGAGAAGGCCGTTGCCGCCGTCGTGGGCAAGGACCTGGTGCTGGTGGTCAATGACGACGGCGGGACGGCGCCGTCGCTGGCACGCAGGCTCAGCGACCACCTCGCCGAAGCCGGCATCCATGCCACGATCGGCATCGGCGGGGCATACACCAAGCCGAACGGCCTGCGCTGGAGCTACTTTGAAGCCCGGGACGCCGCCAGCCATGGGCTGCCGGTCAACGAGCCGGAGCGGCTGAGCCTGACGTCGCTGCTGCTGGCCAGCGAGGATGTGCCGCTGGCGGATATGGCGCATGAGTCCCTGAACCCCCTGCGTTCGTTCGACGCCTCGCACGGGTCCGAATTGATGGCCACGCTGGAAAGCTACCTGAACAACAACGGCTCGGTGGCTGCGGTGGCGGAGGAACTCACCCTCCACCGCAACACTGTCCGGTACAGGCTGGCGCAGATCACCGAGCTGACCGGTTACGACCCCGCTGTCACGGCGGACCGGGTGCAGCTCTGGCTGGCCCTGGCGGTGGCCCGCCTCTCGGCGCGGCAGGGCAAATAGGGCCGGGGCAGCCCTAGAGCACTCCGTGGCTTAGCAGGTCGCGCGACTTCTTCCAGGCCTTCCGGTACCCGGCCTGCGCCGCCCCGATCCGTTCCTGCTGCAGGCTGAGCAGCTCCGCGTAGATGCCCGCCGTGGCGGGCTCGCCGAACTCCACGGCGATGGCGGCCAGCAGGTCGCGGGCCACGACGGCGTCCTGGTGTTGGCCCAGGACCTTCTGCTGCCGGTGCGCGGCCTTGGCCACCTTGCCCGCACGCTTGCCATGCACCAGGGCTGCCGATTCGGCCACGTGGCGCAGCCGCTTCGCATCCTTGCGCACGCGGTGGAGCGCCAGTTCCTGTTCCCTACCGCGCCGTGCGCGCTTGGCCGCTTTGCGGGAGCGCTGCAACCGCTTGGCGGCCTTGTCCACCGCCTTCGCGGCCGCCCGCCGTCCCGGCGCCACCGAGTTGGCGCGCACGGGCGGGTTGTCGCGGAAATCCTCCAGCATGTCCAGGAGCTGGAAGTAGCGCTCCGTTCCCAGGGCTTCCAGAAGGAGGCGGTACGCGGCGTCGTAGTCAGCGCCCGTGCGCTGTTCCACCTTTGCCGTGGCCGCTTCCACGCCGTCTGCGGACTGCAATCCTCCCAGCTGTTCGCGGAGCTGCGCCCGCAGTACCTCGGCATCGCGTGGCTGGCCGAGCAACTGGCCCAGCCACTTCAGTTCACTCCGCAGCCTGCGCACCGGCCCTGCCCGGTAGAGCTTGGCATAGGATGCCAGGACCGAGCGGATGCGGCGGGTGGCGGAGCGCATGTTGTGCACCGCTTCCGGCTCTTCCAGCCGGACGGCACCGTCGCCCGCCAGGATCGCGTCGACCTGCTGCGCCACGTAGACGGTGACGACGGCGGCCGCAGGGGCCCGCTTTCCGGCCAGCAGGGCGGGGGCGCCTTGGGCGTCGGCGGCAGCGTCACCTGCGGCGGCACGCTTTCCGGCCTTGGTTGAAGGACCCAGGGCACGGGCCAGCTTCGAAGCATGCCCGGCCGGCCTGGCTCCGGCAGCGGTGAGCAGTTCCTCTACGGGGCCGAAAAGGTCAGGCTTCCCATGGACCAGCTCCAGCTCCCACTCGCGCCATTCCTGCCGCGCGGCGCTGCCCCCGCCCGCCAGCCGCTCAGCGGTGACGTGGTCATCGGCGAGGTCGGCGACGTGGACACCGTCGTCCCCATACAGGGGGTAGGTGGTGCGCCGGGTGTCCAGCCGCACCACGGGCAACGGAACGGCACCCCTGAGGTACGCCTGGAGGTGGGTCAGCAGGGCGTCGGGGACGGCATCGGGCCGGCCAAGGGGTGCGTGCAGTTCCGTTCGCTGCTGGGGGCCCTCCCCTGCTGCCTGGTCTCCGCCCGGCGGCAGCTTCAGGTGCCATCCGGCGTCCTTCCCACCGGTGCGGCGGCGGAGCGTAATGCGGCGTGCGGCCAGGGCATGGTTGGGGGTGTCGAAATAGACGGCCTCCAGCAGGTCGGTATGCGGCGCTCCGGCCCGTGCCACCCCGGCGGCCTGCTCCAGGGCGGGCACCACGGCGCCGGCGTCGACGTCGTACTTCTTCTCAATCTCGAGTCCCCGGGAAGCTTCCACAGCCGTCCTTCCGCACTGCCCGGCCTGCGCCGGGCCCTCCGACCATCCGTTGGCAGTCTATTCCAGCATGGGCACGACGGAGAGATGGGCCACAAAAGCACAAACATCAAACGTCTAACCTTTAGGGTGAAAGGCATGCCAGCAACTCCCCCCGCCTCCCCGCCCGCGCCAGCGCAGGCGCCCACGGCGCCTGCCGCCGCAGCCGCCGCCAGCATCCCTGCCAAGCCGCGTTCCGCCGTCGTCTTCGGCGTCGTTGCGCTGGTCCTGATTGGACTGAACCTGCGCGCCGGCATCACGGGGGCCTCCGCGCTGCTGCATGATCTCCAGGCGGTGCTCGGCTACGGGGCGCTGGTGGCGTCCATCATTCCCTCGATACCCACCCTGTGTTTCGCACTGGCCGGCGCCGCCACATCCTGGCTGACCGGCAAGCTGGGCGTGGAGAAGGCCATCCTGCTGTCTTTGGCACTGTTGGCCAGCGGGCTCATGCTGCGCGGGATCCCTGCCACCGGCATGCTGGTGGCAGGGAGCGTGGTGGGGATGTCGGGCCTGGCCATCTGCAACGTGGCCATGCCGTCCTTTATCCGCGAGCATTTCGCCTCCCGGACGTCGTTGATGACCGCTGTCTACACGGTGACCATGACCACCGGCGGCACCCTGACCTCGGTGGCAGTGGTCCCGCTGGCGCATGCACTGGGGTCGCCGTCCGCCGCCGTCGGAGCCGTGGGCTTCGCTGCCGTTGCCGCCTTCGTGGGCTTCCTGCCGGTAGCCCTGCACGCCCACCGCGCCACCGTCCGGACCACGGCCGGCCATGTGTCCCCTTGGCCGCTGCTGCGGACCCGGAAGGGCCAGCTCCTCACCGCCATCTTCACCCTGCAGGCCCTGCTGGCCTACGCCCTCCTGAGCTGGTTCCCCTACATGCTCACCACCATGGGCCTGAGCGCATCGGACAGCGGGCTGATGTTCGGCCTCATGCAGTTGGTCTCCGTGCCGGCCGGCATGGTGCTCATCGCCATCGGGGCCAGGCCGCGGATGCTGCGTCCGGCGTTCTACCTGGTGAGCATCGTCATGGCCGCCGGGATCGCGGCGCTGCTGTCCCTTCCCGTGGCACTCGCGGCCGTTCCAGCCATCCTGATCGGTTTTGGCCTGGGCATCTTCCCACTCGTCATGGTGATGATCAGCCGGAGCGGAACCAGCACGGCCGAAACCACCGCGCTGTCCACCCTGGCCCAGTCCTCCGGCTACCTGCTGGCCACGGCCGGTCCGTTCGGCATGGGCCTGCTGCACAGCGCCACCGGGGGCTGGGCCCTGCCGCTGGCGCTGCTGCTGGCCTTGGCCGTGGCCCAGATCGTGGTGTCCCACCTGATCACGGGCCCCGCGATGTCCGGCAAGAATGCGGGAGGGAAGTAATCCCATGACGCTGAGCCCTTCGGTCCGTCCTCCGCTCGCCGCCGAGGTCACGGCCAAACTGCGCGGGATGGTCCACACCGGCGAGTGGCCGCTGAACCAGCGCATTCCACCCGAACCCGAGCTCATGGCCCGGCTGGGCGTTTCCCGCGGCACCCTCCGCGAAGCCATCAAGGCCCTGTCCCACAGCGGAATGCTGGAAGTGCGGCGCGGCGACGGCACCTACGTGCGTGCCACGAGCGAGATGTCCGGCGCCGCGCGCCGCATGTACCAGGACCATACCGAGCAGCACATCCTGGAGGTCCGGCTGGGCCTGGACACCCAGGCTGCCCGGTTGGCCGCCCGGAATGCAACGGACGACGACGTTGCCTCCCTCCGCGCCCTCCTCGCCACCCGGGACCAAGCCTGGACCACTGGGGACTTCGAAGCCTGGGCGGACGCAGACTGGGGCTTCCATGAGGGCGTCGCCAGGGCATCGGGCAATCCCCTGCTGCACGAGCTTTATGCGAGCTTCGGCACCGTGTTCCACCAGGACCTGCTCAAGCAGCAGGGCCGCCCCGGCTTCAACGGGCTCCCCCGTGACGGCCACGAAACCCTGCTGGACGCCATCACGCAGCGGGACGAGGACGCTGCCGTGGCCAGCGTGAACCGAAACCTCAACTCGTGCGCGGAGTGGCTGGCGGAGTAGCCGGACATGGGGGCGGCCCGGCACCAAGGTGCCGGGCCGCCGTCGTCCGCTGTGCGCTGACGGGTGGTGCTAGTCGCGGCGCAGGCCCGCGAGGATGTTCTTGGGGCGCTGCATCTCGCCGTGCTTGGCGCCGAGGATGATCACCAGGGCCGCGAAGCCGGGGATGGCCCACTGCAGGGCTTTGAGCTGCTGCTGGGCGCTCTTCAGCTCGTCCGAGGCAGCACCGTGCGGCTCGGTGGCGCCTTCTGCACCCTCACCGGCGAGCTTCTCCACCTTCTTGCCCAGGATGCCCGAGTAGAGGGTCACCGCGGCACCCACCACGGTCACTGCCGTCTTGATGACGGTGTCCCGGGCCACGCCCTCCTGCTTGGCGATGCGGCCCTTGTTTTCCCAGGCAATGGCGAGGTCGGCTACCAGGTGGGAGGCGAAGGCTGCGGTCTGGAACGGTGCCCACTTCATCCAGCCGGCGCTGGAAAGCCGGGTGCGCTCGGCCGGATCCTTGGCCTGGGCTGCCGCCCCATTGAGCCCGATGGCGCCCATCAGGGATCCGCCAAACCATGCTGCCGCCGTCAGGTCGTGAACTGAACGGGCAATGAGATTTCCTGCCATGATGTGCATTCCTAACGTTTATGGACGGGTTGCAGTTGCGCTGCGGACCTAGCGTGCCGCGTTCCATCGAGGTATGGTCCGCCTATGGTAAGCACACTTACTAATATTACGAAAGCCCGTCCCGGACGGGGCCAACCGCGTAATATCGTCGCCATGGGAAACACTGGGACATTGTTCGGCTGGGCCTTCGGGGACCCCGCCCGTGAAAGTGACGGCGGCTACGTGGCCGGCCTGCAGCGGGAGGCACTGGGGAATGCCCGGGAAACGGCGAAGGCAAAGGGTGTCGGCGTCGTAGCGGGTTCGGAGGTGTTCACCGTCCTCAGCGCGGACGATTCCCTGGTGGAACTGGACAATGCCCCCGGGCAGCTGGTGGTCCGCTGCACCGTGCACGTGGAAGGACCCGGAGCAGAGAAGCTGCGGGCCGAAGGGCCCATGAACGGCTGAGCCATGTCCGACGGCGAATCCACCCTCAGCCAGGCAGCGGACGTTGTCGAGGAGGCGTCCAACCACAAGGTCCTGGATGTCCTGGCCCGCGCCGGGTTTGCCGTCATGGCACTGCTCCACGTCATCCTCGGCGCCATCGCCATCGCCATCGCGTTCGGCCATCCGGGTGATGCCGAACCCACCGGCGCCATCGCCCGGCTGGCGGACAACCCCTGGGGGCCACTGGTGATGTGGGCCTGCGTGGCGGCCTGCCTGGGCCTTGCCTTGTGGCAGGCCAGCGAGGCCACACTGCGGATGCGTGGCGAACCACGCAAAGACCGGATCGCGAAACTCATTTCCTCCGGCTCTCTGGCCATCGCCTACGGCAGCGTGGGGCTCAGCTTCGCGGGTTTCGCCTTGGGCCTGCGCGGCGACTCCGGCGACAGCACCCGTGACTTCAGCGCGGCACTGATGGACCAGCCGCTGGGACTGTGGGTGCTGGTTGCGGTGGGGCTGACCATCATCGGCATCGGCGTCTACTTCGTGGTCAAGGGAGTCTCCCGCGGGTTCAAGAAAGAGGAGCTGTTCCACTTCAATGGAACACGGCGGGGCAGGGTCATAGATTCGCTCGGCGCCGTGGGCCACGTGGCGAAAGGCGTTGCCCTGGGCCTCACCGGGCTGTTGTTCATTATTGCCGCCGCAAAACACAGCCCGGAGGAAAACACGGGGCTGGACGGCAGCCTCAAAGCGCTGCAGCACCACCCGTTTGGGCCCACCCTGCTCGTGGCGATCGGCGCCGGCTTCATCGCGTACGGGATCTTCGCGCTGATCCGCGCCCGCTTTGGCCGCATGTAGTTCCGGGATTTGTGGGTAGGAAGGAAGTATGACCCAGCAGCCGCGCGTTGTTCCCGCCGTCACTGACAGTGCCGGCCGGGCTTTCGCTGCCCTCTTCCGCGTCCTGAAACTGGCCAGGCCAGACCGGCCCATCCATCCGCAAGGACTGGGGCTGTCCGGAACGGTGACCAGGACCGGCTACCCGGGTGGCCCCAGCGGCATCGACTGGCTGGACTCGCCGGGCACCGACCAGGTGGTGGCCCGCTTTTCCCGGTCCTTGGGGCTGCCGCAGCAGCTCCCGGACATTTTAGGATTGGCCCTCCGGGTTTCCCCCGCCGGCGATGCTGCGGCCGGCCCTGCCGATGTCCTGTTTGCCTCCACCGGCTGGGGACTTCCGGGCCGGTACATCCTGATGCCGCGGCTGGATGTGGCAGGAGCGGCCATGACCACGCTCATGCCCTACCGGGGAAGCCGGGGCCCCGTCCTGCTGGGCCTGCGGACGCGGAGCCTCCCACCGGGTTCGCTTGCGTCCGGAGAATGGGTGCTGGGACTGCACTGGACCACGCCGGGCGGCCGCTGGCGGGAATGCGGTGAAGTGCGGCTGCAGGCCGGTGCCACTCCCACGGATATCCCCCTGCGTTTCGATCCCCTGGGGCACCAGCCGCCGGGCGCGCAGGCCTACGGATGGACCCGGCGCCTGCGGAAGCCGTCCTACCGGGCCGCCCGCCGGCCCGCACCTCCCGCCGTCGGACGCCCCACCCACTCTGGACATCCCGGAAATCCCTCCACGGGAGACCAGGGACGCACCACCGCAACCGAAGGGAACGCCATGTCCACCGTCTCGCAGCAGTTCAAGTGCCCCCCAGCCGACGTCTGGCGCGTCATCGCCGACGGCTGGCTGTACTCGGGCTGGGTGGTGGGCGCGTCCCGGATTAGGGATGTGGACGCCGAATGGCCCCGGGTTGGGTCCAACCTCCACCACTCGGTGGGTGCATGGCCTCTGGTGATCGACGACAGCTCCCGGGTGACCGCCGTCGAGCCGGGCCGGTCACTGGAACTCGTGGCGCGGGGCTGGCCCATGGGCGAGGCCAAGGTGGAAATCACGCTGGAGGACCGGGGCAGCCAATGCCTGGTGACCATTGCCGAAGACGCCATCCACGGGCCCGGCAAGCTGATCCCCAAGGTCCTGCGCGATCCCATCATTTCGGCCCGGAACCGGGAAAGCCTGCGGCGGCTGGAGCTGATGGCCATCGGCGGCGCGGGTAAATAGCCCAG
The DNA here is from genome assembly GCF_042884655.1 of Pseudarthrobacter sp. NPDC058119. NCBI lineage: Bacteria > Bacillati > Actinomycetota > Actinomycetes > Micrococcales > Micrococcaceae > Pseudarthrobacter > Pseudarthrobacter sp. NPDC058119. The sequence goes on from NZ_JBHVTN010000001.1 coordinate 664,122, forward strand.
CCGGGTTAAGCCGACTTTTAAATGCGGAACCGCAGGACCCGTAGGTCCCGCGGTTCCATTCGTCAGGTCCTAGACCTCGGCGGCGACACCGTCACGGGAAATGGAAACCATGTCCTCGCGCGGCACCACCTTGACGCGCTCACGCTTCACTTCCACGCCGTGCGAGCCGCCGGCCTCGGTAGCTGCAGCGCCGAGGGCCAGCTCGTGGGCGTCCAGTGCCAGCCAGCCTTCCCAGGTGGTGAACTTCACGCCGCGGGCATGGAGGAGTTCGGTGACGGCATCCTCGGCGGGTGCCTCGGCGACCGGAAGGTTTTCGCGGTCCTCGAGCAGGTACGTGACGGTCTCCAGGGCGTCGCCCTTGGTGTGGCCGATGAGCCCGACCGGTCCGCGCTTGATCCAGCCGGTGGCGTAGAGGCCTGGCACATGCTGGCCGGACGCATCCAGGACGCGGCCGCCGTCGTTCGTGACCACGCCCTTCTTGTGGTCGAACTCGACGTCCGGCAGGGCGGAGCCGAAGTAGCCGATGGCGCGGTACACGGCCTGCACCGGGTAGTCCACGAACTCGCCGGTGCCGCGGGCGTTGCCGGTGCCGTCCAGTTCGGTGCGCTCGAACTTGATGCCTGCCACCTTGCCGGGGGCCTCGGCGTCGTCGTAGATCTCCACCGGGCTGTGCAGGAAGTGCAGGTGCAGGCGGCGGGAAGCCTTCAGCTCGGAGAGGTCCTCGGGCTGCTCGGCGATCCAGTTGGTGAGCGTGCCCACCATGGTCTTGGTCTGGTTGTTGGTCTGGATCTGGCGGTCCGATTCCTCGTCGAATTCGAAGTCCTCCGCGTACAGGATGATGTCCACGTCCTTGGAGTGGGACAGCTCGCGCAGCTCCAGCGGGGTGAACTTGACCTGGGCCGGGCCGCGGCGGCCGAAGACGTGGACGTCGGTGACCGGGGAGTTCTTCAGGCCGGCGTAGACATTGTCCGGGATTTCGGTGACCAGGAGGTCATCAGCGTGCTTGGAGAGGACACGGGCCACGTCCAGGGCCACGTTGCCGTTGCCCAGGACTGCGATCTCCTTGGCATCCAGCGGCCATTCGCGCGGCACATCCGGGTGGCCGTCGTACCAGGAGACGAAGTCGGCGCCGCCGAAGGAGCCTTCCAGCTCGATGCCGGGGATGTTCAGGTCCGCGTCCTTGATGGCGCCGGTGGCGAAGATGACGGCGTCGTAGTGGGTCCGGAGGTCCTCGATGTTGAGGTCCGTGCCGTAGTCCACGTTGCCGAAGAAGCGGATGTCGCCGCGGTCCAGCACCTTGTGCAGGGCATTGACGATGCCCTTGATGCGGGGGTGGTCGGGGGCCACGCCGTAGCGGATCAGCCCGTAGGGTGCCGGGTAGCGGTCAAAGAGGTCGATGCTGACGGTCAGCTCGCCGCTCTTGACGGCTTCGCTCTTGGTGAGGATGTCGGCGGCGTAGACACCGGCCGGGCCGGAGCCCACGACGGCGACGCGCAGCGGACGCGCAGCAGATCCTACGGTAGTGCTGGATGACACGGCTGTGTTCCTTTTCTTCTGCATCGATTGCTGAGTAACTGCCGCTTTGAAGGCTCATAACGGCGTTTACAGAGCAATCGATGGGTTTCAGGTGGTGAGGGCGGTCTTGCGGGGGCTGTTCGGGGTGGTGGTGCTGTAGTCAGCGGTTTTGAAGTGCGACGGCGCGAACGGGCTCACGCGCACCACGTCACCGATGACGATCACGGCAGGATTTGCGACGCCGGCCGCCTGGGCCTGGTCGGCGATGGAACCGAGCGTGCCGATGGTGACGCGCTGGTCCGGCAAATAGCCGTTTTCCACGATACCAACAGGGGTGTCCTGCGGCAGTCCTGCTTCGCCCAGCGCGGACGCGGACTCACGGAGCTGGCCAACGCCCATCAGCAGGACGATCGTGTGGTCCGGGCGGGCCGGGACCTCGGACAGTTCTTCGTGACCGGTGACTACGCTGAAGCCCTTCGCCAGGCCGCGGTGGGTGACAGGGATGCCGGCGGCGGCGGGCACGGAGATCGCGGACGTCACGCCGGACACCACCTCAACCTCGACGCCGTGCTGCCGGCAGTATTCGGCTTCCTCGCCGCCGCGGCCCAGGACGCACGGGTCGCCGCCCTTGAGCCGGACCACCCGGTGCCCCTTGAGGGCCTCCTCGACGAGGATCCGGTTGATCCCGGCCTGCGGCACGGGGTGGTGGCCGGGGGTCTTGCCCACCTCGATGACGCGGACATCCGGGGCGAGTTCGTTCAGCAGTTCGCGGGGGCCGAGGCGGTCGGCGACGACGACGTCGGCCTGGCCCAGGAGCCGGCGGCCGCGGACGGTGATGAGGCCGGTATCGCCGGGGCCACCACCAACAAGGGCGACTGACCCGCGGTGCGCGCGGCGGCGGCGCAGCGGCAGGTCCCCCGTTTCCAGGGCGGTAGCCACGGCATCGCGGACGGCCATGGCGCGGCGCGGGTCTCCCCCGGCGTTGACGGCAATCTTGACGTCGTCCACCACCGCGACGGCGGGGGTCCAGGCGGCGGAGGCTTCATGGTTGGAGGCGTTGACGCACCAAATCCGCTGCGCCTCGGCGTCGGCCGATACCTGGGCGTCCACTTCCGGGGTGCCCGTTGCGGTCTGGACGAACCAGGCGCCGTCGATGTCGCTGGAGCGGTAAGGCCGCGCTTCCCAGGTGAGCAGGCCGGCGTCGGCCATTTCCTGCAGCGCGGGCGAGGCAACCGGGGCCACGACGGTGACCAGGGCACCGGCGTCGAGCAGTCCCTTGGCGCGGCGGGCAGCGACGGGTCCGCCGCCCACCACCAGCACCGGGCGGCCAAGCAGCCGCAGCGCCGTGGGGTAGATGTCCTGAATTGCCATGGATCAACGGTAGGGCGGCGTCACATCGGCCCACAAAGGGTCAGCAACACCAGTTCACGTAAGGTAACGCTGCGTCACAAAGGGTTTTCAGGTGCTGCCGGCGAGGAAACGGCCGCGGTCCCGGATCAGCCGTTCCAGGTACCGGGCCAGGATGAGGCGCTCGACGGCGCGGCCCAGGACTCCCAGCGGGGCGGTGAACTCCACCCGGTCGGTCATGGTGCCAGTCTGCCACTCTTCTCTGCTGCCTCGGGCCCCGTCGTGGGGCACTTTGGCGGGCTTCGGCGTCGCAATGGCCTGCTTTCCCGGCGTGTCCGTGTCGAAGTGCCCCGCGATGGTTCGGGGCAGCGTCAGGGAACGGCAGAGCCCGACGGCGGGAGGTCGCCGTCGGGCTTTCTGCAATGGTTGGGTGCCGGCGGGGGCTAGCGGGTGCTGCCGGACAGGAGGCCCCGGCTGCGGAGGAGCCGCTTCTCGATGGGGCCGAAGACCAGCAGCTCAATCAGGATTCCCACCGCCAGGATCAGGAGGATGGCAGCCATGACCACGGCCATGTCCGAAAGGGTCCGGCCCTGGTCCAGCAGCGAACCCAGGCCAAAGCCGATGGTGCCGCCCACCGCGATGATCTCGGCGGCCATGAGGGAACGCCAGGAGAAGGCCCAACCCTGCTTCAGGCCGCCGAGGTAGCCCGGCAGCGCGGCCGGAAGGACAATCTGCAGTGCCATCTGGAGCCGGGACGCGCCGAGCACGGTGCCCACCCTGCGGTACTGCGGCGGGATCTGGTCCACGCCGGAGATGAGCCCGTTGATGATGGAGGGGATGGCGCCCATGAACACCACGAAGTAGACAGTGGCATCGGTAAGGCCGAACCAAATGATGGCCGCGGGGACCCAGGCCACCGAGGGCAGGACCTGCAGGCCGGAGATCAGCGGGCCGAAGGCTCGCCGCAGCGGCGCCACCTGGGCCAGGAGCAGCCCCACCGGCGTGGCGATGGCCACCGAGATGAGGAAGCCCACCACGCCCCGCTGAAGTGACGTCCAGACGGACTCCTGCAGCTTGCCGTCGCTCCAGAGGACGCCCAGCTGGCTGAGGACGTCCAGCGGACCGGGCACCAGGTCGCGGCGCTTGACGCCCAGCGAGACGTAGAACTGCCAGACCAGCACCAGGACCACCAGGGCAGCCACGGGCAGGAGGATCCGGCTCCAGTCGATCCGGTGTTTCCGGTCGGCGTCGGACTGCAGCGAGTCCAGGCCGGATTCAAGCTCCCGCAGGTCCTCGTTGCCACTGGACGTCCGGGTCAAAGCGGCATGGACGTGACGGGTTTCAGCGGGTGTGGTGTCGACAGGCTCAACCACCGGCTCCTCCTCAACCAGGGGTGGGTTACTTGGCATGGCGGCGAATCTCCTCCCGCAGCCGGGCAGTGATGACCCCGGTCAGCTGGCCGGCGAGCCCGGCGTCGGTTCGGTGTTCCTCGGTGACGGACCATTCCTGGACCACCCGTCCGGGACGGGAGGAAAGGAGCAGGACGCGCTGTCCCAGGCGGACGGCCTCGCGGACGTTGTGGGTCACGAAGACGATGGTGCGCCCGGTTTCCTTCCAGATCCGTTCCAGCTCGTCGTGCAGCAGGTCGCGGGTGATGGCGTCCAGCGCCGCGAACGGCTCATCCATGAGCAGCAGCTGCCGGTCCTGGGCCAGGGATCTGGCCAGGGAAACGCGCTGGCGCATGCCGCCGGAGAGTTCGTGGGGGCGCTTGTCCCCGGCCGAGCCCAGGTGCACCAGTTCCAGGAGTTCCTGGGCCTTGGTGCGGCGTTCGGCCTTGCCCACGCCGCGGAGCTTGAGGGCCAGCTCGATGTTCTCCCGTGCAGTCAGCCACGGGAAGAGCGCAGCGTCCTGGAACATGAAGGCCGCGCCGTCGCTTGGCACTTCGAGTGCGCCCGACGTCGGCGCTTCCAGTCCCGCGATGATGTTCAGGAGGGTGGATTTGCCGCAGCCGGAGGCACCGAGGAGGGCAACAAACTCGCCCTGCTTGATGTTGGCGTTGACGTCGTCCAGTACCGGGGCGCCGTCGCCGAAGCGCTTGCCCAGGTGTTCCAGTACGACTGGCATGGTGGCGTCCTTAGGTAGTGGGTGGGTCAGTCCTGGCCGAGGCCGGCCGAGGAGATCTTGTCGGCGCCACCGGTGACCTGGTTGAGCGCACGGAGGTCGAAGAGCCCGTTGATGTCGGCCTTCTTGGTGGTTCCCGCATCCACGCCGTCCTGCAACAGCTTGGGGTAGCTGCCGGCCAGCGGGTCAAGGGTGAAGGTGATGTTTGCCAGCGACCTGGTGAGGACATCGTTGGGCAATGCTGCACCGGCGGATTCCTGCAGTGCGGCGTTGATGAGGTTCGCTTTCTCATCGGCAGGCGCGGAGTTGAGCCAGGCCACGGATTCGGCGTTGCCCTTGAGCAAGGCCTTGACGGTGTCCGGGTGGTCTGCGGCGAACTTCTGGTTGACGATCAGGATGGTGGTGGGAAACTCTCCGGGCTTGCCGGTCCCGGTGCCGTCCCACAGGTCTTTCTCATCCACCAGCACCTTGGCGCCGGCCTGGAGCACCAGGCGGGAGGCCCACGGCTCGGGCAACCACGCGCCGTCGAGCTTTCCGTCCTGGAACAGCTTGAGCGTCTGGGCGTTCTCGGTGGGGTTGATGGCGACGTCGCCGCTGCCGTCCACGCTGGTCTTGTACCCCTGTTTCGAAAGCCAGGCGCGGAGCGCGACGTCCTGGGTGCCGCCCAGCTGCGGCGATGCGAGGGTCTTGCCCTTGAGGTCCGAGGCGGAGGTGATCTCCGGCTTGACCACCAGCTGGGCACCGCCCGCTGCAGCCCCGGCAATTACCCGGACGGACTCGCCCTGGCTCTTGGCGAAGGAATTGATGGCCGGGTTGGGGCCGATGTAGGCGGCATCGATGGCTCCCGCGTTCAGGGCTTCGATGGCGGCCGGTCCGGCGTTGAAGGTCTGGGTGCTGAGCTTGGTGCTGCCCAGGGCCTGCTGGAGGAATCCTTTTTTGACGCCCACCAGGGCCGGGGCGTGCGTGACGTTGCCGAAGTAGCCAAGCTTCAGCTCGGCCGCAGGGCTTGTCTCCGCGGCCTGGGCCTCGGTGTTGCGGGACACGTTCGAGGCCACAATGGCGCCGACGGCGATTAGGAGGACCAGCCCGATTGCCAGGGCAGCTTCGATGGCACGCTTGCGCTTGGGAACCGCGCTTTCGCCTGCCACGATGCGGGTCATCCCGGGCTTGGAACTAGTCATTGTTTCACCATAGGGAGTGGCCCAAACCCGTTCAATGACGCGGAAACGGGGGGTCACGCACGTTCATCCGGCGTCATATTTCGCCGCACCGCCGCCGGGTTTCGCGGATTCAGTTCCCTTTGACGTTGACCAGCTGCCGCAGTTTGTGCCGCACCGTGACCAGGTCCGCTGCGTCCTGCATGACCTGGTCGATCGGCTTGTAGGCGGCCGGGATTTCGTCGATGAAGGCCTCGGATGCCCGGAATTCGATGCCGCGCATGGCCCGCTTCAGTTCTTCCAGGGTGAAGGTCCTGCGCGCGGCGTTGCGGGAGTATTCGCGGCCGGCCCCGTGCGGGGACGAGTTCAGCGACGCCGGGTTGCCGCGGCCTTGCACAACATACGACGCCGTCCCCATGGACCCGGGGATCAGTCCGGGATCGCCGTGGCCGGCTTTGATGGCACCCTTGCGGGACACCCACACCGGCTTGCCGTAGTGCGTCTCCTGCTCGGTGAAGTTGTGGTGGCAGTTGATCCGTTCAAGCTCACGCACCGGGCCACCCACCCAGCGGCTGAACTGGTAAGCCACCCGGTCCATCATTTCTTCCCGGTTGAGCAGGGCGAAGTGCTGGGCCCACCGCAGCTCGGCGATGTACCGCTCGAACTGGGGCGTCCCCTCGTCCAGGTAGGCCAGGTCCGGGTCCGGCAGGTGGATCTGGTGCTTCCGGGTGACCTGCCGGGCCACCTGGATGTGGTGCTGGGCGATCCTGTTGCCGATGCCCCGCGAGCCCGAATGCAGGAACAGCCACACGCCGTCGTGCTCATCTGCGGAGACTTCGATGAAGTGGTTGCCCGAGCCCAGGGAGCCCAGCTGGAGCTCCCATGCCGGCACGTACGCGGCCGGGTCGAAACCCGCGCCGGCGGCAAGGCGCCGCAATTCGGAGAGGCGGGGTTCCGCCGTCGGCAGCATCTGCTTGTTGTTGTGCCCGGCGGAGAGCGGAATGACCCGCTCGATGTCCTCGCGGAGGCTCTTCCGGTCCTTCGGCAGGTCCTTGACGGTGTACTGGGTGCGCACCGCGATCATGCCGCAGCCGATATCCACGCCCACCGCCGCCGGGATGATTGTCCGGAGGGTGGGGATGACCGAGCCCACGGTGGCGCCCTTGCCCAGGTGCGCGTCCGGCATGAGCGCCAGGTGCGGGTAGATGAACGGCAGGCTTGCGGTCATCACGGCCTGTTCGCGGGTCTTCTCGTCCAGGATGGACGCCCAGTTGAGGAGCTTCGGGTTGATGGTCTCCATGTCCGCCTCCCAGGTACCACCGCTAACGTGGTTGCAGGCTATTCCCGCACTCTACCGAGGAGACGCAACCATGGTGAACGTCCTGACCGAGATAGTCATCAACAGGCCGCGCGCCGATGTGGCGGAGTACGCAGCCAACCCGGACAACGCGCCGAAGTGGTACGTGAACATCCACAGCTCGCAGCGGCTCAGCCCGGGCCCTTTGGACGTTGGCTTCCGGGTCGCCTTCGCCGCGAAGTTCCTGGGCCGGGAGCTCAAGTACACCTACGAGTTCGTGGAGTACGTCCCCGGCGAAAAGCTGGTGATGAGCACGGCCCAGGGCCCTTTCCCCATGCAGACCACCTACACCTGGACGGACGACGGCGGCGGCACACGGATGTCCCTGCTCAACAGCGGGAGCCCCTCGGGTTTCTCCCGGCTGGCGGGGCTGGTCATGGAGCCAATGATCCGGCGGGAAACCCGGAAGGACCTGCAGAAGCTCAAGGCGATCCTCGAGGCGCCCCGCCGCTGAGGCTTCGCCGAAAACGCGAAATCGCTGGAACGCTGCGGGGACGCCGTAGTTTTCCGGCGATTTAGCAGCGTTCCAGCGATTTCGGTGATGACTAGATGCTGTAGCGCTCGTCCTCGTGGTCGCCCGGGTGGTCCTTGACCAGGCCGGCGGCCAGCGTGTTGCCGTCCAGCGGGTCGATCACCAGGAACGCTCCGGTGCGGCGGTGGTGCAGGTAGTTCTCCAGCGGCAGCGGCGCGGCGAGCCGGAGCTGCGCGTGGCCGATGTCGTTGAGTTCCAGGCTGGAGGCACCCTCAAGCTTGAAGGTGGCCAGGTCCAGCTTGCCGGAAACGTTGCGGACCAGCGCCTGGACGGTGCGGGTACCGTGCTTGACCAGGACCTTCTGGCCCTCGCGCAGCGGCTTCGGGGAAAGCCAGCACAGGGCCGCGTACAGGTCGGCGGAGGCTTCGCGGACGGTGCCAGCGGCGGCGATGGTGTCACCGCGGGCGACGTCGAACTCGTCCGCCAGGCGGATGGCCACGGACTGCGGCGCGGCAGCTTCCTCCAGCGACTTCCCGGCGAAGTCGATGCCCACCACCGTGGTGGTGCGCGGGGACTGGCCCGGCGTCAGCACGGAGACCTGGTCCCCCACCTTGACCGAACCCTCGGTGATCTGGCCGGCGTAAGCGCGGTAGTCACGGTAGGCCTCCACATCCAGGCCGGCGGCCACGGCGTCGGGAGCCAGGGCACCCTGCGGCCGGACCACCAGCTGCACCGGGAAACGGAAGCTCTCCAGGTGGCTTTCCAGTTCGTCGGCGGCGGGCAGGGTCTCGAGGACCTCCAGCAGCGCCGGTCCGGTGTACCAGGGGGTCCGCTCGGAGCGCTCCACCACGTTGTCCCCGTCGAGTGCGGACACCGGGATGACCAGCAGGTCGCTGATGCCGTCGGAGCCGAGGCCCAGCTCGCGGCCAACCTGCTGCACGTCGGCTTCGATGTCTCGGAACACGGACTCGCTGAAGTCCACCAGGTCGATCTTGTTCACGGCCACGATCACGTGCGCCACGCGCAGCAGCTGCAGCACGGACAGGTGCCGGCGGGTCTGCTCCAGGACACCCTTGCGGGCGTCAATGAGGACGACGACGGCATCCGCAGTGGACGCGCCCGTCACCGTGTTCTTGGTGTACTGCACGTGCCCGGGGCAGTCGGCCAGGATGAAGCTGCGCTGGTCCGTGGCGAAGTAGCGGTAAGCCACGTCGATGGTGATGCCCTGTTCCCGCTCCGCGCGGAGGCCGTCGGTGAGGAGGGCCAGGTCGATCCCGCCCTTTTCGCCGCCGAAGCCACGGTCCGCGGAGGTGCGGGCGACGGCGTCGAGGGTGTCAGCGAGGATCGCCTTGGAATCGTGGAGGAGACGGCCCACCAACGTGGACTTGCCGTCGTCGACCGATCCGGCCGTGGCGAAACGGAAGAGGGTGGTGGGCAGGGCTGTTTCCAGGTCCGCCGGGAGAACTGCTTCGGTGGTCATTAGAAGTACCCGTCCTTCTTGCGGTCTTCCATGGCGGCCTCGGAGATGCGGTCATCCGCACGGGTGGCGCCACGTTCGGTCAGGGTGGAGGCGGCAACTTCGACCACGACGTCGGCCACGGTGAAGGCGCTGGACTCCACGGCACCGGTGCAGGACATGTCGCCCACGGTGCGGTAGCGGACGGTCTTGGTGATGACGTCCTCATCGGGGCGCGGCTGGGAGACTTCACCCACTGCACGCCACATGCCGTCGCGGGCGAAGACCTCGCGCTCGTGGGCGTAGTACAGGCCGGGCAGCTCGATGTTCTCGCGCTCGATGTAGCGCCAGATGTCCAGCTCGGTCCAGTTGCTGATGGGGAACGCGCGGACGTGCTGGCCCACGGTGTGGCGGCCGTTGTACAGGTTCCACAGCTCGGGGCGCTGGTTGCGCGGATCCCACTGGCCGAACTCGTCGCGCAGGCTCAGGATGCGCTCCTTGGCGCGGGCCTTGTCCTCGTCGCGGCGGCCGCCGCCGAACACGGCGTCGAACTTGTTCTGCTGGATGGCGTCCAGCAGCGGGACGGTCTGCAGCGGGTTGCGGGTGCCGTCGGCACGCTCGGCCAGCTCGCCGCGGTCGATGAATTCCTGCACGGAGCCCACCACGAGCTTCAGGCCAAGCCGCTCAACGGTGCGGTCGCGGAAGTCGATGACCTCGGGGAAGTTGTGGCCGGTGTCCACGTGCAGCACGGGGAACGGGACCTTGCCCGGCCAGAACGCCTTGGTGGCCAGGTGCAGCATCACCACGGAGTCCTTGCCGCCGGAGAACAACAGCGCAGGCTTCTCGAACTCGGCCACAACCTCGCGGATGATGTGGATCGCTTCGGACTCAAGGGTGTCCAGGCTGGAGAGGCGCGTTGAGACGGCGGAGTCAGTCACCTGGGTGGTCTCCTCGGTTAGTGATGTGCTCATACGTGAAGTCCGCATTCTGTCTTGTCGGAACCAGCCCAGCGGCCGGCGCGGGGGTCCTCGCCGGGCGCCACCTTGCGGGTGCAGGGCTGGCAGCCAATGGAGGGGTAACCCTGCGAAAGGAGCGGGTTGACGGGCAAAAGGTTGTCGTCCGAGTACTGGACCAGCTGGTCGAACGTCCACGCAGCCATGGGGTTGACCTTGACCAGGCCGTTCTTCTCGTCCCAAGTGACCAGCGGCGTGTTGGTCCGGGTGGGGGCTTCGTCGCGGCGGACGCCGGTGAACCAAAGTTCGTAGCCGGCCAGGGTGCGCTGCAGCGGAGCCACCTTGCGGAGGGCGCAGCACTGGGCAGCGTCACGGGCAAAGAGGTCCTTGCCGAGGAGCCGGTCCTGCTGCTCCACCGTGGTCTCGGGAAGGACGTCCACCACGTTGACGCGGAGGTTCGCGGCCACTTCATCCCGCGTGGCGTAGGTTTCCGGGAAGTGGTAGCCCGTTTCCAGGAACAGGACGTCGACGCCGGGCATCTGGTCCGCGACGAGTGCCGGCAGGACGGCGTCGGCCATGGAACAGGCGACGGCCACCGCAGGCAGGTCGAAGTTGCGCTCCACCCAGGCGATCACGTCGCGGGCAGGTGCGTCCCAGCCGAGCTCGGCAGCGCCGGCCTCGGCAAGGGCCTTGAGCTCTTCCTTGGAGCGGAGGCTCGTTGGGACCGGGGTTTCGACAGGCTCAACCACCGGGTCGATTCCAAGTGCGTGCTTACTCACTGGAGTGCCTCCTCGTCTGCTGCGTGGGCCCATTCGGCGAAGGTCTGGCCCTCGGCGCGGTCGGCCACGAACCGGCGGACTACGCGCTCCACGTAGTCCGGCAGGTCCTCGACGTAGACCTTCAGGCCGCGGACGGTGCGTCCCAGCCCGGCTTCCTCGCGGTGGTTGTTGGCCAGCCCGCCGCCCAGGTGGACTTGGAAACCCGGGGAGGGATCGCCGTCGGGCGTTGGCAGCATCATGCCCTTGAGGCCGATGTCCGCCGTCTGGATGCGGGCGCAGGAGTTGGGGCAGCCGTTGATGTGCAGGGACAGTGCGGCGGGGAGCTGACCCGAATCCGCGAGGTCTGCCAGGCGGCGTTCCAGCTCGGCAACCGCGCTGGCGGCGGTCACCTTGGTTTCGACGATGGCCAGCTTGCAGTACTCGATGCCCGTGCAGGCGATGGTGCCGCGGCGGAACACGGACGGGCGGGCAGACAGGCCCAGGGCGTCCAGCTCCGACACCAGCGGCTCCACCTGGTCCTTCTCGACGTCCAGGACCACGAGCTTCTGGTGCGGGGTGGTGCGCAGCCGGTAGGAGCCGCGGGCTTCCAGGGTGTCGGCCAGCTTGACCAGGTTCGAGCCGGACAGCCGGCCCGCGATCGGGGTGGCGCCGATGAAGAACTTGCCGTCCTTCTGTTCGTGCACTCCCACATGGTCGCCGGGGGTGGCGGGCTTGGGCGCGGCGGGACCATCGGCCAGTTTGTAGCCCAGGTATTCGTCCTCCAGGATCTGGCGGAACTTCTCGGGACCCCAGTCGGCCAGCAGGAACTTCAGGCGGGCCTTGGTGCGCATGCGGCGGTAGCCGTAGTCGCGGAAGATGCTGGTGACTCCGAGCCACACGTCGGCGGCCTGCTCCGGCTTCACGAACGCGCCGAGGCGCTTGCCGAGCATCGGGTTGGTGGACAGCGCACCGCCCACCCAGAGGTCGTAGCCGGCGCCCAGTTCAGGGTGTTCTATGCCTACGAACGCGCAGTCGTTGATTTCGTGGACCACGTCCTGGCTGGGGTGCCCGGTGATGGCCGTCTTGTACTTGCGCGGCAGGTTGGACAGCAGCGGGTTGCCGATGAACCGCTCCCCCAGCTCGGCGATGAGCGGGGTGGGGTCGATGATCTCGTCCTTGGCGATGCCGGCCACGGGCGAGCCCAGGATGACGCGGGGCACGTCGCCGCAGGCTTCGGTGGTGGACAGGCCCACGGACTCCAGCCGGTTCCAGATCTCGGGGATGTCCTCCACCTGGATCCAGTGCAGCTGGATGTTCTGGCGGTCGGTGAGGTCGGCGGAGTCACGGGCGAAGTCGACCGAGATCTGGCCGATGACGCGCAGCTGTTCGGTGGTGAGCGCGCCGCCGTCGATCCTTACGCGGAGCATGAAGTACTTGTCCTCGAGCTCGTGCGGCTCCAGGGTGGCTGTCTTGCCGCCGTCGATCCCCTGCTTGCGCTGGGTGTACAGGCCCCACCAGCGGAAGCGGCCGTGCAGGTCCTGGCTGGGGATGGCGTCGAAGCCTTCCTTGGCGTAGATGGACTCGATACGCTCGCGGACGTTCAGGCCGTCGTCTTCCTGCTTCCAGGTTTCGTTGGCATTCAGCGGCGTCTTGCCGTCCACTTTCCACTGGCCGTGCGGCTTCGCGGCGGGACGGGACGGGCGGGCGGGGCGCTTGGGGGCAGCGGAGTCCGCGGACGCTCCGGCTAGAGCTGTATCAGTCATGCAACGACTGTAGGGCGCCCTCGAATAGCGTCACAAAGGCCCGGAAACGCTAAGTCACCTAGGGAAATATTTCGTCACGAAACGCCGGAGGGCCTTGAAGAAGCCACCACGCTGTGCATCTCCGGGTGTCTCGTTTGGCGTTCCAAGGGGGGCCGTAGCGGGTGCTTCCGCGGGCGTTTCATCCATGGCGGCGACGGCGGCGTCGTACCTGTCCAGCGCGATTTCGGCGAGCACGCGGGACGGCAGCAGGGGTTCGGTTACGACGTCGGCCCCCGCCTTTCCCAGCTGGTCGTGGAAGAAGCCCGGCGCGAGGAGGTAGGAGGCAACCACCACCCGGCCGCCGACGTCGACAGCCCCCGCGGACTCCCCCGCGCCGGCACCCCCCGCGAGTTCCCCGCGGAGCATCGCGACGGCGTCGGGCACTGACGGCTGGGCCGAGGCGCCATAGGCGGCCACCATCCGGTTGGACCGGAGCTGCCGCAACTGGTCCAGCAGTTCCTCGACGCTGACCGCGGCATTGGGATTCGACGAGCCCGCGGCAGCCAGGACGACGACGTCGTTGTCGGTGGTGCCGGCCTCGCGGAGCCGCTGGTCCAGCAGGGCGGCGAGGCGCGGGTCTGGCCCCAGCGGCGCGGCGGCGGCACTGCCGGGGCGGCTCTTGACCGCACGCGCAATGTCCACCTTCACGTGGTAGCCAACGCTGAGCAGCAGCGGCACCACCACCGCAGCCTTGTCCGCGGGCAGCCCCGCCACCACGTCCACCAGGTCCGGCTGCTGGACATCGACATAGGCCTCACGGACATCAAGGCCTGGCCGGAGTTCCGCGATGGCGGCACGCAGGGCGTTGACCTGTGCGGCCCCCTGTGTGTTGGACGTCCCATGGGCACAGGCGATCATGATGGGGCTGTTCATAGGGGCTAGCGTAACGTTGGAGCCGCCCTGTCCGCCCTCTTTGAAACCGCAGGACGCCCCATGACATTCGCCTTTGACAACTCCCCGGTGTGGCTGGATCTGCTGGGCGTGTTCTTCTTCGCCGTTTCGGGCTCACTGCTGGCGGCACGGAAGCAGATCGACATCGTGGGATCACTGCTGCTGGCCTCACTGGTGGGCCTGGGCGGCGGCGTGATCCGCGACATCGTCCTGGGCATCGTCCCGGCTGCCTTCACCAATCCGGCGTACCTCGCGCCGCCACTGCTGGCCATGGCATTGGTGTATTTCCTTTTCTCCAGCGTCCAGCGCTACACGTCGCTCCTGACCCTGTTCGACGCCGCCGGCCTGGCACTCTTCTGCATGACCGGCACGGTCAAGGCCCTCGCCACCGGCCTCAACCCGGTGGCTTCCGTGCTGCTCGGGGTGACGACGGCCGTGGGCGGCGGACTGCTTCGCGACATCACCGCCAATGAGGTGCCGGAGCTTTTCAACCCCAAGGACATCTACGCACTGCCCGCGTTCGTGGGTGCCTCGTTCACCGCCGCGCTGTGGGTCCTGGGCGTGTTCAACGTGTTGACCGCCGCCGGCATCGCGGCATTGGTTTTCACGTTCCGCGTCCTGGCCTGGCGGCGCTCCTGGCAGGCGCCGCTGGCCGTCCGCGGCTGGCACCGCCGGCCAAGCGATTCGGGGCTGTGACGTTGGTTTCCATGTCATTTTGGGAGCCCCTGGATTAGCTAGGATATGAGCATGACTGACATGTTCCTCGAGAAGTTCCGTGCGCTTGTTCCGAAGTATCTCGAGGATGAATGGCAGGAAGCCGATGGCCTGACCCCCGAGGAGCTGGACAAGGCCTTGGCCGACCACCAGTTCGAGATCCCCCTGGTCCTGCGCGAGTTCTACCTGGCCCTGGGCGGCTGCGAGGACCTGATGGAGGCCTACCACTACTTCTGGGATCCCGACGAGCTCGAAGTCGACGACGAAGGTTTCCTCATGTTCCTCGAGGATGAGGAAGAGGAATACACCTGGGGCTTCCGCGTGGGCGACCTCGGTATCCCGGACCCCATTGTGTACCGCCGCAACAACGCCCGCGGCCAGTGGAAGTCCGAGGAAGGCACCTTCTCCGAGTTCGTCTTCGACATGTTCGAGTGGGCGTTCGAGGACGAAGAGGAAGAGTAAGCCTTCCCGCCCTTGGGCTTCGCGGCCGCGGTCCTGGGGCACTTTGGCACGGACACGCCGCGATCCCAGCCCGTTGCGCCGAGCCATAGGCCCAAAGTGCCCCAAAACTGCCGGACTCACCGCACGCTGAAGGCTCCCCGCCGGCACTGTTCCAGCACTGCCAAGATCTGGTCCACCATCCGCTCGGGATGGTGGACCACATCCGCATAGCTGTACCTAAGGCAGAGACGTCCGCCAACCACAGTGGCGTTGTTCCGCGACCTGTCCTTCTTGACCTGCTTTGCCTCCAGATGGGTGGCCCCGTCGGTTTCCACTACCAGGCAATCCTCAATCAGGAAGTCCACTTCCCCCACGCCCGGGAGCTCCACGTGCCGCCGGACATGGAGGCCGGCCCTGTGGAAGTGGTAGTTGGCCAAGACCTCCAGGAGCGAGTCGGCCCGGGGAATGACGTGATCCAGGACTGACCGGGCGCGGGCGTTGCGGTTTCCGGGAAGCTTGCGCCGCAGGAAGTCCACCGTCACATCTCCCCGCTGCGTGGCGCACTGGACCATTACCAGCGCCTCCAGTTCCGGCAGGCAGTGCAGGGCATGGATGAGGACGTCCGCCAGGCCTGCCACCGGCAGCCGGGGATGGACCGGGTGGCGGATCCGGCCGTGAGCAAGGGTGCCGGGCACTGTCTTCTTGTGCCCAGGGCACAGATGGACCACGCCCGCCTTCTCCAATGTCCACAGCCGATAAACGGGGGCAGCGGAAAGGCAGGTCACGAGCGCATTGTGTTGCAGCGCAAGGCCGAGCACGCCGGCCTCCGCTGGCAGGCCATAAACACCACGCCGGACCCGCACGATGCGGCCCTCTACCAGGAACTTGTCCACCCGCGTCCTGGGGAATCCGGCCCGGTGAAGTGCTGCCGCCCGGGCCGCCCCTCCCCGGTGGTGAAGAAAAGCCTCGATATCCATGGTTTAGAGGTCACCCGACCCGCGCTGGAGGCGCTAGTTCCGGGCAGCGCCATGTGGAGAACGTGCCGTCGCGGGGCACTTCGACACGGACCCGCCGAGTGTTCAGCCCTGCCCGCAGGGTACGGCCCTCAATGTGCCCCACGACGGCGGCGGAGGCAGGAAAAAATCTTTGACAGGAGCAGTTACACGGGACTTGCGCATTGTGACAAACCTGTCATAAGCTATTCACGGATCCGCTAAACGCCTCCGGCGGGTCTGATGCGAACGGAGAGATAGCCCCGGTTCACAGCAACTTCGGTTGTTGCGGACCGGGGCTATCCCGTTAAGCCCAGCTGCGACGGCCAAATCGACACAACAAAAAAGCCCGGCACCTCGCGGCTGGATCAACCAGAGGTACCGGGCCCTAAGCGAACGACAATCAGCTGGCGCGGTCCACCACGGCCAGCGCGAAGTTGGACAGCGATTCCTTGACCACGCCCTCGGGCAGCGGAGCAAGGGCTTCAATGGCTTCCTTGGCCCACTGCCGCGCCACCACCCAGGAATCCGCGGTGACAGGGTGCTCGCGCAGTCCTGCCACGGCGGCGGCAAGCGCCTCGTCGGAGGACAGGTCGCCGTCAATCAGTTTCAGGAGGTCGACGGCGGACTGGTCGCCATCCGTAGCGGCCTTGCGCAGGAGCAGCACCGGCAGGGTGGGCACCCCTTCGCGCAGGTCGGTGCCGGGGGACTTGCCGGACTTGACCTTCACTCCAGTCACGTCGATGACGTCGTCGGCTAGCTGGAAGGCCACGCCCACCTTCTCGCCGTACTCCACCAGGACGTCCTCGTAGGCCTCGTCGGCGCCGGAGAAGATGGCACCGAACTGGCCGGACGCGGCCACCAGCGAGCCGGTCTTGTCCGCGATGACCGAAAGGTAGTGTTCCACCGGATCCTCGTCCGGCCGCGGGCCCACGGTCTCGTGCAACTGGCCCAGGCACAGCCGCTCGAAGGTGCGCGCCTGGATGCCCAGTGCGCGGCCTCCGAGCTCCGACACCAGGATGGAGGCGCGGGCAAAAATCAGGTCACCGGTCAGGACCGCGACGGAGTTGCCCCACACCTCGTGCGCCGTGGGGGCGCCGCGGCGGAAGGGGGCGGAGTCCATGACGTCGTCGTGGTACAGGGTGGCCAGGTGCGTCAGTTCAACCACGACGGCAGCCTGCACCACGGCGGGCAGCGACGCGTCCCCGAGGTGGGCGCAGAGCAGGGTCAGCAGGGGCCGGATCCGCTTGCCGCCAGCCTCCACCAGGTGGCGCGACGTCGCGTCCGCCAGGGGGTCTGAGTTGGCGATGGCTTCGCGGAGTTTCTTCTCCACCTTTGCCAGGTTGGTGGTGATGGCAGGGCCGAGTTCGGGGTCCTCCGCGATGGCCGCGAAGCCTGCGGGCAGCTGAAGTCCCGTGGCGATGGCGGTGGTGTTGAGGCTGGGTTCGGAGTCCGGCAGGCCGTGCCCGGCGTGCGTCCAGCTGTGGTCTGCGGAGTTGGTCACGGGTTAACCCTAACTTTTTGTTGCGGATACCGCTGGTTCGGAGCTGACGGGGTATTGGATGTGGCCGGAACCAGTGATTCCAGGACGCGGATCACCCGGTCCTCGAAGCCCTTCGCCGACGGGTCGGTGAGGTTGGCAAGGAGCCGGACCACGAACCGCATCAGGACCGGGATGGGCATGCCCGTGCGCAGGGCCAGCTTCATGATGGCCGGCTTGCCGATCAGCGCGGCGAAGGCCCGGCCCAGGGTGAAGTGTGAGCCCCACTGGTCCCGTACGTAGTCCGCGTACCGCGCCAGGTGCGCGTCGGCGTCGTACGTTCCGCCCGAAGCAGCCGTGCGGGACGAGGCGTCGATGATGAACTCGGCGGCGAACCGGGCGGACTCCATGGCGTAGGAGATGCCCTCGCCGTTGAAGGGCGAGACCATGCCGCCGGCGTCGCCCAGCAGGAGCAGGCCGGGCGCGTAGTGCGGGGTGCGGTTGAAGCCCATGGGCAGGGCCGCGCCACGGATTTCGCCCACCTGGTTCTCCGGCGTGAAGCCCCAGTCGGCGGGCATGCCTGCGGTCCACTCGCGCAGGACCTGCTTGTAGTCCAGCTTGCCGAATTCCTTGGAGGAGTTCAGAATGCCCAGGCCCACGTTGGAGGTGCCGTCGCCCACGCCGAACACCCAGCCGTAGCCCGGCAGCAGCTTGCCTTCGCGGCCGGGCAGCTCCAGCCAGCCTTCCATCCAGTCGTCGTTGGTCCGTGGCGAGGTGAAGTAGGTGCGGACGGCGACACCCAGCGGGCGGTCGTCGCGCTTCTGGATCCCAAGGGACACGGCGGTGCGCGTGGAGTTGCCGTCGGCAGCGAGGACGACGTCGGCACTGAACTCGCGCGTCTCCCCCGTCTTGCGCCCGGACTCGTCAAGGAGCGCTGCGCGGACGCCGGTCACGCGGCCGGCCTCGTTGCGGAGGGCCTCGGTGACGCTGTGCCGCTCAAGGATAGTGGCGCCGGCGGCTTCAGCGTGCCGCGCGAGTTCCTCGTCGAAGCCGAGGCGGGTGCGGATCAGCCCATACTGCGGAAAGTCGGACACCTCGGGCCAGGGCAGCTCAATGGTGCGGCCGCCGGCGATCAGGCGCAGCCCCTTGTTGCGCCGCCAGCCGTCGTTCTCAGGGTGCGGCAGGCCGAGCTTCTGGATTTCGCGGACGGCGCGGGGCGTCAGTCCGTCGCCGCAGACCTTCTCGCGCGGAAACGCCGTCTTTTCCAGGACCGTGACCTCAAGGCCGGCCTTGGCGAGGTAGTACGCGGCAGTGGATCCGGCCGGACCCGCGCCGACAATCAGTACCTTCACAGGTCAGCGCGCGGTGTTGCGCCGCAGCTTGGCCACGGGGCCCTTGTGCGCGGCGATGGCGGCAGCAGCGCCGTCGGGCGAGGAATCGGCCGGCTTGAACGCGCGGTGCACCGCCACGATGCCGCCGGTGAGGTTGCGGTAGGTGACCTTCTCCCAGCCGCACTCCTGCAGCCAGGCGGCCAGGTGGTCCTGGTCCGGCCAGGCGCGGATGGACTCGGCGAGGTAGACGTACGCGTCCGGGTTGGAGGCAACCTTCGTGGCGATCGCGGGCAGGGCGCGCATCAGGTACTCCGTGTACATGGTGCGCCACAGCGGCACCACGGGCTGGGAGAACTCGGCGATAACCACGCGGCCGCCGGGCTTGGTGACCCGCAGCATCTCCTGCAGCGCCTTCTTGGGCTCGTTCACGTTGCGCAGGCCAAAGGAAATGGTGCTGGCATCGAAGGTGTTGTCCGCGAACGGGAGGTTGGTGGCATCCCCGGCGACGAAGTTGATGTCCGGGCGGCGGCGCTTGCCCACCTTGAGCATGCCCAGGGAGAAATCACAGGCCACAACGTCTATGCCGGCGTCGGCATATGGCTCGCTGGAGGTACCCGTTCCGGCGGCAAGATCCAGGACCCGCTGGCCCTTCGAGACTTCCATGGCATCAACCACGATCTTCCGCCAGCGGCGGGTCTGCCCCATGGAGAGGACATCGTTGACGACGTCGTATTTCGGTGCGACGTCGTCAAACATTGTGGCTACTTCGTCCGGACGCTTATCCAAGGATGCTCGGTTCACCATGACATTGTCTCAAATGTTCCTGACGGCGCTGACCAGTACGGATTCGACGCGGCCAGGGGCGGAAAGTTACTGCGAAGTACTGCGGATTACTGTCGGGGGTACTGTTGATCCATCATGACAAGCACGCTCGGCACCGGTCTCCTGACAAGCCTGACAGTCCCCTTGGATGGAAAAGAATTCCCCGGGGGACTTCCTGCGTTTCTGGTCCGTGACGATGTCCTGTGCTGGACCAGGCGCGAAGCCGGCCTGGCAGGCTTCGGCGAGATCGCACGGTTCACCGCCACGGGACCGGACCGGTTCCTGGAGGCGGACATCTGGTGGCGGCACCTGGTCCTGGAGGCCGAGGTGGCGGATTCCGTGGAGCTGCCAGGCACCGGCCCGGTGGCTTTCGGTTCCTTCGCGTTCTCCAAGACGTCGGCCCATGAATCACGGCTCATCGTGCCGGAGATCGTGGTGGGAGTGCGGGACAACCAGGCCTGGCTCACCCAGTTGACGTTCGACGGCGGCCCGCTCACCGAAGAGACGGCCCTCGCCGCGCTGGACCGCTGGGTGGGCGGCGGTTCCGCCGGTGCGCCGGCTTCGGAAGGCACGACGCCGGCAGCAGGCTCCGCCGGGGACGCGTCGGTTGGTGACGTGCCCGGCGCGGCGGGTGGCGCCGTCGTGCGCCCCCTCCCCCTGGCTGCCGGCGCGACGCTGCACACCGGTTCCCTCAGCGAGGAAGCCTGGATGGAAGCCGTGGCCGCCGGTGTTGCCGAAATCCGGACGGGCGCCCTGGAAAAGCTGGTGCTGGCACGGGACGTCGTCGCAACTATTCCTTCCGGCGTACATGCCGCGGATGTGCTGCGCGAGCTGGCCGCACGGTACCGCGAATGCTGGACCTACGGCGTGGACGGACTGGTGGGGGCCACGCCCGAGATGCTGATCCAGGTGGAGGGTCGCACCGCCCAGGCCCGCGTGCTGGCCGGCACCCTGGACCGCCGCGATGCGCACGGCGAGGACGGGCCGCCGATGGACTACGCCACACGCGTCCTGGCTGGCTCGGAGAAGCAACGGCATGAGCATGAGATTGCCATCCAGTCGCTGACCAAGCAGCTGGCGCCGTTCTCCGAGGCTATGAACGCCCATGACGAACCTTTCATCCTGGAGCTGCCCAACGTTTGGCACCTTGCCTCCGACGTCAAGGCCGAGCTCACCGAGGTGGAAGGCCATGTGCCAACCTGCCTGGCCCTGATCAATGCACTGCATCCCACCGCCGCGGTCTGCGGGACGCCCACCCTCGTGGCCGGGGAACTGATCCGCAAACTGGAGCACCTGGACCGCGGACCGTACGCCGGTCCGGTGGGCTGGCTGGACGCAGCCGGCAACGGGGAGTGGGGCATCGCCCTGCGCGGGGCGGTCATCGAGTCCCCTGAAACCGTCCGGCTGTATGCCGGGTGCGGCATCGTTGACGGCTCGCAGCCCGAGGCCGAACTGGCGGAGACCTGGGCCAAGTTCCGGCCGATGCTGGAGTCCCTGGGCATCAACAGCTGACGTTCTTTTCGCGCCTTCCCGGGCAGCGAGTCTGGGATGACAGACACATGCTCTTCTGGAAGGCTTGATTTTGCCACCGCTACAGTTATCCAATAGTGAAACTTAGTTGCGTGTGACGTACCTCTCTTGTTGAGCGTTACACTATAAGCCGCGTTAGTACCTCATAGCCCCTGCAACAAAAGGTAAGAAATGCAGACTCCCCGTACCCTCCTGGGCACCTCCAAGCTGACCGCTGCCACCATGATCGCCATCAGCGCCCTGGCCCTCTCAGCATGCACGAACGCCTCGGAAACGGGTCCCTCCAGCGCGGCCACTTCTTCGGGCAGCGCCAGCGCCAGCTTTGATCCCACCACGGTCAAGAAGGACGATGCCCTGGCCGCCATGGTCCCGGACGCCATCAAGTCCAAGGGCACCATCACGGTCGGCTCCGACACCAGCTACGCCCCGGCCGAATTCCTGGGTCCGGACGGCCAGACTCCGGTCGGCTACGACGTGGACATCGCCAAGGCCATCGGCGCCACCCTGGGACTCAAGGTCCAGGTCCAGACCGCGGAGTTCACCGGCATCCTCCCGGCCCTCGGCCCCAAGTACGATCTGGGCATCTCCTCGTTCACCATCAACCCGGAACGCCTGGGCGCCGTGAACATGGTCAGCTACTTCAACGCAGGCACGGCGTGGGCCGTCAAGAAGGGCAACCCCAACAAGTTCTCGCTGGACGATGTGTGCGGTAAGTCCATCGGTGTGCAGACCGGCACCGTCCAGGAAGACCCGGACCTCTCCGACCGCAACAAGAAGTGCGTTGCTGACGGCAAGAAGCCCATCGACATCGTCACCCTGAAGAACCAGACGGATGTCACCACGCGCCTGGTCAACGGCAGCATCGACGCCATGGCCGCGGACTCCCCGATCATCGGCTACGCGCTGACCCAGACCAACGGCCAGCTGGAAAAGCTCGGCGACGTCTACGACTCCGCTCCGCAGGGCATCGCCGTGGCCAAGGCCGACACCGCCTGGGCCGACGTCATCCAGAAGACCGTCACCAAGCTGATGCAGGACGGCTCCTACAAGAAGATCCTGGACGGCTGGGGCAACTCTGAAGGCGCCATCACCAAGTCCGAGGTCAACCCGGCGGTCAAGTCTTGAGTTTTCGCGTTACCGACGACAAGTCAGGTGTGCACATGGAACACCATCAACACCGGGACGCACCGGTACTGAATAAGTCAGTGCCGGTGCGCCACCCCGGCCGGTGGGTCAGCGCCGTCATCATCCTCGCCTTCGTTGCAATTTTCCTGCAGAGCCTGTTCACCAACCCCAACTTCCGCTGGGACATTGTGGGCACCTACATCCTGGACGTGAAAGTGGTCCAGGGCGTGGGCTGGACCCTCCTGCTGACGGTCGCATCGATGGTCCTGGCCATTGTCCTGGCCATCCTGCTGGCGTTCATGCGGCAGTCAGACAATCCGATCTTCCGGTGGTCCAGCTGGGTCTGGGTGTGGTTCTTCCGCGGCACCCCGGTTTATACCCAGCTGGTGTTCTGGGGCTTGATCGCAGTCCTTTACCCCAAGATCAGTGCCGGCGTTCCGTTTGGACCCGAACTTTTCAGCCTGGATACGGCGAGCGTGGTCAACGCCACCGTCGCTGCGATCCTCGGCCTGGGCCTGAACGAGTCTGCCTACCTGGCTGAGATCTTCCGGGCCGGCCTCAAGTCCGTGGACCGGGGCCAGCAGGAAGCGGCCGAGGCACTGGGCATGGCCAAGGGCAAGATCATGTGGCGGATCATCCTGCCGCAGGCTATGCGCGTGATCGTTCCTCCCACCGGCAACGAAACGATCGGCATGCTGAAGACCACCTCGCTGGTCCTGGCCGTTCCGTTCACCCTGGACCTGACGTTCGCCACGAACGCCCTGGCCAACCGGACCTATCTGCCGGTTCCGCTGCTGATCGTGGCCGCGATTTGGTACCTGGTTATCACCAGCATCCTCATGGTCGGCCAACACTTCATCGAGGCCTACTACGGCAAGGGCGTGGACAACCTCGCCCCGGCGGCAGTAAACCCGGCCGCCGCCAAAGCAGCCGGCGCCGGCGCCGATGCCACGCGGTCCATGAAGACGGACTTCCCCGAGGAGAGTGCACGATGACCGTCACAGCAGAGAAGCCGCTGGTCAAGATCGAGGGCCTCCACAAGTACTACGGGCACCACCATGTCCTCCGGGGCATCGACATGACCGTCAACCAGGGCGAAGTGTCGGTGGTGATCGGGCCGTCGGGTTCCGGCAAGTCCACCATGCTGCGGTGCGTGAACCTCCTGGAATCCATCAGCGCCGGCCGGATCTCCGTTGGCGGCCAGCTGATCGGCTACCGCGAGGTCAACGGCAGGCTCCACGACCTCAAGACCAAGGAAATCGCCGCCCAGCGCCGCGAAATCGGCATGGTCTTCCAACGCTTCAACCTCTTCCCGCACAAGACGGCGCTCCAGAACGTCATGGAGGCGCCGGTGCACGTGAAGGGCCAGTCCAAGGCTGCCGCCCAAAAGCGGGCGCTTGAGCTGCTGGACCGGGTGGGGCTCGGCGACCGTGCCGGCCACTACCCGTCCCAGCTTTCCGGCGGCCAGCAGCAGCGCGTGGCCATCGCCCGTGCGCTGGCCATGGAGCCGGAGCTCATGCTCTTCGATGAGCCCACGTCGGCGCTGGACCCGGAGCTGGTGGGCGATGTCCTGAACGTGATGAAGGACCTCGCCAAGTCCGGCATGACCATGATCGTGGTGACCCACGAGATCGGCTTCGCCCGTGAGGTGGGTGACACGCTGACGTTCATGGACGGCGGCGTGGTGGTGGAATCGGGCGATCCCCGCGAGATCATCGCCAACCCGCAGCATGCCCGCACCAAGGAGTTCCTGGGCCGCGTGCTCTGACACGGTTACTCACGTTCGACGCGCAAATGCCCTGTCGCTACCGGTATTCCGGCAGCGGCAGGGCATTTCTGCGTTGTGAGGTACTTTGCGCGTCGGCAGGGGATGTTGCGCGTCGGCAGCTACTGCCCGGAGAGCACACCCTGAACGGCGGCGGTCACGGCGTCCTTGATCCGCGCATGGAGCTGCCGCAGCGACCGGCGGTCCGTGCGGACCTCCAGGATGCTGCGCCCCTGCACAGGATGGGCCAGCGCTTCGGCGAGTCCCGCCGTCGTACCCACCAGGGAGTGTCCGACGCCGTACGCCGCCGCGAGTGCCGCAATGTCCACCGAGTGCGGGGTGCCGAAGAGGCGCTCGACGGCGTCTCCGTAGCGGCCGCCTTCCTCCACTCCCCCGTGCTCAAGCAGGCTGAAGATGGCGCCGCCGGAATCGTTCAGCACCACGATCCTCAGGTCCGGCTGTTCTTCGCCGGCACCGAGGAGGAGGCCGCCGGCGTCGTGCAGGAAGGTCACGTCCCCCAGCAGGACGGTAGTCTGCTGCCGGCCGCCGAGGGCGATGCCGGTGGCGGTGGAGATGGTGCCGTCGATGCCGGCCAGGCCGCGGTTGGCGTATACGGTAGCGGCTGGATCTGCGGCGGGAAGCCCCGCCAGGTCAACGTCCCGGATGCCGTTGGAGGAACCGAGCAGCAGCTGGCCGCGCGAGTGTTTCCAGACAAGCGCGGCCACTGACGGTCCCTTTGCGGCGGCTTCCGCAGACACCACCTGGTCCAGCGCGTGCTGCGCGGCCGATCCCGCCAGCAGCCAGGTGTCCAGCCAGGTGGAGCCGCCACGGCCGGCGAACCCGGCCAGGTCCGCAAGGTTTTCCAACGGCAGCTCGGTGCGGCGCCCCGGCTCGTACCAAGCCACCGGGACGGGCTGGTACAGGGCGGATTCGACGTCGGCACTGGCCAGCAGCGCAGCCACCGGACGGGAAAGCGTCGGTCGGCCGAACAGCACCACCCGCTCGATGGGCTGCGCGGAACCGGCCCGGAAATGTTCCAGCAGCAGCCGGTATGGGCCGACGGCATTGGGACCAAAGCGGGAGTTGGAAGAAGGCTCGGCGAGCAGGGGCAGGTTGTGGGCGCGGGCGAAGGCTTCGGCAACCGGACCGGCGTCGTGCCCTGCCAGCACCACCGTCCGCCGCTCGGGCAGCGTGTCCGGGGCCGGCGGCAGGTTCATGACCAGCGGCTCGGATCCCACGCGGTAGCGCTGCCGCTCCACGGCGTCGGGCAGCCGGTCCCCGGGGGCGGGAACCAGAGGGTCGCGGAACGCGAGGTTGAGCTGGACGGGGCCCGGCGGAAGGTCCGGGAATGCGCCGGTGGCTGCGGAAAGTCCGGTCTGGATGGCCCGTTCGGGGTTGCTGCCCGCGGGAACATCGGCGGCGAACCGGACGTGCTCGCCAAAGAGGTCCGGCTGCACCGTGGTCTGGTTGGCGCCGGTCCCGCGCAGCTCATCGGGACGGTCTGCTGAGAGAACAATCAGCGGGACGGCGGCGTGGTTGGCTTCCATCACCGCGGGCATCAGGTTTCCGACGGCGGTCCCTGACGTGGTGAGGACGGCTGCGGGCGAGCCGCTGGACAGGGCCAGGCCCAGTGCGGTGAAGCCTGCAGAGCGCTCGTCGATGCGGACCAGCAGGTCCACCCGGCCCGCGGCTGAGGCTTCGGCGAGGGCGTAGGCCATGGGGGCCGACCGCGACCCCGGCGATACCACCACGTGCCGCACGCCGCCGTCGAGCAGGACGTCGACGGCGATCCGCGCCGCAGCGATCGCGCCCAGCGCAGCGTCGGGGGCGTCAGGGCTGCCCGGCCCGGGGGTCTCCGGGGCTGGTTCGTTCAACGAAGTCACCAACCCAGTCTGCCATCCTCCAACGCCCCATCACCTCCCGCCCCAATCCACCACACGCCCCATCACCTCCCGCCTTCATAGGCCCGAAAGGTGATGGGGCGTTCCCGAAAAGGGAGCTAAAAGTGATGGGGCGTTCCCGAAAAAGGGGCGGAAGGTGGTGGGGCGTCGGGAGAGCGCGGAAGCTCACACGAGTTAGGTAAACTGCACCCAAGCAAGAGATTTCAGCACCCAAAGGACCGCCAATGAAGCGCAAGGCCACCGCCCTCGACGTTGCCAAGCTGGCAGGCGTCTCGCGCAGTGCCGTCTCGCTGGTGCTCAACGGCCGCGGCGACGGGAACGTGGCCCTCGAGAGCCAGCAGCGGATCCGGGAAGCAGCGGCTGCGCTCAATTACTCCCCCAACAAGATCGCCCTGAGCCTGCGCAACCAGCAGTCGCGCATTATCGGAATCGTGTCCGACCAGGTGGTCACCAGCCCGTTCGACGGCAACATCATCGCCGGCGCGGATGCAGTGGCCCGGGAACACGGCTTTGTGACAGTGGTGATGGACACCGAACTGGACGAGTCGCGCGATGAGAGCGCCGTGGAAACCCTGCTGGACCGCCAGGTGGACGGGCTGATGTACGTGACTGTGGGCCTGCGGCCGCTGCACGTGCCCGCGAACATGGCACGTGTGCCGTCGATCCTTGCCAACTGCTTCGATGACCGGCCGGAAGCAGGGCTTCCGGCCGTGATTCCTGACGAAGTGCGCGGCGGCCGGGAAGCGGCGGAGCACGTGATGTCCCTGGGCCACCGTGACATCGCATTCCTCGCCGGCGACTCCCTGACCCCCGCGGCGCCCCGCCGGATCGAGGGCTACCGCGAGGCCTTCAGCATCGCGGGGAGGCCTGTCAACGGGGACCGCGTCATCCAGGTGGGCTGGGACATCGACGCCGGCTTCCACGGCGCCATGAAACTCCTCGAAGGCGTGGAACCGGCCGGCCGGCCCACCGCCATCCTGTGCGCCAACGACCGCCTTGCCATCGGCGTGGTGCTGGCCTGCTACCGGCTGGGCCTCAGCGTCCCGCAGGACGTGTCCGTCATGGGGTATGACGATGAGTTCCGCATCGCCAAGGCCATGGTCCCGGCACTGAGCACCATCGCCCTGCCGCTCCGGGAAATGGGGGCTGCGGCCATGACGTCCCTGCTCGCCGAGGTGGGGTCGGCGCCGAAGGGAGCGTCCGACGGCGGCGGCCCGGCTGCCGCTGCCGTCTCCGGCGCGGCGCCCGAGACTTTGGTCCCGTGCCGGCTGGTGGCCAGGGAGTCCACCGGCCCGGTCCCGGCCGGACGCTGACCGCGCCGCCAGCCTGGACTTACCGGACCGGTGTGGAGCGGGCTACGCGGGCCCGGCCAGGGTCCAGACGTCCGCTGTTGCCCCTGCGGGAAGGCTCAGTTGCCACTCCTCCCCCGCTGCCGGATAAGCACGCAGCGTAGTGGCTACCGAGCCGCTCCGGTACACCTCCACCAACGATGCATCCACGAACACCCGCAGTTCCTCGCCCGAAGCAATGCTTCCGCTGAAGACCATCTGCCGGCTTCCGTTCCCTACCAGGAGCAGTTCCACCGGGCCCTCAATGCTTGCCCTCACCATAGCCTCGGCGAAGGCCGGCACAGGCACCGTCCCGGACGCGCGGCGGGCCAGCAACTCTCCGCGGTAGGCATCAATTTCCGGGGCCGGGCTGACCGCCAAGGCGCCGTCCACTACAGACAGCTCGCGCGGGAAGGTCAGGACTCCTGCCCAGCCGGCGGCGTCGATCTCGTCCTGGCTGCGGCCGCGGCGCCCGTCCCGCCCCGGGCCTTCGTTGGCCCAGCCCCACAGCAGGGCCCGGTCCGCCAGGGACACCACCTGCGGGGCGTAGAAGTCGCGGCCCAGGTCGGACTTTCCACCGGTCCGCGGCGTGAAGACGGGCAGCCCCGTGGCCGGGTCTTCGGCCAGTGACCCGACCAGGTGGCCCACCCCGTTGGCGTGCTCGTGTGAGTCGCCCGCGAGCCAGAGCGAGAACATCATCAGCCACGTCTCCGCGCCGGAGCTGTCCGGAACCTGCACCAGCTGCGGGCACTCCCAGATCTCGGCCGGGGTAAACGTGGCGGCAACCGGGTTCTCGGAGGTCAGCCAGATGCCCTGGTACTTCCAGTCGGACAAATCGTCCACGGTGTAGAGCAGCAGGGCGGCGTGTCCGTTGGCCAGTCCGGCGCCCTGCATGGCGTAGCGCCTGCCATTGAAGTGGAAGATGAAGGGGTCCCGCACGGCGGTGACCAGCCCGTCGTCGGGCATGGTGGCCGCCACGTGGCCGGTCTGGTTCCAATCCACCAGGTCCTGGGAGCCGCGGGCGATGACCACCTGGGAGTGACCCCCGTCGCTGCGGACGCCGGAGTACGCAGCGGTGGGAACACCGTCGTCGTCCGTCACCACCCCTGTCCAGCAGCCGTACTCGTCGGGACCGCCGTCCTGCGGGCGGAGCGCCACGGGGTGCTCCTCCCAGCGGACCAGGTCCGCTGAGCTCACGTGTCCCCAGGCGATCCTGTGATGCCGGGCTGAGTCCGGGTTGTACTGGAAGAACACGTGGTACCGGCCGTTGATGAAGCTGATGCCGTTGGGGTCGTTGATCCAGCCCTGCGCCGGGCGGGGGTGGAAGCGGGGGAAGGCGGGGTCGGGATGAGCGGCGGCGACGGCATCGAATGGGACGGCGGCGAGGTCCGGGGAGGTCATGGAACGGCCTTTCGGGCTTGGGAGAGGGAGGTTTACTTGCCGGTTCCGGCCGTGAGGCCGTCCTGCAGGGCGCGCTGGCCGAAGATGAAGACCACCAGCGCGGGAATCATGGACAGGACCACCCCGGCGAGCACCACCGAGATGCTGCCGGTGCCCAGGTTGCCCTGCAGTGAGACGAGGCCCAGCGGGAGGGTGAAGTTCTGTTCGGAAATGGTGAGGATCAGCGGGCGGAAGAACTCGTTCCAGTGGAAGTTGAACGCCAGGATTCCCACGATCGCCATGCCGGGCATCGCCAGGGGCGCATACACCGAACGGAAGGTCCGCCACGGGCTGGCGCCGTCGATCGAGGCGGCTTCGGCCAGTTCGGCCGGCAGCCCCATGAAGTACTGGCGCATCAGGAAGGTGCCGAACGCCGTCGGGATGGCCGGGAGGATCAGTGCGAGCAGGGTGTCGGACAGGCCCATGCCGCGGATCAGCATGAAGACGGGGACGATCGTCACCTGCACGGGCACCATCATGGTGGCCAGCACGATTGAGAACAGCGCGCCGCGTCCACGGAAATTCAGGTGCGCGAACGCATAGCCGGCCAGGGCGGCGGAGACCATCTGGCCCACCGCGATCACGCCCGTGACCAGGGCGCTGTTGAGGACCAGCAGGAAGATATTCAGCTGCTTGAATACTTCCCCGTAGGAAGTGAAGTCCGGGTTCCAGGGAATGAACGACGGCGGCAGCTTGAACGATTCCGACGGTGACCGCAGCGACGTGGACAGGGTCCAGAGCACCGGCCCGAGGGTCAGCGCAGCGGCGAGCAGGAGCAGGAGGGTCCGGACGGCGAAGCTCCAGTTGAACTTCTTCCGGTTGGGCGTGGTGACGGGGAGGCCTTGGGAGAGCCGGGGCGAGTGTCCGGCCAGGCCGTGGTCAGTTGTGGTTGTCATGGCTGGCCTTACTGGTAGAAGACGAATCGTTTGCTGAGCCGGAACTGTGCGGCCGTGATGGCCATGATGATCAGCGTGAGCAGCACGCCGATGGCGGATGCCTGGCCGAATTCGAGCCGCTGGAAGGCCGATTCGAAGATGACCATGACGGCGGTGCGGGTGGAGTCTCCGGGGCCGCCGCGGGTCAGGACGTAGGGCTGGTCGAAGACCTGCAGGGCGCTGATGATGGCCATGACCGAGGCCACCAGGGTGGTGGGGCTCAACAGCGGCAGCGTCACGTGGAGGTGCTTGCGCCAGCCGGTGGCGCCGTCGATTGCCGCCGCCTCATATGTCTCGACGGGTATGGAGGCCAGTCCGCCGATGAACAGGAGGAAGGAGAAGCCGAAGTTCTGCCAGACGTACACCAGGATCACGACGGCGGCCGATCCGCCCGGGGTGGTCAGCCAGGGCACGGCGGGGATGCCCACCAGGGACAGGAACCAGTTGACCACGCCGAACTGTTCGTTGAAGAGGTACCGCATGAAGATGGACACCGACGCGGCGGACAGGATCAGCGGGAAGAAGAACGCGGACCGGAAGAACACCCGCAGCCACGCCGGCATCTTCTCCTGCACCATGACCGCCAGCGCCAGGGCCAGCCCCAGCTGGAGTGCCACGGCCACCACCACGAACACGATGGTGTTCAGGAAGGACACCCGCACGGTGGGGTCCTGGACCACTTCGGAGAAGTTGTCGAAGCCCACGAAGCTGGGGGCCGAAATGATGTCCCAGCGGAAGAAGGCCAGAACAACCGAAGCCACGATGGGAACCAGGGTGAACAGGCCCATGCCCAGGATGGTGGGGGCCAGGAAAATCCAGGCCAGCCAGCGCTGGTTGTGCCTGGAGCCGCTGCGGCCGCCCGCGGTGGCGGCACCGCTGGTGCCGCCGGCGCCGTGGGTGCGGGCCGTCGTCGTACTTGCCCGGCCGGCTGCCCGCTTGGGCCGTTCCCGGGGCGGGGTGGTGGTGCTCATGACTGCCTCCTCAGGGCAAGTTCAAGGTCGCGCTGCATGGATGCGAGGGCCTGCTTGAGCTGCTGCTCGTCCCCGCTGACGGCAAGGGATACGTTCTTCATCAGGGCCGTTTCGACGGCGGCCTGCTGGGGTGGTGCCGGGATGGGGCCGGTGGTGGGGAACCGGTCCAGGGTGTCGTAGAAGACCTTCCAGTGGGCGGGCCCCTTGCCGGCGTACAGCTGTTCGTTGACCATGGAGCGGCGCGCCGGAGTGGTGATCGGGTTGGGGAAGATCAGTTCCATGGCCTCGCGGCTGGAGCTGAACTTGATCCATTCCCAGGCGGCGTCCTTGTCCTTGGCGGTCTTCATGATCGCGTAGCCGGCGGTGCCGAACTGGTGGCGCTGGGTCTTCCAACGCGGGAAGAACTGGACGTCAAAGTCGTTGGCGCCCATCCCGGCCTCGTGCAGGCCCTGCACCCAGTAGCCGCCCGCGGGAGTGGTTCCGATCCGGTTGGAGGCGAACAGGCCCACCAGGGAACTGCCGCCGCCTTCTTCGGGCCGGACGCCCAGTCCGTCCTTGACCAGGCCGCGGAGGTAGTCGAAGGACTCGAACACGCGGCCGTCGTTGGCGTTGGGTTCCAGCCACTGGTAGCCGCCGGAGCGGAGGCTGCGGGAGGGATCGTCGGCGTAGAAGCCGTCCCAGAGCCATTCGCCGCCCGCGGACCTGGTCTCCTTGAGGAAACTGGTGTCGTTGGCGTAGAGCCACGGGACCACGCCGCCGAAGAGCCGGTTGGTCCAGTAGTAGGGCGTGAAATCAGAGGTCCGGGCCCTGCGCATCGCGGCGAGGCTGTTGCGGAAGTCGATGTGGGTCCAGTCGTCCGCGGGCCGATCCAGGCCTGCCTGCGCGAAGGCGGCGGTGTTGTAGTACATGTTGGCGGCGTTCCAGTCCATGGGGAGCTGGTACAGGCTGCCCTTGTACATGAAGGCCTCCACCAGGCTGGGGTGGACGTCATCGAAGAATTCGCGCATGTCCGCGGCGTCTCGGCGGATGTACTCGTCCAGCGGGTGGGCCAGCCTTTCGGCGAACAGCTGGGCGCCCTCGGTGGCCACGTACACCACGTCCGGCGGGGTGCCGGCGGCCACCATGGTGAGGATCTTGGTGAAGAAGTCTTTCCAGTCCACGGCCTGGATTGCCTGGACCTTGACCCGGATTTCCGGGTGGAGTCGGGTGAATGCGTCGATGGCGCGCTGGCGGGCGGCGGCGTCCGCTGCGGTACCCATGATGGCGATGCTGAGGCTGTTGTCCCCGCGGCCCGGTATGTCCGTTCCGGAGAGCCGCGGCCACGACGCCACGGTAGCTCCGATGATTCCCGCGCCCAGGGCACCCAGTGCGGTACGGCGGGTGATCTCCCGCAGGTGCCCGTTGATGGCTCCGGTCATGTCCTTTTCCTTCCTAACACGTGTTAGGAACTGTAGATGACCGACCTAACACGTGTCAAGCATCACATCCGGAGGCATCTGGGAGCTGGGAGAGGCGGGCACTAAAGCCCAAACGCCCGCCCACCGTTCCCCCGGAAGGGGCGGAAGATGGGCGGGCGTTCAGCGAAAAGCGGCCAAAGGTGATGGCGCGTCAGATTTCGACAGGCTCAATCACCGGAGGTCCCGAATATTAGCCGCGGAACACCTGGACCACTGCGGGACGGGGCGCGCGCACTTGGCCGGGGGCCGGCGTCGTGCCTGCCGGGACGTAGTCCGGGAAGAAGGAGTGCGGAGCCTCGAAGGTACCTTCCTCGCCCGGGTGCTGCACGGAGACGAACACGGTGCGCTCGTCGTCGTGGATGACCGGGCCGCAGGTTTCTGCGTCGCGCGGGACGGAGAGGAACTGCTCCACCTTGCCGCGTTCGGCGCCGTCCAGGGTGACCTTGAAGAGGCCGTCGTTGTAGCCGATGCCGGAGGGCGCGCCGTCGGTGGAGATCCAGAGGTTGCCCACGGTGTCGAAGGCCACGTTGTCCGGGCAGGAGATGGGCGAGACCTTGTCCGCCGGGTAGCCGGAGAAGTAGGTGACGTCGCCCTGCGCCGGATCGCCGCAGACCATCAGGAGGGTCCAGTTGAACTTGGTGGAGGTCTGGTCGCCGGTTTCGGTGATTTCCACGATGTGCCCGTCGCGGTTCTGCGTGCGCGGGTTGACCTCCGTGGCGCCTTCCTTGGTGCCGGTGCCGCGGTCGGAGTTGTTGGTGCAGACCACGTAGACCTTGCCGGTGTGCAGGCTGGGCTGGACGTCCTCGCAGCGGTCCATCTTGGTGGGGCCCACCTTGTCCGCGGCCAGGCGGGTGTACACCAGGACCTCTTCGACGGACATGCCCGCCACGGCGGACTTGCCGCCGACCACCAGCGGCAGCCATTCGCCGGTGCCGTCGAACGCGCCGTCTGAGGGGAGCGCGCCGGTGCCGGTGATTTCCGTGGCGGGTGAGTTGCCGGTGAACTTGGCCACGTAGAGGTCGCCCTCGGAGAGCAGGTTCATGTTGTTCCTGCGGTCGCCTTCGACGTACTTGCCCTTGGAGACGAACTTGTAGAGGTAGTCAAACTTCTCGTCGTCGCCCATGTATGCCACCACGTGGCCGGATTCGGCCACGATCACGTTGGCGCCTTCGTGCTTGAAACGGCCCATGGCGGAGCGCTTCTTGGGGGTGGAGGTTGGGTCGAACGGGTCCACTTCGACGATCCAGCCGAAGCGGTTGGACTCGTTCTCGTACCCGGGGTTGCGGGTGTCGAAGCGGGGGTCGTCCAGTTCCCAATGGCGTGCCGTGGGCTTGGCGGTCAGGCCGTAGCGCTTGTCGCCGGCCGATGTGCCCCCAGCGACGAAGTAGCCGTTGAAGTTCTCCTCGCCGGAGAGGATGGTGCCCCAGGGGGTGGTGCCGCCGGAGCAGTTGCCGAACGTGCCCTTGATGGCGCGGCCGGAGGGGTCTGCCACGGTCTTGACCAGTGCCGAGCCGGCAACCGGGCCGGTCAGTTCGTAGGTGGTGTCGGAGAGGTAGCGGCGGTTCAGCGGCGCGCCCTTGACGTAACTCCACGGCTTGGTGGTGTTCTTGCGTTCGAGCTCCACCACGGCCAGGCCGTGGGCGGCGCGGCCGATGGCGCGGGTTTCCTTGGCGTCGTAGCCGGCGGGAACCATGATGTTTTCGTTGGTGTACTCGTGGTTGGTGAACAGCACCGCGCGGCGGCCCTTGCTGCCGGGGATTTCCACGATGTCGGTGTAGTCGTTGTTGTAGCCGAACTGGCGTGCCTGGGCAGCTGCGGTCTGGTTGTCCAGGTCGAATTCCGGGGAATCGTTGAACAGCGGGTCGCCCCAGCGGATGATGGGCTGCCAGGTGAAGCCTTCCGGCACGGTGAAGGCATCAACGGCCTTGTCGACCGGCTTGATGGCAGTGAACTGAAGCTTGGAGTTGCCGAAGCCTTCCTTGGCGGCCTTGGACAGGCCAGCGGCGGAGGCAGGCTCGGCGGAGCTCACGGCTGAACCGAGGGCGACGGCGAGCGCACCGGCGGCACCCAGGCCCAGGGCGGCACGGCGGGACAGGGTTGCGGAGGCGATGTCGCGGAAGTAGCTGTTGGAGCTGGTGTTGCAGACGTCGCCGGCGCAGGCGTTGTCGCACTTGAGCGCACAGGTGACAGGGCTGCGCTTGCCCTTGGTATGGCCGAGCATGGGCAGCAGGGTGAACTTGCGGGCAGTTTCAGACATGGGGAACCTTCCAAGGAATCTCTCTGGGGTGCCCGCCCACCCTTCCAGCCGCGTCCTACCGGAACCCATCCATTTGATGAAGTTAACGTTAACCGCCCGTGACCTGCGGGAACGTTTCCGCCGGTTACCGCCGGTGGTACCGCCCCAATCCAGGGCTTGGGTGAACTTCCCGAAACTGCTTTCCCTTCCCGCCGGGAGGAATTAAAATTGGAATGCTGGGCGGACGGCGCCGCCGCAGGTCTGGCCGGACGCGGCGCCGCAGACGGCCCCAGTATTGTCACCCTGTCCAGGGCGGTTGACCCGGCATGAGCACGAACAGGCCTGCCTGGCGGCGGGCGGTCATCGCCGCCGTCCTAGCGGTGACCGGCTGTACCTACACTCAAGACGAGCCCGTCCCTTCTTCAAGCTACCCCAGCCCCTTCAGTTCACTGGAGAACCAGGTGCGGCTGTTCATGAACGACGGCGCAGTGGCCACCGTCGTCCAGGTCAAATGGCCTGACGGTGAGTGGTCCAAGGCCATCGGCATGCGCGACCTTGAGACCAGAACCCCGGCGCAGCCATCTGACCGTGTACAGATCGCCAGCGTCACTAAAACGATGACCGCTGTGGCGGTACTGAAGCTCGTCGACGACCACCTCATCGGCCTCGACGACCCCGTGAATGATGTCATCCCCGGGTTTACCACCGCGCTTAAGCCTCCAGGTCCCATCACTGTCAGGCAATTGCTCAGCCACACGTCGGGCATGCCGGAGGCCAACGACGCTTTGCCCCGCGACGTTGACTTCCGCCCGGTCCTCTCCCGCACGCTGACCATGGAGCAAGGGTTGCAGCTGGCCGGGACCCTGCCATGGACCGAGTCAAGCGTGGGGTCTTTCAAGTACTCGAACACGAACTACCTCGCGCTCGGCCTGCTGGTCCAGGAACTCCGGCATCAGCCCTTTGCCACCGTCATGCGTGAGGAGATCTTTGGCGCGCTTGGTTTGAAGAGCACCACCCTGGACCACGTCTCCCCGAACGAGTCCGGTCTTCTGCACGGCTACGTGACTTTGCGGGGTGAGCGGATCGATACCACGGACAACATCTTCAATGCCGGCTCGCCGGCCGTGGGCGCCGTATCGACGGTGGAGGACATGAACCACTTCATGGCCGCCCTCTTCCAGGGCCGGGCAATCTCTGGGGCGTCGTTGGCCGAGATGAAGGCGAAGACCGTCACCGCACCGTACGGTCTGGGTCTGTGGGAACACGCAGACGGCTGCTCCAGTCAGCCGCGCTACGTAGGCAGGGGCCTCTTCTGGGATTACCAGACTGTGGCGGTCAGCAGCAGCGACGGGCGCTACCAGGCCGCGATGACCATCACCACCCCGCCGCTCCCCACTGAGCTGGAGGATGAGTCCACCCAGAACAAGCGCGAACTCCTTGTCGGCCAGATCGAATCAACCCTCAACGAAGCCCTGGACCGGCTGTGCGCCTCGGCCAAGTGAGGAAACATCAATCCCCGATCAACTGGCCGGCCACCTAACCCACGGGATGCCCGTGCGAGCAGTGGTCCTCCCCCGGCAGGATCTCGTGCCCCTGGATGCAGGTCCTTTCCGGCGCAAGCGGCCGGTCACGGCTGCTGAGGAAGATACTGCTGGACGCGCGCTCAATGCCCTCGTCTTCCCGCCTCAGCCATTCCGCCAGATGCATCCGGTGATGCTCCCCGGGCTTTTCCGGCTTTCTTGATTCTTCCGCCTGATGCCAGAAAGGTTTCTTTACCATGGCACTCGCGACCTTAAGTAACGTCCCTGTTCGGTGCAGGGAGGAACCGGTGAAACCATGATAAAAGCCCTGCAGCTCTCCGACAATCCTACGGAGCAGTCGATGGGGCGAGGAGGGCGTGGACCCGGCGGAGCCTGGCCAGCCACCAGTCCCGCCGGTCCGCGGACGCCGCAAACCGCTCCAGCAGCCCGGCGTCGGCGGTCACGTCGCGGAGGCGGATGGCGCCGTCGTCGGCCACCAGGGGATCCAGCGTGACGTCGGATTCAAAAAGCGACACCGTGCCCAGGCCGCAGGCGTACGGCAGGTCGGGCAGCGCGGCGGCCAGGGCCAGACCGGCGCGGATGCCCACGGAGGTGTCCAGGGCGGAACTGACGACGGCGGGAAGCCCGGCCTGTGCCACGATGTCCAGGGCACGCCGCACTCCCCCAAGCGGCGCCACCTTGACCACGATCAGGTCCGCCGCGCCGGCCCGGGCCACCCGGAGGGGATCGGTTTCCTTCCGGACGCTCTCATCCGCCGCGATCAGCACCGGCGTGCCGGCGTGCCGCAGCCGGGTCCGGACTTCGGCCAGGCCCTCGATGGACGGCACCGGCTGCTCGGCGTATTCCAGGCCCACCGCTGCCATCCGCATCAGGGCCTCCACCGCGCCGGGCACGTCCCACCCGCCGTTGGCATCCACGCGGATGGCAGCGTCCGGCAAAGCGGAGCGGACGGCGTGAAGCCGCGCAACGTCGTCGTCCAGTGACTGCCCCTGCTCCGCCACCTTGACCTTGACGGCGTCCACCCGACCGAACCGTGCCAGCACCTCCGGGACCCTGTCTGCGGCAACGGCCGGAACCGTGGCGTTGACCGGAACCGACGTCCGCACCGGGGCCGGGAACCCGTGCCATCCCGCCTCGATGGCGGCGGCCAGCCAGCGCGAGGCCTCGGCGTCGCCGTACTCCGGGAACGGGCAGAACTCGCCCCAGCCCACGGGACCGCGCAGCAGGAGGGATTCGCGTTCCATGATGCCGCGGAATTTCACCCGCATGGGCAGGGTGACCACGTAAGCTCCCGCCAACAGCTCTTCGAGTGGCGGAACTGCCGGGGGCGGGCCGTCAGGGGCAGGCGGGGAACCGGGGTTGGGCATGCTGTTTACTGTACGCCGGAGTCAGGGTTGGTCCGGGCGCTCCCGCACCACCCGAATGGTGCCCAGCGAGGGGTCTGCGGGGTCCGGCAGCACCATGCCCGCCTTCAGGCCCGATTCCAGGTACTCGATGACGGCTTCGTTGATCCGCTCCCCCGGCACTATGACGGGGATCCCCGGTGGGTAGGGAGTGATCTGCTCCGCGGCCACCCGCCCCACCGCTTCCCGTGCGGGAACATCCTCGCGGGGCCCGAAGAAGGCGTCGCGTGGCAGGACCACGGTCTCGAGTTCCAGGTCCGACGGCGAGGGCAGGTCGATCCGGGCAGGTGAAGGAAGGGTGGGGGCTGCTTTGATGAGGGCCTGCAGCGCGTCCATGAGCCGCCGGGCCGAGGCGTCGTCGTCTGCCATGGACAAGGTGGCCATGATGCGGCGATGGTCGCTGAGGCCCATGTCGATGCGGCAGTTCTCCCGCAGCCAGTCCGCCGCCTGGTAGCCACTGATGCCGAGGTCGGAGAGGTCCATCAGGATCTGCAGCCGGTCCAGGTCGTGCGAGGATTCGGCGGCCAGGAGCTCGTCCTCAAGCACGTGGATCCCGGGAAGTCCATCAAGGTCCCGCCGCAGCCGGGTGGCGAGGTCCAGGGCATTGCCCAAGAGCTCGGATCCGTGCTGAACCATCTGCCGCCGCCAGCCGTCCATGGCCGAATACAGGATGGCGTTGGGGCTGGTGGTCATCAGCAGGTCCGCGCACTCGGACAAGTGGGCGGGGTCCACCAGGTCGCCTTGGACGTGGTAAACGGAGCCTTGTTCAAAGCCCGCACCCATCTTGTGCACCGAGACCACGCAGACATCGGCGCCGGCGTCCATCGCCCAGGTGGGCAGGCCGTCATGGAAGGGCAGGTGCGCGCCCCACGCCTCGTCGACGATCAAGGGCTTCCCGCGGCGGTGGCACGCCTCGGCGATGGCCCCAATGTCCGCGCAGGTCCCGTACGGAGTGGGGCTGACGATCAGCGCCCCTGCGGCGTCAGGAT
This sequence comes from Pseudarthrobacter sp. NPDC058119, assembly GCF_042884655.1. Taxonomy (NCBI): domain Bacteria; kingdom Bacillati; phylum Actinomycetota; class Actinomycetes; order Micrococcales; family Micrococcaceae; genus Pseudarthrobacter; species Pseudarthrobacter sp. NPDC058119. The sequence continues at coordinate 702,352 of NZ_JBHVTN010000001.1, forward strand.
AGCGCTCCCACATTTCCTCCACATCCGCGGCTAACGGCGGGTGCGCGATGTGCAATTGGGGATCCCAGCGGGGCGGGATCCAGCGCGGCTGGATCCCGGAAAATACCAGCCCGGCGGTGATGGACTTGTGCGCGTCCCGGCTGACCAGCAGGTCGCCCTTGCCCGCGGCCACGGCCAGGACCGCCGCCTTCACCGACAGGGAGCTGCCGCATGTGGAGAAAAACGCCTGGTCCGCACCCACTGCATCCGCCATGAGCTGCTCCGCCTTCTTCAGGTAGCCGCCAGAGGACGAACGGTCATCCAGGCCGGCCGAGGCGAGGACATCGGCGCGGAAGGTGTCGGCCCCGAGGATATCCCGGACCCTGGGATCCGCACCGCGCCCCTGACGATGTCCGGGCGGGGTAAACCCGTATCGGTCCAGGCGGTGGTACTCGGCAAGCGCGTCCAACAGGGGTGCTTCGTTGTGGTCCATGCTGTCCTCTCTTTCGGTAGGCGGATCCCAAAGATTTGCAAAGCCACCCAACTAATAAGCAAGCTTAGGATTTCTAGCCCATGGTAGGACACGAAGCTTGGAACCCCCTCCGTGCCGGGTTCAGATCCACTTGTTGTGCTTGAACGCCAGGTACAGGACCAGGCCCATGGCCACCATCAGGCCCAGCGCATAGGGGTAGCCGTAGGTCCAGGCCAGTTCGGGCATGTTGCTGAAGTTCATGCCGTAGATGGACGCCACCAGGGTGGGTGCGAACAGGATGGCAGCCCAGGAGGAGATGCGTTTGACCTGTTCATTCTGTTCAAAGCTGGACTCTGTCATGCGCTGCATTTCATCGTTCTGGCGCTGGGCCACCAGGGCGGCGTTGACGGCCAGGGCGTTCTGCAGCAGGGCACGGAAGGAGGCAACGCGTTCGTTGAGCCGGATGACGTGGTCCAGGACATCCCGGTAGTGGTCCCGGAGTTCCGTTGCCTGGTCGCGGTCAGGAGTTCCGGCGATCAGTGCCTGCAGGATCCCGGCGAGCGGGCTGGTGGCCCTTTGGAAGGTGATGACCTGGCGGGACAGCTCGTAGATCCTGCGGGACACGTCGGGATCGGCCCCGAAGAGGTCGTCCTCGATTTCGTCGATGTCGTTCTCCAGGCCCGCCACCACGGGTTCGTATTCGTCCACCACCTGGTCCAGGATCCCGTAGAGCACCGCGTCGGGGCCCAGGGCCAGGAACTCCGGCATGGCCTCCATGCGGCGGCGGACCTTGGCCAGGTCCGGGGATTCTGCGTGCCGGACGGTGACGACATACTCATCGCCCACGAAGACGTGGATTTCGCCGAAGTCCACCTTTTCCACGTCGTCCCGGTACCTTGCGGGCCGAAGCACCAGGAACAAGCACTCGCCGTAATGCTCCAGCTTGGCCCGCTGGTGGCCGGCGAGCGCGTCCTCGACGGCCAGGGCGTTGAGGTCGAATTCCTCGCCCACGGACTGCAGTTCCTCCGCGTCCGGCCGGTAGAGCCCAATCCAGGCCATCCCCTCGCGCTGCCGGAGCAGGAAGTACGTCTCGTCGAGGTCTTCCGGGTCCTCGGTGCGGAGCCCGTTCACGTAGACCGCGTTGTCGATAATGGTCATGGTGCCGCCTCCCGCTCATGTTCCCAGTCGTCCAGCAGGGCCGGCATCCGTGAGTTGAGGAACCGGTAGAACCGCGCCATGTCCGCCACCCGGGCCCGTGCCGGGGATCCTTCCGGGAGCGTTTCGGCGGTGGCGTCCGTCAGGGCCGCAAGCTTTTCGTAAACCGGGCTGTTCCGCATGGACACCACGTACCACTCGTCTTCATGCAGGGCGTACAGGTCGCGGCGGCTTCCCGGCTGCGAGATCCGGTGCACGAAGCCCACGGTCTGCAGGTACCGCACGGCGCCGGAGACTGCCGCGGCACTGGCCCCCAGCCGTTCCGAAAGCTCTGCCGCGGTGAGGCTCCCCTGTTCCGAGGACACCAGCGCCAACAGCGTCCGGGCCGGCATCTTGGGGAACCCCGCAGCGGCGAACGCGGCCGCCGTCCGTTCGGCGGCAGCCGCGGTGGGCGTGGCGGTGCCCGTGGCCGCGGGATCGCCCGGCAGCTCGCTCAGGGCGGCCACCCCGGCGTCGGCGCTCATGCCGAACCCACCTCCCGGCGCCGCATCACCACAACTGCCAGCGCAGCGGCAACCGCGGCAATGGCCAGCATCCACCATGCTCCGCTCCAGTCTGTCGCGTCCCCGCGCGGCACGGGCGTGTGGGTGAACGGGGACAGGTCCCGCAGGCTTTGGTCGATGCCCAGCATGCCGCCGAAAATACCCAGCATGACGCCCAGGGCCAGCAGCCCCCAGCTGGCGGCGACGGTGGCGGAAGGCCACAGGACGAACACCAGGGCGGGCACTGCGAGGTAGATCAGGGCCGCCGGCAGCTGGGCAAGGGCGGTCTGCCACAGGGCATCGGCCGGCATGGAGGCATCTCCGGCGCCGGTGAGCGTCGCCCACGCCCCGACCCCGGCCAGGCCCACCACCAGCACCACGGCGGCCGCGCCCAGCAGCAGATACCCGGAAAGCCACCGGACCCGCCCCACCGGAGCGGACAGCAGCAGTTCGGCGGTCCCGGCGGCTTCCTCCTGCCGCAGCCTGATCACCGCCTGCAGTGCGCATGCCGCGGCAAGGACCCCGGCCATCATGAACAGCACGGAGACCATGAGCTGGGTCAGCGAGGTTCCCTGCGACTGGAGCATGGCCCGCAGCACCGCGGTGATGTTCGTGTCGGGGGTGTCGACGGCGGCAATCGCCTTCCCCAGCGATCCCGCCAACAGCCCCAGGGCCAGGCCGCTGAGCCCCCACCCGATGATCGATCCTGACTGCAGGCGGAGGGCCAGCGCCGCGGGGCTCCGCAGCCCGGCCCGGGCCCCGGGCCGTCCCGGCCGGGTATCCCAGACGCTCGCCCCGGCGTCGCGCGCGCCCATGATCAGCCACGCCGCCGCGAGGCAGGCCACGCCGAGCCCCACTACCAGCAGCAGCGGCCAGGCGCGGTTCCCGGAGTAGGCGAAGGTTTGCTGGCCCCAGCCGATGGGTGAGAACCAGCTGGCGGCGCCTTCGGTCATGGTGGTCCCGGACGCTCCGGGCGTTCCGGTGGCGTCCCCGATCCCGCGGAGCACGTAGGCCAGGACCACCAGCGCGGCAGAGGCACCGTTCGCCCCGCGTGAAGTCCCCATGAACTGGGCCACGAGCAGTCCCACGCCCAGGAAGGCGAAGCCGACGGCGCCCGTTGCGGCTCCGGCGGTCAGGGAACCCTGCGGGTCCAGGCCCTGGGCGGCGAACCCGGCAAAGACTGCGAGCGCCACCAGGATGTTGGCCGTGATGCCGTGCAGCAGCGTGGCGGTGTAGGGCAGCAGCCGGCCCGCGGGGGTGGCGGCGACGAGTTCGGCGGCGCCGGCCTCCTCGTCAGCGCGGGTGTGGCGCACGGCGAGGAAGGTACTCATCAGGCCGGCCAGCAGGGCCAGGAATGCGAAGATCAGGAAGAACGTGAAGGCTCCCTGGTCCGCTCCGCGCGGAAGGCCGCGCAGCATCAGGATGGCGGGCGTAGCGATGGCCACCTGCAGGATCTCGGTGCGGCTGGCCACGTTGCCGTAGGTCTGGGTGACGGCTGCGGCCGCGAACAGCGCGAATGCCCCGATGGCCACGGCCCAGCTTGCCAGCTGCCAGCGGTCCCGGCGCAGGCGCTGGCCCCAGAGGACCAGGAGGACGCCCATGTCAGCCCCGCCCCCTCGCGCCGAGCAGGTGCCGCCGGGAACCGTGACGATCTTCGCCGGGGGCGCCGGCTTGGGCCCCTTCGGCGGCCGGGGCGTCGCCGTAGTGCCGCAGGAACAGCTCCTCCAGCGACGGCGGGACGATCGTCAGGCCCTGCACACCCAAGGCACCCAGCGCGGGCAGTACCTCTGCGATCCGGTCCGAATCGGCACTGAACCTGACCCGCCCGGCGTCGAGCGCCAGGTCATGCACCGCACCCAGCCGGGCCAGGGCCTCTGGGTCAAGCCCGTCCGCGGCGAAGGAAACCTCTGACCTGGTGAGGTGCCGCAGGGAGTCCAGTGTGCCGCCGTCGACAATCCTGCCGGCGCGGATGATGCTCACGCGCTGGCAGAGCACCTCCACCTCCGAGAGGATGTGGCTGGATAGGAGCACCGTGGCGCCGCGTTCGACGGCGGCCAGCAGCTCCCGCCGGAACACTTCCTCCATGAGCGGGTCAAGGCCGCTGGTGGGCTCGTCCAGGAGGTACAGCTCGGCTTCGGTGGCCAGTGCTGCGATCAACGCAACCTTCTGCCGGTTGCCCTTGGAGGAGGCCCGTCCCTTCTTGGCCGGATCGAAGTCGAAGACCTGGCACAGGTGGTCTTTCCGGCGGCGGTACGCGGCTCCGTCCGCTGTGCCGCCGCGCAGCCGGGAGAGCAAGTCGATGGTTTCGCCGCCGGACAGGTTGGGCCAGAGCCGGACGTCGCCGGGGACGTAGGCCAGGCGGCGGTGCAGTTCCACGGCCTGGGTCCAGGGCTCGAGCCCCAGGACCGTGGCGGACCCGGAGGTGGCTTTGGCCAGGCCCAGGAGGACGCGGAGCGTGGTGGATTTTCCTGCGCCGTTCGGGCCCAGGAAGCCGTGGATTTCGCCGCGCTGGACTTCCAAGTCCAATCCGTCGAGGGCCCGGACCTGGCCGAAATGTTTATGCAGGTTCGCTGTCTGGACAACGGTGTTCATGATTCAAGTCTTCGAAGTTTTCACAACTTTGTGAAGGTACTAAAGTCCCAGCTATGAGCTCCGACAGTGCCCTGCCAGGCGCGCAGGCCACCCGCCACGCAACGGCCCCACTGTACGGGGCGGGATTCGTCACGGCTTTCGGGGCCCACAGCATCGCGGCGGGGCTGGGCGCGGAGAGCCAAAACATCGGCCTGACCCTGCTCAACCTCGGCATCCTCCTGGCCCTCTACGACGTGGCCGAGGTGTTCCTGAAACCCGTGTTCGGCGCCCTGAGCGACCGCATTGGCGCCAAGCCCGTCATCGTCGGCGGCCTGTTCGCCTTCGCCGCAATGTCCTTGGTTGGCCTCGGCGCAGCCGACCCGCTGGTCCTCGCCCTGGCCCGGCTCGGACAGGGAGCCGCGGCCTCCGCCTTTTCGCCGTCGTCGTCCGCCATGGTGGCAAGGATGGCCCGCGGCGGAAAGGCGGGCACCTACTTTGGCCGCTATGGGTCCTGGAAGAGCCTTGGCTACATCATTGGGCCCCCGTTGGGCGCAGGGCTGATCCTGGCCGGAGGGTTCTCCCTGCTCTTCGGGACCCTGTCCGCGCTGGCGGCGGCCACTGCCGTCTGGGTGTTGGTGTCGGTACCGCATCTGGCACCGCTGCCGCGGAAGCGGTACACCGTGATGGACCTGGCGCGGCAGGTGGGCGAGCGCCGTTTCCTGGTCCCCACGCTGGTGCTTGCCGCATCGACCGGGGCGCTGGGTGCCGCCGTCGGTTTCCTCCCCGCGCTGGCCACCCGCCATGGCATGGATGCCTTCGCCGGCACGGCCGCGGTGAGCGTGGTGGCACTGGGCTCGGTGCTGACGCAGCCGTGGATCGGAAGGCTGCGGGACCGGCACGCCGTCACCGACAACAAGGGCACGACGACGGGCCTGCTCCTGGTTGCCGCGGGCATCGCTTTGGTGGCGGCCGCTCCGGGAGTGGTCACCATCTTCTTCGCGGCTGCATTGATCGGGTGCGGGATTGGCGTGGCCACCCCGCTGGGGTTCGCGCACCTGGCGGACACGACCCCGCCGGAGCGGATGGGCCGGACCATGGGCTCGGCAGAGCTGGGGCGCGAACTCGGGGATGCCGGCGGACCCCTGCTGGTGGGGGCCATCGCCACGGCCACGGCCCTGCCGTTCGGGCTCGGCGCACTGGCGCTGCTGGTGGCCGCCGCTGCCGTTCCCCGGCTGGACCCGGTCAACCCTCCCGCCTGAGCGGCCTGCCAGCTTTTTGTGTCAGGCTTAACGTCGATGACTTCTTCACGGCAACTCCCCACCAGGACCCCGGCGCGGCCTGCCCCCGGCTCGGCGTTCCTGTTCGTGCTGTCCACCGTCGCGTGCATCGCCGGGCTGGTTGCCACCTACTACTTCTTCGTCCAGACCACCACCGGCCAGTTCATCGATGAGTCCGCGCTGGTGGAAGCGGTGCAGATCCATGGACCTGCCGGCAAGGCCGCCACCCAGTTCCTCGACTGGCTGCCCACCATTTCACTGGTGATGGCCGCCGTCGTGGTCCTGTTTGTCACCGTGATCCGGCGGCACTGGGCTGAAGCCGGGATTGCCGTGGCCGCCTGCATCACAGCGAACGTGGCTACCCAGGTGCTGAAGGACCTGCTGCCGCCGCGGCCTGATAAGGGGGTCCTGACCCTGGAGCTGAACTCGCTGCCCTCCGGCCACACCACTTTGGCCGCGTCCGCTGCGGCGGCGGTGTTCCTCATGGCCTCACCCCGCTGGCGCCCGATGGCCGGCTTTATTGGCGGCTCCTTCGCCATCGCATCCGGTGTGTCCACCTTGATCAACCAGTGGCACCGGCCGGCCGACGTGGTGGCCGCGTTCCTGCTGGTGGGCGCCTTCATGATTCCTGCGGGCTGGCTGATCCTGCGGCGCGGGTCGTGGAACGAGTGGGACGGGTTCGGAGACCATATTGGTTCTGCCCGGATCTGGCTCACCCTGCCGGTGCTGATCGGCCTGGCCTCGGCCGGAGTTGCGGTCTATTCGCTGATCCGGATCGCACCGAGCCCGTGGCAGGAATCCAGCACCACCAACTATTTCTGGGCCGGTATCTCGCTGATCGTGATCGCGGGGTATCTGGCCACCGTGGCCACAACGTCGCTGTTTGCGTTTGCCGCACGACGCCGGGACGCCACCAGGCGGTAGCCGCTCACCGCCGGGGGTCTCCGGAATCCCTTCCCTTGCTTTCCTCCATGGCTGCGGCAAGCTCAATCTCATCCAGGTACCGGGCGGCGGGCCGGCCCGTGGCCTTGGCCAGCCGGTCGAGCGTGGCCAGGTGCTGACGTGCCAGCTCAATGGCCAACTCCTCCACGATGCTGGGGCCGTTCCGGACCACGAGGTCGCTGAGGTACGCCTGCAGGCTGCCGGCGGGGCGGCCCTTGGTTTCGATGTCCGCGGCAACAAGCCTGGTCAGGGCGGCCGCGGCGAGTGCCGGTTTATCGCTGAACAGTTCCACGTTGTTCCCTCAGTAACGGTGGCAGGGAACGGACAACGCCCCCGCGAGTAGCTACAATGTAGCGTTTCCATGCCTGCCCCGTAAGGGTCCATAGTCCGGGTTAATCGTTGGGTGCGGCCTCCCGGCGGGCGGGCACGCCGGCCCACGTTTCGTGCTCCGGAACGTTGTGCATCACGGCTGAGCGCATCTCGACGCGGGAGTAGTTCCCCACTGCCACCCCGTCGCCGACCCCGGCATTCATGCCCAGGTGGGCCGCCCGTCCAATCCGCGCGCCTTCGCCTACCGAGACGCGCGGATGCAGCGTGGCGAAGTCATCCACGCTGGCGCGGTACCCCACGTTGACGTGCGGCTTCAGGAGCACGTGCCGGCCGATGCGGGCCTGCGGGGCGATGGTGGCGTTCCGCATCACAATGCTGCCAGTTCCGATCCGGGAATCCTTGGGGACGCGGACGTCCGGGTCCACCACGGTGGCGTACCGGTCCTCGTGCACGCCGAGGAGGGAAAGCCGGTCCACCAGGTCTTCTCGGTCCCGCCCGCAGGGAATGCATACGGTAAAGAGTGCTTTGGTGAAGGCAGGCGCGTCAGCGAGCGCGCCCATCACCACCGCGCCGCCGATGGTAGTGCCCAGCAGTTCCGGGTCATCGTCCAGGATCCCCAGGACGTCGTATTGCCCGCTGTTCCGGACGGCGGCCAGCACTTCCCTGGCCAGTCCACCCATGGCCAGCAACATCAACTCGCTCAATGTGTGCCTCTTCCAGCCCCTGCTCCGTTGCAGGAATGTCCTTCGGCCCGTTCACCCGCTGCTTGATACTGGCTGTCCCCAAACCCTATGCCGGACTCGCGCGGCAGAAAAGGCCCGGCCGCGCAAGAGTGCAGGAGGGCACCCGTTTCCGTAGCATGGCAGGCCTATTGCCGGGAAGTCTTGAGCCAACCTTGAGGATTTGGGGTGCCCGCGCTTGATGGTGGCGGTGGATAGTTCTTGGTGCCTGGGCGGCGTCTAGAAGTGGGCTCCACCAGGCATCCCCGCTTTTCCAGCGCGCGGCAGTCCCTTGGTTAGGGCTCGAGCCGCTTGCGCAGCAGGCAGAATTCGTTTCCTTCGGGGTCCTGCAGGACGTGCCATTGCTCGCTGCCGGCCTGTCCTACGTCGGCCGGCCGGGCCCCCAGGGCCAGCAGCCGTTCCAGTTCCGCGGCTTGGTCCCGATCCACCGGGTTGACGTCGATATGCAGCGGAAGCCTGCCCGCCCGCGGGTTGCTGCTGGAGCTCAGGATGATGGTGGGCTGCATTCCGCCGAACCCGGTTTCCGGCCCGATCTCGATCGCCCCGTCTTCCCGGTCCAGCTCCACATAACCGAGGACTTCGCTCCAGAACCGGGCGAGGACCTCCGGGTCGGTGCAGTTCAGGACCAGTTCACTGATGCGGCATGACATGGTGCCAGTGTACGGACCGGGCGGGGCTGCGAAGCGGATCTCCCTCCTCGACGCGTCTCTTCAATGCCGCGGCCCGCAGCCCCCTGCGACTCGCTCTTCCTTGCTCGACGCGCTTATTCCCTTGTGCGGCCCACATCCCAGGAGCGTCACGGACGATGCCGGTCGGAGATGCCTTTGCGCGTCGCCAAGATCCCGGGAACCAGCTCGGCAGGAGACGGTGCCACTGCATGGGGGATGCAGCGGCACCTTCTTCCGCCGAGCCGGCGGGGAAGGCTCAGGCGCAGTAGACCTTCCTGTTTCCGGTCCCTGTATCAAGGCGGACGTTGACCACGATGGACTGGGTACCAGTGGTGAATGTAGCGACCACTTTGACCGTCGCAGAGCTGCTGGTGATCTGGCTGAAGATTGCTGAGTCACCGGAAACCGTGAAACTGCCGGAAGTATTGAAGGGACCAGTCAGGTCCGCGCTGGTGCCGTAGGCGCCACCCGAGGCGGCAGCCGAAAGCGTAATCTTCGACGGCACCTCGGACGAGCTGGAGTAACTCAGCTGGATGGTCTTGTTGGCGGTATCTCCTGCCACACATCCGGTCGTGCTGAACACGGGCGCGGACCAGGTCCCGGATGCGGTGACGGTCATGGTCGCCGTCGCGCTTTGCTGCCAAAGCGCCGACGCCGAGGCAACGCCACCACCCAGCAGCACCGTAAACACGAAGGCCCCGACGGCCAGCGCCGCACCTGGAAGATCCCGGAACCGTGCCATCTATGCAGCCTCGGCTGCCTGGTCATCACGCTTGCGGTCCTTGCGTAGGGACGTGTACACCGTGATGGCCCCATAGCCGATCAGCGCCACCGCAGCGACCACTGTCCACGTCCCACGGTCTGAATTCCCCAGGAAGTTCGCCACGAATCCCACGTACGGTACGGCGTAGAACAGCTTGCCTTTGACCTGGATGGCGCGGACCGGCTCGGGATCGTTGGCACCGTTATTGTCGCCCTTGGTGATCAGGGTCTTTTCGCCCTGCTGGGTGGAACCGAAGCCGACAATCCGGTGCGTTTCCACGTCCGGCCGGCCCGAGTAGAGCTGGAAGGTGATGACGTCGCCGTACTTGAGTTCGTCAAACGGCGCGGGCTTCATCACCATGAACGTACCCGGCGGGTACTTCTGGACCATGGACTTGGTCAGGATCGTGTAGGTCTGCGAGCCGGTGGCCACCGGTACCACGATGAGGACCAGGGCTGCGAACAGCGCCACCAGCATGGCGGCCATGCTCAGGAAGCGTCCGACGGCGGCCCACGCAGTTTTGCGTTTGCTTCCACTTCTCGGGATGGCCGCCTTAGCCGCGGTCCGCTGCTTCGACGGTTCGGCTGCGCCGCCGAGAAGGCGTTCGGTCAGGTCAGCAGCCACTGGGCACCCCGCATTGACGTGCCGTGAGCGTGGTTTGGATAGTCACTGCTTGTCCTTTCAGTGGTTGTCCGTTCACTGATGATGGGGCGCTGGAACTGAGGCTGACCTGGAAGCAGAAGACCGTTGACCCGCCCTTGGCCACTGTGGGCGAGACCAGCCCTGCCGCACTGATAGCCGCGAAGCCGGCCGCGTTGCTGCAATCCGCGGACGAGGCTGCCACCTTCGCGTTGACGCTGATGTAGGTAGCGAGTGATCCCCCGTTGAGGTTTGCCACGCTCGGCGGCCCTGCCGTGATGGCGGTGTTGAACTGGCCGCCGGCATTGGTGTTGTTGGTGACCACTACCCCGCCGTAGACCGAGGTGCCGGGGCCAAGGACCCCAGCGGGCGACAGTGTCAAAGTTGCCGCCGTCCTCCCGTCCGCAAGCGTCATGTTGGTCGTCGCGCCGGTGTTGACGGCTTGGAGCGTTGTGTCGAATGACGCCGACGTGATGGTGCCCGGAGACGCCGACGCCACAGCATTCCAGAGCGCATAGGTCCCCTGGACGGCGAACAAGCCCAGGACCACCGCGACGGCGACCAAAGCTGCCGCCTGCAGCCTGCGCTTCGTGCGCATGGTCCCCTCCTGGTCCTGTTATCACTTTCGGTCCTCATTGGCGGGTGACTGTTCAGGCACCCGCCAATTCGAACTATGCACCAGCCGGCAGCACCTGGGACAAGGTGAACTGAACGTTGTTGAAGTTGTAGGTCTTGTTGACGTCGACCCGATCCGTCGTTGTCGACTTGAAGGCGAAAGTAATTGTTGCCGTGACCTTTTTCGACGTCGTCAGAGGATTGGCTACAGGATCAGCGCCCACAGTCAAGGTCGGAGCAGAGACAGTGACGCTGTCTCCAACAAAGCCGTTAGTCGCATTTGCACCACTTGCAGTGATATTTGCGGCCATCTTGGCCCCTGTGAGCGTGACATCCAGATCCTGCTTGAAGGTAAGCAGGTCGCCTGGAACTACGAGGTAGGTACCATCTTTGATCTTTGATGTGATGTCGGTGCCCGAACGGTCAGTCCAAACGCCTGGAGCGCTGTTCAGACCAACCTTCAGATCGCCGGAGACGATGCTACCCGGAGCTGCGGTTGCCTGATCGTTCCAAGCGGCCAGCGTGCCCCCGCCGCCCAGCAGCAGTGCAGCGCCGACGGCGATGGCAGCGGTTCCCTTGACCAGCGTGCTGTTCTTCATGATGTGTCCCCTCAGACTTGGTTGGTGTGCTGTGGTCTAACTGGGGACCACATTGCACGCCCAACCTCAGGAAGCGAGGGGGTAAAGAGTCAACAAAGGCTCAAGGTATTTGAAAGTTCAACCGAGGTCTGACCTGCACTTCTATCCGATTCACAGCTCACGGAGCGCGCAGCAGCAGCCGGCACCACGCATCTGACAGCCACTCGGCGAACTGCCCGGGCTCCCACCCGCGCTGGCCCACCAGCAGCACCCAGTACTCGGGCCCGTTCATGCTCCAGACAGCATCGGCAAGTTCGGCGGCGGGTCGGTCCGTCCGCAGCTCGCCGGTGGCGGCAAGGTCCTCCACGAACTTCAGCATGTTGGCGGCCCGCCGTTCGGAGATCTCGGACCAGAGCGCCGCGCAGTCGGGATCGGTGCCGGCGGCATCGCGGAGGGCAAGATAGACCGGCGCCAGGCGGGGCTGGATGCGGGCCAACGCGTGGGCGTAGATCGAGATTTTCCGGGCTGCCCCGTTGGCCTCCCGCAGGCGGATCACGTAGTCCCGTTGCTCAGCGGGCACGGCCTGGCCGGTGCCCGAGATTGCCGTTTCCACCACTTCCCGCATAAGGTCCGGCTTCCGCCCGATGGTGGCATAGATGGTGTCGACGGCGACCCCGGCCCGCCGCGCAATGCCCGCCACGGTGGTGGAGCGGTAACCCTCCTCCACGAAACGCTCGCGTGCCGCAGCGAGCACTATGCCGCGGGTGGCTGCCGCCTGTTCCCTCCGCCGCGGCGAGTGGTAGCCGCGGGAAGGGGCATTGACTCCACTCATCGCCGGACCTACCCTTAATTCATCCGAATGACATTCGGATGAATTGTAGCAGGCGCCCCGGGACCGCAGAGAAGGCGCAAACCCAGCGGACCACGGGCGGAAGGGCAGGCATCATGTCAGAGCACTTCTACACCGTGGTCATCGGCGGAGGCCAGGCAGGACTGGCGATGGGCTACCACCTGTCGCGACTGAAACGCTCCTACGTCATCCTCGATGAGAACCCACGGACCGGGGACAGCTGGCGCTCCCGCTGGGACTCCCTCAGGCTCTTCACCCCGGCCCGGTACGACGCTTTTCCCGGCAGCCGCTATCCCGCCCCGCCCTGGTCCTACCCGTCGCGTGAAGAATTCGCCGACTACCTCAGCAGCTATGCGCAGACGTTCAACCTGCCCGTCAGGACAAATCGCAGGGTCACGCGCCTCGGCCACAACGGACACAGCTTCACCATCGAAGCTGACGGCCAACGCCTGGAGGCGGACAACGTGGTGGTCGCCCCGGGCTGGGACCGCAAGCCAAAGGTGCCGGCCTTCGCCGGGCAGCTCGGCCCGGCCATCAGGCAACTCACGGCGGCCAGCTATCAGAGCCCGGAAGACCTGGCACCGGGCCCCGTCCTGGTGGTCGGGGCAGGCAACTCAGGAGCCGAGGTCGCGCTTGAACTCGCGTCCACCCGCAAGACGTACCTCTCCGGCCGGCACCCGGGCCAGATCCCCTGGCCTATCGACGCCGTGGCGGCACGCCCGCTCAGCCTCGCCGTCTTCTTCGCCTTTTCACACGTCCTGAACCTCAACACGCCCGCCGGGCGGAAAGCCCTCCCGCACATCCTCGCCCACAGCGGGCCACTGGTCAGGGTGAAGGACCGTGACCTGGTGCGTGCCGGCGTCGAACGCGTGCCCAGGACGGAGGGCGCCATTGACGGCCGCCCGCTGCTCGCCGACGGCAGAACCCTTGAAATCACCAACGTCATCTGGTGCACCGGATTCCGGCCGGACCTGGCGTGGATTGACCTGCCCGTGTTCGGCCCGGACGGGCAGCCGGAGCAGGTACGCGGCATCGCTAAAACGCGGGGACTGTATTTCCTCGGGGCCACCTTCCAGCAGTCGCTGGCTTCCTCGATGGTGAACGGCGTGGGCAGGGACGCGGCCTTCATTGCCCGGCACATCGCCGCAGAAGCGCCGCACGCAGCAACAGCACCGGGCCACGCGGCGGACACTGTCAGTCCGGAAGGTTCAGCTGCTCCACAATGATGCGGGCCGTCGCGGGGTCCCCAAGGATGCGGAAATGCCCGGCGACCGGCAGCTCAATGTTGGTGGCCCCGGGCAGCACGCTCCCCTCCGGAATGTGCGGATCGAACGGCCCGTAGAGGGACGTGATGCGGCTGTTGATGGTCAACTCTCGGGACATCTGGAGGGTCAGGGCGTTCCGCGGCGAGAAGATCCGCAGGCTGGGCAGCAGCATGTACCGGGCGTAGCGCGAGCCGGAAAACGGCGAGCACACAGCGATCATCCGGTCGATCCGGTGTTCCGGGTCCAGGGACAGCATCGTGTACTTGCCGATCAGTCCACCCTTGCTGTGGGCCACGAGGATGGCATCGCGCAACCCCGCCTCCTCCAGGTGCTGGGCCACCAGTTTGGCGGCGTCCGGCACCTTCAGCTTGTTGCGCTGGAGCACCGTGACCACATGCACCGGGTGCCCGGCGTCGTGGATGGCCTGGATGAGCGGCATCATGAACTGCCAGTTTTCGTAAACACCGGGAATGATCACCACGGGTGCCCGGGTCCCGTTACGGAAGGACGCCGGCTGGACGCGCGAGAAAAATCCGCGGACCTGCCAGCCTGCGGCGTACACATAGTCCTGCGCCCACCACACAGCCTTCTGCAGCGGACTGATGCGGGCAGCGGCGCCGGGATCACTCATGAGTCGAGAATAGCCTCGCCGCGCGGCCTACCCACCAACCGGCCGCGCAAACACGCCCTGCTGCTCCATCAGATATGGTCGCCAAAGCCCCGGTTAAGGGACCATATCTGATGGAGCAACTAGTAGTTGCGGCGGTGCTTCAGGCGGGGAATCACGACGGCGAACACGGCCGCCGCCGCGAACCCCAGGACGCCCGTGGCAGCGATGCCCGGGCCCAGGGACGCGAGGGCGGTGACCCCGGAGAGGAGCACCGGTCCCCCGGTGGAGCCTGCGTCAGCCATGAACCGCCAGAGGCCCAGGAACTGCCCGCGGCCCCGGTCCGGTGAAAAATCGGCACCAAGGGTCATCACCAGCCCGGAGCTGATGCCGTTGCCGAACCCGATCAGCAGGGCGGCCAGCAGCAGCCCCACGAAGGAACCCGTCAGCGGGATGAGGAGCAGCGCGGTGCCCATAAGCAGCGTGGAGGGTACGGCCACCCACTGCCGGCCTTTGCGGTCCATGAGTTTTCCGGCCGGGTAGAACACCAGCATGTCGATTGCGCCGGACAGCCCGTAGATCAGGGACGCGGAAGTGGCGTCCATGCCCAGATGGTCGGACCAGAGCGGGATCACCACCTGACGGGAGGACCGCAGCGCACTGAGCAGCAGGATGCCCACCCCCAGCGAAAGGAACACGCCCGCATGGGACACCGCGACGCTGCGGAGCGTGGGCTGGGGCCCGGCGTCGGCACCCGTGCGGACCTCCGGCGTCGTCAGGTCCGGGATAGTGAGGGACAGCAGGGCGGCGGCCGCCATGGCCACCACACCCACCCAGTAGGCGCCGGCGATGCCGAAGAACTGCATCACCACAGCCCCCGCAAACGGGCCGATGAACACACCGATCCGGTTCACCCCGCCCAGCGTGGACAGCGCACGGGCACGGAAGGCCACGGGCACCGCCTCGGTGAGGTACTTTTGCCGCGCCAGGCCAAACACCGCTCCGGACATGCCGACGACGGTCATCGCCACGGCGAGCAGCAACAGTCCGTTCGGTGCCAGTGACGACGTGGCGGCGGCCGCCAGGGCCAGGCCGGCGGCGACGGCGGCCCCCACGATGGACCAGCGTTCGCCAAAGCGCAGGGTCACCAGGGACGCCGGCAGGTTGAAGAACCAGGACCCCAGCCCGATCAGGGTGACGATCAGCGCAGCGACCGCCACCGAGGCACCCAGGTCGCGGGCGGACAACGCCACCACCGGAAGGATGGCGCCCTGCCCGATTCCGAAAAGCAAGGTGGGGCCGAAGGCGGCCACCGCAATGCTGCGCAGGCTGAAGGGCTTGGGGTCATCCGGGGAAGTCATCAGATTTATCCTAGGGCCGCCCCGATGGCCCTGCGGTACCGCCGGCCCTTAGCGCGCCCGCGGCTCCAGCCCGGCAAGGGCGCGGAACAGGTTCACCAGCTCAGCGATGCCGCCGATGATCGACCCCACGATTCCAAGGACCAGGAAGACCCGCACCAGGACGGGCCAGCCGGACCAGGCTGTGCCGAAGTCGAAGGGGAAGACGTCCCAGAGGCGCAGGATGGCCGCCACCCCGATGCCCATAACCACCAGGTTTCCCAGTGCCAGCAGCGCCCTGGAGCGGATCACCACGCACACGACGTTCACCACGATGCCGGCGATCAACGAGGCATTGACCAGATCCAGGACCCGGGCCATGTCAGCCGTCAGGAACGGCAGAACCTGCCATCCGGGCCAGATGTTGATCCCGTAAAGCAGCAGGGCGTTGACGATCGCGGAGCCCAGGTTGCCGCTCCGGCCCGCGCCGGTCCTGCCTGCCATGCCACCCTCCTCACCGGTTGCCTGGCTCCCCTGCCGGAAGGCCCGTGATCCGGCATCGATTGCTCCGTACCTGCCGTTATGGGCGCTCAAAACGGCAGATACTCAGCAATCGATGCGGGGTTGGGGCCGCTGGGCGCCAGCGGACGTGCAACCAGAGTCGCGCAGGGCGTGCGACGGCGGGAAGTGCCGAAGGTCCCACCGGCCGGGGCAGGAGCAACGCCGTGAAGACGGCCTCCACGCGGAATCAGTAGCCCGCCAGCAGTTCATCGGCCTTGCCGTTTGCCGCGGCGGTCACCAGTTCTTCTGCAACGAAATGCAGTTTGGCGTTGGCGTGCTGGCTCCGTGTGGCCAGGACCTGGAACGCCGCCGGCCCGTCCACGCCCCGCAGGGCCATGACAATGCCCTTCGCCTGCTCTATCACGGCCTTATACCCGTACGCACCCTCGATGGCTTCCTCTGCCGCATGCTGCGACTCGATGCGCAGGCTCTGGGTGACGTCCACCATGAATCCGCTCACGTACTCGACCTGGCCCGAAGCATCGGCAACGGCCTGGACGGCGGAAAAGACGCGCCGCTCCTTGCCCCGGACGTCAATGACCCGGTGAAGGAGCGCGCCTTGGCCGCCGCCGTCCAGCAAATTTCTCCAGAGAGCGCGGACAGTCTCCCGGTCCTGCGGATGCTTGTGGGCCATGAAGAGTTCCAGGGTGGGCACCACCTCGCCTTGCTTCAGGCCGTGGATACCGAACATGCCTTCAGACCACTCCATCTTCCCGGAGGGGACGTGGAGCATGAAGGTGCCCGAGGGGCACGTTGCCGATGGCCGGAGCGGAAAGAGATACGTATCAAGTTTCGACCACATAAGTTCCTCCCAAAGTCGGTTAACCCCAGGTGGGCTGGCGACACCCAGCATAGGTCAACAGCACCGGCCCGGCATGCGGTTTTCCTGGGAGGAATGTTCGTAAAAAATACGGGGGTCACAAGCAGCACACGAAGGAGTAGCGTTCGCCCTATGGGGCGCTGATCATCTGCGCCCACTGCCAAGGGGAGGTCATTTCATGGGTGAAGTGTGGATCCGCACGCTGGGCAACGGACTGGTCCGGGCAGACCGGGTCACTGAAATTTCATCCACCCGGGGGTCCCTTCATGAGGACAGCGGGTATTCATTGAAAGTCATCGTGGACGGCAAGGGCCACGTGCTGATTGACGACGGCGGGCTGCAGGGTTCCCTGCCCGAACGACTGGAATACGCCAGGCACATGGAGGACGCGCTGCTGCTGGCCATCGACGAGGCAGACGAGAGCGACGCGTCCATGGTGATCTCGTACGAGCCCGAACGCGAGCGCTGGTCCGCGGCCCCCGTTTCCGTATTAACAGGAAGGCTCCCCGAAGTCGTCTGACCCGGGGAGCCCGCTGCACAGCACTCAGCTGTGGGTCGGTTCCTCCACCAGCGCCGTGGCGATGCTGGCGGCGTCCTCCAGTGCGGCCAGGAAGCGCTCGGCGTCCAGGGCTGCCGCACAGCCGGTGCCGGCTGCGGTGATGGCCTGCCGGTAGCGGTGGTCCACGGCATCGCCACAGGCGAAGACGCCGGGCAGGTTGGTGCACGTGGTGGGCGCGTCAACCTTGATGTAGCCTTCGTCGTCCAGCTCCACCTGCCCGGCCACCAAGTCAGTGCGGGGCAGGTGGCCGATGGCCACGAAAATGCCGGTGGCATCCTGGTGCCGGGTTTCGCCGGTCCGGGTGTCCGTCAGGGTCACGCCGGTGACCTTGCCGTCCCCGTGGATGGCCGTGACGGCGGAGTTCCAGGCAAAGCTGATCTTAGGATTGTCCTTGGCACGCTGGGCCATGATCCGGGAGGCCCGGAGTTCGCCCTTGCGCACGACGACGGTCACGGACTTTCCGAAGCGGGTCAGGAAGGTTGCTTCCTCCATGGCGGAGTCACCGCCGCCCACCACGATGATGTCCTGCTCGCGGAAGAAGAACCCGTCGCAGGTGGCGCACCAGGAAACACCGTGGCCGCTGAACTTCTTTTCCTCCGGCAGGCCAAGTTCCTTGTAGGCGGAGCCGGTGGCCAGGATGACGGCCTTGGCCTCGTACGTCTCCCCGCCGCCGGTGACCACGCGCTTGACGGGACCAGTGAGGTCAACTGACGTGGCGTCGTCGTACTCAATGCGTGCGCCGAACTTTTCCGCCTGCTGCTGCAGCCCGTCCATCAGCTCCGGGCCCTGGACGCCGCTGGGGAAGCCCGGGAAGTTTTCCACCTCGGTGGTGTTCATCAGGGCGCCGCCGGCGGTGACGGAACCGGCCAGCACCAGGGGGTTCAGCCCAGCGCGGGCGGCATAAATGGCGGCGGTGTAGCCGGAGGGGCCGGAGCCGATGATGATCAGCTGTTCTTTGCTCATTGCGTGTCCTTCGGTGGCGGTACTACTGGGCATCCGCGTGCTGCGCGGCCAGGAGCCCGGGTCGGTTGTTGGTTCGTGCCGTGGTTACTAGGTCTGATTCTTCCATTCGTCCGGTGGTCGGGGCCAAGAACGACGAAGCGGGTGACGCGCTGCTCCCGTAAATGAGAGGAAACTGAGTTCGATGTAACAAACGTCACTGTGTTGCGCACATCACATTGGTTGCCTAATCTGGTTGAGGCTTAAGCAAATAGGTCATGCAAGAAGCTGCAGCGTCGCAGCCAATGCCGGGGAAGGCTTTACATCTTGAACTCTAAGCTGAACATCGTGGTCCGGGTTGATCTGGACCACAGCAAGGCCCAGGTGATTGCAAAGGGGCATATCACCGTCCACAGCGTCAACGCCCTCTATGTAGTGGCAAAGCGTGCCAACTCCCTGAGGGCAGGCCTGGACCTGGAGCTTGATGTCTCCGGCGCCTGGGTGGATGAGGAGGCGCTGGAAATGCTCCAAGCCGCTTCCGAAACCAGGCAGCTGCCCGCGAGGATCGATCCAGAACAGGCACCCTGCACCATCAGCGTGCTGGCTGACCGCCGCCATCCGCGTACCGCTCCGGTACGGCTGGCCGCATAGGACTCCCGGCCGCTCGCCGCGCCCACTATTCGGGCCAGAGCTGGCCACCACCGCTTTTCTTCCGCTTCCAACAACCCGAAGTGCAGCTGCATCTGAGTAGACGGATGGCTGCACTTCAGGTCTGTTAGGGGCTTTCCCAGACTTGGGGCTTACAGCAGGCCTGCGCCGCCAGCGAGGACGTCCCGGAGTTCCGCCGCGTTCAGGCCGGCGGCCCTACCCAGGGCCTCCACTTCCGCGCCACGCTTCGAGGCGATCCTGAGGGCGTTCTCGAACTGCTCCTGGGCGGCGTCAAGTTCCCACTGCAGGCTCTCCACCCTGGCCGAGGCCAGCCGGACGGATTCGAGCGGGTCACCGGCGGGCGCGCTGTCCATGGTGTAGCCGCAGGTGCAGGACCATTCCGACGAGCCGAGCTCGAGCGGCGCCCACCCCAGAGCTGCGATGGGGACGGGTCCGGCGGTCATGGCCACCCCGCAGTGGAAGGGCGCGGCCGGGTCATCCAGCTCCATCGGCCCGGCGGGCCCGTCCGGCAGCTCTGATGCCGCGGGCTCCGGCAAGGCCGGTGGTGCGACCTGGAGTTGGATGTCGTCGTGGGCCTGGACAGGGATGGGTTGTCCCGCTGCCTGAGGTTCAAGTACTGCAGTCATGCGATCCGCCATCCGATAGTTACCAAACAATGTAGCTAGTCTAACTAGGATTACTGTCTTGTCTACCGGAGTCCGGCAACGGGGCTGGATTCAACGGCGTCCACAGCCTCCCGCATGCGCAAGAGGAAGTTCATCACCGCGGTGATTTCCTCGGGCGTCAGCGACTCCGCAGCCTCCAGCATCCGCTTGTGGAGCTGGTTGAGGTTGTGTCGCACCTCTTCGTCGGCTCCCGGGGTGGGCCGAAGGATGACGGCCCGCCGGTCCGAGGGGTGGGGTTCACGAATCACATGGCCGGCGGCGACCAGCCGGTCCACGAGACTGGTCATTGAGGCGGAGGTGATGCCCAGGCGGGCGGCGAGCTGCGTGGGCCGGATGCCAACGCCTGCTGCTTGGGCGTCGATCAGGTACCGGAGCGCCAGGAGGTCGGTCTCCCCCATGGCGGCCGAGGACCGGGTGCGCCTTCTCATGGCGCTCTCCGAAGTCCGGAACTCCCGAAGGGCATTGATCACGTCGACGGCTCCGGGCCGGTCACCCCCCGCAGCTGGGTACCAGTAGCCTTCGCTTGCACCATGCGGGTTCATGCGAATTCCTTCGATATCCTACTTGCTTGGCCGTCTAACAAACCAATGGTAGCCCACTTGCCGCCCGCCCACCTCCCCGCAGGAAACGAACAGGTATCTCCGGCAGCTCCCGGGGAAAAGTAGAGTACTGGCTACTCGTGCCCCGTCCCGGCCCGGACCAATAGGTTTTATGCAATCCCCGGCAGCACGGCCTTTGGGGTAATGGCGGACGGGGGTGCAGGGTGGCTGTTGGCCCGGCGAACAATGAGGGGCCCGACCGGCAGGGGTTCCTGCTGGACCTGATGACCGGGGCTGACGATGAAGCAGCATCCCTGCAAAGGCTTGCGTACGCGGGCGCCCGTTGGCTCAGCGGTACGGCAAACACCGGGGTCGAGTGTGCCGCGGTGGTGTACCGGCAGCGCGGCTGCACAAGCACCGGGGGAAGCACCCCGGAGGCGGCGGCCCTTGCGGCCTCGGAGGACGAGTACTCGGACGGGCCGGCCGCACTGGGCACCGCCCTGGCCGCGCCCACGGTGGTGAGCCAGACGGGCTCGCGCTGGCAGGCCTACCGGAGGAGGTTGCTGGATCACGGCTTCGGCGCAGCCCTGGTCCTCCCCCTCGAACTGCAACCGGGCGCCTCAGCCGCCCTGGTGTTCCTGGATCCTGCCAATCACGCCTTCACCCCCAGGGTCACCAGTGAAGCCTCGTGGTTCGGCGAAGTGGCATCGCGCAGCCTGAAGCTGGCCCTGGACGTCCACGGCGTGATCCGCGCCGGCGACAACCTGAAGCAGGTCCTGGAGAGCCGCACCAGCATCGACGTTGCCTGCGGCGTGCTCATGGCGCAGAACCGCTGCTCCTACGCGGAGGCGTTCAGCAGGCTGGCGGGAACGTCGAGGACCCGCAACCTCAAGGTCCGCAGCGTGGCGGACAGTATCCTGAAGGCCATGCCCAGCGGCGCACCCCGAACGCGCTTCGACCCCCCGGCGATCGCGTAGCTGGCCGCCCCGGGCCAGGCCCGGGTTACGCCTGGTGCCGCGCCCGCGCCTTGATCAAGCCGGCGGCCACGAGTCCTGCACATCCGAGTGAAGCCAGCATGCCGCCGAGAGCCACGATGTAATCGGTGAGGGTCATTGTCCTGCGCTCCTTCCCTACTGCCTGATGCGCCCAAGCTACGCGGCGAATCTCAGCGTTCCCTGAAGAATCGCCAGCGGGTTTGGTCAAGATCCGGTCACAGGGCATGCGGGGATCCACATACTTTGGTCCTCAACCTTCCGTTTATCACGGCGTTCCGTATTATTCATGCATGTGGACTAAACAAAGCCAGAGCTTCTGCCCCACCTGCGGCAGGACCACCAATCACGTCACCCACTTCCAAAAGGACGACGCCGGCTCCCTGGTTGCGGACGTCCGCTGCACTGAGTGCCCGGAGATCGCCGGAGCGGTTGCCTAGGGGGACCCGGTTCCCGAAGAGTGCAGTTCCGGACGTCCGGCGTGGGGACGGACGACGACGAAGATCACCATGGCGGCAGCCTGCACCGCCGTGACGGTGACGGCGAGGGCAACGGTTGAGTACTCGTAGAGCCACCCGATGAGGAAGCTTCCGGCCAGCCACGCGAGGCCGTAGCACGCGGTGAACATCCCGTAGGCACTCCCCCGGCGGGCGACCGGAGCCAGCCCGGCAACGCCGGCCCGCATGGTGCTTTCCTGGACGCCCATGGCCGCTCCCCACACCAGCACCCCGGCCACGGCCAGCGCCGTGTTGTTGCTGAAACCCAGCCACGGCACTGCAGCCGCCAGGACGGGAAGGGCCAGGAGGACCTTCAACCCCACCCGGTCAAAGAGCCAGCCAGAGGCCAAGGCGGCGAGCGCGTCCACTCCCATCGCTGCTGCGTAGAGGACCGGCACCATGGCGGGAGGCAGGAGGCCGGTGGCCACCAGGTGGAATGAGAGCAGCCCGAACGTGGCGTAGCCGAACATGGTCAGGCTGCTGAAGGCGGCGTAGAGCCAGTACTGGCGGGGCATGGGGGCGGCCTTGCCGGACACAGCGCCGGCAGCGCCCGGCACAGGGCCGGTGTCATCGGGAAGTGGACCGGCGGCCAGGGCGTCCGCCGGCTCGAAGAGGGCAGGGTCCGGGACCCTCCGCCGCAGCCGGAAGAGGATCAGCATGGCCGCCAGTCCGGGGACGGCCAGCAGCAGGAACCCTGGACCGTAGCTGCCCGAAAGGGCCAGTGCCGCCCCCACCAGCAGCGGCCCCAGCAGGGCCCCCACTTGGTCCAGGGCTTCGTGCAGCGCGAACGCCTTCCCCTGGCCCATCGCGGATCCCGCTTCGGCCAGCATGGTGTCCTTGGCGGGGCTCCGGACGGCTTTGCCCAGCCGCTCCGCCAGGACCAGGAGGCAGGCGATCCACAGCGCGTCGGTGAGTCCGAGCAGCGGCACGGACACGGCCGTCAGGGCGTACCCGCCGATTGCCAGCGCCCACCGCAGCCCGGGCCGGTCCGCAAGCCGGCCAAACACCAGGCGGAGGACCAGGGCCACTGCCTCGCCGGCGCCGGTGACAACGCTGACCAGGAGCGCCGACGCGCCCAGGGCGCCGAGGTACGGGCCGGTGACGCTCCGGGCGCCCTCGTACACCATGTCCATCAAGGCGCTGATGATCCCGAAGGCCAGGATGAACCGGATGGCGGTCATGGGCGCCGCGGGACCCCTCCCGGCGGCGCTAGCGCTGGTGGGCATGCTCCCGGACCTGCTTCGCGGCACGGCCGGCCACTGGACTGTTTGGCCTGGCGCCCTCCGGCCGGGCACCGCGCAAACGGGCGCGGCCCAGCCTGCCCCTGCGCAGGCTGCTTCCGCCGTGGCCGGGGGAAACGGTTCCTTCGGGCCGCGTCACGGCAAGGATCACCCCGATTCCAGCGAGGGAGGAAACCATGGCCGAGCCGCCGTAGGAAATGAACGGCAGCGGCACGCCGATCACCGGCAGCAGCCCGCTGACCATGGCGATGTTGATGACCGCCTGGCCCAGGATCCAGGTGATGATGCTGCACGCGACGATCCGGGAGAAGGTGTCCGTGGTGCGGGCGATGGTCTTGAACACGGCAATGGCCAGGATGGCGAACAGGCCCAGCACCAGCAGCGAACCGGCAAAGCCCAGTTCCTCGCCCAGGATGGAGAAGATGAAGTCGTTGTGGGCTTCCGGGATCCAGTTCCATTTCTGCCGGCTCTGGCCCAGGCCCACGCCGAACCAACTGCCGGAGGCCAGGGCGTAAGCGCCGTGCTGCGCCTGGTAGCCCATGCCCTGGGCGTCCTCGTCGGAGCCCATGCCCAGCCAGGAGGAAATCCGCCCCATCCTGTTGCCGCTGGTGGCCGCGAGCACTAGGGCGGCTGCCACGCAGATCAGCCCGGCCACGGAGAACACCTTCATCCGCACGCCGCCGTAGAACATGGTGGCGGCGAGGATCAGCATGATGATCATGGTGGTGCCGAGGTCGTGCCCCAGGGCCACGACGCCCATGATCAGTGCTCCGGCTGGCCCCAGCGGGATGACCGCGTGCTTCCACTGCCCCAGCAGGGCCTGCTTCCGGTCCAGGATGCCGGCGCCCCACACAATCAGGGACAGTTTGGCGAATTCGGACGGCTGCGCGGTGAAGCCGCCCACGCTGAGCCAGTTCCGGTTGCCGTTCACGGACATGCCCAGCGGCGTGAACACCAGCACCAGGGCGAACAGGGAGCCGATCAGCAGCGGCCAGCCCAGCCACCGGATCCGCCGCACGGACATGCGCGCCAGCGCCAGCATGATCACCACGCCGGCCACGGTCCACATGGCCTGCTTGAGGGGAAGGTCGTACGGGTTGTTTCCTGCCGCCACGGATTCCACGGACGACGCCGATGCCACCTCGACGAGTCCGATCGCCGAGAGCGTGAGGACCACCGCCAGGATCAACGGACGGAGGCGTCCCGGGGAGTCGTCCTCCAGCCAGACCGCCAGTTTGCCCAACCCGCGCCGGGCAGGCCGGCCCGTTTCCCGCTGTTCTTGTCCTGTATCCATTTGTCCGTTCCTCAGCCTGCACACCCGGGCTTTCCCCACGGCCGGGCCCATCGCCGGGGCGGATACCGCCGAGAAGAAAGAGTACGCCCCCGCACCGCGGCGGAAGCGCCGGGACACCCGCCACGGGCACGGTTCTGGGCGAATTGCCAGCTTCGGCGTGTAGCGTATCGGAAACCTGTCCCCTCCCGAAGGTCATTTTGTCGTGTTCGGTTCCAAGAAATCCCCCGGCCCGGAACAGGAAGCCACCAGCTCCGCCGCCTACCCCGGCCAAGGCGAGCTGTACGCCGCCAGTTCGCGCCGCCGTCGGCCTTTCCGCCGCGCCCCCCGCTGGGTCAAAGCCATCACCGCTGTAGTGTCGGTGCTGCTCCTTGGCGTCCTGGCGTTCGGCGGCTACTGGGCCTGGCGCCTGCAGTCCAACATCAGCACCTCGCAGCTGTCCGCGGGAGGGCAGCGCACCGAAGGTGCCGTGAATGACAGCACCGACCGGCTGCAGATCCTGGTGCTCGGCTCGGACACCCGCAGCGGGAACAACAGCCAGTACGGCACTGCGGACCAGTCGTCCGGCTACGGCCAATCCGATGTGATGATGCTGCTGGACATCTCGGCGGACAACAAGCACGTCAACGTGGTCAGCTTCCCGCGCGACCTGATGGTGGACGTCCCGTCGTGCACGGATTCCAAGACCAACCAGACCTATCCCGAGCAGAAGAGCGCCATGATTAACAGCGCCATGGCCCAGGCCGGGATCGGCTGCGCGGTGGACACGGTGAACAAGCTGACGGGGCTTGAGGTGGACCACTTCATGATGGCGGACTTCAACGCCGTCAAGGAGTTGTCCAATGCGGTGGGCGGCGTGGAGGTCTGCGTGACCCAGGCCGTCAACGATCCCGATTCGCACCTGAACCTCCCGGCCGGCACCTCCCAGGTGCAAGGTGACCAGGCGCTGGCGTTCCTGCGGACACGGCATGCCTTCGCCAACGGCGGGGACCTGGGCCGCATCCAGGCGCAGCAGGGCTTCCTTGCCTCACTCAGCCGCAAGCTCAAGTCCGAGGGCACCCTGGGCAACCCGCAGAAGGTCCTGACCATCGCGGACACCATCACCAAGAACCTGACGGTGGACTCCGGCCTGTCGTCCGTTCCGTCGCTGCTGACCATCGCCAACCGGCTGAAGAACATCGACCCGGCCAACATCAACTTCATCACCACGCCCACGGTCCCCTCGCCCCAGGACCCCAACCGGCTGGCCCTGGACGAACCCGCGGCGTCAAACTTCTTCAAGGCCCTGCGCAACAGCGCGGACCTGAGCCAGCCTGCCCCGGCCGCACCCACGGAGGGGCCGGCCACGCCCGCCGCCCCGGCATATGACAAGTCGCTGCAGCCCGTCTCCGTCGCCAACGGCACCGGCGTGACCGGCCGCAGCAAGGCGATCGCAGGGATGCTGTCCGACGCCGGATTCACCAAGCTCACCCAGCTGCCCGCACAGGCGACCAGCCAGACCATGGTGTACTACTCCGCCGGTTTCGAGGACGTGGCGGCTGACGTTGCCGCACTGTTCGGCCTGCCGGCAAGCAGCGTCCAGCAGGTTGCCAACATCCAGGGCGTGCAACTGTACGCCGGCACGGACTTCGCGTCCGGCAGCAAGCCCGCCGCGCCGCCGTCATCCGCCGACTCCTCCGGCAGCGTGGTGGCGCAGACCGGCAGCGACCAGACCTGCCAGTCAGCCAACCCCGGCGGCTACTAAACCGGCTACGGGAAGGGTTCCCGGGAATCCACTTATGCCTGAATACAGTCACGGCTGTACTTTGGGGAGATGCAGACCCTTACCCACGCCCCGGTGCTGGCCCGCTTCGGCTACGCAGTCTCCGACCCCACCCGCGCCCGCGTGCTCCTGGCCCTCGCGGAGGCGCCGTCCTATCCGTCCGACCTGGCGGACAGCCTGGAGGGTTTCCCGGCAAAGCATGTCCAACCACCTGGCCTGCCTCCGGGGCTGCGGGCTGGTGGTTGCAGTGCCGGACGGACGGCGGAGCCGGTATGAGCTTGCGGACGCCCGGATCGGGCACGCCATCAAGGACCTGCTGAACGTTGTCCTGGCCGTTGATCCGGCCTGCTGTGCCCCCGACGGGGAGTGCTTCGCATGACGGCCCCTCACATGGCAGCCGCTATGGACCGGCGGCGGGTGCTGAACCGGCGGATCAGGCTCTTCGCCGCAGCCACCATCACTTACAACATCGTCGAGGCCATCGTGGCGTTGTGGGCAGGAGGGGCGGCTGATTCGTCCGCGCTGATCGGCTTTGGCCTGGACTCGGTCATCGAGGTAGCCTCGGCGCTGGCGCTCTCGTGGCAGTTCTCCGCCAAGGATCCCGAACGGCGCGAACACCTGACCCTGCGGATCATCGCCGTGTCGTTCTTCGCACTGGCAGCATTCGTCGCCGCGGACTCCATCCGGTCCCTGGCCGGCGGCGGCGAGGCCCGGCATTCCCTGCCTGGCATCGTCATCGCGGCGCTGAGCCTGGCCATCATGCCAGTTCTGTCCTGGGCGCAGCGCCGGACCGGCCGCGAACTCGGGTCCCGGACAGCGGTGGCCGACTCCAAACAGACCCTGCTTTGCACGTACCTTTCGGCCGTGCTGCTGGTCGGCCTGCTCCTGAACAGCACCCTGGGCTGGTGGTGGGCCGACGCCGGCGCAGCGCTGGTGATCGCTGGGATCGCCGTCCGCGAGGGAATCAACGCCTGGCGCGGAGACGCGTGCTGCGCCGTGCCGCAGCGGTTGGATGCCGCCGGCGACCTGCAGGAGGGCTGTTGCCCGGACTGTTCCACCTCCACCCAGGCACCTGCGTCAGGGGCAGGACGCAGCTGGGACTGCCGCCCATCAGGAAGGGCTGACTTCCGGGCCGGCGGAGACAGGAGGGGCGTGGGCCTAGCCGACTGACGCTGTCGCGGGTGCCTTGGATTGTTCAGGGGTGGAACGGACGACGACGGGTTCCAGCTTTTGGTTCGCCCAGAGCCGGAGCGGCCGCTCCACCCAGCGGAACGAGGCGTATGCCAGCAGCACTGTCAGCACGGCCGTCAGCGCGATGCGGAGGGGCAGCGCCGGGATCAGCGGCATCAGGAGCAGGTACACCGGCAGGTGCCAGAGGTACATGGCGTAGGACAGGTCGCGGCCGGGCCGGGCCAGCCACGGATGGCTGAAGATGCGCGACAGGAACCCGGCCGGCTGGAGGACCAGCGAGCCGATGAGGACGGCCGACACCAGGGCGAGCACCGTGGGGC
Source organism: Pseudarthrobacter sp. NPDC058119 (assembly GCF_042884655.1). Taxonomy (NCBI): domain Bacteria; kingdom Bacillati; phylum Actinomycetota; class Actinomycetes; order Micrococcales; family Micrococcaceae; genus Pseudarthrobacter; species Pseudarthrobacter sp. NPDC058119. The sequence goes on from NZ_JBHVTN010000001.1 coordinate 729,728, forward strand.
CCACGGTCCAGAAAGTGTTGAACCAGGCGCCGGGGGTGTCGGGTTCCTTCAGCAGGAACAAGGCGGCCACCAGGGTGGCACCTGCCAACGGCGCACCCCAGCGGGCAGCCGACACCAGGGAATGGTGCAGCCGGGAACCCTCGCGGACCGCAGCGAACAGCAGGGCCAGGGCGCAGCCGATCAGCAGCTCGTCGGCCCGGGTGTCCGGTCCGTTGTAGATGCGGTCCAGCGGCTGGCCGCACTGACCAGCAGGAAGCGGTTCAGCACGAAAGCGGCCGCCAGGCCCACGGTCGCAAAGGCAGCAGTGCGGACCTTCCAGAACCGGAGCATCCCCAGCAGGAGCAGCGGCCACACCAGGTAGAACTGTTCCTCGACGGCGAGGGTCCAAGTGGGGCCCAGGGTTTCACCGGCGATGGAGTCGCCGAACATGCCGAAGTGGGCCAGGTTCATCACATAGGCGGCGGCGGGAAGGACGAACCCTGCCTGGCCGCCCCAGCCGGAGGCGGGGAACAGAAGGCCCGCGGTGACAATCACTGCGCAGAGCGCCAGGAGCGCGGGCCACAGCCGGGCCAGGCGCTTGGCGTAAAAGATACCGAGGTGCAGCCGGCCGGTGGCGATCCGCTCCTTCATGATCAGCAGCGTGATCACAAAGCCGCTGAGCGTGAAGAACACATCCACGCCGATGGATCCGCCCGGCATCGACTCGGTGGCCGTATGGAAGAAAAACACGCCGGCCACGGCGATGATCCTCAGCCCGTCCAGGGCGTGCTTGCGCCCGGCCAGGAGCCCCGTCTGGGGTGCTGCCGGGCCGGCTGGTGCTGACAAATTTCCGCTGCTTGACCTAAAAACCACTAAGCAAGCATATATAACGTTTCCATAACTGCGCTGGGTGGCGGCTGGGAGCCTGCTGGCAACGGAGTGGTCCGGGCGCCCTTGTGGCAGCTGTCCGGCGCTCCTAGATTGAACATATGGTGGACCAGGAAAACGCGGGTGACCTCGAGGAACTTGTGGACCTCATTGCCGGAATGGAGGACATCAAATCCGTCCTCGACGACCTCACCGCTTTTGCGGCGGCCACCATGACCACCACCACGGGGATGCCCATTGAATGTGCCGTCACGCTGCACCGGCGCAAGCGGACAGCCACCATCGGCGGCAGCAGCGGCAGGGCCGTGGTGATTGACCGGATCGAACAGAGCCTTGGCGACGGCCCGTGCATCGACGCCCTGGACAGCGGCGTGCCTGTCCTCCTCGGTGACGTGTCATCCGACCCGCGGTGGCCTGAGTACCGCAGCGCCCTTGCGGCCGCCGGCATCGCCAGCGCTTTGGGCATTCCAATGAGACTGGATGACGACGCCGGCGCGGTCCTTGATTTCTTCGCCCCGGTCAGCGGACTCTTCAGTGGGCAGGCGGTCGCCGACGGGGTGCGCTTCGGCGAGATGGCGGGTAAGGCACTCCGGCTGGCCGTCCGGATCGCCTCTGCGGACCAGCGCGCCGAGAACCTGAAGTCGGCGATGGACACCAGAACGGTGATCGACGTGGCGTGTGGCATCATCATGGCCCAAAACAACTGCGGCAAGGACCATGCCTTCGAGCTGCTGCGCAGCGCCTCCAACACCCGCAACCAAAAGCTAAACGAGATTGCCGAAGCGTTGGTGAACCGTTTCTCAGGCCCCGGGGATGTGAAGGCGTACTTCGACGACTGACGCCGTGGTGGATGGCCCGGGGGCCAGCGACGCTGCTGGCCCCCGGATTGAACGACGGGATGTGGCCCACCCCCGAAAATTGGATACCCTGGGCCACATCCGCGTCAGCTTGCGGACGGTTGCATGCCCAGGAGGGGAGGCCAATGTCCCGGCGAGAGCGGGGTGGCGTTGAAGGCGGGTCTCCTTGAGCGGCAACAGAGAGGCCGCCTGCCTGACCCGGATTTCAGGCTAACAAACCGTGCCCTGCCGGCAATAGGGGGAAGTCCCGCAGTTTTTGCTCAATTTCCCCCAATTAATGCATCCGTGGCGCCGGGTGGCTCTGCGGCGTGGGGGAAGCAACACAAAATCACTCCAGGCCGCCATTGGAAACGAACCACGGCGCGGCTGATAATATCGCTTCGCTCCGAGTCGATGTCCAGAAAGCCGCGCGCCCATGCCCCCATCCCAGCCTGCCCCTTTTGCGTCCGGGCCGGTCCGTCCGCGGCTCCTCCTCCTCGACTGCCTCAGGCTTGCGGCTGCCTTGGGCGTCGTGGCCTACCACTACACAGCCGTCTTCGGAGATCTGTTCTGGGGTGTTCCCTCCCGGGAGGTCTTTCCCAGGCTTTCGGGACTGACCGCCTACGGCGCAATGGGCGTCCAGCTCTTCTTCATCATCAGCGGCTTCGTCATCCTCATGTCGGCCCACGGCCGGTCGGTAGGGCAGTTCGTTGCCTCCAGGGTCTCCCGGCTGTTTCCTGCCTACTGGACGGCGGTCATCCTGGCCGCGTTCCTACTGCTGGCCGTAACCCACGGGGACATGAACAGAGTCACGTGGACAGACGCACTGCTGAACCTGTCTATGCTCCAACAGTCCGTTGGCGTCAGTTCGCTCGACGGCGTCTTCTGGACGCTTTGGGTCGAACTGCTGTTCTACATCACTATTGCGTTCTTTATCTGGCGGGGGATGACGCACCAACGGCTGTTGGCCTTCGTTTTCCTGTGGCCACTTCTGGGAATGCTGGCCATCCAGTCGGACTCCAAGCTGCTCGAAACGCTGCTGATACCGGACTTCTCGCCGCTTTTCGCTGTGGGAATCGGCCTCTACCTTGTTCACACACAGGGTCACAGCCTCCTTCGTTGGCTGGCCATCGGCGTGAACACCCTGCTGGGCTGCCACCAGACCGCTGACAGGTTTCTGCCTGCCATGTCCCAAAGCACAGGCCACCCACTTCCGCCGGAGACCGCATGGCTGGTGATTCTCGGCTTTGTTGCCGTCGTCTCGCTGGCAACAACCACACCGCTGCGCCATCGTGGGTGGAACTGGATGGGCGTCGCGGGAGCGTTGACCTACCCGCTGTATCTGGTGCACGAGATGTGGGGATGGTGGATCATCAAGAGCCTGCGTGGGTCATTGGGTACATGGCCGACCCTTGCCGTCGCCCTGGCCTTCAGCGTCAGTCTTGCGTGGCTTATCCACCGGTTCGTTGAACGGCGCTTCACCTCCAGGCTAAAGAAGGCCGTGCTCCGCTCCCTGCAGCCGGAGGACCGTGCCGCTGGAACCGGACAGGCTGCGCCGGCGGTCGTCCACCCGGCCCCTCCCAGCCGGCAAGAGGGCTACAGCAGCTCTTTACTGATCCACGCCGCCGAACCACAGACCGAGGGCCTCGGTGAGCCCGTCCGCTGAACCCTGCCCCACCCACGCCACGTAGCCGTCGGGCCGGACCAGGACTGCCGTGGGCGCGGCAACCGCTCCCAGCACGGGAAGCTGCCACGCGGCGTCGTACCTCACTTTGATGTGCTGGACCTGCCCGGCCCACGCGCCGGACTCCAGCGCAGGGCCGCCACACTCCAGCAGCAGCGGCTGGGCAGTGTGCAGCAGCCCGTACACGGTGGCCGGTCCGGCAGCGGTGGCCAGGTCCAGGTCCGGCATCCGGCGGCCCAGGAGCGGGTGGCCCGGGCCGGGGTGGTAGGCGACGTCGAGTCCGGTGACGAGCGCCGCGATGGGCGTCCCTGCGCCGTCGACCCGGAGCACCTCGCCGAGCAGGTCACGCAGGGCTTCCTGCCGCGGATCGGCCTTCTGGAAGAGGGACTGCGCCATAGTGTACTTCAGGGCCCGCTCCCCCGCCGGGTGCCGCTCCGCATGGTAAGTGTCCAGCAGGTCCTCGCGGGACTCGCCCCGCACCACCTGCCCCAATTTCCAGCCGAGGTTGACGGCGTCCTGCAGCCCCAGGCCGATGCCAAGCCCGCCCGTGGGTGAGTGGACATGGGCGGCGTCCCCAGCCAGCAGCACCCTGCCCTTCCGGTATGCCTCCGCCTGCCGGGTGGCATCGGTAAAGCGCGACAGCCACGTGGGGCTGTGCACGCCGAAGTCGGTGCCGAAGACCTCCGTCAAGGCCTCCCGCAGGTCTGCCAGGGTGGGCTCGGTGGCCGGTCCCAGGGCCGCTTCGGTGACCACCACCCGGACCATGCCGCCGCCCAACGGGTACAACCCATGGATACCGCGCGCGTCCACCTTTCCCTGCTGGCCCGGTTCCCCGGCCGCCTTCACCTCCGCGATCAGGCTGCTCCGGGTAGCGTCCGGGCCCACCATGGGGATGCCGGCGGACCGCCGTACCACGCTGCGCCCGCCGTCGGTGCCCACAACGTAGCGGGCCCGCACTGGTCCGCCGCCGGCCAGCTGGACCTCCGCGCCGTCGTCGTCCGCTGAAACTCCGGTGACCTCCACACCGCGCCGGATCTCCACGCTCAGTCCCTGCACCCACTCGAGCAGCAGCCGCTCAATGTGGTTCTGGAACAGCGCCAGGGTGTACGGGTGGCGGGTGGGCAGGCCGCCCAGGTCCAGCGGCGTGTTGCCGAAGGATGCCGTCTGGACCGTCTTGCCTGCGGCGAGGAACCGGTCCGCGATGCCGCGCTGGTCCAGCAGTTCGATGGTGCGCGAGTGGATACCGCCACCTCGGGAACCGGCCAGTTCCTGGGACTCGCGCCGCTCCAGGACCACTGCGTCAACCCCCGCCAGCCGCAGTTCCCCCGCCAGCATCAGGCCCGTGGGCCCGCACCCCACAATCACTACGTCGTGCATCTCGCTCCCCCGCCTGCGTCCGGTATACGACCGCCAGTATGCGGCACTCCCGGGGCCTTGCGGCAAGGCCCCGTTGGCGGGGTACCTTGGAAATGGAAGGTGTGCTGTTGTCGATTTCCGCTTCCGCTGTGCGTTGTATGGGTAGGAGCTTCTACACCAGGGAGCCCCCGACCACACCAGAAAGGGAGCATGACATGTCCAAGTACCTGATCCTCATCTACCAGGACGAATCGGTGGCACGGCAGGCCGAAGGGGAATCGATCAGCACCAGCTACCAGGAGTTCCAGCAGCGCCGCGGCCCGTCCCTGCTCGGCGGAGCTGCCCTGCACCCCTCCTCCACTGCCACATCGGTCCGCCGCGACGGGGCCGGCGGATTCCTGGTCACGGACGGCCCGTTCGCCGAGTCGAAGGAAACCTTGGGCGGCTACTACCTGGTCGAGGCAGCCGACCTGGACGAGGCACTTGAAATCGCCAAGGAGGTTCCCGCCGGCGTCGGAGTCGAGGTGTGGCCCGTCCGGGTGGCCAACTGATGCCACAGGCCGCCAGCGCGGAGGTTGCTGCAGCGGTGGCGGACGCGCACCGCCGGGAGTGGGCCTTCGTACTGGCGGCAACGGTGCGGGTGGCGGGCGACATCGACACCGCCGAGGAGGCTGTCCAGGACGCCTATGCCAGGGCCCTGTCCACTTGGGGCGGGAGCGGGATCCCCAGGAATCCGGGGGCTTGGCTCACGGTGGCGGCCCGGCACCGGGCCCTGGATATGCGCCGCCGCGCAGCTACGGTTCAACGGTCGTTGCCCAAGCTGCTTGAGCCGGAGGAGTACGACGGCGGTCTTCCGGACTTCGAGCCCGGCGGTCTTCCGGACTTCGAGCCCGGTGGCATTCCGGACGACCGGCTCCGGCTGATCTTCACCTGCTGCCACCCCGCCCTGGCGCTTGAGGCCCGTGTGGCCCTTACGCTGCGGCTGTTGTGCGGGCTGTCCAGGCCGAGGTGGCGCGGGCTTTCCTCGTGCCGGAATCCACTATGGCCGCCCGCATCACCCGTGCGAAGAAGAAGATCGCGGCGGCCCATATCCCATACCGGGTGCCGCCGGCCTCCGAGCTGCACGAGCGCGTGGACGGGGTGCTGGCGGTGGTGTACCTGGTGTACACCACCGGGCACACGGCTCCATCGGGAACGAAGCTGATGCGGCGCGACCTCGCCGAACGCGGACTGGAGTTGGCAAGGATGCTGCGCGTCCTGCTTCCCGCTGATCCCGATGTCGCCGGGCTCCTGGCCCTGGTCTTGCTTGCCGAAGCCCGTACGGCCGCCCGGCTGGACGGGCACCGGGACATGGTCCTGCTTGAAAACCAGGACCGGTCCGCATGGGACCGGCAGTCCATCAATGAAGGCGTAGCGCTCCTACGGGAAGCTTTAGCTGCCCGGCCGCCGGGCCGCTTCGCCCTCATGGCGGCCATCGCGGCCGTGCATGATGAGAGCGCGTCCTGGTCCGAAACCGACTGGCAGGAGATCCTGGGACTGTATGACCTGCTGATGGAACGGTGGCCCTCCCCCGTGGTCCGGCTCAACCGCGCAATTGCCCTGGGCTTTGCCGCGGGATATGCCGAAGGCCTGGCTGAACTGGATGCGCTCGGTGCGGAACCACAGCTGGCAGGGTACCCGTACCTTGCCGCGGCCCGGGGCGATTTCCTGGTCAGGCTTGGCCGTGCCGAGGAGGCGCGCGTGGCGTTTGAGGAGGCACTGATCCTCACAGACAACGACGTGGAACAGCAGTTCCTCCGCGCGCGGATTGCCGGACTTGCCTGACCGCCCGCGCTGCTACACCCTTTCCCAGATGGATACCCAGTCCACCAGGACATGGCCGTTCGTTTCGGGCAGCGGGCAGTTCGGGGAGCAGGCCTCGGTCTGCAGGATGTAGTGCATTGGCTTGGTCGGGACGAACCTCGTAGAGACGCCAAGGGATTTTCCGTCAAGGAAGAACTCGATGCCGTCGGCCCGCCATTCCGTGGTGGCAATGTGCCAGTCCCCGTATGGCTGGTTGGGGCGGAAGACGTCGAATTTGTGTTCACCCGCCTCCACACCATGCACCGCAGCGTAGATGACTTTTGACAGGTCCCCTTCCGGGAAGTCGATCTCTCCGTCCTCAGGCCACTGCTTGCTGTCCGGCCACAGCAGCCAGGCCAACTTGAATCCCGGCAACACGTCGGCTTTGAAGCGTACGGAAATCCGTCCGTAGACCAGGCTGTTGTAGGGCCGCTGGTCGGCTCCGTAGAGTTTGGGCGACGGCGCAGCCCCCATGGCCACCCCGTCTTCCGAATGCAGGAACATGTCCAGGACACCGTCATGAATACTCAGGACTTTCGACGGGTAGTACCCGGAGGTCCTTGCGTCCTTGGGCTGCTGCTGTGCAGCGGTGTCCGGTGTCCCGTCCGCGTAGTTCTCGCTCCAGCGTGAGGCGTAGACGGGACCGGGAAATGTCCCCAAGCCAACATCTCCATCGGTGAAGTCCTCCGTAAAGACCTGTTTCCACCCAGGAAGATCGGCGGTGGGCATGGCCTCTGAAGCCGCTGAGGGGTCTGCGGCTGCCGGGGTGCCGGAGGCAACCGGAGGCTCTACGTTGTGCGAAACCTCGGGGGCGGCGGAGGACGCGCCCGTCGTTGGATCGGCGGGATCGGAGGCCGCGCTTCCGGAACCCGGCCCCGAGCTTCCAGGAGTGTTGAGATCGCCACAGGCAACGGCCGTCAAAGCAACCACCGTGACAAGGACAAGACTGCGGGCGTGATGTGCGAAAGTCGCCATGGGCCTGCCTCCGTCCGCTCAGAGTTATTGGATTCTACCGCTGGGTAATCCAGGCGGCGATCGGCTCCGCAACGGGCGTTTGCATTACTGTCCTCCCCCTGGATTCTGCGACGACGGGAGAACCGTTTGTGGCATCCCATCCCTAGTCCGGTCCAGACTACGAATGTCTCGGCGACCGGTCATGAGTATTAGGTACTCAGGTTTCCGGAAACTGGCTCGGGGCGCACGGCCGGGGTACCTGTTTTTGCGCCGGCCGTCTCCACAGAAACGGCTGCGTCGCTACAATTGGCCCGGGCCAGGGTTTGGCGTACCACTGCAGGTAGGGACGCTCCGCGCAGCTGCCGGGCAAAGGGAAGGCCCCTCCTAGGAGGGGCCTTGAACGTAGTGGTCACTTGTCTTCTGGTATCGGTCAGCGGTGATGCGCAATCCCCCTTCCCGGACGCCCCCGGCGCCCATCCGGACTATGACGCGTTCCACTTTAATAACGTGCGGCCAGGGCGTAAAGGCCCCACTTGGAAGAATTTTGACGCCCGACGGCGGTGGCTGGCCATAGTGGGCCGGGCGGCCCTAGCAAAGGACTCAGCTTTGTTCTATAACTAATAGAACAAAGGTTAGGGGTGGGTGCCATGATCCTCAGCGTGGACCTGGCGGCTGACGTCCCGATCTATCAGCAGATCCGGGACCAGATCGTGGAGGCGATCGCCCATGGTTCCTTGGCGGACGGGAGCCCGTTGCCCCCTACCCGCACGCTCGCCGCCGATTTCGGCATCAACTTCCATACCGTCAACAAGGCCTACGATCTCCTCCGGCAGGAAGGCCTGATCCGCCTCAGCCGCGGCACGGGTGCGGTGGTGACCGCGCCGGCGACGGACCAGCTCCCGGCCGACTGGACCGCCAGGACGAGGACCCTCCTGGCCGAGGCCGTGGCCCGCGGAATCTCCACAGATGAGGTACTCAAGGCCTGCCGGACATTGCTCGATTCCTTTGGCGCTACACAGCAGGAGGGCACGCCATGATTGTTTCCGTGATTTTGGGCCTGGTGTTGCTGGGCCTGGTGCTGCTGCTGGCGCTGGTCTTGCCGTCGGTCACCAGCGGCACGGTTCCGTTCGGGGTCCGGATCCCTGCCCAGTATGCTGCCGATCCCGTGGTTGCGGCGCAGTCGCGCCTGTACCGGCGGCGGGTCCTGCTCTGCGGGGGCATGGTTGCCGTGGCCGGCGTGGCCAGCGTCGCGGTGACCGGGCTGCCGTTGCTGCTGCCGCTGTCGGTGCTGGTGCTGGTGGGTACCTGGTATGGCTGCTTCTTCCTTGCCCACCAAGAGATCCGCGCGGCGAAACTCGCTGGCGACTGGTTTCAGGGCCTGCATCAGGGCATCGCGGTGGACACCGAGCTGAGGACCAATCCCCCACGGTTTCCCTGGCTCTGGCTGGCACCGGCCGTGGCCGTCACAGCCGCGACGGCGGTTATTGGCATCCTGATGTACCCGTCGATGCCGCAGGACCTCGCGGTGCACTATGGCGCCAACGGCGCCCCGGACAGGATTGAAGTGAAGTCGGTTGGCTCCGCTTTTTCGTTGGTCTTCCTGCAGCTTGGCCTGACCGGCCTGCTGGGAGGCATTGCGGCGGCCGTCGTCCGCAGCAGGCCCGATCTTGACCCGGCCCACCCCATTGGGTCCTCTCGCTGGGCCCGGCACTACATGTCACTTGGCGCCAAGGCCCTGCTGGGGCTGGTAGCCATGATCGACCTAGGACTGATGGGATCGTCGCTGTTGATGTGGACGGGGACCGTTTCCCGGTGGGCACCGCTGGTGATCGTGATCCCGGTGCTGGCCTCGGTGGCGGCAACCATCGCCGTCCTGGCCAGGAACAACAGGGACCGTGGCGGGAACGGGGAGGACACCGGCCTCACCCACCGCGACGACGACAAGTTCTGGCGCGGTGGGGTTATCTACATCAATCGGGAGGACCCGGCCCTGGTGGTCCCGCGCAGGTTCGGCATTGGATGGACCCTGAACTTCGGCGACCCCAGGGCGGCGATGCTGCTGGCCGGCGTGGTGGCGCTGATTGGTTTGGTGATCGCGCTCCGGTTCGCGGCCTGAGGAGATTTCGGCACCCACTTCGTTTTCGACGCGGGATGAGGCTGGCGCAGCCCGAATATGGGAAGCGCCAGCCTCTCTGCGTCTCGGTGGAGGTTTTCCGTGTCGAAAACGTCCGCGGGGTTAGATGTCGGCCAGGAGGGACGTCGGGTTTTCGATGGCATCCGCCACGAAGCGGAGGAAGCCGCCGGCCGTGCCGCCGTCGCAGACCCGGTGGTCGAACGTCAGGGTCAGTTCGGTCACCTTGCGGACGGCCAGCTCCCCGTTGACCACCCACGGCTTGTCGATGATCCGGCCCACCCCGAGGATGCCCACCTCCGGGTGGTTGATGATCGCCGCTGAACCGTCGACGCCGAACACGCCGTAGTTGTTCAGCGTGAACGTTCCGCCGCCCAGCTCAGCCGGGGTCGCCTTGCCGTCGCGGGCCACCTGGGTGAGCCGGCGGATTTCCGCATCCAGCTCCCTGGCGCTGAGCTTCTCGGCCCCGCGGACCGAGGGCACCACCAGGCCGCGGTCGGTCTGCGCCGCGAAGCCAAGGTTGATCCCGTCGAAGGCCACGATCTCCTGCGACCCGTCGTCCGTCGTCTCGATGCGCGTGTTCAGTTCCGGGAACTTCTTCAGCCCCGCGGTGACGAACCGGGCAATGAACGCGAGCAGGCCGGGGACGTCGGCGCCGTTGGCCTTCAGCCCCTCGCGCAGCTCCATCAGCGCGGTGGCGTCAACGTCCACCCATACGGTTGCTTCCGGGATCTCGGAGCGGCTGCGGGCCATGTTGGCGGCCACGGCCTTGCGCACGCCGCGGACCGGAGTGCGGGCAGAGATCGCGAGTCCGGTGCGGGCGTCCGTGGCCGGGCCGGCGGACGTTGCAACAGGCTCCGGCACCGGCGCGGGCGCTTCAATGTGTGGGGCCTCGGGTGCGGCCTCAGGTGCTGCCGATTTCAGCGCCGCTTCAACGTCGCGGCGCATGATCAGCCCGCTGTCGCCGGAGCCGGAGAGGCCGCCAAGGTCCACGCCGTGTTCCTTCGCCATCCGCCGCACCAGAGGCGAGATCACGGCACCAAGTTTCCCGGGAACGCGGGTGCGCAGGAGCGCAAGCTCGTCCTCCTTGGACAGCTGGGTATTGGCGGGCTCAGCAGGTTCAGCGAGCGCGACGCCGGCCTTCCGGGCACGGGTGCGCCGAGCCTGGCCATGCCCGCCCGGAGTTCCATACCCGATCAGCACATTGCCGGAGCCGGCTTTCTCTTCCTCCCGATAGGTCTCGGCTGCCGCGACAGACGCTGAAGGCGCGGATGATGCCGCCCCGGGAGTGGCATCGGGCATGTCGGAGCCGGACGGCATGCTGCTTGCAGCATGGTCGTCCGGCGAAGGGGCGGGGGCGGCATCATCCGTGTCGGGCCCCAGGGAACCAACGGGCGTCACCGAGATCAGCGGCTTCCCCACATCGAGGGTCTCCCCCGGCTTCCCGTGCAGCTCGGCCACGATGCCGGCGTAGGGAGAGGGAACTTCGACGGCGGACTTGGCGGTCTCCACCTCGGCGATCGGCTGGTCCACCTCAATGGAGTCACCAACAGAGACGTGCCAGGCCACCAGCTCAGCCTCGGTCAGGCCTTCGCCCAGGTCGGGCAGTAAAAACACACGCGGCTCACTCACAGAAATCAGTCCTCCCATTGAAGGTCGTCAACGGCGTCGAGGATGCGGTCCACGCCGGGCAGGTAGTACTTCTCGAGTTTGGGCGCCGGGTACGGGACGTCGAACCCGGTCACGCGGCGGATCGGTGCGGCCAGGTAGTGGAAGCAGCGTTCCTGCACCCGGGCCACGATCTCGGAGGACACAGAAGCGAACCCGTGTGCCTCAGCGATCACCACGGCCCGGCCGGTCTTCTGCACCGACTCGCAGACAGTGGCATCGTCGAACGGCACGATGGTCCGCACGTCGATCACTTCCAGCGAGCGTCCTTCCAGCGCCGCGGCCTCGGCCGCGGCAAGAGCGGTGGGCACGGACGGACCGTAGGCAATCAGCGTCGCGTCGGTGCCTGGACGCGCGACGGCGGCCCTCCCCTCCGAGGTGCGTCCCGCCGTCGTGCCGTCCGCAGAACGCCCGTCCTCATGAAGGTGCCGGAGCTCGGTCAGGTCCACGGAGTCCTTGGTCCAATACATCTTCTTGGGTTCCATGAAGACCACGGGATCGTCGGAGTCGATGGCTTCGCGGAGCATCCGGTAGCCGTCCGCCACGGTGGCGGGGGTGTAGACCTTCAGGCCGGCGGTGTGGGCGTAGTAGGACTCGGAGGAATCGCAGTGGTGCTCCACTCCCCCGATGCCGCCGCCGTACGGGATGCGGATGACCATGGGCAGCTTGACCATGCCCTTGGTGCGGTTGTGCATCTTGGCCACGTGGCTGACGATCTGTTCGAACGCCGGGTACGCGAACGCGTCGAACTGCATCTCGATCACCGGGCGCATGCCGTTGATGGCCATGCCCACGGCCATGCCCACGATGCCGGATTCGGCCAGCGGGGTGTCGAAGCAGCGCTGCTCACCGAAGGTGGCGGTGAGCCCGTCGGTAATGCGGAAGACGCCGCCCAGCATGCCCACATCTTCGCCGAATACCAGGACCGAGGAGTCTGCGGACATGGCGTCTGCGAGCGCGGTGTTGAGGGCCTTGGCCATGGTGACCGGCTGCGGGCCGGCGGCCTCTGCGGACGCCGCAGCGGAGGCGGCCGCCCGGGCGGTGGCGGCGGAAACGTTGCCGTTGGCCTCGGATGAGGTGGTGATGGTGGGGCTCACTTGCCGGCCTCCTTCGATTCAGTAGCTGCTGCGTCGCGGGCCAGCTCGTCGGCGAGCATGGCGGACTGTTCCTGCAGCTGCGGGGTCTGCACCGCGAACACGTGGCGGAAGAGTTCCTGCGGGTCCACCGGGACGTCCTCGCCGAGGCCCTCGCGCAGCTGCGCGGCAACTGCCTCCGCGTGCTCACGGATCCGCTCTCCAGCGGAATCGTCCAGCAGCCCCCGGTCCGTCAGGTACGTGCGCATCCGGTTCACGGGGTCCTTGGCCCGCCACTCGGCAACCTCGGCGCTTTCCCGGTAGCGGGTGTCGTCGTCGGCGTTCGTGTGGGCTTGCATCCGGTACGTGTTCGCCTCGACCAGCAACGGCCCGGAGCCCTCGCGGGCGAGTTTCACGGCGCGGTCCAGGACGGCCAGGAGGGCGACGACATCGTTGCCGTCCACGCGTTCACCGGCCATGCCGTAGCCCACGGCCTTGTGCGCGAGCGACGGCGCCACGGACTGGTGCGCCAGGGGCACCGAGATGGCGTACTTGTTGTTCTGCACGAAGAAGATGACGGGCAGGTGGAAGACGGCGGCGAAGTTCAGGGCCTCGTGGAAGTCGCCTTCGCTGGTGGCGCCGTCGCCGCACATGGCCAGCACCACGGTGTCCTCACCGCGGAGCTTGGCGGCGTGCGCAACCCCGACGGCGTGCAGCAGCTGGGTGGTCAGCGGGGTGCATTGGATGCCCACCTTGTACTTGAGGGGGTCGTAGCCGCCGTGCCAGTCGCCGCGGAAGATGGTCATCACCTGGACGGGGTCCACGCCGCGGGTCATCACGGCCACGGCGTCGCGGTAGGTGGGGAACATCCAGTCGCCGTCGGACAGGCAGAGGGCGGCGGCCACCTGGCAGGCTTCCTGGCCATGGCTGGAGGGGTAGACGGCCATGCGGCCCTGCCGGACCAGGGCGGAGTTCTGGTCATTGACGCGGCGGCCGACGACGAGCTGCTCGTATGCTTCGAGGAGTTCCTTGTCGCCGGGCACGGGGTATTCGTGGCCGGGCTGGGTGCCTTGTTCGCCTTCGGGCTTGAGCCGGCCGTCCGGGTCCACCATCTGGATCTGGTGCCGGGCGGGGAGCATGTAGTCCTCCACCGTGATGCCGAACTTCTTCACAGCCTCCGTCAGAGCATTTTCTGCTGCTGCGGGGCCGGTGGTGTCCGGCGCAGTGTGGTCTGCGGAGATCGTCATTGGTCCGTCCTTCGTTAGCCACTATTCGCTCCCAGTATGGTCCTGATGGCGGTTTCGTATCCAGCACCTCCTCAAATCGTGGAGAAGCTGCTTCAAAGCGCCTACTATGGGAGACGATTTGTAACTGTGACGTGGATTACCGACGGGAGCCGTGGACAAAATGCCGGGCAAGGATGCTGCTGCCGAAGTTCCGCTGGACGAGATTGACCGCCGCATCATTGCCGAACTCACCCGGGATGGCCGGATGTCCGTGACCCAGGTGGCCGAGAATGTGCACATCTCGCGGGCGCACGCCTACTCCCGTATCGCCCGGCTGACCGGAGACGGGGTGCTGACGCGGTTCACGGCGTTGGTGGATCCCATCAAGGCCGGGCTGAAGTCCTCGGCCTACGTGACGCTGAAGCTGAAGCAGGATTCCTGGCGGGAACTTCGGGACCAGCTGGGCGCCATCCCCGAGGTGCACCACATCGCACTGGTGGGCGGCGACTTCGACGTGATCCTGCTGGTCAGGGCCGTGGACAACATCGACCTGCGCCGGGTGATCTTCGACCAACTGCAGACCATGCCCGGCGTCCTGGATACGCAGACTTTCCTGGTGTTCGAGGACGTGGATACGCGGTAGGGCTGGCTGTCCGCACTCGCGGCGAGCCCCGCCGCCGACGCGCATCGTGGCCACCGACGCGCAGATTCACCTCCGACTCGCCGGTTACTTTTCGATGCGCACATGTCTGGTGCGCCAGGGAAGGTGCGCGTCACGTACGGTTTTGCACGTCGAAAACGGGTTCTCTGGATACGCAAGATTGGCTCAATGTGAGCGCTCCACAGGGCTGCTCGGGCTGAACCCAAAGACGGCCAATGGCGACTACTTGGTTTGGCCCCGCGTGTCCCGGGTTCTCGCCATATGCGGAGAATCTTCCGGGGCAATGGAGCGCCGAGAACGCAGGTAGTGGCAGCGCTTACCGAGTAGTGGACTTCTTGAGGTTTCAGAAACACGGGTACCGGTACCTGTTGTTGCGCCTGTTTCGCTCCGGCAAACATTGGGTCATCGATCCACCGGAAGGCACCTGGATGGAGCCGCCAATGGGGGAACGGGTTCTCAACCACACATTCAAGGAGCTTCTCCATGCGCAAGATGACCAAGAAGAACAAGATCGCCGCTGTTGCCCTGTCCGCGACGCTGCTGGCAGCCGGCGGCGGCGCCGCTTACGCCTACTGGAGCACCACGGGTTCCGGTTCCGGAACTGCGGCCGCAGCGAAGGGCACAACGCCGGTAACCATCAACTTGACGGTTGACCCGAACATTGCACCGGGCAGCCCCAAGACCATCACCTACACGGCGGACAACTCGAAGAACACCAGCAGCACCCCTGTCACCTTGAGTGGTGCGCACGTCTCGGGCACCAGCAACGCAGGTTGCTCACCCGACTGGTTCACGGCTACCGTTCCGACGGACTCGACCGGAAAGGCTACTACGACCACTGTGGTCGGGGGTGACGCCGCCGCGGCTCTGGGCACTGGAACCCTGACTCTCAACGACGATCCTGCTGTCAACCAGGATGCCTGCAAGGGTGCCACCATCACCGTGAGCGTGGACAGCCAGTAATCCAGCAGCGGGCCGGGGGCGGTGCGAATCCGCCCCCGGCTTGCCGTCATTTGCACCGAGGAAAGAGGGGCACAGGGTGCACGAGCAGGACGGGCAGGCGCAGCGTCGCAGGCGGATCGGCATCAGGGCAGCGGTCGCGGCACTGCTGCTGATGCTGCTGGGCGCCGGGTCGCTGATCGCAGCGGCAAACAATCCAAAGCCAGGCGTCACGGTACAGGTCTCCCCCGCGAGCCAGTCCGTCCAGCAGGGCCAATCGGCCAGCTACACCGTGACCCTGACCCCCACCGGCGGATTCAGCGGCGCGGTGAACCTGGCCGCCGCGGGACTTCCGGCCGGGGCAAGCGGTGCCTTCTCGCCGTCGTCCATCGCCCTCAACTCCGGCAGCCCTACTACGGCCACCCTGAACACCACCACCGCCGCAACCACACCGGCGGGCACCAGCCCAATCACCATCACCGCAACCAGCGGTAAGGTCTCCGGGAGCGTAACCGCCAGCCTCACGGTGAACTACAAGATCTCCAGCTCCTTCTCGATGACTGCCACGCCGGACTCCGTCAGTATTCCGCCCGGCGCCACAGCGGTCTACACGCTGCAGCTCAGCCGAACCAACCTCAGCGGGCCCATCACCTTCAGCGTCCTGGGCGGCCTGCCGGCGGGTGCCACGGCCTCGTTCTCTCCCAGCCCGGCCACCGAGAACTCCGCTACTCTCCAGGTGGCCACCACGGGTGACTCCCCCAAAGGAACCTCCAGCCTGTACCTGGTAGGGAGCGGCAAGGACTCCACCGGGAAGACGCAATACGCCTACGCCAACGTCCAGCTGGTCCTGGACTCCACCATCAAGCAGTTCGGCATCTCCGGGACCCTCCCCGGCAGCCTGTCCCCTGGCACCTCGGCCGGCCTGAACCTGCAGATCAGCAACCCCATCAACAAGCCGTTGTCGCTGACCAACCTTTCCGTCGCCGTCGCGGGTGTCACCCGGAGCGCGGCCGCCGTGGCAAGCAACCTGCCGTGCACGCCGGCCGACTTCACCGTCACCCAGTACAGCGGCCCCTACCCGCTGGCAGTTCCGGCCACGGGCGGCTCCCTCCAGGGGCTCAACGTCGCCCAGACCACCTGGCCGCGCGTGGGAATGCTGGACACGTCCGCTAACCAGGACGGCTGCAAAGGCGCCACCCTCCAGCTCAGCTACTCAGGATCAGGACAGGGGAACTGAGATGACACCCACAAGAAGCCGCGGCCTCAAGGCGGCTGCCCTCGCTGGAGTCCTGGTGACCGCCGGCGCCGGAACGGCCTACGCCTTCTGGAGCGGCACGGGTGCCGGGAGCGGATCGGCAGCCGCCGGCACCATGCAGGCAGTCACCGTGGACGCCCTCGTCGCCAGCGACAACCCCAAGGCGGCCCTCTACCCTGGCGGCAGCGCCGACGTCGTCCTCCGGCTGACCAACCCCAACCCGTATTCGGTGCAGGTCTACAGCGTCACCGGCAACGGGCCGGCCAGGGCGGATGCAGCGCACCCCGGATGCACCACCACCGGCGTCCGCTTCACGGGGACCGCCGCCCCGCTCACCCCCGCAACCTCCGTTGCCGCGAATTCGTCAGCCCTCATCACCCTCCCCGGAGCGGCCACCATGGACACCACCTCGCTCGCAGCCTGCCAGGGCGCAACGTTCAGCATTCCTGTGACGGCGGAGGTCCGCAAATGAGCCTCGCAGCCCGCAACGCGTCCCTCTTCGTTGGCCGCCGCCCATCCCGCAGGCTGGCCTGGATCATCACCGCAGTCCTCCTCCTGCTCGGCTCGGGCACCGCCGCCTACGCGTTCTGGGCCGCCACCACCAGCAGCAACAACGCCGCAGCAGCCGCCGACGCCCTGACGCCGGGCTCCAAGCCAGCCGTCACCGCCAACGGCGCCGCGCTCTCGGTCACCTGGGCCAACGGCACCACCGTCAACGGCCGGCCCGCCACCGGGTACACGGTGGCCCGCTATTCCGCAGCCACCGGCGGGACTGCCATCCCGGCCACCGGGGGCTGCGCGGGCACCGTCACCACCCTCACCTGCACGGAGCAGAACGTCCCGGGCGGCACCTGGTACTACACCGTCACCCCGGCCATCGCACTCTGGACCGGCGGCGAAAGCCCGCGCAGCAACGGCATCAGCAGCGATGCCACCCCGCCGACTGCGTCAGCCACGCTTTCGCCCTCCCCCAACGCGGCTGGCTGGAACAACACCAGCCCGGTTACGGTGACCATCACGGCCGACGACGGCACGAGCGGTTCGGGCGTCGCCTCCATTACGTACGCGGTCGACGGCGGCGCAAAGCAGACGGTGAACGGCGCCGTCGCCACCATCCCGGTGGCAGGAGACGGGACGCATACGGTGTCCTACTTCGCGACCGACAAGGTGGGCAACGCCGGGTCCGCCCAGAACCAGGCGGTCAAGATCGACACCCAGGCGCCCGTGGCACCTGCCTTCACCACCCCGCTTCCCAACGCCAATGCGGCTACGGTTTCCGGGGTGACGGTGGGCGGCACCGCCGAAGCGGGGGCCACGATCAACCTCACGGCCAGCGACGGCGCCGGGCACTCCGTTCCGGGCACGGCCACCGCCTCCGGAAGCGGGGCCTGGTCCATCACCGTCAACCTGAGCAGCCTGAACCAAGGAACGGTGACGTACACGGCCACGGCCACGGACGCCGCAGGCAACGTCGGCTCCGCCAGGACGGCTACGGGCGTTAAGGACACTGCGGCCCCTGCTGCAGCTACGGGCCTGAGCGTGCCGCCCTACGTCTTCAGCGGAAACCTCAATAACGTGCTCGTGAAAGGTTCCGCTGAGGCTGGTTCAACCGTTAAGGTAATCGCGAAGGACTCTGCAGGCACCGCCGTGCAGGGGACGGCAACAACGATCGACGGTCCATGGTCGCTCACCCTCAACCTCGGTTTTACTTCAGGGATGGTGGACGGCTCCGTCACCTATACGGTTACGGTCACGGACGGCGCTGGAAACACCAGCGGCCCGGCGACAACCTCTGACATCAGGGATACAAATGTCTCCCTGACTCTCAACAAGCCGCAGAATATACTGGCGGGCAACGTCAACAACTATGTCTTCAGCGGCACTACCGATTCCGGCTCGCCCGTAAATGTGAGCGTGACGGACGGCATCACGACCGTTCCTGGAACAGCGGCCGGCACTTCTTGGGGTACCGGGCCCCTCAATCTGTCTGCAATTAAGGACAGCTCCACCAATCCTGTCGTTACGGTTACTGCAACGGCGACCACCACCGATGCCGCCGGCAACAGCATCACAGTTTCTGTGCCCGTCACCAAGGACACTTTGCGACCCACAGTTAGGAGCGTCACCCTGGCCAACGGAAGCGGAGGCTCCAAGCTGAATCAGGCGGACAAGGGCGACACCGTGACAATACAGTTCTTCGAAGCCCTGGATCCGGCCAAGTTCTGCTCGGGCACCAGCAGTGCCACAACGTTCAACGGCACCGTTACGTTGATCGACAACTCAACGAATGACGGTCTCAGCTTCGCGACCGGCGACTGCAACGACTTCAATATCGGCACTATCGCCCTGAAGGCCAACTACGTCAGCGCCAATGCGACGTTCGGACCCAACGGCAATGGATCGGGCGGCGCTTCGACGCTGACACTGGACCCAACCGGAAAGATTCTGACGATCAAGTTCGGCAACTCGGCAACGGGCAGCACATTGCAGAATGTTGCCATCACAAAGCCGTCGTATACGCCATCGGCAAATCTCACAGACCTAGCCGGAAACGGATTTGCATTACCTATTACGGCATTCGACGAAACTAACCAGTCCGGCTTCTGAGCGGTTCTCCAAAAACCCGAAGCCTAGGGTCGCCCTGCAGTCCACCCTGCTGCAGGGCGACCCGCGCGTATGAAGGAAGCTTCACTTCCGCCGGCGGACCACCAGGACGATGTACAGGGCGACGCCCACGGCCACCAATACCCCGACGTTGGCCCCTAACTGTCCACCGTTGACCATGATCGACTTTCCTTTGCCCAGAGTATGTTGTTCATTCCTAAGACAAGTTCTACTCCCAAGTTCGGTTTCGACGCGCAGGTTCCACGCAGACGCCCAAATATCCGGGGCGTCAATGATGGTGGCTGTCGTAATCGTGCCACCAGGCTGACCTCCTGCAGGCCCCCGGTGGCCCAGTCAGCCCGCGCTGGACGTGGGCACCGGGACGGGCGTGGCCCCAGACCCGGAGCCGGCAGTGGGTTCGGTGGTGGGGTAGGCAACGGACGACGTCGGCGCCGGGCCTTCCGTGTACTGTCCCGTCGGCCCGGTGGCACCGGAGGTCGGGGCTGGGTTGGGGCCACCGGCAGGGTCCGTCGCCGGGCCGGACGGTTCAACGACCGCGCCGGACGAAGAAGGGCCAGGGCTGGGATCGGCCGAAACAGAGGGTGCAGGCGTGGAAGCTGAAGTCACCGACGCACCTTTGACGATGGCCGTGATCTGATCCTTGTAACCGTTGAGCGTGGCCTGGATATCGGAAAGCGGAACATCCTGGAGGTTCCGCCCGTAGTCGGCAATCCGGGCCCAGAGCGCCTCAAGCTGGCGTTGGCTGTCCCCGTCCAGCGGGCCGTCCAGCGTCAGGACCAGCTGGCTGGCCAGGGCGTAGGTGAGGCAGTCCAGGCAGTTGTAGTTGGCCGCCGCGGACAGGTTCTGCGGGACGATCACGTCCGTCTGCCCCACGATCAGGACCACCTGGAACCCCACGGCCACCGCCGCGCAGCCCGAGCAGTTAGCGAAGGCGTAGGCCTCGTTGGTCGTAGTGACAGGCTGGCCATCCTCGGCCCACACGAGGGCGAATGCCACGCTGTACTGGACGGAGCCGTCGGTGGTGTTCACGGCGAGCGCCTGGTTTCCGTCGCCCTCGGGAGCAGCCGGCCGGTCGAACGGGAACACCCAGGACGGCGCGGCAGGCCCGGCAGCAGTCCCGCCGGATGAGGTGCCGGCCGACGCCGCCTTGCCGGTGGGGACCAGCACCATGCTCAACTGCGGGTTGTCCCGCGTGGGCTTGGCGGCACCGGCCGGCCACAATGCAACCGTCCGGCCGTTGGCGCCCTCCCGCAACACTGTCCTTTCCGGCCGCTGGGGAAGAATGGCCCCGGTGGCGTCACCCAGCGTCCCGCGTTCGTAGGCCTGCACCGGGCGGTACGTCCCGCCGTCGGGCCACCATGCCCAGGCGAGGCCGCCCAGCAAAACGGCGACGGCGGTCATGGCCGCGGCACGCTGCAGAGCCTTGCCGCGCGTCTTCTGCCACAGCCCGGTGACCAGCTGCCGCAGCAGCCGCACGACGATGTACAGCACGCCGAGCACCGGGACGGCCACCACAATCATGGCCAGTGCCCGCACGGCCACGCCCAGGAAATCCCCGCCGGCGAGCGATGCCGAGAGCGCTTCCTGCTGTTTGCCCACACTGGCCCACCCGGTGGCCAGCAGCCGCGGCAGGGACAGGACCATCATCACCATGCTGAATAGCAGCACCGGCACGGTGACTAGGACCCAGAGGGTGACTACAGCGCGCGCCCACGGCTTCAGGACCCGGCTTTCGGGGTTTCCCCACCGCCACGGAAGGATCCCCAGAAGGGTCGGCTTGATCCGCTGGAAGAGGTCCGGTACCCCGGTGGCGTCGGCCAGGATGTGGTAGCCGTCGTATTTCACCAGCGGGATCAGCTGCCGTACCATCTGCAGGATCTGCGTGACCACCACCAGCAGGAGCGCGTCAAAACCGGTGGCCCACCAGAGGCCCATGATGGCCACCGCAACAATGGCATTGAAGTAAAGCCCGCCCAGGTCGGTGCGGATCCTGCCGCCGCGGCCCAGCCGGTAGGAATCGGTGACGTCGGTGAAGAATGCGGGCCACAGCAGGTACAGCCCGGCGCCCATGGCCCCAGGGGTGGCGCCGCCCTTGCGGGTGGCAGCGGCGTGCCCGAATTCGTGGAACCCCGCGGAGAGGATGGTCACCGCGAGGATCAGCAGCAGGAGGGCCGGCTGCTCGAAGGCCTCATGCGTAGCCGAACCCAGGCCCTTCACCATGAGCACCCACCAGCAGGCGGCAAGGAACGCAGCCGCCACGCCAACCACGATCAGCGGGTTAAACAGCACGGCGAAAGGTGCCGTGATCCTGCGGGTCCGCTCGGGATCGGAAACGATGTAGCGGAACCGCAGGCCCAGCAGCGGGTTGGACTTTTTGACCTCGGGCTGGCTGCCGTCGGCGAGCCGGAGCAGGCCCATCGGCAGCAGTTGGGAGTCCATCAGTGTGCGGACGTTGTCCGCGCTGACCAGGCGCCCGGAACCGGCACTGACACACCCGGCGATGGCCTCCAGGTCGCGCGTGCCGTCGGCGCCTTCCAGCACCAGGTACAGGAGCCGGGTCAACTGCAGGGTCTGGCCGTCGGCCCGGCGCACCAGCGCCGGCGGCTCGCGGTAGCCGGAGCCTTCCGCCGGGCCAAGCAACTGCACGCCGTCGGCCAGGGCAGGAAGGTGGGCACCCGACGTCGTGATGGTGCGCCCCGGCGGGTCCTGGGGAAGGGCAGGGTCCGACGACGGCGGGCCCGCCTGGGAAGGCGGCCCGCCGTGGGTCTGGGTCATGGTGGCTTACTGCTGCAGGTCGGACTGCTGGCCGGCGGTTGCGTCCGCGGCGCCGTCGATGTGCTGCGAGATGGTGGCACTCTGGTCCGAGATGGCGTACGCCTGGCTGTCGATGGAGCCGATGTTTGCTGCCACAGCCGCATCGATTGGGGCCGCAACGTTGGCATTCGCGGCAACGGCACCGTTGATGGGGGCGGCAATGGCGGCGTCGGCATCGAGGTTGACGTCGACGTTGAGCAGGTTGCCGTTCAGGGCGCCTGCCGCGTCGGTGAGCCCTCCGGTGCTGGTGGGATCGGTGACAGCGCCGGCCGTCCCATCCGCGGTTCCGGCGTCAGTGCTGCCGGTGTCGGTGGTTCCGTCGCCCTGGCCGATCACGCTGTCCTGCATGGAGTCGGCATTGGCGTCAGCAGTGATGCCCTGGTCGATCGCTGCGTCCTGGCTGGACAGGGCCTGCGCGTCAGACCCGTAGGACAGGATGTTGGCTGACGCGGCGGCATCGATAGGCGCCGCCACGTTCGCGTTGGCGGCCACGGCCAGGTCGATTGGAGCCGCAGCATTGATGCCCAGGTCCAGGTCCGCGTTCAGGTCCAGGACGGACGCGACTTCCTTGTCCGGCAGCGCGGTGGCCTGTTCGGACATCAGTTCTTCATCGGTGAGGGGACGCAGTTCGTTGTCCATGCTTGTGAGACCTCCGGTGCGGCGCGGGGTGCTCTGCCCCCAGCGGACAGCCCGCGCCCACCAATAGTAAGCATGATTAGTAGTATTGCGAAGCTGTCACGCACAATGGATCTGCAGGTCAACGCCACAAACCCACGCGGACTACCGGCCGGCGTGGTTGAATGGCGATTGTGCCCCCCGGCACAATGACGCCCCAACCGGACAGCAGGAGGACAGCATGACTGGAATCAACTCGAAGTTCGACAAGGAATACATTGACAAGGGCATCGACGAGCTCGCGAAAGCGCCGGTCGAGGCGCTGAAGGGACTGTCCGAAAGCGACGCCCAGAAGCTCAAAGAAGCCCTGAACATCAAGACCGTCAAGGATCTGGGCACCAACAAGTTCTTCACCTGGGCGCAATCGGTCGCCAAGCTCGCGGAGTAGCGCGCACCCGAAGTCCACAGCAAAGCCCTTGGCCCCGGCCAGGGGCTTTCCTGCGTTGTCGGCAGCCGTCATCCACATAGCTTCCCTGCTGATTACCTGCCGCTGCCGGTCATTCCTTACAGTTGAGGGTGGCAACAGCAAGAGGAAGGGCGGCGACCGGCATGAATGCTCCGTTCCGCCTCCCCCGTGCCATCGCCTTTACCGCGGCCATGCTGACCCTGGCCGCGGCTGCACACGTAGTAGCCGGCGGCGTGCTGCCCCAGCCGGCGATCTTGGCCGGAATCGTGGCACTGGTGCTGGCGCCGGTAACGATCCTTTCGAAAACGAAGATCAACGCCCCGGCGATGATCGGGCTCCTGGCGTCCAGCCAACTGGTCCTGCACTGGGCCTTCGATGCGCTCTCCGCTTCGGCGCCCTTCACCCCGGCTGACGGCGCCCACGTCCACGAAGCGTTCCCAGCCGCCGCGGCCGGCGCCCTGATGCCCGGCCATGACGCCGTGCCCGGGGCTTTGATGCTGGCCCTGCACGCGGTGGCCACGGTGGCCACCGCGCTGGTCCTGGCCAAAGGTGAGGCGGCCGTGTGGGCGCTTGCCGCGTGGCTGCGCCCACTGGTCCGGATCCTGGCTTCCCTTGCCATCCCGGAGTGGCCGCGCATTGCCGCGCCGGCCGCCGTCGTCATTCCCTTCCGCTGGCGGAACCTGCGGTTGCCCGCCCTCCGCGGGCCGCCGGCCTTCCACGCCGCACTCTAAGCGGCTGCCAAATCTCTGCGCAGTCCCAGGCCCGAAAACGGTCAGGGGCACACCGCGCTGTCAATTTTCCGCGCCGCCGCACCCGCGGCCCCTTTTTGGCGCACCCTTTGGAAGGCTTTGCTTTGAACACCTCATACCGCCGTACCCTCAAGACCCTGGCCGCCGGCGCTGCAGCCGCCGGAATCGTCGCCGCGGGCGCCACCGTCGCGTCCGCGCACGTCAGCGTGACCCCGGATGATACCGGTGCCAACGGCTACTCCCACCTGACGTTCAACGTCCCCAACGAGTCCCCCACAGCCAAGACCACCAAGCTCGAGGTCTCCCTGCCCACCGACACCCCCTTCACCTCGGTCTCCGTGAAGCCCGTGGAAGGCTGGACCGCGCAGGTGGTCACCGGCGATCTCCCCAAGCCCGTCACCGTAGCCGGCGCCACCGTCACCAAGGCGCCCACCTCCGTGGTCTGGACCGCCGACGAAGCCCACCAGCTGGGCCAGAACCAGTACCAGGCGTTCTCGCTGTCGGTGGGCCGGCTCCCCGCCGCGGGCACGAAGGTGACTTTGAAGGCCGCCCAGACGTACACCGACGGCAGCGTGGTGAAGTGGGACGAGGAGAGCGCCGAAGGGCAGCCGGAACCCAAGCATCCCGCCCCCTCCTTCGTGACAACGGCCGACGACGGCGCTGCCGCCGCCACGGCATCAGCGTCACCCAGCACCGAGGCAGTCACCCGCACCGCCCAGGATGCCAACAATGCGGCGTCCGTGTGGGGCGTGGTCCTGGGCGCGGCAGGCCTGGTGCTCGGTGCCGCGGCACTGGGGCTGGTCCTCGCCGGCCGCCGCACCCGCCACGCCGGCAAGTAGGGCGACCCATGAAGACAACGTCGCTCCGCCCCAGTTCGGCCTGGCCGGCGCGCATGCTCCTTCCCTTGGCCACCGCCGCGCTCCTGCTGCTCTTTTCCGCGCCTGCCCAGGCGCACGATTCCCTGGAGTCTAGCAACCCGGCCAACGGGTCAACGGTCAGCGCGATGCCCGCCACGGTGGAGCTGACCTTCGACCACACCCCCATCGCCATCAACTCGATTGTCCGGGTGGAGGACGCCACCGGCGCGGACCAGGCGGACGGGCCGGTGCAGATCGTTGACAACCAGGTCAGCCAGGCGGTCAAGCCGGGCGCCCCGCAGGGCAAGTACACGGTGGTCTGGCGCGTGGTCTCCTCCGACGGCCACCCCATCGAGGGGACGTTCACCTTCACCGCCGGCGGCCCGAATGCCGCGCCGCCAGCGACACCGGCTGCCAGCCCTGCCTCAGCCACTGCGGGGGTTCCGGGGCCGCTGCTGGTGACGGGGGCAGTCGGCGCCGTCCTGGTCATCGGCCTGGTGGTGGCCGGGCTGCTGATCAGGCGCCGGCTGCGGAACCTGGAGGACGAGGCCTAAAAACGGCCGGCCACCGGCACGGCCGCAACGATGGTTGCGGCCGTGCCGGCGGCCCCTCGGCTTTTGGCGCGGGCAGCGTTAGGGTGGGCCTTGCCCGGTCCACACCCCGCACATCCGAGGAGTCCCTATGCCCAAGCCCACCATTGCCAACGGTGATCCCTGCTGGATCGACCTCATGACCTCCGACCCGGAAAGGTCCCGCGAGTTCTACACCCGCCTGTTCGGCTGGACCTACGAGGAGGGCGACCAGGAGAAGTACGGGGGCTACATCACGGCGTTCGCCAACGGCTCGATGGTGGCCGGGATGATGAAGAACGACCCCGACTTCGGATACCCGGACGTCTGGACAACGTACCTGCGGGTGGAGGATATCCAGAAGACGGCCGACGCTGCCGTGGCGGCAGGCGGCCAGGTGTTCATGCCGCCCATGGAGGTTCCCGAGCAGGGCCACATGGCGATGCTGGGGGATGCGGGCGGGGCCGCGATTGGGGCCTGGCAGTTCGGTGGCCACACCGGCTTCCAGTCCACGGGCGAACCTGGAACCCCCTACTGGCACGAACTCCATACCCGCGACTACCCGGCGTCCGTCAAGTTCTACCAGGACGTCTTTGGCTGGGACACCGACGTCATGAGCGACACCGAGGACTTCCGCTATACCACGCTGGGATCCGGGCGGGATTCACGGGCCGGAATCATGGACGCCTCCAACTTCCTGCCCGAAGGTGTCCCCGCCAACTGGCAGACCTACTTTGCCATCGAAAACACCGACGCCGGCGTAGACATCGCCACGTCATTGGGTGGCAAGGTGGTGCATCCGGCCGAGGACACCCCGTTTGGGCGCATCGCCGCCCTCACGGACCCCACCGGTGCGCTCTTCAGGATTGCCCAGCGGTAAGTTCCGGGTTTCCGCCGGCCGGATGGGTAGGGTTTGTCCATGATCCAGGCCGCGGCCGTGTCCGCGTTGACGTCCACCCACTGGCTGGGGATTCCCATTGCCGCCGCGGGTGCCGTCCTGCTCGCCCTGGGAACCCTGTTCCAGCACCGGGCCGTGGGAGAAGAGCCGGCCGCCGCGGGACGTGCGGCGGGCAGCATGGGCGGCGGGCGGCTGCAGGCCCTGCTCCGCAAACCGGCGTGGCTGGCCGGGACGGCGATGCTGGGCGCCGCCATCCTGCTCCAGCTCACCAGTCTCCGCTTCTCGCCCCTGATCGTGGTGCAGCCCATCGGCGCGGTGGCCCTGGTGGTTACCACCCTGGCCAACGCCCGGATGAACCGCCGGCCGCCAGGACGCCGGGCCCTCACCGCCGTCGCTCTCTGCGTCGGCGGTGTGGGCGTGTTCGTGGCCGTGGCAGCGTTCTCCGCGGAGGACGTGGAGATCAGTGACCGGCACCTGGTCACCATCCTGATCGTCCTCGCGGTGGTCCTGGCCTGCGTCGCTGTGGCCTACGCGCTCTGGCGGCACCGCTCGGGGGCCGTGGTGTTTACGGCCGGCGCCGGGATCCTGTTCGGGTTCGTCGCGGCGCTGGCCAAGACCGTGATCGCCCGGCTGTTCCAGGGCGACTTCGAGTGGCTCTCCCTGACCTGCCTGGCGGGGCTGGTCGTCGCGGCCCTGGCCGGCAGCTTCCTGGTCCAGAACGCCCACACCCGGGGCACGCCGGAACTCGTGGTCGCGGGCCTCACTGTCATCGACCCGCTGGTAGCGGTTGCCATCGGCGTCACCATCCTGGGCGAGGCTGCCGCGGCCCCGCCGCTGGCAATTGTCCTGTTCCTCGTCTCAGGAGCCACCGCCGTGGCCGGGGTCATCCTGCTGGCCACCGTCAAGGCGCCGGCGGAACCGGCGGTCAAGCGGTAACCGCAGCCGGGGGCCTTATTCGTGCTCGCGGATGTATTCCTCGGGGCTGACGTCGTGGGGCTCGATCCCGCCGGCGTGCTCGGACTCGAAAATGGCGAACGCCAGGCCCAGGCGGTGGCGCAGCTCCAGGGACGCGTGCTGCCGGAAGTCGGTCAGGCCCTCCCGTTCCTCCTCTGCCATGTGGTCGCCGTTGGCCTCGTTGACTTTCGCCAACGCCTCCCACCACTCAGGCGTCCCGGCGTTATGCCGGTCCACCTCGCTGATGGCGTCCCGGATTTCGTTGTGGTCGTGGATGGCGTCCTCGGTTTCGTCCTCGGCGGAGTCCTTTCCGCCGGCCCCCTTCCCCAGTTCCAGCAATTCCGGGTAGAAGAGTTCTTCTTCCGCCTTGGCATGGACCTCCAGCAGGATGCGCATCCGCTTCCACACCGCGTCCAGGCTGGAGGTTTCACTGGCATGCATTTCATCGAGCAGGGCGAACAGGCGCCGCTGCTCGTGGTGGTCGTTCAAAATCACTTCAACGATGTCCATGGTTGTCCTTTCGGCGTGGGTGGCTACGCCCTACCCCTTACCCAATCAGCGGGTGCGCCACCAGCTCAACATCCCAAAGGCAGCCTTCCCAGCGGATTCCCAGCAAATAACCACCGCAAAGGGCCCCCAGGTGGGTACGGCTTCACTGAAACCGCTGCACAAGCCCAAGAGGAGGCAAAAGATATGGAAGCGCTGCCCCTGGCGGTCCTGCTCCTGATTTTCGCCGGTGCGGCGGCGGTGATCTGGGTGGCCGGCATCCAGCTATCCAAGCAGACGGACATCCTGGATGACCGACTGCATCTGGGGTCGGCGCTGGGCGGGCTGATCCTGTTGGCCATCGCCACCAACCTGCCGGAGATCGCCATCACGGTCAGCGCGGCCCTGTCCAACAACATCGGTGTGGCCGTGGGCAACATCTTGGGCGGCATCGCCATCCAGACCGTGGTGCTGGTGATCCTGGACGTGTTCGGAACCAGGGGAACGGATCCGCTCAGCTACAAGGCCGCGTCCCTGACCCTCGTCATCGAAGCCGTCACAGTCGTCGCGGTCCTGGGCGTGGTGATCGCGGGAAGCCAGATGCCGGGTTCGCTGGTGGCCCTGCACCTGACCCCTGCCGCGGTGCTGATCGCCGTGATCTGGATCCTCGGATTGATCCTGGTCCAGCGCTCCCAGAAGGGGCTGCCGTGGCACCAGCAGGGCGACGCACCCGGGGGCCAGGACCAGCCGAAGGGGCACTCGAAGAAGAAGTCAACGGACAAGAACCGACACATCAGCACCGCCAAGTCGGCCCTGATCTTCACCGTGGCGGCCCTGGCAACCCTGGGTGCGGGCGTCGTCCTGGAGCGCAGCGGCGACGCAATTGCCGGGCACATCGGCCTCTCCGGGGTCCTCTTCGGCGCCACCTTCCTGGCCCTGGCCACGTCCCTGCCGGAAATCTCCACCGGCCTGGCCTCCGTCAAACAGGGCGACTACAAGCTGGCGTTCAGCGACATCTTCGGCGGCAACGCCTTCCTCCCGGTCCTGTTCCTGGTGGCCGTCCTCATCACCGGCAAACCGGTCCTGCCGCAGGCCCAGGCCACGGACATCTACCTCACCGCCCTGGCCATCCTGCTGACCCTCACGTACCTGCTCGGCCTGCTGTTCCGGCCGAAGAAGAAGCGCCTGGGCATGGGGACGGACTCACTGGTGGTCCTGGTCCTGTACCTGGCCGGCGTGGCCGGACTGTTCGCCGTCGCCACTATGTCCTGACCGCCGGATCCGGCGTCGAATCCGGGGCCCGGTAGCACGGGCCGGGACCGGTCCAGAGGGGTTGCCGTTACGAACAGTTGGTAGGTACGGCCGGGTCAGGCTAGTGCAGGAACGTTCGGAAGGTGCAGCCATGAGTCCACAAAGCAGTCCGCGAGCGCATAACAGGGGCCGGACACAGGTCATTGCCCTGACCACGTTCCTGGCCCTGGTCATGTCCGGCTGCGCCGCGGCCGGCGCCGAAAAGCCGCCGTCCGAAGGACCTTCAGCCAGTCCGTCCGCTTCGCCGCAGGCAACTGCCGGTGCTGCGGCGGACGGCCCCTCGTCGGCCGCAACCATGGTATGCGGCGACGAGACCAAGACGAATATTGTCAAGGCCCTGTCCCTTCCATCCGAGCCACCCACCACGGACTCATGGGCGGACAAGCTCTACACCTGCACCTATGCGCTCCCGTCCGGGCACCTGCTGCTCTCGGTCAAGGAAACGTCCGATCCGGCAGCTGCCCGCACCTTTTTTGACGGGCTGCAGCAACAGGCTGCCGGGGCTGCGCCGATTGAGGGGCTGGCAAACCTGGGGTTTCCGGCGTTCCAGACGCCTTCCTCCGCGGTCTTTACGAAGGACAGTTTCGTCCTGACTGTGGACGCGGCAGCCCTCCCGGCCAGGTTGGGCCCCCACGACGTTTCCCGCGACGCTTTCGCGTACCAGATAGCCACCGCCGTGCTGGCCTGCTGGTCCGAATAGCCAGGGAGGGGCAAAAGACGCCCACCTTCCCATCCGTGACGAGGAGCACAGCGAATCATCAGTGTCACAGTCATGGGCGGGCCCATCAGGGGAGCGTCCATTTCCAATGGAGGAAATGTCATGAAGAAATCCGCTTTCCTGGTAGCCCCGGTTCTTGCCCTGGGCGCCTTCGCACTCTCCACCAGCCCGGCCCTTGCCGCTGACAACGCCACCATGTACCAGGCGAACCTCGCCGCTATCAACGGCAGCAATGCCTCCGGAACCGTCATGGTCACCGTCAACGGTGACCAGGCAACCGTCACGGAGAAAGTCTCCGGACTCGCGGCCATGTTCAACGGAAACCCGTACCCGCACGTGCAGCACATCCACATCGGTGCCAAGGGGACGTGCCCTGACATGTCCGCCGACACCAACAAAGACGGCGTCATCAGCACCACCGAAGGCGCACCTGCCTACGGCGGCATCGGCGCCACCCTCTCCACCAGCGGGGACACCAGCCCCGCGGCCGGAACGGACCTGAAGGTCGCAGGCATGGGCGCCTCATACACCTACAACCGGACTTTCACCCTGGACGCCAAGACCGCTGATTCGCTCAAGGCCGGAACCGCCGTCGTCGTGGTCCACGGCCTCGACCCGGCCACGCTGCCCGAGGCAGCGCAGAAGGCTCCCAGCGACCTGGTGCCCTCCCTGCCGCTGGCCGCCACCTCCCCGGCGTTGTGCGGCTCCCTGAAGGCCATGCCCGCCGGAGCCCCCGGCACCGGCATCACCGCCCCCGCCCCGGCCGGACCCGACCTTGGCCTCCTCGCTGCCGGCGGCGGCCTGGTCCTCGCAGCCGGGGGCGCGTACGCACTCCGCCGCAAGATGGCTGCTTAGGCCGGGCAGAACAGCGGGAACAAGCAGGGACCTGATGGGACCCCGGAACAGCAGCCGCCGCGGACGCGTCATCGCGTCCGCGGCAGCCGCCCTGCTCCTGGCCGGTGGCATCACCACCATCGGCCTCGGCCTCCACGCCGAACCCCCAGGCACGGGGGAACCCGCAGCAGTTTCCAGCCCACCAGCCGCAGCGCCGCCCGCGGACGCCGGCGCTTCAGGGCCGGCGTCCCCAACCGGGCCGCCCCCCGTTGCGCCGGTACAGCCAGTCCCGTCGGCCGCGGCCACTCCTACCGCTCCGGATGCCCCCCTGCCGGCATCCGTCCCGGTGCGTGTGGAGGTGCCCTCCATCGGAGTGGACGCGGCTGTGGCTCCCGTGGGAAAGCAAGCGAACGGGGAAGTCCAGACGCCCTCGGGGGAACCGGGCTCTCCTGCTGGCTGGTACCAGGATTTACCCACTCCCGGCCAGACGGGATCGGCGGTGATCCTGGGCCACGTCAACAGCACCACCAGCGACGTTGGACTGTTCTACCGGCTTCACGAACTCACCGCGGGCCAAACCATCACCGTTACCCGCGCGGACCACACCGCCGCGGTCTTCACTGTGGACAGGGTGGATGTCTACCACAAATCAACGTTCCCAACAGTGAAGGTTTACCAAAACGCAGACCGGCCCGAGGTACGCCTGATCACGTGCGGGGGCTACGACCCGGCCACGAGGGAGTACCTCGACAACACCGTTGTCTACGCGCATTTGGTCTCCAGCCACGCCGCATAATTCGAAGCCGCTCCCAGTCCAGGCCGAAAGCGCCACTCATCCCCGAGAGGGAACATCATGAAGTCGACACCAACTAAGCGCGCGGCCCTGGCCCTGATCGGCGCCGCAACTATCTTCGGGGCCAGCGCGTGTGGAACCAGTGGAGGAGGGTCCGTCGCCGCACCGGAGACGCCGGCCTCCACGCACGCATCCATGGCCGGCATGGGAGGTTCGCCCATGGCATCCCCAAGCGGAACCACGATGGCGGAGCATGGGTCCACCGGAGCGAGCCCAATCCTGACCATCCATATCAAGTCCTTCGCCTACGACGGACCGGACAGCGTCCCCGCCGGCGGAAGTGTGACGGTCATGAATATGGACAACGAAGCCCACACCGTGACCGCTGACGACGGCTCCTTCAACGTCGTGCTCAAACCCGGGACCAGCACCACCTTCGCCGCCCCCGCCACGGCGGGAAGCTACCCCTACCACTGCACGTACCACTCCGGCATGCACGGAACGCTGACAGTCAAGTAAGCGGGTCAGCCTACGGGCATCCTGTTCCGGGACCGCCGAAGCCGGTACTCCCGCCACGTGATCCACACGATGAAGATGTCGAACGCGGTGAGGAGCATCATGCCCCAGGTGAACGCCACCGAGATCCGGTACGCCTGGTACGCGATGAACACCAGCAGGAACGCGATCATCCACGGGTAGGCCCACAGCCTCTCCCTCAGGACAGCCCACACCAGGACAATTTTCACCACGCCATGCAGGAGGAGATAGACGGCGCCAAACAACGACGCCGATCCCGAGAGATTCGCGGTCAGGTGCAGCAGGGTGTTGGCCACCAGGTCGTTGGGATCCTGGGCGAGTTCGTGCTGGGTGAGGAACCGGACCAGGTCATTGATCTGCGCGGGCGTGACCAGCAGGAGGAGGACCCCGCCGATCAGTTCCAGGACCCCGTCCAGTCCCTTGAGGATGAGGGAAACCCGGAAGGTCCGGTCCAGCAGGGCTGACCGCGGCGGAGTTTTTTCCATTCAGTTGGCCTTGGTCTGCTGGGGGCCGGGGGCGCCGGGGGCGCTGATGAGGTTCTGTGGCGGGGCGTCAAAGTTGCCGTGGTCGTAGAGGCCCACCGCGCCCTGCATGTACTGCGCCCATTGCGGCCCGGCGATGTAGGCGCCGTCCACGGCGGGATAGAACTTCCCGTTGACGGTGATGTTGCGTCCCAGCCTGGTCGGGCCTCCGTTGAAGGGGTCGCCGAAGAAGGACGCCGTGGCCAGGCCTTTCGTGTAGCCCACCACCCACGTCTGGTTGTTCCACTCGTTGGTGCCGGTCTTGGCGGCATCCGGGACCCCGAGTTTCTGCGGGATCAGCAGGCCGGAGCCTTTCGTCAGGACGTCCTGGAGGACGTTGGTGACGGCCTTGGCAACGTCCGGTTTCAGGGCGCCGGCCTGGCAGGAGGACGCCTGGCCGCCGATCTTCTTGCCTTGGGCGTCGTCAACTTCCGTGATGGAGATAGGGGCACAGTAGGCGCCGTTGGCGGCGAACGTGGCGAAGGCGTTGGCCATGGTCAGGGGTGCCACGTTCTGGCTGCCCAGGATGTTGCCCAGGGTGGACAGGTCGATTTTTTCGTCCTTTCCGCTGCCCAGGTGCAGGCCCATGGCATCCGCGGCGCGCTGGACGTCGCAGAAATCGTTGAGCCCGGCCAGGGAGGCGAAGGTGGCCGTGTTGATGGACTGGTAGATGCCTTCCCGGACCGTCATGGGCCGGTACCAGTTGGGCTCATCGTTCTGCAGGTCCGACGAGTCCCGCACGGTGCTGTCGAACCAGCCCTGGACCGGATGGCACGTCGTCTTCCAGGGGTAGTAGATGCCGTACCGGCGCTTGGAAGCATCGACAATTTGGTTGGTCGATTTGCCTTCGCCCAGCCACGCCGCCAGGGTGACCGGCTTCATGGTGGAGCCGGGCTGCATGCCGCCCACACCGCCCAGGCTGTTCCCGGCCGCGTCACTGCCGTCCACGTTGAAGTTGTAGTCGGAAACAAAACCGGCGCCCTGGCCGGGCAGTTTCCGTGAGTTCTGTGCCATAGACAGGACTTTGCCGGTGCCCGGTTCGATGGTCACCAGCGAGGCGCCCCATTTGTCCGGGTTCGCGCCGGCCGTGGCGTCCACCTGGGCCTGAGCGGGTCCCTGCAGGCGGGGGTCCAGGGTGGTCTTGATGGTCAGGCCGCCGGCCATGATCTTCTGGTCGCGCTGGTCCACGGTGTCGCCGTAGGCGGGATCGTTCTCGATCTGGTGGATCACGTAGTCGCAAAAATACTGCGCCTGGGGAGCGTAGGCGCAGCCCTGCTTGGGCGGGTTGACCTTGAGCTGGATGGGGGTGTTCACGGCGTCGTCGTGCTGCTGCTGGTCGATGTAGCCGTGCTGCAGCATCGCGTCCAGCACCAGGTCGCGCCGGGCTTTGGCGGCTTCGGGGTGCACGGTGGGGTCGTACAGTGACGGGCCGTTGACCAGGCCGGCGAGCAGGGCTCCCTGGGGCAGGGTGAGGTCCTTGGCGTCCACCGAGAAGAAGTACTGGCTCGCGGCCTGGATGCCGTAGGCGTTGGCGTTGAAACCCACCACGTTCAGGTACCCGGCCAGGACCTGGTCCTTCGAATACTTCTCCTCGAGGCCGATCGCCAGCTTCATCTCCTGGATCTTCTGCTCCACCCCTTTCTGCCCGTTGAGCACCACCTGGGCGTCCTTGCCCTGGGCGATCAGGTTTTCGTTGAGCATGTTGGTGACGTACTGCTGGGTCAGCGTGGACGCGCCCTGGTGCCCACCGGCCACGTCGACCGCCAAGGCCCGGAAGATGCCCTCGGGATCGATTCCGCCGTGCTGGTAGAAGCGGTAGTCCTCAATGGCAACGATCGCGTCCTTGATGTTGGGCGACATCTGGTCCAGGGAGATCCGTGTGCGGTTCTCGTTAAACAGGGTGGCGATCTGCGATCCGTCCGCCGCCAGCACACGCGTCATCTGTGCCGGGGGCGCGGAGAACACGTCGTTGGGAAGGTTGCTGGTCAAGGCGGAGGATCCGCCCGCCACCACCGTCTCGGTGACGGCGGCGGCCGGCATCATCAGGCCGGCAAGAAGGGCACCGCACAGCGCACTGACAACAAGGAAGCCCGTGAACCGGCCCAGCGTAATTCCCGTTGCGCGGAACAGGTTCAGGGCGCGGAACGGGGCGGACGTGGAGGGGGAAGGAACTTCCTTGGACATGCGGGGTCTCCGGTTCTCGGCATCGAATTCTGCAGCGGTACCCTGCCGGGGCGGCTTTCCTCCCCGCGCCTCACAGGTGGTCATCACTCAGGCTTTCACCCTACTCTTCCCCTGCCACTGACCATGATCCGGCATCTCCGGGGTGGTCCGCATTCAGCATTTCCCCAGCCTCCGGTCTTACAGTGATCCTGTGCCGGTCCGCGCCGTCGAGCGGGGATGCACGCGCAGATTCGGAAGGACACACCGTGGTGAACCCATCAATCCCGTCAATGAAGGCCCGCATCGGCGTCGGAGCCGCAGCACTCCTGGCCGCCGGCGCCATGGCCGTTGCAGGCGTGAGCGCCGCGTCCGCCTCCCCCAGTCCCACAGCTACCGCCTCTGCCGCAGCCACCGGCCTGGCCAAGGCGGGGAAGGGCGCCGGTGGACTGCAGGCGTTCCTGGGCATCAACGTTGACAGCCCCCAGGCCGTTGGGGACCGCGCCGCGAAGGCTGCCGAAGCCCTGGTCAACCACCCGCAGCTGTTCGCCAAGCTGCCCGCCGCCCTCCAGGCGGACGTGACCACCCTCAAGGACGCCCCGGCGGCGGACCGGGTGAAGGACGCCTACAAGATCAAGACCACCGCCCTTTCCGGCGGCTACGGACCCGAGGTCCAGAAGCGCGCCGAAACGCTGGAGAAGACCGTCACCGGAATCGCCGGCCTGCGCCAGGAGCTGCGCACCGCGTTCAGCTCGGGCAACCCGGGCGCCGGGCTCCAGAAGGTGGCCGACCAGCTCATCGCCCATCCGAAGCTGTTCGCCAAGCTCCCCGCGAACCTCCAGGCTGACCTGACCACGCTCAAGAACGCCGCCCCCGCGGACCTGGACGCCCAGGCCAACAAGATCAAGGACACCGCACTGAACGGCGGCTACGGCCCCAAGGTGCAGAAGATGGCCGAGGCGCTGGCAAAGAAGGCGGCAACGCCCAGCACCTAAGCCGCGTCAGGACGTTTGCGACGCCGCGGCGGACGGGTCCAGGTCGGCGAGCGTGAGCGGGTGGGCGGGTTGGTCCGGGAACGGAACGGTGCAGGTCACCGCCAGGTCCGGGCCAACGTGCACCAGCTCCCCCGGCGCCAAGGGCCGCCAGCCGGGGTTGTGGTCCATGGGTTCGGTGGCGAGGAGGACCGACGGCGAGCCGGACAGTTCGGTGCTTCGCGAGTGGATCCGGTGGCTCCGCGCGTCAAGCGGGGCCGCCGGAGCCGGCTCGGCTGACGGGTCGCGTTCCAGGATGAACAGCGGGTGGGTTGCGGGGTAGCGGAGCGCCCAAAGATCGGTCGCGGTGGTGACGATCAGGTTCAGGGCCAGGACGGGAAGTTCGACGGCGATCCAGCCCACCGCGCGCACAATTCCTTCGGCCACGTCCCCGCCGGCCAGGCGGCTCTCCGCCGTAATCAGGGCGAAGAGCCGTTCGCTGTCGGTCTGGCCCTGCACCAGCCCCGCAACCCCGAGTTCGGCCAGCCGCGTGTCGAGCCGGTCCAGCCCGTGGAAGGCGCCGTTGTGCGCGAAAAGCCGCCCGTCCTGCTCGAAGGGGTGGGTGTTCACCAGGGTGTGCGCGCCCGTGCTGGCATACCGGACGTGGGCCAGGAAGGTGGTGCTCCTTAGCTCCCTGGCCTCCCGGGCGAAGGCGTGGTCCTCCCATGCGGCGAGCGGCCGTTTGCTGACCCGCGCCCCGCCGTCGCCCGCAAAAGTGCCGATGCCCGCGCCGTCGGGCTCCCGCCTGCTCTGCTCAGCCAGGCTGTCCGGGGCATCCAGCAGCCAGAAAGTGGCGCCGACGGGCCGGGACCCCGCGTGCAACCCGAACAACCGGCACACAGAACCCTCCTCACAAATTAGTGGTGGAACGCTTCCTTCTGCTGCTCCGTGGGCATGGGCCCGGCCAGGGCATCCAGGTAGGCCACTTCTTTTTGGAGGTCGGCCAAGAAGCTGGCGGCGAGGTCGCGGGTGAAGCCGTTGCGGACCACGATCCGCTGCACGGTGATGTCGCTGAGCCCGTCCGGCAGCGGGTAGGCCGGGACCAGCCAGCCGTTCATCCGCAGCCGTTCGGAGAGGTGGTGCAGGTTCCAGTTCTGGGTGTGGCCGTCGGTGAGCTGCCAGGCGAAAACCGGGATGTCGGACCCGTCGCTCCAGAGGGTGAAGGCGTCCATGGCGCCGATCTCGTGCGACAGGTACAGGGCGACGTCGCGGCAGCTGGCCTGCACAGACCGGTAGCCGGCGAAGCCCAGCCGGAGGAACAGGTAGTACTGCAGCAGCACCTGGGCGCCGGGACGGGAGAAGTTCAGGGCGAAGGTGGGCATATCGCCGCCCAGGTAGCTGACGTGGAACACCAGGTCCTCGGGCAGCGCGTCAGCGTCCCGCCACACGATCCAGCCCAGGCCCGGGTACACCAGCCCGTACTTGTGCCCGGAGGTGTTGATGGAGGCCACCCTGGGGAGCCGGAAGTCCCACACCAGGTCCGGCTGCAGGAACGGAGCCACCATGGCCCCGGACGCGCCGTCCACGTGGATGGGGACGTCCAGTCCGGTGTCCGCCTGGATGGCGTCCAGCGCGGCGGAGATCTGCTCCACGGCTTCGTAGGCGCCGGTGTAGGTGACGCCCATGATGGCCACCACGCCGATGGTGTTCTCATCCACGTAGCGTTCCAGGCCGTGCCCGTCCAGGGCGGGATGCTCGGCGGAGACGGGCACGTACCGTGCTTCCACCTCAAAGTAGTTGCAGAACTTTTCCCAGCACACCTGCACGGCTGAGCTGAGGACAATGTTGGGTGCGTCGGTGGGCTTTTTGGCGGCACGACGGCCGTGTTGCCACCGGCGCTTGAGCGCCAGCCCGCCGAGCATGCACGCTTCGGAGGAGCCCACGGTGGAGGTGCCGACGGCGGCGGCCGGGTCAGGTGCGTTCCACAGGTCCGCGAGCATCCGCCAGCACCGGGTTTCGATCAGGGCTGTCTGTGGGTATTCGTCCTTGTCGATCATGTTCTTGTCGAACGTTTCGGCATACAGCTGGGAGGCTTCGCGCTCCATCCAGGTCCCCACGAACGTGGCCAGGTTCAGGCGGGAGTTGCCGTCCAGCATCACCTCGTCGTGGACCACCTGGTAGGCGGTGCCGGGCAGGGATTCGCCGTCCGGGATGGTGAAGCGCGGGAAGATGGTGGACTCCCCCGGCCGGCTGAACAGGGGGTTCAGCTCCACGCTCGATTCGGGTTCGTGCTGTCCGCTCCGGTGTGGCCTGGCCATGTCCGCTCCTTTGCCCGTCGCCGTCGCAGGCGTTCGCCTGCCGTGTCACTTCCGCTGTTGCCAGCACTCCGTATTATTCATGCACCGGCTGGGAACGGCCTCAGAGGCTGCGGCATGGGCGCGTCAGGACGTACGACGGCGGCACGCACCAATCGCGGGCCAGATACGTCAGCAGAAAAGACAGGTGCCGCCGCCTCAAATTTGGGGGATGATGAGGCGGCGGCACTGCATCCAAGGTAACCCCGTGGTAGGCCGGCTCAGCCGGGTTCCGGGCTTTGGGCCGGAAACCTTGACGATTTTTTTACGCCCGCGTTTCGCACGGCGCACACCCACATAGGCGCTGCTGCGTCTGCCCGCGCGGCTCAGTCCAGGCTGGCGGAACGCCGGATGGTGACAATCCGTACGGCAACTCCGGCCATGACCAGAAAGACTCCCACGGCCATGAGGGTCCAGACGGGGACGGAGTCCGCGTCGATGTTCTTATAGCAGACAGCGGCCGCCCCAATGCCCGCCTTTTGCAGGCCTATGAGTTCGGCCGCATGGCTTTCGCGCAGCAGCGGGCTGCCGCAGAGGGGACCCGATGGCTGGAGCCCGAGGACGAAACCGAGGATGTACACGTCCAGCCCGGCAGCAACGATCCACATCCACATCCGGCGCCGCCACGGTCCTTTGTCGCGGACCTTGACGGTCTTTACCGGGGATTCCTGCATCGCCATGATTCGAGCATAATCCCAGCCGGCGCCAGCTTTCCGTCCGGCAGCGCCCAAGACCGAATCCCTGGCCACGAGGTATGGCTATTGCCCGCCGGCGGGATGGCGGTTTATGAATTGGTAACTGTCGTAACAGTCGCGGGAGCAAAATTCCGCAGTGGGAGTGTGCGGGAGGGGTCCGCCGCAAAACCTACACTTTGGCTCAGGTCGAAAAATCCTAAACACGGTCGTCAGCATGGATGAAGGCTAGGCTCCCGGCCGGCATATGTGACCAGTAATTGAGTACCTGATTCTTCCACCCCCTGATACCTGCCGGCGGGGCGGCTCGGACGGTGTTCCTGCAGGTCAGACGGCATTGGGCCCGGTAGCCGACACCCGGCTTCGCCCGCCGGTCAGCCCTGCTGCCCGAACTTCGCCAGGCTCAGCGAGCGGGACCTGATCCCCTCGATGTGCCTGTTCATCGCCGCCGTCGCAGCCACGGCATCCCCGGCCTTGAACGCGTCGATGATGGCCTGGTGCTCCTGCACTGTGTGGTCCCCGCTCATGTCGTTATGCACCAGCAGCCGGAACCTCTGGATGTGCCCCTCGATGGAGCCGTAGGCCCGGAGCAGGAACTCGTTGTCGGTGGCTTCCACGATGCGCCGGTGGAAGTTCTCGTCCGCCTGCCAGTAGGCCCGGTACCCGGCGAAGGTGTCGCCGCCGTGACGGGAGGCCTCGAGATCGTGGTGGAACCGTTCCAGGTCCGCCACCAGCTCCTCGGTTGAGTTGGTGCACGCAATGCTGGTGCACGCCGGCTCCAGTATCTGCCGGGACGTCAGGAGCGCGGCGACGTCGCTGGCGGTCGGTTCGGGGGCCACCTTGTAGCCGCGCAGGGCTTCGCGCCGGACCATGCCGGTGGTCTCCAGCCGTGCCAGGGCTTCCCGGACGGGGGTGGAGGAAACCTTGAAGCGCTTGGCCAGCCCGTCGATGCTGAGCGGCGATCCGGTGGAGATCTTGTCATCCAGCAGCAGGGACAGGATGGCCTCGAACACCTGGTCCACCAACATTGGCCGGCCGGGGATGAGTACTTCTTCTTCAGGCGAAGCGGCGTTCATTTCGGAATCCTATGCGAACTGGCAGCCACGGCGAGAGAGCCCTCGTCACAAAACAATGACCGCGAAAAAGGTATTGGCGGAAAATCGTGCATGATGTACGGTACATGATACCGGACAGCGAAGTGATCCAAAACACACAGCAGCTGTTGCCCCTTCCAGGGTTGGAGGCCTGACGCCGCCAACCCCATTCC
Source organism: Pseudarthrobacter sp. NPDC058119 (assembly GCF_042884655.1). Lineage (NCBI taxonomy): Bacteria > Bacillati > Actinomycetota > Actinomycetes > Micrococcales > Micrococcaceae > Pseudarthrobacter > Pseudarthrobacter sp. NPDC058119. Next base: position 769,411 of record NZ_JBHVTN010000001.1, read on the forward strand.
CCCAAATCCGAAGGCGTGTAGATGATTCAGTTCCGATCGATGATGGTGACCGTCGCCGCAGTGTCCATGGCGAGCGTGCTTCTCTCCGGGTGCTCCAATCCGAGCATGTCCTCTTCCTCCCAGTCCGATGCCCCCAAACCCTCGAGCTCCGCGGAGGCCGTCAAGGTCGACGAAGCCGCCGCGGCAGCCCTCCCCAAGGAGACGAAGGACAAGGGAACCCTGACCGTCACCATGAGCCAGAGCTCCCCGCCCCTGCACTTCATGGCCGCGGACGGGACCACCATCCAAGGCATTGACCCCGAAATCGCCATGGCCCTGGGCCAGACGCTGGGCCTGAAGACGGAGGTCAAGAGCGGCCCGTTCGACGGCATCATCCCCGGCATTTCGGCCGGCAAGTTCGATATGGCCATCTCCCAGATGTCCCCCTCCACCGAACGCATGAAGGTGCTGGACTTCGTGGACTACTACCAGTCCGGCAGCGGCATCGGCGTGGCCCCCGGCAACCCGCAGAAGCTCACCATCGATACCCTCTGCGGCAAGCGCGTGGGCGTGCTGAAGGGTTCCTTCCAGGACCTCAAGCGCCTGCCCGCCCTCTCCAAGGCGTGCACGGACGCCGGCCAGCCGGCCATTGAGGCCATGACCTATCCGGACATGCAGGCCCCCAACCTTGCGCTGACCGCCGGCCGCATTGACGCCGTCTACATTGACGGACCCACCCTGGGCTACGCCATCAAGCAGGGCGGCCAGATCGAACTGCTCGGCGAGAAGGACGTCTCCCCCGTCAGCATCGGCTTCAAGAAGGGCGCGGGCCTGGAGAAGGCCATCGAGCTCGGCATGCAGTCGCTGGCAAAGAGCGGCAAGTACAAGGAAATCCTGGACAAGTGGGGTGTAGGCAGCGGTGCCATCTCTGACTTCGCCTTCAACAAAGCGCAGTAGCACCATGGCCAACACAGCCACGGAACCGGACGCCAAGGCACCGCCCGGCGAAACACTGGACCGGCAGCTCCTCATGGGCCGTCCCCACCAGCGCCACGGAGGGTTGTGGCTGACCGCCGCGATCGTCCTGGCAGCGATCTTCCTGGTGGGCTACTCCCTGGTCACCAATCCGCGCTTCGAGTGGAACGTGGTCTTTGGCTGGTTTACCTCGGAGCGGCTGTTCACGGGCTTGCTGCGGACGCTGGGACTGACGGCCATTTCCATGGCCGTGGGAATCGTCGTCGGCGTCCTGCTGGCGCTGGCCCGGCTGGCGCCCAACGCCATTGTGGCCGGCACCGCGGCGTTCCTGGTGTGGCTCTTCCGCGGGGTGCCGGTGTTCGTCCAGCTGCTCTTCTGGGGCTTCATCGCCGCCATCTACCCGCGCATCGCGGTGGGTGTTCCGTTCGGGCCGGAGTTCTTCTCGGTGGACGCCAACGTGCTGATCACCCCGTTCATGGCGGCCATCCTCGGCTTGGGCCTGAATGAAGGCGCGTACATGTCGGAGATCGTCCGAGCCGGGCTCCTGAGCGTCAACCGCGGCCAGACCGAGGCGGCCACGGCCCTGGGCATGCGACGGTTCGCCATCCTGTCCCGGATTGTGCTGCCGCAGGCCATGAAGATCATCATCCCGCCCACCGGCAACCAGACCATCTCCATGCTGAAGACCACCTCCCTGGTCAGTGTCCTGGCGTTCCCGGAACTGCTGTACTCCGCGCAGCTGGTGTACAGCGCCAACTTCAAGACCATCCCGCTGCTCATCGCCGCCAGCATGTGGTACCTGCTGGTCACCAGCATCCTGAGCCTGGGGCAGTACTTCATCGAACGGCACTTCAACCGCGGCGGCATCACGCCGGGCCGCAGCACCCGGCGCCGCAAAGCCAAACCGGTAAGCCCCGGCATCACCCCCAAGGAGGTCCAGCCATGACCGAGGTAATGATCGAGGCCCAGGGCGTCACCAAGAGCTTCGGGGACCTCGAGGTCCTCAAAGGCATTGACCTCACCATTCCCCGGGGCAGCGTCACCTGCATCATCGGGCCGTCCGGCTCCGGAAAGTCCACGTTCCTGCGCTGCATCAACCAGCTGGAAACGCTCGACGGCGGCTACATCCTTGTGGAGGGACAGCCGGTGGGGGTGAAGGTCAGGAAAGGCCGGCTGCACGCGCAGAACAACGCGGAGGCGGCGAAGATGCGCGAGAACATCGGCATGGTGTTCCAGGGCTTCAACCTCTTCCCGCACATGACGGTGCTGGAGAACATCTGCGAGGCACCGGTCCGGGTGAAGAAGGAGAGCCGGAAGGCCGTCCAGGACCGGGCAAAGATCCTCCTGGAACGGGTGGGCCTGTCCGAGAAGGCCCACTCATACCCGGCATCGCTCTCCGGCGGCCAGCAGCAGCGCGTGGCCATCGCCCGGGCACTGGCCATGGAGCCGCGGCTGATGCTCTTCGACGAGCCCACCTCGGCCCTGGACCCGGAACTGGTGGGCGAAGTCCTGGACGTCATGCGCAAGCTCGCGGACGCCGGGATGACCATGATCGTGGTCACCCACGAGATCGGTTTCGCCCGGGAAGTGGGCGACCACCTGATCTTCATGGACGGCGGCGGCATCGTGGAACAGGGCGACCCGCGGACGGTCCTGCGCGAACCCAAACATGAACGCACCAAACAATTCCTGGCAAAAGTCATCTAGCCCAACGCATTGGAGCAGGACCCTTGAGAAACAAATGGATTGTCAGCATTGACGACTACCGCAAAGCGTCCCGGAGGCAGCTTCCCAGGATGATTTCGGATTACCTGGAGGGCGGTGCACTGGACGAGACCACCATGCGCGCCAACGAGGACCGCTTTGATGCCCTGATGCTCCGCCAGCGGTCCATGGTGGACCTCCGGGGCCTGACCACGTCCACCACGGTGCTGGGCCATGAGCTGGCGATGCCGCTGATGGTGGCGCCGATGGGTATGCTCACCATCTTCCACCCGGGTTCGGACCCGGCCGTTGCCAGGGCAGCGGTCCGGGCGGGGTCCATCTTCATCCACAGTGCCTGGGCCGGCTGTTCGCTGGAAGAGGTGGCCAAGGTGGCGCCGGACAACCTGTGGGCGCAGATCGCGTTCTGGAAGGACCCGGAGGAGACCGCCAGCTACATCAGCCGGGCACGGGCCGTGGGCGTCGAGACGCTGGTGGTGGCGGGCGACGTCGGGTCCTCCAGCAAGCGCGAACGGGACCTTCACCACGGGCTGTCCATGCCGCCGCGGCCGCCGGTGGCGGACTACTTCAACGCCGCCACCCGCCCGGCCTGGGTGTGGCGGTGGCTCACCGGCCGGAAGATGACCTACGGGAACTACCAGATCAACGGCCGACCGCTGCGCATGGATGAGATGAACAACTGGATGGCCTCCAACAAGAACCCGGGCGCCACCTGGGAGGACCTCGCCAGGCTCCGTTCCGAGTGGAAGGGCAACCTGGTGATCAAGGGCATCATGGACGCCGAGGACGCGGCGCGGGCGGTGGATGAGGGCGCGGACGGCATCTTCGTCTCCAACCACGGCGGCCGGCAGTTCGACTCCCAGCCCGCCACCATCGACGTCCTGCCCTCCATCGTGGACGCGGTGGGAGGACGCGCGGAGATCTACCTGGACGGCGGCATCCGGCGCGGCCACGACATCGTCAAGGCAGTCGCGCTGGGCGCCAAAGCCGCCCTCGCCGGGCGTCCCTTCGCCTACGCCCTGGCCACCGGCGGGGAACCGGCCGTGGACCGGGTGTTCAGCATCCTGCAGGAGGAGTTCAAGGGCGCCATGGGGTTTGTGGGCAAGGCTTCCGTTGGGGACCTGAACGGCACCATCTTCGCGGCGCCGGCCCAGCCTGCCCCGGCTGAGAGCCTGCACGTCTAATCTCGGGCTCCACGAAAGGTGCCCGCCCCGTTCATTCGGGTGGGCACCTTAAGTGCGGTGAGCATTAGAGGTACGACGGCGGCCGCATTCTTTTCGGTGGACAGCCACTTCACGCGAGGTCTTCGAAACTCTCCTCCCCGGGGCGCCAGGCCATCCACCGCCCGTCCGGGAAACCGCTCAGTTAGCGCTCTATGTGTCAGAGGGAGCCGGAGGACTGCGGGCCTTCGTGAGCCTGAACGCGGACCATGCAAGCTCTGGGGGACCGCGCGAAGAACGCCGCCCTGCAGCCGGGCAACGGCTATAGGATCCAGCGCCTCCACGCCAATTGCGAATGGGGCGGCGCCGAAGCCTTTATCCGCCTGTATGGGGCGGCCACAGGCGGGGCACGGGGACAATCTCCAGTGCCGTCCTGAACTCGGCGTGCTTGGCGGCTCGGTGACCTACTAGAGGCTGCTGCCCGGCTCGTGTTGCTCTAGCGCACGGGCTGGGCGAGTACTCGGCGCTGGTCACGGGAAGACTCCGTGAGAGCGGCAGCCTGCTTCTTTGATGCGGGCGCGTGGTCGGGCACTCTGGCCCATGCTGCCGCCACCACGAACCAGACCAAGAATCCGGCAGCGGGCCACGCGAATATGTCGAAGATCATTCCCGAAGCGGCTACGGCGATAAGCAGCAGACGCACGGTAGCCGACCCGCGGAGGAAGGCCACCATCAAGACAATTATCAGGATCAAAAGCCCGATGAAACCGTTCTGCGCAAGCGTCAGCACATACTGGTTGTCCACCGCCGCGAAACCATCGGTTTGCAGCAAGCCCTGCGAGTAGAGCCGGGGTGACGCGGCGCTGCCGTCTCCGATTAGTACAGATGTGAAGGAACGGGACTCTGACATGAGGTTGGGGACGGCGCTTAGGGCTCCGAGTCGGTGGTCTACAGATCCCGAGCCAGCGAGCTCGTCAAACTTGTCCAGCAGGAATGGGAACGCGAGGATGACCCCCACGGTCACGAGAGGCCCAACGACGTTCATTCGTGCCAGGAATGATGGCAGGATGAACGCCAGCAGTGAAAGCCCCAGGAAGAGGATGATCGCGTTACGGCTACCTGACACGAAGACGCCGCCGGCCAGAACGAGGAGGAGCAGGAAGCGCAGGACACTGTTCCACGCCCTAAGTCGCACGAGCACGATTGCGCCTAGGATCAAGCAGAATGCCAGCGGTAGAGGGTGGCCGAACGTTCCCTGAGCCCTGGGTATGGACGCCACTAGCTCATTCCGGATCCAGGCTGAGCTGCCATCCGAGAGGATGCGTCCGCCACGCCAGATCGGTTCGTGGAGGAACCTAACCTCAAACATCGCGAGCACGGCTTCGGCACTCGTCAGCAGGATGAGTACCGCAGCCAGGGCCGACCATGCGTCAAGCCTCGCTGCGGCGGACGCGAACACGAGTCCAGCGAATGTGACCGCGACGCTGAGAAGCCAGAAGGACCATTCATTAGGGTCAGGAACACGGGCTGTAGCCCAGGCATCCAGCGCAAGGAAGACGACAAGCAGCGACACAAGACCGACTGGCATACGCGGCCGCACTCGTATCACGACGGCAGCAGCGGTGATCAGGACAACGGCTGGCACCGCAAGTTTCAGGCTGTTCGACTCTGCCGTCAGTCGTAGGACCGGCACCGCCATAAGAGCGCCGGCCGCCATTGCGAATTGGACGGATACAAATGCCCGCGCACGGAGGGCGAAGGTGCAGAGGTAGCCGAGAGCCGCCAAGATGCCAATGGCGGTTCCTGGAGTAATTACGGCGCAGACCGTCAACGGGACAGTTGCCAAGCCTGTACCGAGAGCCCAGCGGAGGGCAACAGGATCGAGCTTCATCATTCGGGACTATCCTTGCCTCGGGTCGCCTCGGAGAATCGCACTACCGCGGCGACCGCGATCGAGACCAAGGCAAGAGCTTCAAAAAGGAATGGGTCCGGCACGCCGCCCGCTACAAAGAAGACCACTCCGGACAAGATAAAAAGTGCAAGCGACAGCTTTTCAGAGGCACTCCAAGGCCCCATGCCTCCCCCAGTTTTCATCACCCCAGTCTAAGGGCACACTGATTAGCAGCACTAAAGCATTGAAGGCCCCTCAGCGAACGAGGGGCCTTCACTCCGGTCCTCGGCTTTCGGTAACCCGGTAGCCCACACCCAGCAATAGAGATAATGCCAAAAGCTATAGACCCCAACGCCATCATCGGAACCGGCAGCGGGTCAACAGTGCTCCCCGACTCGATAGCCAAAAGGATCGCAAGGACCATGAACGCGACAGCAGCCCATGTAAGAACGCGCTGCTTCATATTTCCCCCAGAAGTCATGCCCTAAGTATCCCAGGGAAGACATCTGCACGAGGTTCTCAAAGGATTTGCAGGCGAACAAGTTCCTCAGCCAGGGCCGGGCCAATCTTAACCGCATAATCAGGCGCCATATGCACCTTGTCCACCTTGGTCGGCGTCTTTCCAACATATGCAGGACACATCGCTGATTGGCCGCTGCAGAACCATTCGCGGGAATCCACGAACGCCCCTCCGAAGGACTTAGCTAACTCGCCTTCCACGTTTGCCACATCAACCCACTGCCCGGTCACGCTACTCGCGCAATCCCCAGGACGGCTTACCCGTGTGTAGCAAGACTTGATGTCAACGTCCGACGGCGGCGGAGACAGGAAAACCACTTTCTTAGCCGAACCGCTGAACTTCTGCACCAATGCGCGGGTGCTGTCCGACCAGTCCTTAGGTGTGAGCGGCGCCTTAGAGTCCAGCCCGATTCTGGGTTCATACGTGTTCGTGATAAACACCAGGTCGGGCTTGAGTTCGTTGATAGCAGCGACAGCCTGGTCTTTCCTCGCGGGGCAAGCGTTCATCAGGGCAGCGTCAGAGTGGGCAATTCGGGTCTCAGTGAACGTGCAGCCGAAGGCGGCGTACGTCTTCAACTGCCATTCCGGCCTATCCTTCAGCGCCTCGCGCAGCGCACCGACATACGTCATGGCGACAGAGTCCCCAATGACGACAGCGGTCTTGGTGGCCGATGGCCCACCCCATGTGCAGGACTGCGGATCTACTGCTCCCATCTTGCCGCATGCAGCGATATCAGATGGGGCCTGCGGCCCCGAGATTACGTCATCCATCGAAGGCGTCAATGCGGGCCACTCAGGAGAAGCCAAAGCTGCAGCAATCTCGGTCTGAAGACGTGTGGTCTCTGGGCCAGATGTACTAGCCAGCCGCGCCGAGCTTGCCGTTGCTGCCGGAGCCGGCCGCGGGATACTAGCAGCAACAGGCGCTGGTGGCTGAACCAAAACGGAACTCACAACAGCCGCGGTAACGACCGCGAGAAGGCTGAGCGAAGTGAGCTTGTAGGCATGCGTAACAGGAGCCTTATTCTTCTTTCGCCGGTCACCGCTAAGCCAGGAGGACTTCCTTATGGGGTCCTCAATCAAGTGGTAGCCGTACAGCGAGGTCAGGACAATTGCAGCGAGAGTAAGCAAGAGAACGACTGGGTTGTTCAAGTCGAACAGCGCCCCCGAGAAAATGATGATCGGGAAGTGCCAGAGGTAAAGGGAATACGAGACGTCCCCCAGGTACTGACTGACGGGGTTCGTCAGGGGGGACAAGTACCGCTGCTCGCCGCCGGTGCCTGCGATGATAACCAGAGCAGTGGCAAAGACCGGAAGCGCCGCCGACGGGGCGGGGAACGGCGACCCCGAGTTGATCAATGCCAACGACGCGACAATCCCGGCCAACCCGATCCACGACAAGGCAGGACGCAGGGCGCCCGGAAGCCGTGTAAGGAGCGGCGACACTACAGCTATCAGCGCACCGACACCGAGCTCCCATGCACGGGAGAACGTTGAGAAGTACGCTTGCGTAGGCATATGGGCCGTTTCCCACATAGCCCAAGCAAAGGAAATAACGCACAGCAGAACCATGACGGCCCCAACAGCGGTCCTCGCATGAGCCTTTGCCCTGGCAGAACGCGCAAACAGCAAGAAGATCAGCAGCATCAACCATGGCCACACGAAGTAGAACTGTTCTTCAACTGCCAGAGACCAGAAGTGTTGAATAGGGGAAACTGGGCCGCCGGCTTGGAAGTAGTCCGTTCCTACACTTGCGAAGCGCCAGTTACCGGCAAAGAACAAGGCCCACACAACATCCCACAACGCAGACATGAACCTTGAGTTGCTGAAAACGAAGTACGACCCGACGAGGGTCGCAACAAGTACGGCCGTGGACGCCGGAAGAATACGTTTGATGCGCCGCAGGTAAAAGTTCTTGAAGGAGATGTGCCCGGTTCGCTCGTACTCGCGCAGCAGGAGACCCGTAATCAAGAAGCCGGAGATGACGAAAAAGACGTCTACGCCGACAAATCCGCCGGATGGCCAGTGGAAGAGGTGGTCCGCGATGACCGCCGCTACAGCGAGTGCCCGCAATCCTTGAATGTCGCGCCTAAGCCCGGCCTTTTGAACGCCAGATTTCTGCTTGCGCGCACGACTGATGCCGAGCGTGGATAGAGCCACGATTCCCCCATATGTTTGAGACCTTCGCGGGCTATTGTACCGCTTAGATATATCCGGTCATGCACCACGCGGGAAGGTTTGGCTACTACCGGTACCCGTCAACGATTGCCGCGGCGATCTCCTTGTAAGCCCGCCGCGTCTCCGGTTTCAGGACGTCGAGGGTCACCAGGTCACCATCGGCCACGCCTCGGTCGTGCGGCACCGCAATGAGTTCGCGGCAGATCCCGGAGAGGTGTTCTTCGATGGCGTCCTTGTCCACACGGGAGGACACCTCGTCCTTGTCCGTGATCACCACGATGGCGTTGCGTGCCAGGTCCTCGTAGCCGTGGCTGGCCAGCCAGTGCAAGGTGCTGCGGGCACGCTTGGCCCCCGACACCGCATAACCGGCAGCGATCACCAGGTTGTCGGCCGATTGGAGGATCCCGCTCATCGCATTGTGGGTCACGCCGGTGCCGCAGTCGGTCAATGCCACGGAGTAGTAGCTGGAGATGAGCTTGCGGATCCGCAGGTACTCCTCGGCCGTCAACGAATCCGAGACCTCCGGGTCCTGCTCCCCAGCGATCAGGTGCAGCCTGCCCGCATGGTGCATGTACCGGGCCAGGGCTGTCAGGGAGTCAATGGACTCGATGTTCTCCAGCAGGTCCGTAATGGTCCGCGGGCTTGCCTGCTGATAGATCCCCTCGCCCAGTGCCCGCTCCACCAGGTCACCCGAGTCCGGGTTAGCATCAATGGCACACGGCGCATCCCCGCGGTACTCGGCAAGGGTCAAACCCACACCAACCGTGGTGGAAGTCTTGCCGATCCCGCCCTTGAGGCTCAGAATCGCCGTGTTGTAGCTGCCCTGCAGCTGGCGCGAGATCCGGCGGGCCAGCTCGTCCTCCTGGCGCTGTTTGGGGCCGGGGCCCAGGTTCCAGGCGCCGCCACTCAGCTTGTACAGGGCGCCGCGGATGCCCCCAACCGGCCGCGGCTTCTGCTCCTTGACGAAGAGGCCGGGCGAGCTGATGAAGTCCGGCATCGGCGCATCGGCGATCGCATCGGCCACGGTGGGCCGGCTGCGGCGGAAGGACGGCTGGGCAGGAGCGTCCGACGGCGGCACGGCGGACTCGGCAGCCACGCCGCCTGAAGCGGACCCCGAACCGGAGGTGGAAGCAGGAACAGAATCCACGGAGACGATGGGCGCAGCGGTCGGCGGCGCCGGAGGAGACGAAACAAGCGAAGAATCAGCCGCCGGAGCCGCGGCAGCCGGGATGCGGGACGGCTTTGTGGCGTCGGCTGCTGCTGCGGCCTCTGTCCAGGACGTACGGCGCGTAACCGGCTTCCCGGCATCGTTCGAATTGGAGGGGGGCGTTACGGTTGGCATGGTTCCTGTCCAGGCATCCTGAACTGCGCCGTCGGCGCGACGAAGGTCGCGGCGTCGGCGCAGCTGCGGCTGCCCTGCATCCTCTGCTTGGGCGCCTGCATTCTGATCCGCCGGATCTGGCATGTCTGTCCCCCGGACATTTCGGCAAACGGTTCTGCGGCACTGGTTCAACCAGTAAGTCTAGGGGGTCCGGCAGGAGGCCTCGCCCAGTATCCGCTGGTCAGTGGTGCATCAGCGCGGCGGACACGACTGCTGCGGTGAGTACCAGGAGAACGGCAAGGATGATGTAACTTACCCACTTGGGACGTGCCTTGTGGGGGTTGATGTCGACGTATGGCACGGTCAGCGTTGACTACTCTCTAGGTGCGGATGCGGATCGGATGGGTATCTGGATTGCGCGGCGCCTAAGCCGCAGCATTTGATACGCGACTGCGATGGGAACCAGCAGAGTGCCGAGCAGTGCGGTCAGTGCCAGGGCGTAGTCCGAAAAAGCCACAAAATCCTCCATTGGTAAGCAGTCTTTCCATCCCCATCCCGACCTACCCAATCACGAGTCAATGCCTTTGACAAATTGAGTCAACCGAAACTGTTGCGTCAAAACGCGTTGCATAACGGGTGCACCAGGTCATTTACCACGGCGGCCGCAGCGGGTACCAGTACTTGGAGCATGACATCCAGTGTGGGCCAGTCGCCGCCGCGAACGGGGGCTCCAGTGCCTCGGCGAGCGCGGCCAACTGCATTGTGCCCCCATGGTGGAGGTGACTTTCAAGCTGAGCACACGGTCCATGGCTGCGCCGTCGGCTGCGCGGATCGCCTTTGCCGGTCCGGCAGCAGCTCAAGATGGGAGGCCACGAAGTCCAGCGCCCCCGGCAGACTCTCCGCTTCCTCCCCAAGTCCGTTATGCGGCGGGGATCCAGGACCGGCAGGCCGTATGCGGAAAGGTGCGCGTTCACGCCGCCCACCGCCCGTCGTTCGTGGTATTCATCGAGACGCCCGGGCGGCGTCTTGTACCATTTTTGCGGGCTGGACAGCATCTGCCATGCCGCTTGCCATGTAGGGACAAAATCCCAACGACGGTGAAAGTATTAGCTAATTAGGTAGAAGTCGGTTGGCTCCGTGAGACGGAGGTCTGCATTCCTCCGGAACGGAAGGTTCTTTACCGCGGCGCCGACCCCAATCGCGGGCAACAACACCGCTGCAACAGCCACCGACAGAGCGGTGTCGGCAATCACCCCCAAGGTTTCGCGCTTTGGCAAGCGGCGATGTCGCCTGTCATTTAAAAGCATCATCATGAGACCAAGGTAGGATCTGGGGGCTCGCATCACCCCAGTAATAGATACCTGTTTCTGTTCCCTGGTAATACTGGCCCAAACTGACCAATCCCCAGTACGGTGCAGACGTTTTGCGCCGCTTCGGTTGCGGTCCGCTATTCAGCTGCGCGAGCGGGTGACCGATCAGCATTGTCTCCGGGCATATGTCCTTCACGGCGGACATATACGCATTTAGGTGAGAAAGCCATCGTCACCCCAAACCTTATGCATCAGAAGTCTCAGAGGATCCAAGCGAGCCACCAAATACGGGATTGCCAATGCGTGGTATCCACTAGGTAGGAGGCTCGAGCCATCATTGGATCGAGCCTCTCTCACTGCCGCGTGTTCCCTGACGATTTCGTTCCTCCGGGTACGACTCAATGAAGCCCTAGTACTACGAACCGTTCTGACTGCTGCGCCAGTAGTCCTGAAGGCGCTTGATGAACCAGCGTGACTGTTCCGGGCCATATGGCAACACCGGGATGGCCTTGGTGGCGTCGTTGGGGGCATCGCGAATGGACTGGCGGGCTTGGCGAACGGCGGTGGTCATGGTGTTGGCCATGGTCTTAACAAACTGGTCGCTGCAGGGCTGACCATGGCCAGGAATCAAGAACTCGTAACGGTGGCGCAGCGCGGAGATGTGCCGGAGGGCGTCCGCCCATTCCTCGGGGTAAGAGTCTTCGAAGGAGGGGTGGGCACCTTGTTCCACCAAGTCACCCACATAGAGAGTGGTGGGTGTTCCCACCAGGAGATCGCCGTCGGTGTGGCCACGGCCAAGGTAGAACAGGGTAGCCGTCAGCCCACCGAGATCCACCAGGACGGGCTGATCTTTGACGATTGCGTTGGGAACGACAAGATCGACGTTCTCACCTTTACCAGCCGCCATCTCAGGTTCCAGCGTTCCGACAAGTCGGCGCTGCACGTCACCGCGCTGGTCAATCTCCGCGGCACAGTTCTGGTGCGCCCAGAATTCGGTAACGCCGGCTTCGGCGAAGACTGCGTTACCAAAGAAATGGTCGTAGTGGGCATGGGTGTTGACGACCACGAGGGGCATGCCCGTCTTCTCCCGGACGGCATCCAGAATCTCGCGTCCCTGCCGGGGGCCGCATCCGGTGTCGATGACCATGGCACGTTCGGCGCCGACGATCAGGCCCGTGTTCAGCAGGGATCCTTCAGTTACCAATACGTAGTTGTCCGTGCCGAGTTCGAGCCATTCCGACATTATTCCTCTGTACCTCCGGCAGAGCAGCATCCTTGTTACAAGTCCCGATACTACCCATGATGAACATGTAGTTGCGGCATCAAATCCGTGAGGCGTGCAAAGTTGGAAACCTTCCGCGAGGTCCGGTGGTCCCTGCATTTCCTGCCGTGTAGCTTCCGCCTGTATTCGAGGAAGATGGACCGCCTGATAAAACTGCCCGTGATGAACGAAAGTAGCCCGGGCGAGTAACGGTGCACCGATCACGACAGGTACACTTGGCATCACCACACAACTAATGCTGCTCTTGGGGGGCCGCTGCACCGTACCCTCCTGCCATCGATAACAGGGGGACCCAGGCCTTGGATTTTCGCGACTACCTCCGCATTCTTCGTCGTAGCTGGATACTTGTCACTGCTATGATGTTGATGGGCCTTCTTGTCGGCGGTTCAATCTCCGCGCTCACGTCACCGACGTACACGTCAGAAACCCAACTCTTTGTCGCTATTCAAAGCTCCGGCTCAGTCCAGGAACTCCAACAAGGGAATACCTTCAGTCAGGCAAGAGTCCAGTCTTACGTTAAGACTGTAGACTCACCGGTCGTTCTGCAGCCGGTTATAGATTCATTAGGCCTAGACCTAACCTCCGAGAAGTTGGCGCAAAAGGTAACGGCTACTACCGAAACCAATACGGTACTAATCAACATTGCCGTGACCGACACGTCGGCCGTACAGGCTGCGGCCATAGCGCAAGCAGTAGCTGACAGCATGATCAAAGCCGTGGATTCCCTTGAAAAACCAAAAACTGGCGGCTCATCACCCGTAAGTCTGTCCGTGATCAAGCCCGCTGTTGCACCCCTTACGCCTTCGGCCCCGAATACTAAGGTGAATCTCCTTTTGGGGCTGATAATTGGGCTCGCCTTGGGGGCAGGTAGCGCCGTCCTGCGGACGAACTTCGATACTCGAATACGTGGCGAATCTGACCTGCGGCACGTAACGAACGCGCCTTTGCTGGGTGGTATCAGTTTCGACCAAGATGCCACGAAAAGACCGCTCCTTACCCAGGCATCGGCTCAGAGTCCCCGTGCGGAATCCTTCCGTCAGTTGAGAACCAATCTCCAATTTGCCAATGTCACCGGCCACGCTAAGACCGTTCTAGTCACATCTTCCCTACCAGGTGAGGGCAAGAGCACTACTGCGACAAACCTGGCTATCGCATTGTCACAAGCCGGAAAAACAGTTTGTCTCGTAGATGCAGACCTCCGCAGGCCGATGGTCAACGAGTATTTGGGCCTCGAAAGAGGCGCCGGACTTACCACAGTCCTCGTTGGCGCTGCTGACATCAACGACATGTTGCAGAAATGGGGCGAAGAGAGCTTGTATGTGCTGACCGCCGGACAGATTCCGCCGAACCCCAGCGAATTGCTAGGTTCGCATGATATGAAACAACTCATTACCGGGCTCGAGGAAGTATTCGATTTCGTGGTGATCGACGCTCCTCCCCTCTTGCCCGTGACCGATGCGGCAGTGCTCGCTCAACACGTGGGCGGGGTTGTGGTTGTAGTTGGTTCGCAGACGGTTCGGCGGCAAGATCTAGATAAGTCAATCGCTGCTCTGGAACTCGTGGGCGCCAACGTCCTGGGCGTGGTTCTCAACCGCGTCCCCGTGAAGGGACCGGATGCTTATTCCTACACCTACTATAGTCACAATGAATCCGACTCTTCCTCGGTGCAAAGACTAAAAGCCACTAAAACCCAAAGCCATCGAAAGCAGTCCCAGTCCGCAACAGTTATGCCTCCAACGGAGGCCGCCGCAAACCAAAGCGAAGAGCTCCGGCCGGCAAAGGCGTTCCCAGGTATCAACCGTGGATAGTGGATTACCTCAGTCTGACGCCGATCATCGCAGGTACAACTTCATTGTTATAGGCCACGACATATCCTCGAATGCGTTAGGCCGAGCAATATCGCTCCTCTTGGTTACAAATGAATTGGGCCCATCTACGCTTCTCGCTTTTGGATCCGGCCCCGTTTGGAAAGGTGCCAAACAGTTTAATGTGCCTATCATTCGACTATCGAAAAATTGGCGAAAAGAACTAAAACATCAACTCCGGCGGGACCCATCTGCACAAAATATTGTGTGGGCGGCTAAAGGTATTGCACCCTTAGACAAAGCGACTCAATTTGTCACTCAAAATGATCCAAAGGCGATTATTTTTCTGGATTTAGACGATGATGACGCAGGACTGGCAGAAGCGTTTGCAAAGCGTTCTCTTACCAATCGACTTCGACTCCACCCTTGGCGGCGCACGAACCCCCGCCGGATTCGTCGCAGTCAGCATGCAATTGCCCAGAGCGCTAGTGGTTACACATTTTCTTCGAACGCATTGGCTACGGTCTATCCGCAATCCTTTCAACCGTCCAGTCGAATTCCGCATGTACGCACTAGCACGCAGCAGCCCCTGCGTAAGGTGTCAGCCAATTCGGCGACAGTGAAGTTCGGCTCCTTCGGAACTTTGCGTCCGCACAAGGGCAGCGGCTTACTGCTAGAGCTGATGCGTTACGACAGGAACATGACACTCGTAACCTTCGAGAACTGTGGACTAGGAACCCCAGAACCTACTGACTGCAACTGGGTGGAATTGGAATCGGACACGCCCCTAGATGTGGCATATTCTCACGTGGACGTCTCAGTGATACCCATCACCGAGGGTAACAGCGGCGCCCAGTTTCAACTGCCAGCAAAACTGATTGACTCGCTACAGTGGGGGACGCCTGTTCTAGCCACGCCGACGCCAGCCATTGAGGAAATAGCTGAAGGGGCATTTACTCCGCTTTGCAGCCCAATGACGGCGGCTCACGTTGCAGAGCAAATTCGGACGCTTGCTTCTAGCGATGACGGCAGGCGAGGAGCAGCCAGGTTTTCCGAAGTCCTGACGCCTCAGGCGGCAGCTAGAGAACTAATACTCCTGATAGACCAGGCTGCCAACGCAGGCGGGACCTAATGCGCCTCCTTCGACGGCTTGCGCGGGCGGTATTTCATCAGTCCCTGATCGCTCAAGGAGCAACAGCAGCAGCGGCGCTGGCTAGCGTTGCCCTACTGGCTCGAGGGCTCCCCACCGAGGACTATGCACACTACGCAGTCGTGACTGCAGTCTGGGCCATTGGCAACGCCGTTGTCGGGACGGGGACAGGAACGCGGGTGGCCAAGAGCGCCGCGGAGGGTATCGCGCGAGTTCACTTCCAAAAAAGCGAGATTGTCGTCTCACTTGTGGCAGCCATTGGAACGTCGGCGTACATCGGCAACCTCCGTGAGTCTCTGGTCGAGGGAGTCATCGCGGGCGTTTGCATGATTTCGTTTATCGCCGCTGAAGCTAGTACGTCATTCGAAATAGGCCTCGGGCGATTTAACCGGTACTTGTGCCTGCTGGCTCTCCGGGCTCTACTCCCCCCGGCCTTGCTTGCAGTGCTATTCGTTTCCAGTACGGCAAGCTTTATCGGCGCGATGCTGTGCGTCCTTGCAGGAAACTTAGCTTCTCTTCTTCTCTGGCCGAATCGCTTCTCTGGGCGCCTAGATCGCAGCAAAGATTCCACCGGACATTCCGTCGGCGCCATCAATATGGGCCTCTGGGTGATTGCTAGTGCAGATCGCCTCGTCCTTGAGCCCCTAGTTTCACCTCTAAATTTGGCCTCATACGCTCTCGCATACGGTCTTGCCGACAGGGTCTACCGATCCCTCTCGAACGCATACATCGCGCGCACTTTAGGCAAAGCCTTCGCAGGAACTGCCGGCCCGACACGGCTAAGGTTTTACGGCTTGACTTTCGTCCTGACAATTTTAATAGTGCCAGCCGTTCAAGTCGGAAGCAACCTTCTTTCGGGTGGCCGCTATGATGTCTCGCCGCTAATGACTGTTGCAATAACTCTTTCCGGCCTATTCATGGTTTGGGCCGCACCAGCATACGTTAAAATAATGACCTCGAATGATTTTACGTACACTTTGGTAGCTGTGTTTGTTCTTGCCACTGTGAATGTGATAGGGAATATTGCCTTTAGTGGAGCTTACGGGACAATCAGTGCGGCCATCATTTCTCTACTAACTTATGTCGCCTGGTTTGCCTGGCTAACCTTTTACTCTCGACGGGACATATCTACGAAAATGGATGGCGCTAGGCATCTTCGAGTTCTCAAGAGCTACGCCCAAATATGAAGAAGAAGGCTCTACCTGCATGAATAATGATTCTCTTCTGGCTTTTCCTATGCACGGCCAGTTAAAGCTTCTCTCTGAGGGCTACCGGACGCGCGACGGCCATCTCATCGAGTGGTTTGCAAGACTCAACGCTGGTTGCGGACCCGTTGCGGTTTTGTCTCGGCCGGAGCCCCATTTACTCAGGCCGTTGACTGGCAAGACCCGCCGTAAAGATCCAGCACCAAACACGAGAGCTGTCGACTCCTACTCATGGCACGTCCCGAAAGTCCACGATCGTCGATCTTGGTGGGTTCAGTCAAGAAACGCTTACGTTCTCCCTAACCCAGTCCCCGAGGTTCCATCGATAATCTGGAACCCACTCGTGGGCATTTCTAACGTATGGGACGATTTGCGCGAGAATCACGGGACAATAGCGGTCGACCTACTGGACGACTGGACAACGCATTATGCATTTCAGTCGATTCGGAGCCATGTCGAGCAGGGTTACAGGAACATCTTCGAACATGCCGAACTGGTAACAGCCAATGCCGAAGGAACGTTAGACCTCGCTCATAGATTTGGCCGATCTGACGCTGTCCTTCTCACAAATGGGGTCGATCCCGGTCGCTTCGAGCAAATGTCTACTGCTAGTGGCCGGGTGACGGTGGGTTACGTCGGCAAAATCGGAAAGCGCGTCAATCTAAAGCTCGTGGAAGAGTGTGCGAAGAATCTTCCTGATGTTGATTTTGTGTTTGCCGGACCCATATTAGACAAGGACTACAGGCCAGCCCTCGAAGCCCTCGAGAACGTCAAACTTCTCGGGGACGTGCACTACGAGAACGTACCTCAACTACTGAAGACCTTCGATATTGGTTGGGTTCCCCACAACGTCGGTGAGTTTGAGGTTGGGGGCGACGTAATCAAGACGTACGAATACCGAGCGGCGCATCTTCCAGTTCTCTCAACGCCCGTCGCCGGCGCCGGACAACGTGAACTTGAATCCGTATACGTGGTTGCCCCCGAAAATCATGCCTCGTGGTTGAAGGCAATGATCGACGGGAAGTCAAGAATCGCTCGGGAACACGGAAACATCCCGACGAAGCATACTTGGAAAGACAAGGCAGAGTTTATTCTTTCAAGGCTCAATCCGAATGTTTCGGCCTGAAAATATGTCTGCAGACCATAGGGGAGAAGCTATGAAACGATCAGTGGCAATAATTGGGACGCGCGGCTACCCGAGTTACTACGGGGGCTTTGAAACCGCCGTGCGGCGACTAGCGCCCTACCTGGTCGAACAAGGGTGGGACGTGACAGTCTACGGCCGAACTAACGCTACCAAAGACGATGATCCTGCTAAAGACTCACGCGTGCGAACTGTAGTCACCCCTGGTATCGAGACAAAGTCTGTAAGCACGCTCTCATACGGGCTCACGGCCTCTCTGCACACAATAGTCAAAAAGCCTGATGTCGCATTGGTTATGAATACGGCTAATGGTTATTTTTTGCCGTTGCTTCGGCTCCGCGGTATACCAACGCTTGTGAATGTCGATGGAATTGAATGGGATCGTGCTAAATGGGGTCGCGTGGCAAAGCGTGTATTCCATGCAGGTGCTCGGTTGACCTCGCGCCACGGCACCCGAATGGTTTACGATGCAAAGGCTATCGGGCAGCGGTGGCTGGAGGAGTTCAAAGTAGACGGTGAATTTATACCGTACGGCGGCGACTTCCCGGGGCATCTTCCAATTGAACCTGGTCTCACCCACCGAGGTTACGTTCTTGCCGTCGCCAGGTTTGTTCCTGAAAACACCATTCCTGAATTTCTTGCCTCGGCTGAGGAACTCGCCAAGTGTTGGCCGGTTGTCCTTGTCGGTTCCACGGGCTATGGAGGCGAACTGGATTCGCGAGCAGAAGCCTTGGCCAAACGCCAACCAAACTTCACCTGGCTAGGGCACGTGAGTAACGATGCGAGGCTTCACTCCTTGTGGCAGCACGCGGGCGCATATTTTCACGGACACAGTGTTGGCGGCACTAACCCAGCACTCGTCCAAGCGATGGCATGCGGCGCACCCGTGGTCGCTAGGGACACCGTCTACAACCGCGAGGTCCTCGAAGATTGCGCCCTCTTTGTGTCCCCCAAGGCCGAAGCAATTGTTGACGGGATTTCACGGCTCATGCAGGATCCTGAACGACAGGAAGAAATTTCTGCAGCAGCTCTCACACGGGCCAAGGAACACTACTCATGGGAGGGTGTATGCGCCGCGTACGAGAAGGCTCTCATTGAACTTGTCGAACTACCCCTGAAGTCACAAGCTTTGTACCGAGTGACGCACTAAGGGAAGCCCTGTTGCAATCAACCGCTGGTTCATAGTGAACTTGGGAGTTGCAGTAGAAAGGCTTTGGACGCTGTCAATACCTCGGCGCCCTAAGTGTAGGTACTCTATTACTTTTGCCAGCGCGTAAATCAGTACGAGATATAGGAATTGAAATTTGGGGGCTTTGGTTGATTGGCGAGTGCGAACATCTCGCACTTTAAAGGTAGTTGACGCATTTGTAATTTTGTGGGCTGTCGCCGGAGCTTACGTAGTTCGATTTGGCTTTGAAGCTGGTCAAGATCAAAGTAGCCACGAAACAAAATACCTCTTTTTTTCGATTATTATCGCCGTTGCCTGGTGGCTCATGCTTGGGGCATGGAACAGCCGCCACAGTCGTGTGTTGGGCGCCGGGCCTGACGAATATAAGCGTGTTACTGCCGCTTCTCTCTGGCTTTTCGGACTTATTGCAATTGTTTCGTACGTCCTTCGCATTGATACGGCCCGCGGGTACGTAGGAATAGCTTTGCCGGTCGGCTTGTTTGGCTTGCTAGTGGCGCGCTGGCTACTACGACAGCACTTAAACGTAAATCGTGCAAAGGGCGAAAGCATGTCTCGTTTGATGCTGATTGGCGGCCCCGGCGCAATCTCACACCTATCAGCGTCATTGGAGCGCGCCAAAAATGCGGGCTATATGCCTGTGGCGGCGTACTCGCCAGGAACTGCTGACCGGGGAGGCTGGCACAGGGACTCAGGACTCCCGGTTCTGGGTGGATCAACTGAAGTGTCCTCAATCCTTGCTGCCATCCATGAGTGTGAGGCCGATGCTGTCGCAGTCTCGGCGGGCGTGCAGTTACATCCGCAGACGCTACGTCAGCTGGGCTGGGAGCTTGCCACTCAGAACGTCGGACTCATCATGGCTCCGGCTCTTACGGACATCGCAGGTCCACGAATCCACACTCAGCAGGTGGCTGGACTCCCACTGATACACGTGACGACTCCAACCCTCGAGGGTGGACAACGCGTAGCCAAAAGACTTTTCGATATTTGCGTTTCTGGAATCCTGATACTCCTAGTTTCCCCGCTAATGGCCATCTTGGCGCTAATGGTGCGGTTAGACAGCGAGGGGCCAGCACTGTTTAAGCAGGAGCGAGTTGGGATTGAGGGAAAGCATTTTAAAATGTTGAAGTTCAGATCGATGATTGTCGACGCCGAACTTCGACTAGAAGGATTATCCGAAAAGAATGAAGGTCACGGGGTTCTATTCAAAATGAAAAACGACCCCCGCGTTACTCGGGTGGGTCAGATATTGCGAAAGTATAGCCTCGACGAGCTTCCGCAACTCATCAATATATTCTCAGGGCATATGAGCCTGGTTGGCCCGCGTCCTCCTCTTCCTCGTGAGGTAGAAGCTTATGAGCAGGACGTGCGTAGGCGGTTGCTAGTCAAGCCTGGGCTGACCGGACTATGGCAGGTCAGCGGGCGATCAAATCTCTCTTGGCAGGATTCCGTTCGGCTGGATCTCTATTATGTTGAAAACTGGTCACTGGCTGGCGACCTCGTAATCATTCTCAAAACTGTCAGGGCCGTTTTTCGCAGCACTGGCGCATACTAACCTTCGCCATAACAGCTTCTCATCAGGAATAGGACCTACATCATGCGAATCTCAGTTATCGGATGCGGCTACCTCGGGGCCGTGCATGCGGCGTGTATGGCCAAGCTAGGCCATGACGTCGTCGGAATCGATGTGGATGAAACGAAGATCAAGGACCTCGCGGGCGCAAAGGCCCCGTTCTACGAGCCAGGCCTCGAAGAGCTTCTGGCCGAAGTGCAAACCACCGGCAGACTTACTTTCTCGACCGAACTTTCAGCTGCGGAGGGAAGTCACGTTCACTTCATATGTGTTGGCACGCCACAGAAGAAGGGTGAAAATGCAGCGGACTTGAGTTATGTAAACGCCGCTCTACACGGTCTTGTACCCTACCTGTCACCTGGTGATCTTGTGGTCGGAAAGTCAACCGTTCCGGTTGGTACAGCCACGCGATTGGCAGAGGTCGTTGAAGAAAGCGAACCGGCTGCACACTTGTTGTGGAACCCGGAATTTCTGCGGGAGGGACATGCCGTTGCTGACACTCTGAGCCCCGATAGATTGGTCTACGGCATCGAGGGGGGCTCCGAGGAACACCCTGCAGTTCAGAAGCTTGACGAAGTCTATGCCGCTTCGATCCAAGCTGGGACGCCCCGGTTGGTCACTGATCTGCCGACAGCAGAACTGGTAAAGACTGCCGCCAATTCATTCTTGGCAACGAAGATTTCGTTCATCAATGCCATGGCTGAGCTCTGTG
Source organism: Pseudarthrobacter sp. NPDC058119 (assembly GCF_042884655.1). Classification (NCBI taxonomy): domain Bacteria; kingdom Bacillati; phylum Actinomycetota; class Actinomycetes; order Micrococcales; family Micrococcaceae; genus Pseudarthrobacter; species Pseudarthrobacter sp. NPDC058119. The sequence continues at coordinate 790,520 of NZ_JBHVTN010000001.1, forward strand.
ATGCAGTAGGCGCCGACGTGACACTTCTGGCGGATGCAATTGGAATGGATAACCGAATCGGGCGAAGGTTCCTGAACGCTGGCATAGGCTTTGGCGGAGGATGCCTCCCCAAGGACATCCGTGCATTCATGGCGCGCGCCGGCGAACTCGGTGCTGACCAAGCGCTCACATTCCTCCGTGAAGTGGACGCAATCAACATGCGACGCCGAAGCCGAGTCGTGGAGCTCACGCGCGAGTTGTGCGACGGCTCGCTCCTGGGTAAGAGGATTACCGTGCTGGGTGCTGCCTTCAAACCCGAAAGCGACGACGTACGTGACTCACCTGCCCTCAGCGTTGCCGCCCAACTCCAACTGCAAGGTGCCGTAGTAACCGTCACAGACCCCGAGGCTCTAGCTAATGCCGCACGTCGATTCCCTGAGTTGCACTATGAGCACGTCACGGAATCTGCTCTAACACGTGCGAACGCCGTTCTTCTTCTCACTGAGTGGCAGGAATATCGTGATCTGGATCCCTACGAGGCAGCAGCATTGGTTTCCACTTGCAAAATTTTGGATGGCCGGAACGTTTTGGATCCCAGTAAGTGGCGTGCCGCCGGCTGGACGTACCGTGGGCTCGGCCGACCTTAATGAGGACGGAGAATTCAACCCCACAAAATTCTGCCTCAGACGAAGGTCCCGTCAAGGACCACCACGCCAGGAGTAGGTCTCGCCGGATTCTCAAGATTGGGCTGCCTATAATCGTCGTCTTCGTGATCCTTGGCGCCGGTGTTGCATGGCTAGGAGTTAGGGCAGCTGCGATCAAGGCCGAGTTGGATGCTGCATCGAGTCTTATTCCTCAACTGAAGCGACAGGTCTTGGCTTCGGAGCATGAGTCAGCGGCGACCACACTTTCCAACCTTCGAACTCACACATCAAATGCTCGCAGAGCCGCCGAAGATCCCCTGTGGACCCTCGCCTCTAGTGCGCCTTGGCTGGGTCCAAACTTTGGCGCCGTTGCGGAAGTTTCGAGGTCCGCCGATGATCTCGCAAATCTTGGGCTGGCGCCCCTTATGGATGTATATGAAACTGTCAACTGGGATGCCCTACTGCCTAGTTCGTCAGGCGCCAGCCTTGTGCAATTCAAGGCTGCTGCACCAAGTCTGGTGTCATCGGCGCACACCGTCCGTGCGTCGGCTGAGCGATTAGAAGGAATTAATGCAAGCCAACTGTTGCCCCAAGTTGCTGAACCTCTCAATACAGCGAGGGACGAACTGAAGCAGGCGAATGAATTGCTCGGTACTGTGGCGGACGCAGTAAGCATTGCGCCTGGGATGCTTGGAGCGGATAACACGAAGAACTACCTCCTCATGATTCAGAACAATGCGGAGGCTCGGGCATCGGGCGGCATACCCGGCGCCCTCGCCGTCATCACGCTCAGCAATGGAAAGTTATCCCTTGGCTCACAGAGCAGCGCTGGCTCCGTCGGGACAGTGACCCCGCCAATATCTGTCGATCCTCAACAACAGCAGATCTATACAGGCCGATTGGGCAAGTACATGCAGGACGTGAATCTCACCCCTGATTTCCCTACTGCCGCCGCCACTGCTAAGACCATGTGGGAAAGGAAGACCGCTCAGCAAGTAGACGGAGTCGTATCTATTGATCCGGTCGTCTTGAGCTACATTCTTCAAGCCACAGGGCCCATACAGATCGATGGACCAGATGTGTCCCTGGCCGCAAACGCTGGGCTGCCCACTCGGCTTACGGCAACTAACGTCGTACCAACGCTACTTTCCGACGTCTACGCCAAAATTCCAGAACCGAAACTTCAGGATGCATACTTCGCTGGTGTAGCCAAAGAAGTTTTTTCAGCCCTGTCAACCGGAAAGGGCGAAACCAAAGGACTCTTGGCGGGGATCTTCCGGGGCGCCGAAGAAAGGCGTGTTTTAGTCTGGTCTGCCGATTCACGCGAACAATCAGTCTTGACTAAATACGATCTCAGCGGCTCTATCTCAGGTGTAAGTGTCTCTCCCGCCCAGTTTGGGGTCTACTTCAACGACGGGACGGGCGCCAAGATGGATTACTACGTCAAACGCACCGTAAAGCTCATCAAGGAATGTCCAGCAAACGGCTACGAGCAGACAACTGTACGCGTCTCCAGCACCAACGCAGCACCTGCTGATGCTGCCACTTCCCTTCCGGCGTACGTCACGGGTGCAGGTGCTTTCGGAATTACACCAGGTACTGTCCAAACAAACATCATTGCCTACGGCCCTGCACAGGCAAACGTTGAGTCAGCCACCGTTGACGGCCAAAAAACTCCCTTCGCCCCTTACATCCACGCGAACAGGCCAGTCGGTGTTGTTGCCCAGCAACTTGCGCCTGGCGAAAGCAAAACGGTGGACTTCACTTTCGGAAAGATCGTCCAGCACACGGAACCTAACGTGGTTGTCACGCCCACTGTCCAGCAAGTAAAGGACGTTATCCTGCCCACCGAAAATGCGCCCTGCGATCAAGGCCAGTGACGGCTGCGTTAACACTATGTAAACCGACTGGATTGAGGTTGGTTACTACCGAATCGGGATGGTATCTTCTATCTGGGATATCTATCCGTAGTTCTGCACACGGTCTCGTGCGGAGGGGGCATCTCCCCAAAATCGGGTATCAAAAATTAAAAGTCTCCGGGGGGACACACATGAAGAAAACACTCGCCGCACTCGCACTCGCGGGCTCCATCGTACTCATCGGTTCCGCGCCGGCCATGGCCGCAACCTACCCGGCTCTTCCGCCGCAGGCAGCCGTTTCCGACGGAACCGTAGGTCCGGGTGAGACGTTCGTCTTCCGCGGCCAGGGGTTCCTTGCAGGGGAATCGCTGACCATCCGCGTCACGCCGGGCCAGGCCCCTGCGTCCAACGGCGCCAACATTGCCGGTAGCCGCGCAGTTGCTGCCCGCATCAACGTCGTGGCCGAGGCACAGACCTTGTCCGCTCAGGCTGACGCAAAGGGCGCTGTCGCACTGCCCATCGCCATCAACGAGGCTGGGACCTACTCCATCACCGCCACCGGCAACACCTCCGGTGTGACCGTTGGCCCCGTCACGGTTACCGTGGCTGCTTCCCTGGCAAACACCGGCGGCGCGGCTGCCGGTAGCGCACCGCTGGCAAACACGGGCGGCCTGGCCAACACCGGCGCCGACTCCGGCCTGATCCTGTGGACCCTGGTGGGCGCAGGCGCACTGGCCGCCGGTGCGACCTCCGTTGTGGTGGTTCGCCGCCGCGCCAAGGCTGAGGTTTCCGCCTAGGCATAAGGCTTCTTACTACCAACGAAGGTGGGTGCATCTCCGGAAACGGAGATGCACCCACCTTTTGCTTTGGGGACGGTGTGGGTGCCCGCAACCTTGAGTTCAACAAGATCGGTCACCAATGCTTTTGTGGTAACTATTAGGGCTATGGGGAGACATTGGCGCAAAGCACCGAGAGAGTACGACTTTTCCGTGCCACTCCCCCGGCCACAGGTGATGGCCTACGCCCTCCTGGTTCTCCTCGCGGCCTGCGCCCTGGCCACAGCCGCACTGGCCCTTCTGCGGACGTCCTGAGGCCCTTTTTGAAACACCTTCACAACCACCGGCTGTGGCAATTTATCCTCGCGGCCATGGTGGTGCCCCTGGCGCTGATCGCTTTCTGGCCGACCCCCGTGGATCAGCCCGTTGCTGGACAGCTCTCAGCCGTCCTGCAGTTTCTCCACCGGCATGGCGTGCCTAGCTTGTTCAATTACAAATTCGTGGAAGCGTCAGCCAACGTTGCCCTTTTCATACCGGTTGGGTTTGTAGCTGCCCTTGCATTTCCGGCAAAACAATGGTGGCAAATCGGCGCGTTTGGGCTGTTGATTTCCGGTTGCATTGAGCTGGGGCAGCTGCTTTTTCTTCACGACCGTTTTGCAAGCCCGTCAGATATTGTGACCAACACGTCAGGCGCTGTCATTGGCGCCCTGCTGGCCACACTGGCCACGAAAAAAGGGAGGCCCGCCGCCTTCGGCAGCAGGCCTCTCAGAAGCGCTAAAGCGAGAACTTAGCCGACGAAGCTCTTCATCCAGGTCTTCAGGTCCTCACCGAACTCCACGCGCTCGGACGCGAGGGTGATGACGGCCTTCAGGTAGCTCAGCTTGTCACCGGTGTCGTAACGGCGGCCCTTGAAGACCACTCCGTAGACGCCGGAGCCATCGCCCTCGCCGGCAGCCAGGGTCTGGAGGGCGTCAGTCAGCTGGATCTCGTTGCCGCGGCCAGGCTCGGTGTTCTCCAGGACACCGAATACGGAGTGGTGCAGCACGTAGCGTCCGATCACAGCCAGGTTGGACGGGGCCTCGCCGACGGCTGGCTTCTCCACCAGGCTGTTGACGCGGACGTAGTCTTCGCCTTCAACAACCGAGATGTCAGCACAGCCGTAGGCGCTGATCTGCGACGGATCAACCTCGATCAGAGCGATCACCGAACCACCGGTCTTCTGCTGCACCTCCATCATGGTGGACAGCAGGGTCTCTGCCTCGTCAATGAGGTCGTCACCCAGGAGCACGGCGAACGGTTCGTCCCCCACGTGCTGCTGGGCGCAGAGCACTGCGTGCCCCAGGCCCTTGGCCTCGCCCTGGCGGACGTAGTGGATGGGGCCCAGGTTGGAGGCGTACTCCACCATGCCCAGCTTGTCCTTGTCCCCCTTGGCTTCGAGAGCGGCCTCCAGGCCGGGCTCGCGGTCGAAGTGGTCTTCCAAGGCGCGCTTGTTGCGGCCCGTGATCATCAGCAGGTCCGTGAGGCCTGCATCCACCGCTTCCTCCACCACATACTGGATGGCCGGGCGGTCAACCACCGGCAACATTTCCTTCGGCATTGCCTTTGTGGCGGGCAGGAAGCGTGTTCCCAATCCGGCAGCAGGAATGACGGCTTTGGTGATAGCTTTCCCCGTAGTCATAGCTGAACCTTAACAAATTTGGTGGGTTAACCGGCAATTGGATACGGATTAGGACCGCTTAATCACCGCTGGCCGAAAGCTTGCGGAGGCTTCGCATGATGCGCGGGAGGGCACGGACGAAGCGCCACCACCGGTTGCGATGTTGTCGGAGTCGTCCAGACATGGACATGTCTGCGTAGATGTTTCCACTGAGGAAGACCTCCCGCGTTGGGAAGAGCGCCCCCCACAGCATCCTTGGTTTCTCGGTCCAAGGCGCCTGCAGGATAGCCAAGAGCCGCGCGCTCCCGGGCGCCTGCGCCGCGACGCGGTTGCGCCACTCTTGGGAGGGTGCCGGCCAAGCAGGGGACACTGATTCGGGAAGAAGGCTTTCAACGAAGGGCCGGACGGCGGCCAGGGCACCTGTGGCCCTAGCGAGCTCCAGGAGGGGCTCCGACTTGGATTCCCGCCGAACGACGCCCCCGAGGTACTGAAGCTCCTGGCGACATGCGGGCAGCTCGGGCGACCGCAAGGCGTGCAGCGCCAAAAACAGGATTCCAAGCTCCTTCAAAGGGACCCTCAATTGCTGCCCTGCGAGTTCCATGCTGACGGTATGTTGCCACAGATACTCGAAGGAGTCCCTGTGCGGTTTTTCCATTCCTGGAAAGCGGAAGTGGACGTCAATGCAACAAGGCCACTCTGGGTGATCAAGGGTCACCGAGTGCTTGGGGAAGGTGATGTTGTCTGGATCCGACGGGCGCCTCCGCCAGCCCCGTTCGTAAAGGTCCTGGATCAGTTCCCCGAGACGAGCCGGGTCCACGAAAACGTCCACGTCTGCCGATATTTTGGCTTCACGCAGCCCCTGGATGACGCTTGCTGGACCCTTGATGAAGAAGACCCTGATGCCCACACTGTCCGCCAGGCATGCCACGAGAGCGTGACCGAGGAGCACGCCCTCCTGGATCCTGAGTTGGGTTTCGTCGCCAGCGAATGCCATGGGACTTCTAGATTCTGGCCCTGCGACCGACGGAAATGGCGTCCCCTACGTCACGGGTATCCGCGTCCTGCCAATCGTCGACGGGCTCAGGTTCGACAGATGCCAGCGCGGGCGCCGAGGAATATGTTCCGTAGTAGGAGTAGGCGTCCCTCCCCTTGATGGGAACATAGTTGAGAACGGCCCCGAGGACCCGCCCCTTGACTTTCTCAAGGTTCCCCAAGGACTGGTTCAGCTGCTCCTGCGTGGTCCTGCCGGTCCGGATGACGAGGATGGCGCCGTCGGCGGCGCGAGAAAGAACAGCAGCGTCCGTCACGGGAAGCAGCGGGGGTGCGTCGATCAGGACCACAGCATCCTTGGCCAAGGTGGTGAGCATGTTCTTCATGGCGCGGGAACCCAGCAGCTCGCTGGGGTTCGGCGGGATGCGGCCCGATCCCAGGACTGAGAGGTTGGGCAGGGCACCCCAGGGCTGGAGGACGTCGGCGAGCTTGGCGGTCCCAGTGAGCACATCGGTGACCCCGACTCCCGGAACCAGGTTGAAGACGTCGACCAGCGTGGGCCGGCGGAGGTCGCCGTCGACCACCACGACGTTTTCGCCTGCTGCGGCCATTGTGACCGCCAGATTGGCCGTCACCGTGGACTTGCCCTCTGCCTGCATCGAGCTGGTAACGACGATGATTCGTGGCGGCTGGTCCACGTCCAGGAAACTGAGGTTGGTGCGCAGCTCGCGGAGAGTCTCGGCCATGGCGCCGCCGGCATCATGGAGTTGCGCGGCGTTGCCGGCGTCTACGATGGTGCTCTTCCCATCCAAACGGTGGTCTACCGGGAGGGTGCCAATCACGGGGACGCCGAACAAACGCTCAATGTCGGCAGCCTTCCTGATTCGCCGGTCCAAGTGCCGGCGGATCAGCGCATAGGCCACACCCAGGGCCAGCCCGACCAGGGCGCCAAGCGCGAGGTTGAGCTTGGTGTTGGGCGACGTGGGGCTGGTAGGCAGGACGGCTTTGCCCAGCGGCAGTACCCGGACGGCCGTCGCTGCACTCGCCTGCGGGCCGGCCTCGGGCGTTGCACCAGCACTGGCCCGTCCGGCAACGTCGGTGGGAGGCGCCGTCTCAATGGCCTCTACCTGGGCGGCGAGGCCGTTGACCCAGGCGTCGGCCACCCGCTGCGCCGTTGCCGGGTCCGTGGACTGCGCAGTGACCCTGATTTCTGCCGTGTCCAGCGGAACCTTGACGCTGATACTGCCCAGAAGTGCATCGGCAGTTGTCTTCAGTTCCAGGGCCTGAATGACCCGGTCCGCGACCAGCCGGGATTTCGCTACGGACTCATAGTTCTTGACCTTGGCCTTGGCCAGGCTGTCGCCTGCAAGTGCAAGGCTCACGTTGTCCGAACCCGGAGTCACCACTATGCCGCTGGAATCCGAGGAGTAGATCTTTGGCTGGAGGACGGTCCATCCCGCTGCCGCCAAGGTGGCCAGCAGCGTGAAGGCGACGATGGCCTTCCAGTACACCCGCAGGATAGTCAGGTAGTCTGCCAGATCCAGGCCCGGGGACGCCTCAGGGGGCGTGGTGGTTGTGCTCATAGTGGTTCCTTAAGCTCAGGTTCTTGAGGTGCCCGTGCAGGCGGTTCAGTGTTCGCCGCATTCCAGGATCGACGCGGCGGTGAGTTGCTCTACGGCTTGCGCGACGGCGACCCGGTAGCCTTCCGGTTCGCCGTGCACCTTCGCTACGTCGTCAGTCAGCTGGTCCAGCCTCACCGGGCCAGCGCAGCCCTCCCAGATGGCGGGTCCGACCCCGGTCAGGCGCACTATCTCTTTGTCCAGCATGACCAGCAGGTCGCCGCGGATCTTCACCGCGTCTTTGGGGGCCCTGCGCCGGATGCTGCCGGCCGGGAGAGGCGCTTCCTGGGCAGTTTCCAGTGCCGCGGGTTCCCACTCCGACTCCGACGTAGGCTGCAGCTGGAACAGCGGTTCCATGGCGGCCGGTAGGTCCGCTGCCTCCGAATAGGTCACCTGCCACACTCCCCCGACGCTCTCGATGAGGCGGCAGAGCGACTGCAGCGGATCCACGAATTCTGCCTGGGAGGACGATTCGGGGATCAGGGCCAGCAAAGCGTCGGCCAGCGGTACCCGTTTCAGCACCGGGGCCACTGGTCGCTTCCCCTGGACCCGGTTCAACAGCACGATGGACTGGATGAAGGGCATGGCCGGGGCCGGCTGCAGCCCAAACTCATCCGGGGACGCCTGGCGCTTCGGGGTGCCGGCCTCCTGCTTGACTGAGAGCGGCTTGGGATAAGGAACCACCGACCCGTCCCAGGCAATAGCCACCGTCTCATCCGTGACATAGCCATAAGTCCTGGCGAGCACGGAGGCGGCCGTGGTCTTTCCCGTTCCCGACTTGGCCACCAGCGCCACCACGGCCCCGGAAGCAGGATCTGCCACCCCGCACGCGTGGAGCATGGTCAGCTCACCGGCGTTGGCCAGGATGGCGGCTACCGTGAGCCGGGACGTAAGGTTTTCCGCCAACTCCTCGAAGGAAGCTGCCGCGAGCTGGAATGTTCCGTCGCCGCGTTGCGTGGACGTGCAGGCGACCGACGCCGTGAACGGCCTGCCAACCTGCGCTTCCACAGGTGCAGGCGGCAGCAGAGGCTCACGGCTGCTTGTGCACCGAGCCCACGCCGAGCTCATGCTGACCCGCTGCTGCCACGTGACGGCACTGCCCCATCGGACCACGAACGGCTGCCCCAAAACCTCCAGGCACAGCAGATCGCTCCCCCTTGCCAACTCCTCGAGGAGGCGTTGCTTCCAGGCCAGCCCTGCGCTCTCCGTGGTTCCCGCGGCTGTCATGCCGTCAGTGGGAAACGCCGCGTGCGGCTTCGATCAGGCGCTGTGCTTCGAGGCTTGCCAGGAAGCCTTCCACCTGGGCCTGCATCTGTCCTGACTGATCCTCGAAGGTGGCCTCAAGCTCGGAGAAGATCTCCTGCTCGCTGCGCTGGCCATCAATCAGATCCCAGATCACCGCAGCTGTTCCCTCCAGGACCACGGGCTGCGTTGCGTCGAGGTGCAGAAGTGCGACGCGCGCCCGCGGTTTAGTACAGACCTCGGCGACCAAGCCGCCACGTTTCCAGACCATGCTTGTGGTCACCCAGCCTTCGGCAGAACGATCGTGGTGCTCGGGGCGGACGGCATTTGGGTGGAAATTCCGTTTTGGACGTAGGTAGTAACGGTGGTGACCGTGTAAGTGCCTGAATCTTGTTTCTTGCCTGCGTAGCTGTAACCGCTGAAAGCAAAATCGAGAGTGGTGGCACCCGAGGGCAGCGTAGCGCTGAACTCCGCTGCGTTACTCTGCGGCCGCGTAATGGCCAGAGTCGAAGACCCTACGCTGACTGTGGAGAAGGAAATTGCAGGTGCAGCTGACGATGGCGGTGTGATGGTAAGTACAACCCTGACCTGACCAGTGACGCCGGTGAGGTTCTTGAGGCTCAGAAGAGCCGGTACTACCATTCCTGTCCGGTCATGGGCAGTACTTACCGTCGACGTCATGTTTTGGGTCCCGGAAGTAAACAAGCCAGTTGCCGGAGTTGCGGTAGGCGTGGGCGTTGGCCCGGACGCTGCTGCTGCTGGAGCCGCGATGGCCGTAGCGATGACCGGAAGGGACCACGCGACACCCGCGGCGACCCGGCGCCGGCTTATGCCGCCCTTTTCTTCCTTACTGACTTCCTCGTTCAAAACCTCAGCCAATTGTGCCCCCAGAGTAGGTTTCCGGATGCGGCTGCCTACTTGAGACCGGCAGGGCGCATCGGCCGGTTTGCCCGGCTTCGCCTACTCTTACGAACGCAAATAAAGATTTCTGAAACGGTCTTGCAAGGTTCACTCAAGAATTCTGCAAGGCTTCATAAAGGCGAATTACACCAGCGGAATTCCCGTGAATTTCGGCTCACGCTTCTCCTGGAATGCCCGGAAACCCTCCGCGTAATCCTCGGTTTTGCAGAGGCGTGCCTGTTCCTCGTTCTCCTGCTGCATGGCCTCCCACAGGCCAAGCCGCTGGTCACGGATGTGCGCCACCAACTCCTTCGAGGCAACGAAGGCGCCGGTGGCACCGGCGGCAACGCGGCCAACAATCGCCCGCGTGGAGTCCAACAGATCAGAGGCAGGCATCGCACGGCTGAACATCCCCTGGGCCACGGCCTCGGCGCCCGAGATCAGGTCCGCGGTGTAGATCAGGTCCAGTGTCCGGTGCATGCCCAGCCGCTCCGTGAAGTACCAGTGCCCGCCAGAGTCCAGCGTGGCCCCCAGCTTGGCGAACGGCGACCCGAACTTCGCGTTCTCCGCCACGTACACCACGTCCGTGGCCAGCAGCAGCCCCAGCCCCACGCCCAGGCACGCGCCCTGGGCGGCCGCGAACGTCGGTGCCGGGAAAGCGGCCATCTTCTTCAGCAAGGGCTCCACCAGCCCGCCCAGGTACGCCGCGGCGTCGTCGTTCTCCGGGGTGACCCCGGCGATGTCGCGGCCCGCGCAGAAGGCCCGGCCCTCTCCCCTCAGCAGCAGTGCCCGCACCTCACCGCGTGAGGCGGCGGCAGCAGCGTCGTCGTACGCCTGTGCTAAATCCCGCAGCGCCTGCTCATCCAGCGAGTTCAGCTTGTGCGGCGCGTCCAGCACTACCTCGGCGATGCCGTTGCTGATGGAAAGGGAAATCATGGGGCTCCTTCATCGGGGCGAAAACAAACTTAGACGTCGAAGTCGACCGTGACTTCCTTGCTGGTGGGGTGGCTCTGGCAGGTCAGGACGTAGCCCTTGTCCAGCTCATCCTGCTCCAGCGCGTAGTTCTCGTCCATGGTCACGCTGCCGGTGACCACCTTGGCCCGGCAGGTGCCGCACACTCCCCCGGCGCACGCGAACGGCACATCCGGGCGGACCCGCAGGGCCGCGTTCAGGATGGACTCGCGCGCGTGGGTGGGGCTGGCCACCTCGCCCTGCAGCCCGTCCAGCTTGAACGTGATCTTGTACGTCTCCTTGGACTCATCCACCACCACGGGACGGCCGGCCTGCCCCTCCGGGCGGTCCGGCTTGCCCGACGTGAACAGCTCGAACCGGACGTTCTCCGGCTTCACGCCGCGCTCGGCCAGGGTGTCCCGGCACAGCTGCACCAGCTCGAACGGCCCGCACAGGAACCACTCGTCCACATCGTCCGCGTGCAGGGCGGTGCCCAGCAGCTGCTGCAGCTTCTCGGCGTCGATCCGGCCGGACAGCAGCGGGGCGATCCGCTGCTCACGGCTCAGCACGTGGTGGATGGCCAGCCGCTGCGGGTACTTGTCCTTCAGGTCCGCCAGCTCCTCGAGGAACATCACGTCCATGGCAGCCTTGTTGGCGTAGATCAGGTCGAACCGGGTGTCCGGGTTGGCGGCCAGCAGCGTCCGGGCGATGGCGATCACCGGGGTGATCCCGGACCCCGCCGCGATGGCCACGAAGTTCCCCGGCTCCCCCGCCAACTCTTCGGGATGGTTCATGGAGTTCATGACGTTCTGCTCCACGGCCTGCCCGTCCCGGCCGTGCTTGGACACGAACGCGCCCATGGGGCTCATCACGTCCAGCGTGTCCCCCGCCTTCAGCTCGGCGTTGGCCCACGTGGAGAACAGCCCGCCCAGGTCCTTCTTGATGGCCACACGGATTTCGCTGGTGCCGTCCGCGAAGCTGCGCGGCTCGGCGCAGATGGAGTAGCTGCGGCGGATCTCCTTCGGCTCGCCGGACTCATCCGCGAGCGTGGTGCGCAGGGCCACGTACTGGCCGGGCAGGTAGTCGAACTTGCCGGCGAGCTCGGCCGGCACATGGAAGCTGACCTCGATGGCATCGTCGGTGAGCCGGCGCACCTCCTTCACCGCAAGGGAATGGAAGGACGGACGACGGCGGCCGGTCACCTCAGCCTCTTCGGCGGCGGTCTGGCGGACAACAGGCATGGGGGGCTTCCTTACAGGACTTTGAAGTAGTCGAACGGTTCCTTGCAGTCCTGGCACACATACAGCGCCTTGCAGGACGTGGAACCGAAGCGGGTGAGTTCCTTGGTGTTGAGGCTGCTGCACTGCGGACACTTCACGGCCAGGCTCAGCCGGATGGGGCCGGAGTGGCCGCCGGCTTTGCTGTTCCCTGACGGGGGCGCGATGCCGTACTGCTGCAGCTTCTGCTTGCCGGCCTCGGTCATCCAGTCCGTGGTCCACGCCGGGGCCAGGACCAGGTCCACGTGCACGTCCTCGTAGCCCTCATTTTCGAAGGCTTTGTAGAGGTCGTCACGGATGGCGTCCATGGCCGGGCAGCCCGAGTATGTGGGGGTGATGGTGACTTTCACTTGTCCGGTCTCCGTGACCTGCACGTCCCGCAGGATGCCCAGGTCCGCGATGGTGAGTACCGGGATCTCCGGGTCCACCACGGTGGCCGCGATGTCCCACGCGTCCTGCTGCGGAGTGCTGGTCCGGCTTTCGAAGTCCGAGATGTACACGGTCACCAGCTCGCTCCGGGATGTTCGCGGGCCAGCACCTGCATCTCCGCGAGGATGTAGCCCAGGTACTCCGAGTGCTTGCCAAGCCGGCCGCCGCCCGGGGCTGGTGGCACGTCCGGGACTTCCAGCTCGGCCTCTTTGAGGACGTCGGCGACCAGGCGGTCAAAGTCGTCCCTGAGGCTGGAAGGCGCGACGGCGGCGCCCGCCTGGGCGAGCCTTTCGGTCAGTTCGTCGTCCTGGAACAGTTCGTTGACGTACGGCCACATGGTCCGCAGGCCGTGGATCATCCTGGTGCGGGACTCCTCTGTGCCGCCGGCGAGGCGCAGGACCCACTGGGTGCTGTGGTCGCGGTGGTAGTCCACTTCCTTCACGGCCTTGGCGGCGATGGCGGCCAGGGTGGCGTCAGTGGATTCGGTGAGGCGGCGGTACAGCTCGTACTGGTAGTAGCTCACCGCGAACTGGCGGGCGATGGTGGCCGCGAAGTCGCCGTTGGGCTGCTCGAACAGCTGGACACTGCGGAACTCGTGCTCGCGGCGGAAGTACGCCAGGTCATCCTCGGACTTCGGGGTGCCGTCCTCCTTGGGCATCCCGGCGCCGGCGTAGGTGAGGAAGCTGCGGGCGTGGCCCAGCTGGTCCAGGGCGATGTTGCCCAGGGCGATGTCCTCCTCCAGCTCCGGTGCGCGGGAGATCCAGTGGCCCAGGCGCTGCGCGAGGATCAGGGCGTCATCGCCGAGCCGCAGTGCGTACTCGGCCACATCCTCGGAGGGCTTGGCCAGGCCGGTCTTGACCTCGAGGGCGATGTCCTCCGGGCGGAGGGCGTTGCCGGGGGTGATCCGGGTGGCGGAGGCGTTGGAGTCGCCGCCGGCCACACCGGTGGAGATGTCGCCGTGGCCTGTGGTGGGGGCGTTCACAGGTGCTTCACTCCCTCGCTCTTGGTGTAGTAGGTGGCGTGCCGGTAGTCCTTGCCCTGCGGGGACTCGAAGAAGGAACCTTTTGAATCGGGGTCGCTGGCGGCGATGGCGTCGGCCGGGACAACCCAGATGGACACGCCCTCGTTGCGGCGGGTGTAGAGGTCCCGAGCGTTCCGGAGGGCCATGGCGGCGTCCGGGGCGTGCAGGCTGCCGGCGTGGACATGGCTCAGGCCGCGGCTGGACCGGACGAAGACCTCCCAGAGGCCCCAGGTGGAGCGGTCGTGGTGGTCAGGGGCCGGGCTGGCTTTGGGGGCTTCGCGGTTGATCTCGGTGGCCGAGCTGGCGGGGGTTTCCGGGTTGCCGTGCGGGCTCATGCTGCGTATTCCTTCTGCATCTTTGCTGACTGTTTTGCTGCGTAAGCCGCCGCTGCCTCGCGAACCCAGGCGCCGTCGTCGTGCGCTGCCCTCCGCCGCTCAAGGCGCTGGGCGTTGCAGGGGCCGCGGCCGGCCAGGACCTCGTGGAACTCGTCCCAGTCCAGGGGCCCGTGCTCCCACTTCCTGGTGTCCTCGTTGAAGCGGATCTGGTCGTCCGGGAGGGTGAGGCCCAGGACCTTGACCTGCTCCACCATCATGCCCACGAACCGGCTGCGGAGCTCGTCATTGCTGAACCGCTTGATGTTCCAGGCCATGGACTGCTTGGAGTTGGGGGAATCGTCATCCGGCGGGCCGAACATCATCAACGCCGGGGCGTACCAGCGGTTCACGGCGTCCTGCGCCATCTGCTTCTGTTCGGGGGTGCCGTTGGAGAGTTCAAGGAGGATCTCGAACCCCTGGCGCTGGTGGAAGGACTCTTCCTTGCAGACGCGCACCATGGCGCGGCCATAGGGGCCGTACGAGGCGCGGCACAGCGGGACCTGGTTGCAGATGGCTGCACCGTCCACCAGCCAGCCGATGGCGCCCATGTCCGCCCAGGTGCGGGCCGGGTAGTTGAAGATGCTGGAGTAGCGGGCCTTGCCGGCGATGAGGTCGTCCATCATCTTGTCCCTGCTTTGTCCGAGCGTCTCTGCGGCGCTGTAAAGGTAGAGACCGTGGCCTGCCTCGTCCTGCACCTTAGCCATGAGGATGGCTTTGCGCTTCAGGCTGGGGGCCCTTGAGATCCAGTTGGCTTCCGGCTGCATGCCGATGATCTCGGAGTGCGCGTGCTGGGAGACCTGGCGCAGGAGGGTCTTGCGGTAGGCCGGCGGCATCCAGTCGCGGGGCTCGATCCGTGAGTCCTCGGCGATGATCCGGTCGAAGTGGGCCTGGCCTGCGGCGTCCTCTTCCGGGGTTAGCTCAGCCGGCACTGACTGCAAGTTCTGCGCTGCCATGGTTGCTCCTATGCAAAGACCTGTCGGGCGTCTCGGAATTATTTACCGACCGTTCGTTCAGGATATGCGGGAGCGCGCGCGGGCGTCAAGCGTGGCGGTCCCTCTTTCGACGTGCTTCTGCATTTTCGACGCGCACCTTCCCTTTCGACGCGCACCTTCCTATGTGACCCCCGTATATGCGGCTCGAAAAGGAACCTGAGCGGCTGAGAGGAATATGCGCGTCGCGGGCGGGGCACCTGGGAGGAGCCGTCGTCGTGCATCACCGCCAATTCCCTCCGCACGGTGGGGCGCCGGGACTACTGTCAACTCTGGTTTGCCTCTGATCCCGGGCATACAATGACCACGCCTTATTTGGCCCTGACAGCAGCGGAAGTTTTCACGGTCCGGCGTCCCTATGCCGGCGACAGTACAGCGCGGGCGCGCCATCCCCATATAGCGACAGACACCGTTGGAAGGTGGATCGTCATGAGACGGTTCCTGGCCCTGATTGTTGCCGTTGCGTTGGCGGGCGTCGCCATGCCAGCCCTGGGCGTAAACACAGCCCAAGCCGCAGCCGGACCGTGCATCGGGGCACCTCCCGCCGACGGCACCGCCTACTCAGAAACCCGGCAATTCGTGGACGCCCAGTCCTGGTGGATGCCGGACGCCGACCAGGCCAACAACTCCATCACCAACAACGGCCACGTCCACCTTGGCGCCTGCATCCCCGAGCGCGAGACCATCAGTTCCGGCAACTTCACGGTGAACGTGCGGGTAATCCTGCACGACAACCCCGGCACGGCCAATTACGTCTCCATGGTGTTCATCACGCCCACCGGCGAAACCGCGGTCCAAAAGTGCTACCTGCGGTCCGCGGCCGCCAACTTCAGCTGCCCGGGCCCGTCCAGCACGGGCGGCGGCGACTTCGTGTGCGCCGGCACCTGCGAGCGCTGGCTGACGTTCTCGCGGCCGATCTCAGCGTTCAAGCATTCGGGCCTGCAGGAGGTCCACCTCCGCGCGTTCGTGCCGGAGCCGAGCGGCAACGAGATGCGGGCGAGCCTCAACTGGCAGACCGACATCCAGAACGGAAAGTCCCGGTCCGACGCCGCCCGGTACCCGTTCCTGCGCGGCAAGGGCTGGTACACCCACTCCGGTTACTGCGAGGCCTCGGTCCGCAGCGTCCCCATTCCCGATGGCCCGGTGTCAGGGGTCTGGACGCCCGCCGTGGGCCTGACCACCCACCCCAACGGCTCCCTCCCGGTAACGCACTCCTTCATCTCCCTCGACCCCGACTTCCACGCGGATCCGCCCAACCCCGGAATAGTGCTCTGGGATTCGGCGGCCCCCTACGGCGGCAGGTCGTTCGGTTCGGCGCCCCTCGCGATCGACACCAGGACCCTGGCCAACGGTGTACACAAGCTGCACCTCCGCTCGTCATGCCGGGACAACAAGCTGGGCTCGACGAACTCCGGGGTGACGGTGGTTCCGTTCGTCGTGGCCAACTGACCCGGGACTTTCGACGCGCAGCTGCGGTTTCGACGCGCAAGTTCCCCTGCGCACCCCAAATATCCGGTTCGCCAGGGAATCTGCGCCTCGGAGGGGAATCTGCGCGTCGCCAGCACCCCGCACCCGCGCCGGAGGCTGCAGCGCGCACCGGCGGGGCACCCGATTCTTAAGCCTTTCTTAGGAACGGCCACGGAGGATTGAAACAGAGACCAGGACAGAACCCTGTCCGCCGCAGGACCAGCCGAAGGACTTCCGTGTATCAGCCCGCCCGTGACCGCCATGAGACTGCAGCCGCCCCCGGCACCCGCGCAACTGCCGGCACCCGGTTCCCCGCACTCCCCCAGCCCCGCCACTGGCTGCTGCTGGGCGCGCTGCTGTGTGCCGCCGTCGTCGCCCTGGGCCTGGCGGTGCAGCTCACGCCCGGTGAAACTGCGGCCGAACTCCACGTGGACCAGGACCTCAGCCAGCACCACGTGGCCGCGCTGACCGCCGTCGCCATGGTGATCAACACCCTGTTCGCCCCCGTGGCGGGCCTGGCCATCATCGCCGTCATCGCGCTGGCCCTCTGGCTGATGCGCCGCGACCTGCCCAAGGCCATCGCTTTCGGGCTCACCGCGTGCTCGGGCTGGGTGGCCAGCGAGGCCTTCAAGCTCCTCATCGCCCGGCAGCGGCCCAACCCCGGCCTGCTCTACGATCCCCTGGCCCCGGAAACCGGCTCCAACAGCTTCCCCAGCGGCCACGTCTCCTTCGCCGTGGCCCTGGCCTTCGCCGTGTACTTCCTGAGCCGCGGCACCCGCTGGTCCAAGCCCGTGGCCGCAGCCGGTGCAGCCCTGCCCGTGATTGTTGCGTGGTCGCGGGTATATGTAGGGGTGCACTACCCCACCGATGTGGTTGCCTCCTTCCTGGCGGCAACCGCCGCGGTGGTCCTCCTCGCCGGGCTCTGGAACCGCTTCGGCCCCCGGCTCCTGGACCGCCTTCCCGCCGCCCTGTCCGCCCCTGCCAGCCGACACTAAGGACCCCCGTGCACACGATTCTTGCCGCCCACGCCATTTCCGGCGTCGCCACCGCAAGCGGACCGCCCTCCCTCCTGGACCCGGCCAGCCTCCTGGAAGGGTTCGGCCCGGCCGCGCTGGGAGTGATCGCCGCGATGGTCTTCATCGAATCCGGCGTCCTGTTCCCGTTCCTGCCTGGCGATTCGCTGCTGTTCACCGCCGGGCTCCTGCACCAGCAGCTGAACCTGGCGCTGCCCGTGCTGATCGGCGTGGTCACGGGCGCCGCGGTGGCCGGCGACCAGGTGGGGTTCATCCTGGGCCGCAAATTCGGCCGGCGGTGGTTCAAGGACGACGCCAAGGTCCTCAAGACCGCGCACCTCACCGCCACGGAGAACTTCTTCCACAAGCACGGCGGCGCTGCGATCGTCCTTGCCCGCTTCGTGCCCATCATCAGGACCTTCGCGCCGCTGACCGCCGGGACCGCCCGGTACGGGCACAAGGAGTTCACGCTGTGGAACATCGTGGGCGCCCTGGCGTGGGCCGCGTCGGTCACGCTCCTGGGCACCTGGCTGGGCCACTACGAGGTCATCGCCAAGAACATCGACGTCATCGCCGTGGTCATGGTGCTGGTGTCCGTGGTGCCGTGGGGCATCGAATACCTCAAGCACCGCCGTCGGAAACGCCGCGCCGGCGCTGATGCCGGGGAGCAGGCAGCGGACGACGACGGCACGGACTTTGCTGCCACGGCCGCACCAGGGCTCGACACGGCAGCCGGCACCTCCCGCCGGGACGGCGGCACGAAAGAATAGGCTGCATGACACCTGCGGACCGGCTCTCCCTGCTCCTGGCCGAGGACGACCCCGCCCTGGGTCCGCTCATTACCGAACTGCTGGAGCCCGACTACCGGGTCCGGCTGGCGGTCACCGGGCAGGAGGCCCTGCATCTGGGGCTCACGCAGCCCTGGGACGTGATGGTCATTGACCGCGGCCTGCCCATCATGGACGGTCTGGCCGTCATCGCCGCGCTCCGTTCCAAAGGCATCGGCACCCCCATTTTGGTCCTCACCGCGCTGGGCGAGACCGGCGAGAAGGTCCGCGGCCTGGACGCCGGCGCCAACGACTACATGGCCAAACCGTTCGACGCCGGCGAGCTGGCTGCCCGCCTGCGGGCCCTGACCCGGACCTTCAGCACCCCCGCGGGACCGGTGGGGATCGGCACCTGGGATTTCGACCCGGCGTCGCGCTCTGTCCGCTCCCTGTACGGGGACCTGGTGACACTGACGGCCAAAGAAGCCGAAGTCCTGGCGGCGCTCGCGGCCGAGCCAGGCAGGGTGTTCACCCGCGATGAGCTGCTCGCCGCGCACTTCCAGTCCACGGACCAGCCGGGTGTTATCGATACCTACGTCCACCACCTGCGCCGCAAGATTTCCCGGACAGTGATCCGCACCGTCCACGGCGTGGGCTACCAGATTGGCGACCCGTCATGACCTCTGGCCCTTCTGATCCGGACCGCGACACCCTCCGCCGCGCGTCGCTCAAGGTGGCGCTGCGGATCAGTGCCGGCGTGGCCGTGCTGGTCCTGGTGCTGCTCGCCGCCGCCACCGTGTTCCTGATGAATAAGCTGGCGCACCCCTCGGTACCCACATCCCCGGCGTACACCTACCTCGATTCGAGGGACCTGATCGAGGGGATGATCCTGGCCGGACTGGCCGGGATTGTGCTGGCCGGAGTGGTGGGCTGGGTCAGTGCCCGCAGTGCCATCCGGCCGCTGGGCGAGGCCCTGGCCCGGCAGCGGCGGTTTGTCCAGGACGCCAGCCACGAACTCCGCACGCCCCTGGCCATCCTGGACACCCGCATCCAGCTGGCGCAGCGCAAGGCCGAGCCCGAGTCCGAACCGGCGCAGGCCCTGGCCCGGATCCGGGAAGACACCGCCACGCTGACGGGGATCGTCAACGAGCTGCTGCTGGCCGCGACGGCGTCCGCTCCCGCTGGCTCTTCCGCCGGTCCTTCTGCCGGTGCCGAGCCGGTGGACGTTGCTTCGGTGGCCGAGGCTGTTGCGGAAAGCCTGCAGGACCTGGCCCGGCAGCAGGGTGTCGCGGTGGAGTTCTCCGGGAGTGGCCCGGCGATGGTCCGCGTTGACCCTGGTTCTTTGCGCCGCGCTGTCCTGGCGCTGGCAGACAACGCCCTGGCCCACACGCCTGCCGGCGGCCGGGTGGGCATCACTTGCTCCGTTGACGCGTCCCGGGCGGTGATCCTGGTGGCCGATACCGGCTCCGGCATCACCGGCGTGGACCCGGGGCGGATCTTTGACCGGTTTGTCCGCGCCCCTGGTCTGGACCGGGGCGGGCGGCGGAGCTTCGGGATTGGCCTGGCGCTGGTCCGGGACATCGCCACCGCGGCCGGCGGCACCGTGGAGGTTGCCCGCACCGGACCAGGGGGGACCACCATGCGGCTGGCGCTCCCCCTGGCCCGGGACTGACCGGGGCTGACTGCTGAGGTGCGTGCCGCCGTCGTGCACTGACCACTCAGGTGCCTGCCGCCGTCGTGCACTGCCGTTTTCGACGCGCACCTTCCCCTCCGCGGCTCACACTCCTCATCGACGCGCAGCTCCGTTTTCGACGCGCAGCTTCCCCTCCGCGACCCATATGCGAGTCGCGCCAAGGAATATGCGCGTCGGGAGGGAGTATCCGCGTCGCGAGAAGGCAGCCGCATTGGTGGGAAGCGCAGGCGGGGAACTGGGGTATTGACGGTCCACTTGTTTTTTGCAAGTATCAGGTCTATCCGCACCAACCCTTGAAAAGAGACCATCATGACTTCGATGTTCGTCAACCTGCCGGTGACCGATCTGGATCGCGCCAAGGCGTTCTACACGGCGGTGGGGTTCAGCATCAACCCGCTCTTCACGGACCACAATGCGGCCTGCGTGGTGGTGGAGGAAGACCACAGCTACTTCATGCTCCTGGTCCGCGAGTTCTTCCAGACCTTCAGCGAGCGGCCCATCGGCGACCCCTCCGCGACGGTGTCGGCCACCACCGCGATCTTCCTGGACAGCCGGGACGCAGTGGACGCCACCGTAACCAGCGGACTCGCGGCCGGCGGCACCGAAGCGCAGCCCGCCTCCGACTACGGCTTCATGTACCAGCGCCAGCTCACGGACCCCGACGGCAACATCCTGGAATTCGGCTACATGGACCCGGCAGCCGCCCAGCAGGGCCCTGAGGCTTACATGAACCAGCAGGCCTGAGGTTCATGGCCGCACGCGATTACGGGCAGTATTCCGGGATTACGCAGGCCATGGAGATCGTGGGCGAGCGGTGGGCCCTCCTGATTGTCCGTGACCTGCTGGTGGGGCCGCGCCGCTACGGGGAGCTCGCCGCCGGGCTCCCCCGGATCCCGACCAACATCCTGGCCGCGCGGCTCAAGGAACTCCAGGCTGCCGGCGTCATCCGGCGGGCACCGCGCTCCCGGGTGATCGTGTACGAACTGACGCCGTACGGCCGGGAGCTCGAACCTGTGATCCTCGCGCTGGGCGCGTGGGGATTCAAGGCCATGGGTGATCCGCGCGAGGAGCAGATCATCACTCCGGCGTCGATGACCATGGACCTGCGCACCACATTCCGGCCGGACGTGGCCGCAACCCTGCCGGCCACCGCCTACGCGGCGCATCTCGGTTCCACCGAACTCCTGATCCGGGTGGATGGCCCCAGCCTGGATGTCCGGCGCGGCGATGGCGCGGCCGACCTCGTCTTCGCCAGCGGACCGGGGATCCGGCGGCTCATCGCCGGCGAAATCGCACCAGACAGCGCCCTCGAGAGCGGACTGGTCCAGGTGCTGAGCGGACAGGGAAACCTCCTCCACCGCTTCGCGGACACGTTCCATCTGGCGGCCTGACCCGCTAGCCTGAGCCGACAGCCTTGACCCTCCCGCGTGACCCGCGACTGAATGGAGCACCTCGATGACGAAAACCCAGGAAACCGGCACAGTCTTCACCGCGCGCTCGCCCGACGGCACCTCCCTCAGCGTCGAGCGGATGGGGACCGGGCCCAGCCTGGTCCTGGTGGACGGGGCCTTTTGCGGCCGTACGTTCGGCCCCTCCCGCGCCCTGGCGAACGAGTTGAAGGATGCCTTCACGGTGTACTTCTACGACCGCCGCGGGCGCGGTGACAGCGGAGAGACCCTGCCGTACGCCACCGAACGCGAGATCGAGGACCTCCAGGCGGTGCTTGCCGAGGCCGGCGGGAACCCGTACGTTTACGGCATCTCCTCCGGCGCGGCCCTGGCCCTCGAGGCGGCCGCAGCGGGAGTCCCGATGCGCGGACTGGCCACGTATGAGGCGCCCTACACCGGCGTCCAAGGCGCGGACGGGACACCCGGGAGCCACCGCGAACACCTCGAGGCCCTGCTCCGGGACGGCAAGCGCGGCAGCGCAGTGTCCTACTTCCTGGTCAAGATGGTGGGGGCGCCGGCGTTCCTCCCTTACATGCTGCGCCTCATGCCGGGGGTGTGGAAGAAGCAGCTCGCGGCGGCGAACACCCTGCCCTACGAAACCCGGGTGACCAACAACTTCGTGGCCCCGGTGGACCGGCTCCATACCATCACCGTGCCCACCTTGGTCATGGTGGGCGGGAAAGCCGCGGACCCCATGGCGCAGGGGCAAAAGACCATCGCGGCCGCCATTCCCGGCAGCGAGCACCGCGTCCTCGACGGCCAAACCCACCAGGTCTCCGCCACTGCCATCGCCACCCAGCTCAGGGCCTTTTTCCGCGCGAACTAAAGCTCCCCAGCGGCCTTGGAGTTGCCGACGGCGGGGCGCGCGGCTCTTTGCCGGCGCGCCCCGCCGTCGTGCTTTCCTGCCTGAGGCCGCCGGCGCTATTTGGGAACCGTCAGGCGGCCCATCCGCGCCCGACGGCGTCCAGGGCCTGCATGTACACCCCGGCCCAATCGGCGTCGGGCGGTCCAACCTGCGCCAGCTCAAGACTCACAAGGCCGTGGACCTGGCCCCAGATGGCGGCCGCGATCAGGTCCACGGGTGCCTCACGCAGGGTGCCGGCGGACTGCGCAGAAGCGACGGCGTCCTTCAGGGGCTGCATGGCATCCATGGCCGCGTCGGGGTCCGGCTGGCAATCGACGTATGCAGCCAAGGCGCCGCCGAACATCAGCCGGTAAAGAGCCGGGTGGTGCAGGGCCCAGGTCCGGTAGGCGTCACCAAGCCCCTGGAGGCCGCCGGCGGCGGCTGCGCGCTGCGAATCGCCGAAGGAGCGGAACCCGTCCTCCACCACCGCCGTGAGGAGTTGGGCTTTCCCGCCGAACAGTGAGTACACGGCCGTGGTGGAGGTCCTTGCCGCCGCGGCCACGTCCCGCAACGTCACCCGCTCGGGACCGGCGCGGTCCACCAACTCGGCGGTGACCTCCAAGAGGTTCTGCCGCAGGGAATCGTTATGCACTACAGGTCTTGCCATGGATCCAATTGTTTCATAACCTTGTTTTGTAACGTTGTTATGAAATGACCGAACTAAGGGAGCTCCCATGGCGCAGCAGGTATTTCCAGGCCGGTACACCGCCGATCCCGCACGGGAATCGGTAACGGTCTTCCTGATCGGAATGCGGGCCAACCGGTGGTGGAAGCTCGGGACCGTCGGGAGGGTGGGCGCCGCCATGGGGCGAATGCTTCAACACCTCGCTACCGTCCCGGAGGCGGGAATGCTGGGCTACCACCAGTGGGCGGGGCGCACCACCGTGATGGTCAGCTACTGGGAGAGTCCGGAGCATCTGCGGAAGTTTGCAGCCGACCGGGACGCCCCCCACCTTGAGCCCTGGCGCCGCTTCATGAAGGAACTTGCCGGGACCGGGGACGTTGGCGTTTGGCATGAGACGTACCAGGTGCCGGCCGCCGGCGTCGAGGTCGTCTACAGCGGAATGCCGGTCTTTGGGCTTGCCAAGGCGACGAACCATCTCCCGATCGGCCCCGGGACCAACACCGCCAGGCAGCGGATGGGCCGCACCGGCGAACGGGCCGCCTAGTGTAGAGGGCCGGCCTCTTCGGCGGGGGTTTGGTGCTGCGCGCCGGCTTCGGTTTTCGACGCGCGGAATCATCCTCGACGCAGGCGCTCCCTTCCGGGGCCCAAATATGGGGTGCGAAAAGGTCGATGCGCGTCGGCAGGGCAGATGCGCGTCCCTGATGGGGACGTCACAGCTGGCCAGCCCGGTCGGCTGCTTATCCACATAGCCGCCGCCTGCCGTTCCCGTGATGCGTTCTGCACGCCACCGTTGATGCATGACCGATCTCCCGCCCTTCCTGCTCTCGCGGGACCGCATCCTGCATGGGCTCAGCGCCAACGACCTGGCCAAGCGCGTCCGGTCCGGCACCCTGGTCCGGGTCCGGCACGGCGTGTATGTCGATGGACCAACATGGCGGGAGCTGAAGCCCTGGCAGCAGTACCGCGTCCGGGTCCAGGCCGCCGCGGAAACGTTTGAAAAACCCACCATTTTCGCCCGGCACTCCTCAGCCAGCGTGTGGGACATCCCATTCATCGGGCAGAACCACCCGGTTCAGGCCCTCACGTTGAAGAACGACGGCGGCAGGTCACGTGCCGGAGTCAGCCGCCACTTCGCTGCCCGGTCGGGCCTGAGGGCATGCAATGTGGAGGCTCCTGGTCACCGACCGCGTCCGGACTGTCCTGGACCTGGCCGCCTTCAGCCCCTTCGCCGAAGCCATAGCACCGCTGGACCACGTACTGCGGCCGGACGTGGCCCGTCAGTTGCCTGCCCTGACCAAGGCTGAACTGGAGGCGGGCATCGGGAACTTCTACTCGGCCGCGGCGGCGAGACGGATCCGGGCGGCCATCGCTTTTGCCGATCCCGCGTCCGCTTCAGCGGGCGAGTCCTGGAGCCGCGCGCTGATCCACGTGGCCGGCTTCGAACCCCCACTCCTCCAGCAGCGCTTCACGGACGCCGCCGGGCTCGTGGGGTACTCGGATTTCTACTGGAAGGACTCGCGGATCATTGGCGAGTTCGACGGCGAGGAGAAGTACGTCAAACCCGAGTTCCTCAAGGGCAGGACCACGTCCGAGGCAGTGCTGGCGGAGAAGAGACGCGAAAACCGGCTTCGTTCTCTGGGATTCCGCGTGGAGCGGTGGGACTGGGCGGAACTTAGTGCGGCGGGAATGCTGGAACGGAAGCTGGCGGCGGCAGGTGTGGCCCGGCGTCGTACGCGTTCTGCTGTTCTCGACCCGCAAAATCCCTTGTGACTCGCCACAAACCGGGCGCGGCGCTTATGTGGGTAGCCTTCAGGAATTTGCGCGTCGGGTTTGGGCGTCCGCAGCGGTGCGACGGAGCCGGAGCAGCCGCACCGCGTGAAAGCCGATCAAGCCGGTACCCACGATCACAGAAACGACGTCGTACCACTGCACCGGGCCGCTGGAGAGCCGGTAGATCGAAGGCGCCATGACCAGGACCGCCGCGATGACACTTGCCCAGGAACCGAACACCTTGTCAACGCGTTCGTCCCTGGCTTTTTGTGCGGCAACCCGTTCGGTGAGGTCACCCAGCGGCTCGTGTCCCATGCGTCTGCCCCCTCAGGCGGTGGTTCAACTGAGCCTACTCCACCCCTCATTTCCTGCGTGCCGCCGTCCGGGGCGCCTGGGCGTCTCACCGGTGGCGCTCGTGCTAAAAAGCCATCACAGTAGACGGTATGGAAGACCAAGGGGATGCAGACGTCACCGGGACCATCGAACTCTCCGGAGCGATGCTGCACCTGAAGTGGGCCCCCGGGGACGTGGTCACGGAGCGGGACGCCAGGGCGCTGATGCACCGGGCCCGGGTGCTCAGCGGAGGCCGCACCCTTCCGATGCTGGTCGAAATGACCGGCCTGGAATGGATCGACCAGGCCGCCCTGAAGGCCTTTGCCGGCACCTGGCCGGTGAAGTGCGCGGCGGTGCTTGGCACCTCCCCCGTCGACCAAACATTGGCCGACTTCTACATGGGACGGCACAAGCCGGCCCACCCCACCCGCTACTTCACGTCAATCGACGAGGCGATGGCGTGGCTGAAGGAGGATGCGCCGCTGGTGTGAGCCGGCCGCCGCCGTCGTGCGCGTTTGCTGTCCTCGACGCGCAAAACCGCCTGTGACGCACACATTCCGTGGCGCGGCCGGAATGTGGGCCACGGCAGGGAATACGCGCAGCCAAAATGCAGATGCGCAGCCCGAAAGCGGTTCAGCTCTCCCGGACGCGCACCTCGGGCGCTGCCGCCACAGCCCCCTGCGTCGCAGCCCAGCTCGCCAGGACCTTGAGCGCATCCTCCGAGGGCGTGCCGGGCTCGGCCGTGTAAATGTTGATCCGCAGGCCAGGATCGGCGGGGAGCTCAAGGGCCTCGTAGGTCAGGTCCAGGTCCCCCACGATGGAATGGTGCAGCCGTTTCCGCCCGGTGCGGTGGTACTTCACGTCGTGCCGGGCCCAGCGGATGCGGAACTCCTCGCTGCGGGTGGAGAGTTCGCCGATCAGGTCTGAGAGGTCCTTGTCGTACGGGTTTTTCCCGGCGGTGGAGCGCAGGACTGCCACGATGTCGTCCGCGCTGCGCTCCCAGTCGCGGAAGAACTCCCGCGCCTTCGGGTTCAGGAAGGTGAACCGTGCACTGTTGGGCGGGGCCACCGCATCCGCCATCATCTCCATATACAGGGCCCGGCCCAGCTCGTTGGCGGCCAGCACATCGCCGCGGTCATTCCGGACCCAGGCCGGCGCCGTCGTAATCGCGTCGATGACCCGCTGCACGCTGGGCCGCACCGCCTGCGGGCTCCGCTTCCGCCGCACCCGCGGCGCCGCGGAGGCTGCCCGGGCCAGGTCGAAAAGGTGCGCCGTCTCGGCCTCGTCCAACTGCAGCGCACGCGCCAGGGCCTTGAGGACACTGTCCGAAGCGCCGGAGAGGTTTCCCCGCTCCAGCCGGATGTAGTAATCAACGCTCATCCCCGCGAGCATGGCCACCTCCTCCCGCCGGAGCCCGGCCACGCGCCGGGTGCCGCCGTACGCGGGCAGCCCCGCGCCGTCCGGGGTGAGCCGGGCGCGGCGGGTGGTCAGGAATTTCCGCACATCGTCGCTGTTGGTCATGCCCTCACGCTACGCCCCGGCCCTGGGAGGGAAGGAGGGACTGGCAAGCCCTCCCACAATCCCGCCCGCCGAAATAGCGTGGAGGCATGGAACTGAAACTCAACAACGGCGTCAGCATGCCGGCACTGGGCCTGGGCGTTTTCCAGAGTCCCCCGGAAGAGACGACGGCGGCCGTCCAGACCGCGCTCGAGCTGGGCTACCGGCACATCGACACCGCCGCCGCATACGGCAACGAGCGCGAGGTGGGCGAAGGCATCCGCCGGTCCGGGCTGCCGCGCGAAGACGTCTTCATCGAAACCAAGGTGTGGGTCAGCGACTACGGCTACGACGAAGCACTCCATGCCTGGGACAAGGCCGTAGGCAAGCTCCGCGTGGAACAGCTGGACCTGCTTATCCTGCACCAGCCCGCCCCGGACCGGATGGAAAAAACCATCGCCGCGTACAAGGCATTGGAAACCCTGCTGGCGGACGGGCGCGTGCGGGCCATCGGCGTCAGCAACTTCATGCCGCACCACCTGCAGCAGCTGCTCCAGGAAACCGGCGTGGTCCCGGCCGTCAACCAGGTCGAACTGCACCCCTACTTCCAGCAGCGGGAAGTCCAGGCGGCGGACGCGGAGCACGGCATCCTCACCCAGGCGTGGTCACCCATCGGCGGGATCACGTTTTACCCCGGCTGGGGCGAGAACCGGAAAAACGTCATGCGGGACCCGGCCATCGCCGCCGTCGCGAAGGCCCACGGCAAGACGCCCGCGCAGGTGATGCTGCGCTGGCACCTGCAGCAGGGCCGCTCTGCCATACCCAAGTCCACCAACCCGGGGCGCATCGCGGAGAACTTCGACGTGTTCGGCTTCGAGCTGTCCACGGAGGAGCTCGCCACCATCGACGCCCTGGATACCGGTGTCCGCAGCGGACCGGACCCTGATGTGGCCCGCCCGGAGCGGTTCGCCATGGCCATCCCGGAAGCCTAAGGAGAAACAATGGAATACCGCCCGCTTGGCCGCACCGGCGTGCAGGTCAGCCCCCTCTGCCTCGGCGCCATGATGTTCGGCCCGTGGGGCAATGACGACCGCGCCGACGCCACCCGCATCATCCACCGCGCCCTGGACGCCGGCATCAACTTCATCGATACCGCCGACGTGTACTCCGGCGGCGCCTCGGAGGAGATCGTGGGCGAAGCTCTTGCAGGAAGGCGCGACGACGTCTTCCTGGCCACCAAGTTCTTCATGCCCATGGATGAGAAGGACCCCAACCAGCGCGGCGGCTCCCGGCGCTGGATTATGCGCGAGGTGGAGAACTCGCTGCGCCGGCTGAACACCGACTACATCGACCTCTACCAGGTGCACCGGCCCAGCCCCGACACCGATGTGGAGGAGACCCTGGGCGCCCTCACCGACCTGGTCCGCCAGGGGAAGGTCCGCTACCTCGGCTCGTCGTCCTACTCCGGCTCGCAGATCGTGGAGGCGCAGTGGGCCTCCCGCGAACGCAACCTGGAGCGGTTCGTGACCGAGCAGCCGCCGTACTCCATCCTCACCCGCGGCATCGAGGAGGACGTCCTCCCCACAGTGCTGCGCCACGGGATGGGCACGCTCACGTACAGCCCGCTGGCCGGCGGCTGGCTCTCCGGCCGGTGGCGGAAGGACTCCCCGTCCCGGCCCACCTCATCCCGCCGGCCCACTGCCCGGTTCGACATGACCCAGCCTGCCAACCAGCGCAAGCTGGACATCGTGGAAGAGCTGGCGCAGGTGGCCGAATGGGCCGGGGTCACACTCATCGAAATGGCCATCGCGTTCGTCATCAACCACCCCGGCGTCACCTCCGCCATCGTTGGCCCGCGCACCATGGAACAGCTCGAGTCCTACCTCCCCGCCGCGGACACGCACCTGGCCCCCGAGGTACTGGACCGCATCGACCAGCTGGTGGCCCCCGGCGTCACCGTCAACCCGGATGACAACAGCTACGGCACCCATGAACTGACAGCACACGCACGACGGCGGCACCGGCACTAAGTGCCCTGACGTCACCCTACGAAAGGAAACACCCATGGCAACGTGGCTCATCACAGGCTGCTCCACCGGACTTGGCCGGGCACTCGCCGAAGCCGTGCTCGCATCCGGGCACAACGCGGTCGTCACCGCCCGGAACGTTGACGCCATCCAGGACATCACCGCCGGCTTCCCGGACACCGCGCTCCCCCTGGCCCTGGACGTCACGGACAAGGCGCAGATCGCAGCCGCGGTCAAGGCAGCCGAGGAGAAGTTCGGCGGCATCGACGTGCTGGTGAACAACGCCGGCTACGGCTACCGCGCCGCCGTGGAGGAAGCCGACGACGCCGACATCCGCCGCCTGTTCGACACCAACTTCTTTGGCGCCGTGGACATGATCAAGGCAGTGGTTCCCGGCATGCGCGCCAACAAGTCAGGGTCCATCCTGAACATCTCCTCCATCGGCGCCCGGATCACCCCGCCCGGTTCGGGCTACTACGCGGCCACCAAGGCAGCGCTGGAGGGCATGTCCGGATCGCTCCGCAACGAACTGAAGCCCCTGGGCATCAACGTCACCGCCATCGAGCCCGGTGGCTTCCGCACGGACTTCGCGGGCCGCTCGCTCACGCAGTCCGCGACGGCGATCGGGGACTACGCGGACACGGCCGGCAAGCGCCGCAAGGAAGTGGACACCGCCCACGGCAACCAGCCCGGGGACCCTGACAAGGCAGCCAAGGCGATCCTCGCCGTCGTCGATTCCCCCAACCCGCCGGGCCTGCTGGTCCTGGGCACGGACGCCTTCGGCGCGTTCGGCATGGTGGCCGATGCCCAGCGCGCCGAGCTGGACCAGTGGCAGGAACTGAGCACCAGCACTGACATCGGCTAGGCGCTGCCAGAGGGGCGTCAAAATCGAGTACCGGGTACTCATGACAGGACGCGGGTCCGGTGCGAGAGTGGACTCCTAATAATCACTTCGCAAGAGGAACCACCCATGGCAGCGAAACGGCGTCGGTCACGCAGCGGAGGCGGCAGCGCCATCGGGTGCGCGCCCTTCTTCGTCCTCATCATCGTGGCCTTGATCATCCAGTACTGGTGGGTGCTGCTGATTTGTGCGGGGGTGGTTGCGCTGACTGTGGCGCTGGTCCGCTCGGCCAATGCCCCGGCACGGCCAGCCCCGGTACCCCCACCCAGGCCGCAACCTGCCATGCCCCCGGCTCCGCCCCGGGTGCCCAGCGGCGAGGAACTCACAGCCCAGATGCGGGCCCACAAACGGACAAGCCGCGTGCGGGACATGCAGGAATGGGACTACGAGTGGCTCCGGCTGGCCAATCCGGGCAAGAGCGTCCGCGAGGTCAACGAGATCGCGAACGCCCACTTCGCCCGCGGCCGTTCCATTGGCCTGGACGGCGGGGACCCGTCAGCCCGCTAAGCCCGATTCACCGTGCGTTCCCGCCCAGTTACCGGTCCGCTCCGTGAGGGACGCGCCGCGGCGGACGGTGTGTCCCGGGCTGTGAACCCGGGCGCCCGGGAGTAACTGGGCTGGAACGCACCTACGCCAAAATGGTTTCGCTGCTGCGGCCGTGCTGCAGTCCGGTGGCGAACCCGATGGTCACGGGCACCGGCGCCGGAGCGGAGCAGCAGGCGTCCGCGGCAGCATCCCCGGCGTCGTCCGGAATGGATGTGGAGCAGACGCCGGTTTCCGGAAGTTCAAGTTCGACGGCGTCCGCGGCTTCGGTGTCTCCGGCCAGGGCGGCGGCGATGGAGCGGACCTGCTCGTACCCGGTGGCCATGAGGAACGTAGGCGCGCGGCCGTAGGACTTCATGCCCGCCAGGTAGAAGTCCTTCTCCGGCTGCTCGAGGATCCGGGCGCCGTGGGCCGGGACCGTGCCGCAGCTGTGGAAGTCCGGATCGATCAGCGGGCCAAGGGCCTTGGGTGCGTCGACTGCAGGATCAAGGTCCAGGCGGAGCTCGGACAGCATGGCCAGGTCGGGTCGGAACCCGGTGGCGGGAATGACCCGGTCCACCTCAACGCTGCGGCCGTCGGCGGCGTGCACGGTCACGGCGCCACCCTGCACGTCGATGGACGCGGTGTGGAAGCCGGCCAGCAGCTGCACCGCCCCGCTCTCGACGGCGGTGCGGAGCCGGGCCCCGAGCTGGCCGCGGGCAGGGAGCTGGTCGGTGTCGCCGCCACCGTAGGCCCGGGCCGGGGTGGCGGCACGGATGGCCCACAGGACCTCGGTCCCGGGGTTGGCGCGTGCCACCCGCGCCAGGTCGAGGACCATGTTGGCGGCCGAATGCCCGGAACCGATGACCAGCGTGCGGCGGCCTGCAAAGCCACCGGCGGCAACGTCCGGCAGCGGGCCGGTAACCAGCCCGGCGGCACGCGCCTCGGCCTCACCCGGGACGGCCAGCCCGGAGGATCCCAGCGGCGCCGGCGTGCTCCAGGTACCGGACGTATCGATGACGGCGCGGGCCAGCACCTCGGTGACCGTGCCGCCGTCGTGCTCCATGCGCAGGAGGAACGGGGCACTGTCCCGGCCCTGGCTGCGGCCCTTGTCCATGCCCTGCCGGGTGACGGCGACAACGCGGGAGCCGGTCCGGATCCGGTCCTTCAGTTCTGGTGTGGCGGCCAGCGGCTCCAAGTACTCGGCGACAATCTGCGCCCCATACGGAAGGGCGGTAGGCCGTGGCGCTTCCCAGCCGTTGCGCTCGAGCAGCCGCACCGAGGCGGCATCGAGGTTGTATTTCCAGGTGGAAAAGACGCGGACGTGCCCCCACTGCCGGATGGCCGCGCCCACGGTGGGACCGGCTTCGAGGACCAGCGGTTCCAGCCCGCGTTCCAGCAGGTGCGCGGCGGCGGCCAGGCCCACGGGACCGGCGCCGATCACGGCTACCGGCAGGGATTCCGATGATGTCATGCTGTCCTCGATTCAGCTTTGCGCAGGGATAAGGGATGCGATCAGGGCTTCGACGCGGCCCTTGATCTCGTCGCGGATGGGCCGCACCGAGTCCACGCCCTTGCCGGCCGGGTCCTCCAGCACCCAGTCCTCGTAGCGCTTGCCCGGGAAGTAAGGACATTCGTCGCCGCAGCCCATGGTGATCACAACGTCGGAGTCCTTGACCGCCTCGGTGGTGAGGACCTTGGGGATCTCCGCGGACATGTCGATGCCCACCTCGGCCATGGCCTCCACGGCGGCCGGGTTCACCTTCTCCGCAGGCTGCGACCCGGCGGAGCGGACCTCGATGGCGCCCTTTGACAGGCTGGTGAGGAATGCGGCGGCCATCTGGGAGCGGCCGGCGTTGTGGACGCAGACAAACAGGACGGAGGGCTTCTGGCTCATGAGAGCACCTTTCGGTCAGCCGGTACGACGGCGGGAGTTGCAGTGGGTGGGTGAAGGAACCGGACCAGGACGTACCCGGCGGCGCCGCCCAGGAGCTGGGCGAGGATAAAGGCAGGGGCCGACGACGGAGCGATGCCGGCGAAGGTGTCCGTGACCGTCCGGGCGATGGTCACTGCCGGGTTGGCGAAGCTGGTGGAGCTGGTGAACCAGTACGCGGCCGTGATGTACCCGCCGACGGCGAACGCCACCCGGTCTGCCCGGCCGGACCGGACGCTGCCGAAGATGACCACCAGCAGGCCAATCGTGGCGATCACCTCGCCCAGCCAGAGCGCGGGACCGGTGCGGACGTGCCCTGAAACCGTCACCGCGTCCAGCCCGAACATCAGGTTCGCCGCCACCGTGCCGGCCAGGCCACCCAGGAGCTGGGCCCCGGCCAGGCTTGCCGCCGTGCGGGTGTCGATCGTGCCCAGCGCCCGCTCCACGAGGGTCACCACGGGATTGAAGGACGCCGACACCGGCTGGAGTGCCACGATCAGCGCCACCAGCGCGGCACCCGTGGCGAGGCTGTTCTGCAGAAGCTGCAGCCCGGCGTCGTCCGGTGAAAGCCGCGAGGCCATGACGCCCGAGCCCACCACGGCCATGACCAGGAACGCGGTGCCCACGAACTCCGCGGCAACACGGCGGCCCAGGACGTTCACGCGGCCTGCCCGCCGATCAGGGCGGCGAGGTTCTGCAGCGCCTCGCTCCGGGCGCGGTAGTAGACCCACACGCCGCGCTTCTCGCGGTCCAGCAGCCCGGCCTCGTGCAGGATTTTCAGGTGGTGGCTGATGGTGGGCTGGGACAGTTCGAAGGCGTCATTGAGGTCGCAGACGCACGCTTCGCCGCCCTCATGCGAGGCCACCAGGGACATCAGGCGCAGCCGCACCGGATCGGCCAGCGCCTTCAGCAACGGGGCGATCCCCTCCGCTTCCGGCTCGGTGAGGGGTTCGCGGGCCAGCGGCGCGCAGCACGCCACCGCTTCCACAGGGGTCAATTCCAAAGACATAGACACAGATAAATATTTACACCCATCTATGTCTTTGGCAACCCGCACAAATTCCACCGTTTCGCGCATCCCCTTGCGGTCAGCGGGGAAACGGGAAATAGGATGGCCCGTAGGTTTTACCGGACACGAAGGGCGCCCCATGATCGAGATCCTGAACCCCGCCGAAGTGGCCCGAGCCCGCGTCACCGGCGCCCTGGTGGCGGACATCCTGCAGGCCATGAAGAGCCGCGCCACCGTGGGCACCAACCTCCTGGACATCGACCAGTGGACCAAGGAGATGATCACCGAGGCCGGGGCCGAATCCTGCTACGTGGATTACGCGCCGTCATTCGGCCGGGGCCCTTTCGGGCATTACATCTGCACCGGCGTCAACGATGCCGTGCTGCACGGACTCCCCCACAACTACGAACTGGCCGACGGCGACCTGCTGACCTTGGACCTCGCCGTCGTCAAGGACGGGATAGCCGCGGACGCCGCAATCAGCTTCATCGTGGGTGATTCACGGCCGGCGGAGAGCGTCGCGATGATCGAAGCGACGGAACGCGCTTTGGCTGCCGGGATCGCCGCCGCCGGGCCGGCGGCCAAGATCGGCGACATCGCCTACGCCATCGGCCGGGTCCTCACCGACGCCGGGTACCCCATCAACACCCAGTTCGGCGGCCACGGCATCGGCTCCACCATGCACCAGGACCCGCATGTTCCCAACATGGGCCGGCCCGGCCGCGGCTTCAAGCTCCGGCCGGGGCTGCTGCTGGCGCTGGAGCCGTGGATCATGGCTGACACGGCTGAGCTGGTGACGGACGACGACGGCTGGACCCTCAGGAGCGCCACCGGCTGCCGGACGGCGCACACCGAGCACACCATCGCCATCACCGAGAACGGCGCCGAGATCCTGACCCTGCCTTCGCGGTAGGTCAAGGGCGGCTGGCCCGGGTTTGGCAGTGCTTCGGTTCAGTACAGGTAGATATCCACCAACAGGGCGGCGAGCGCGGTGAGGGCCGCCGTCCCTGCCACGCTCCGGGCCGCGTCCCGCCTGCACGGCCCGGCCATCAGGGCGACGGCCGCACCGGCCAGGGTGAACACCCCGGTTCCTGTGTCCTGCCAGCTGATGGGAAACGGCGGGAACGGCAGGTCGTGGGAGAACTGGCTGATCGCTCCAGTCCAGTTCAGGATCGAATTCCAGGCCATGGGCATCAGGAAGGCCGCAATTGCTCCCGTGGCCACAACTCCTACGCGCCGCTCCCTCCGCACGAGCAGCAGCAGGAACAGAGCCACGAGGGCGGACAGCAAGGCACCCACGGACATCGCCTGCAGGCTCACCGGGAGCCCCAAGGGTTAAATACCCGCATAGGTCCAGTCTAGGCACCGGAACCAGGCCCGAAGCGGACTTCGGGAAGTGCTTTTACTCGGTCCCGGCCACGGCGCTGCGGCGTTCCAGCAGCAGCGTGTCCTGCCAGTGGCCCGCCTTGGGGCCGGTATTGATCCGTGCGATCCGCTCCCGCGTGCCCACCACGCGGAAGCCCAGCTTCCGGTGCAGCGCCAGGCTGGCGGCATTCTCCGGAAAGATACTGGACTGGATGGTCCAGATCCCGGCTGCCTCCGTGGAGTCGACCAGGGGGGCCAGGAGCAGCCGGCCCACACCCCGGCCCTGCGCCTGCGGCGCCACGTAAATGGAGTGCTCCACCAGGCCCCGGTACACCTCCCGCGAGGAGACCCGGGACACTGCGGCCCAGCCCAAAACCCCGCCCGCATCCTGGGCGACCATCCGGTGCTCAGGCAGCCGCACGGCGTCGAACGCTTCCCAGGTGGGCGGCTCGCTCTCGAAGGTCGCTTCCCCCGTGGCGATGCCGGCGGCGTAGATGGCGTGGACGGCGTCCCAGTCGTCGGGGCACATGGGGCGGATGGTTACGGGGCTGTCCATGGGTCCCATTATGGGCGTTGACCTGCGGAGCCTTGGTGCGGCGGGCCGTAAATAATGCGTCAAGAAACGGCTTCCCAAGCCCCGGACGGGCCCGCCCGGACCTTTCATTAAGGCAGGGAAAGTGCGGATCCGGGGAGTGCGGAATGATGCGGTGGGATGAGTCGCCCGAAGACCGCGGCAGGGTCAAGTTCGCCGCGGCAGCCGGGGCCGTGGAGGGCTACGGCGGCCGGGGGCTGAACGGCCGCGCCCTTCAGCCGGCCAGCGGCTACCTGTTCCCCGACCAGGACGGCGAGGGCTGGTGGGTGGTCTTCCAGCCCTGGCCGTCAGCCGGCCCGGAGGCGCACAGGGTGCCCGGCGACATCCTGGCCTGCAACGATTCCTACGGCGACATGGTGCACGTGGTGGTGCTGGCCGCCGGCGTGTGGGAGGACGACGCCGAGGCCGCCTTCCGCGACAAGGCGCCTGCCAGCCTGGCGGACGCAGCCCGGGTTGCGGCCTCGGTGCCGCACATCAGCCAGCCGGGTATCAGCCCACGTGGACCCAGGGCCGCTGGGTGACGTCCGGGACGGCCTCGCGCAGCACCTCCCTGGTGACCGGGGCGATCTCGCCCTCGCCCAGGAACAGGAACCGGACCAGGTTGGTGATGGGGTTCCCCTCCGTCCAGCGGAAGTAGATGTGCGGCATCAGGCCCGTGACGTCCCGGATGTGCAGCAGCACGGAGGCAATGGTGTTGGGAACCACCGGGCCGTGGACCTCCAGGATGTGGTACCCGTGCCGGTTCACGCCGCGGACATGCAGCTCGGTTTCGAAGTCCGAGGAGTCGTCCACCACCACCTCCAGGAACAATGCGTCGCCTTCCAGCGGAAGGTGGCTGACCTCGATGGCCGACTCGAGCTTGTCCCGGTAGGCCTCCGGGGACAGCCGCAGCGGTTCGTGCGCGATGATCGCGATGGGGCCGTCCAGGGTGCTGGACATGAACTCGAGGGCCTGCTGGTCCAGGTGCACCCGGGTGGCGTGCAGCTCGAAGGACCGGCGGACCCTGGACAGCAGCGAGATCACGATGATGCCGAGGATGAAGATGGCGGCAATCCGGATGCCCTCGGGCCGTTCAAAGATGTTGGCCACCGTGGTGTACGCGAACACCACCGAAATCGCGCCGAAGCCCACGGTGAGGTTCCGCTGCCCTTTCCTGCGGGCCGAAAGGGTCACGGCCACCGCGGCGGAGGTCATCAGCACCAAAACGCCGGTGGCGTACGCACCGCCCTGGGCATCGACGTCGGCATTGAAAATGAAGGTGATCAGGAAGCCGATCAGCGTGAACACCAGCACCAGCGGCCGCACCGCCTTGGCCCAGCCCGGGGCCATGCCGTAGCGCGGCAGGTAGCGGGGCACCAGGTTCAGCAGGCCGGCCATGGCGGACGCCCCGGCGAACCAGAGGATGGCGATGGTGCTGATGTCGTACACGCTGCCGAAGCCCACGCCCAGGTATTCGTGCGCCAGGTAGGCAAGGGCGCGGCCGTTCGCCTGGCCGTCAGGCTGGAATTCCTGCTCCGGGATGAGCACCACTGTGATGAAGCTCGAGGTCAGCAGGAAGGCGCTCATGATCACGGCGGCGGTGGTGAGCATGCGCCGGGCCCCGCGGATGCGGCCGGCAGGGTTTTCCTCCGTGTCGTTCTCCGCACCTTTCACCTGGGGCATGACGGCGACGCCGGTTTCGAAGCCGGACAGGCCCAGCGCCAGTTTGGGGAAGACGAGCAGGGCGATGGCCACGGCCATCAGCGGGTTGCCGTGCGAGACCCACAGGTTGGTCCACCAGTCGCCCATGGCCACCGGATGCGAGATGACCTGGCCCAGGGTCACCACCACCACGATGGCGTTCAGCCCCAGATACAGGACCACCAGGACCACGGCGACGCCGATCGCTTCCTTGAAGCCGCGCAGGAACACGGCGGCCAGCAACGCGAGCAGGACCAGGGTGATGGGGATGTTCTGGCCCTGCAGCCAGCCGGGGGCCACGGGATTGTGGATCAGGTGCGCGGTGGCGTCCGCGGCCGAGAGGGTCATGGTGATCATGAAGTCGGTGGCCGCGAAGCCCAGCAGCACCAGGACCAGGAGCTTGCCGCCCCACCGCGGCAGCAGCCGTTCCAGCATGGCGATGGAGCCTTCGCCGCGGGGGCTTTCACCGGCCACCCGCCGGTACACCGGCAGTGCGCCGAGCAGGGTTACGGCCACGAGGACCAGGGTGGCCAGGGGCGAGATGACGCCGGCGGCCAGGGCGGCGATGGCCGGCTGGTAACCCAGGGTGGAGAAGTAGTCCACACCGGTCAGGCACATGACCTGCCACCAGGCGTGCTTTTTTTCGTGCTGTGTGGGCACGCCGCCGGGGCCCTGGTGGGTACCTTTGCTGTCCTGCAGCCCGAACAGCAGCCAGTCCTTCAGCGCCTTCCTGCCGTGCGCATGGGGCGCGGAAGGATCCGCCGGGGGCCTGCTCAACGTGGTCATCTCTGCCTTTCCGCGCTGCCCTTTGCACCGCGACCACTGCGAAGCTAGCACCGGCAAAAACGGCGGACCGGCGAAAAGGACCTTTATTGACGAATCCTTTACGCGGGAAAGTACGACGGCGGCACGCGGCTTTGGTGCCCACCATTCAGGGGCGCGGGCAGGCCTGCCCAACGAGCAACTGCGCAAGGGCCAGTGCGCGCCGGCCGTACGTCCCGCCGTCGAGCACTGCCGCCGTGGCGTAGGCGCCGTTGAGGACGATGAGGAGCTCTTCGGCGAGCCGGTCCGGCGCGTCCGCCCCGGCGTCGGCCGCGAGCGAGCTGAACCAGTCGCGCACCTGCTGCTTGTGGTCAACGGCTGCCATGTGGGCGGGGTGCTGGCCGAGGGGAAACTCAGTGCTCGTGTTCAGCATCGGGCAGCCCCGGTATGTGGGGCCGGCGCAGTCGTCGGCCAGCACCTCGAACACTGCCAGGATCTTGTCGCGGGGGTCGGGCTGCGCATCAGCTGCCTGGCGCATCCGCTCGAACCAGGCGTCGGCACGGCCCTGCACATATGCGGTGGCCAGGGCGTCCTTGGTGGGGAACTGCCGGTAGACGGTGGCGTTTCCAACGCCGCATTCCTTGACCACCGCATCCATGCCCACGGCCCGTATCCCCTGCTGGTAAAACAGCCGGGTGGCCACATCCAGGACATTGCGCCGGTTCTCCTCCGCCGTCTTTCGCACCACCTGGACCACGCTCCTTCTCAAGTTCCTGCACGTTACGCAGCTTCAAGTTTGACAGACGGAACGTTCCGTCACAAACTAAACGAGAACGATCCGTCACAAACTGTCCCGTCCTTACGGACCACCCCAAGGAGCACCCATGAACATCGCCGTCCTAGGCACCGGCACCGTCGGCCGGACCATCGCAGCCCGCCTGGCAGAGCTGGGCCACACCGTCACCATGGGAACCCGCGATCCGGAGGCCACCCTCGCGCGCACGGCCCCGGACGCCATGGGGACTCCCCCGTTCGCCGCCTGGGCCGCCGAAAACCCGGGAGTCACCGTCGCCGGTTTCGCCGACGCCGCGTCCGGCGCCGAACTCATCGTCAACGCCACCAATGGCGGCGCGTCCCTGGACGTCCTGGCAGCGGCCGGCGCCGGGAACCTGGACGGCAAGGTGATCCTGGACATCGCCAACCCGCTCGACTTCAGCAAGGGCATGCCGCCCACCCTGTTCGTCAAGGACACCGACTCCCTGGGCGAACAGATCCAGCGCGCCTTCCCCGCCGCGCGGGTGGTGAAGTCCCTCAACACGCTCAACGCCGACCTCATGGCACGCCCCGCGCTCCTGGCCGACCCCGGCACCGTCTTCGTTTCCGGCGACGACGCGACCGCCAAGGACACTGTCACTGCGCTCCTGAAGGACTTCGG
Organism: Pseudarthrobacter sp. NPDC058119; assembly: GCF_042884655.1. Taxonomy (NCBI): domain Bacteria; kingdom Bacillati; phylum Actinomycetota; class Actinomycetes; order Micrococcales; family Micrococcaceae; genus Pseudarthrobacter; species Pseudarthrobacter sp. NPDC058119. The sequence goes on from NZ_JBHVTN010000001.1 coordinate 828,970, forward strand.
CCATGAAGATGTCATCGATCTCGGCGACATCTCCACCGCTCGCGGCACCGAGATGCTCCTGCCGGTTTGGCTGCGCCTTTGGGGCGCCTTGGGCACCCCGGCCTTCAACTTCAAGATCGTACGGTAGGGCCTTAACCGGGCCCTGCCGCGGGTCACGGCTCGAAGCGGTACCCCATCCCGGCTTCGGTGAGCAGGTGCCGGGGCCGGGCCGGGTCCTTTTCCAGCTTGCGGCGCAGCTGGCCCATGTAGACGCGCAGGTAATGGGTCTCGTTGTCGTAGCCCGGCCCCCAGATCTTGGCCAGCATCTGCTGCTGCGTGATCAGCCGGCCGGGGTTCCGCACCAGCAGCTCCAGGATGGCCCACTCGCGCGGGGTGAGCCGGACCGGTTCCCCTTCCCGGGTCACCTTGCGGTTGGCCAGGTCCACCTCGAAGTCCCCCACGTCGACGGCGGGCGGGGCCTCGGCAACCTCGGGCGTCCCGCTGCGGCGGCCGGCCACGCGCAGCCTGGCCAGGAGCTCGTCCAGCCCGAACGGCTTCGTCACGTAGTCGTCCGCGCCGGCGTCCAAGGCCCTGACCTTGTCCACGGACCCGTGCCGGGCGGACAGCACGATGATGGGCATGCTGCTGGTGCGGCGGACGCGGGTGATCACGTCCACGCCGTTGATGTCCGGCAGGCCCAGGTCCAGCACCATGACATCCGGGTGGCCGCCTTCCGCGTGCCTGAGCGCGGCCGCCCCGTCCAAGGCCGTGAGCACCTGGTACCCCTCTGCCTGCAGGTTCACCTGCAGGGCGCGCAGCAGCTGCGGTTCATCGTCAACGATCAGGACTGTTCTCATACGGTTTTGGTGCCTGCTTCCCTGCGGAGGTGGGGGCTGTACGGCCCGGTGGACAACGGCAGCCGCACCACCATGGTCAGCCCTCCGCCCGGCGTCGGCTCGGGCACCAGCTGGCCCCCCATTGCCTCGGTAAAGCCCTTCGCCACGGCCAGGCCCAGCCCGATGCCCAGCCCTTCCGGCGCGTCGTCAAGCCGCTGGAACGGCCGGAACATCTCCACCACCGCGGCAGCGGGCACACCCTGCCCGTGGTCGACGATGCGCAACTCGCCAACAGGCGTGCCGCCGTCGTCCGCTGCGTTCGCTGCACCCGACACACCCACGATCACCACGTCCGAGCCGGGCGCGTACTTGAGCGCGTTCTCCACGATGTTGGCGATGACCCGCTCCAGCATGCCCAGGTCCGCGTCCACGGCCGGCATGTTGGGTGCGAGGTCGATCCGGATCCGCTCCGTGGGGATGCCGCGCAGGGCATCCTCGATGGCGTCGCGCCAGGTGACGGGGGCGGTGTGCGGGGCGGCCGATCCGCTGGAGATCCGGGACATGTCCAGGAGGTTGGAGATCAGGGCGTCCAGCCGCTCGGAATAGGAGTCGATGGTGGCCAGCATTTCTTCCTGCACCTCCGCCGGAAGCCTGCTGTTCTGCCGGCGCAGCGCGGTGACCGCCAGCTTGATCCCTGCCAGCGGGGTCCGCAGGTCGTGGCTGACGGCGCTCAGGATTGCGGTGCGGACGCTGTTGCCTTCGGCCAGTTTGGTGGTGCTCTTCAGGGTCCGCTGCAGGGCGTGGTGCTGCCGGAGGAGCAGGAGGTGGGCCCCGTGGGCGGCCAGCAGGAGCCGGTCGCCCGCCGTCAGGGTGCGTCCGGACAGGACCAGGGCGGTCCGCGGGTCAGCCAGTTCCACGTTGTCAGTCATGGCTGTCGCTGCGTTGGGCGACGGCGGCGGCGCGCCTCCGGAGAAGGCCTGCAGTTCCCACGTGTCCTGCCTGTCTCCGGTGCGGGTGAAGAGGCCGGCGGCCCGGACCTGGAAGGTTTCGCGCGCCGTGTCCAGGAATCCGGCGACGGTATCGTCCGCGAGAAGCGCGTCCCGTGCGAGGTCGGCGAGGGTGGTGGCCTCGGCACGGGCGCGGACGGCTTCCCGCGCCCGGCGTTCGGACAGGCCCACCACCAGGGAGACGGCCACCGCGGCCCCGAGGAAGACCAGCAGGGCAAAGACGTTCTGCGGGTCGCTGATGTTGAACGTGCCCACGGGGTCGGTTTCGAAGTAGTTCAGCAGCAGCGAGGCCAGGACGGCTGCGAGCACGGCGGGCCAGAGGCCGCCGATGAACGCCACGGCCATCACCCCGGTCAGGTGCACCAGGGCGTGGGTGGCGAGGTTCAGGTCCCGGCTGAAGGACAGGACGGTGGACGCAACGACGGGAAGGAACACCGCCAGGACGTAGCCCACCGTGGTGCGGGCCCGGCTGAGCGCGGCGGGGGTTTGCCGCGGGAGTCCCCGGGCCGCGGGCGGGTGGGAGACCAGATGCACGTCGATGTCGCCCGACTCCCGCACCACCCTTGACGCCACGCCCCTGACCAGGATGCGGCTCCAGAGCCCTCCCGGCGATGCCCCGAGGACAATCTGGGTGGCGTTGGCACTGCGGGCAAACTCCAGCAGGGACTGCGCCGGGTCATCCCCGGACACGGTGTGGCAGGTGCCGCCGAGGTCCGTGATGAGCTGCCGCTGCGCCTCCACCGCCTGTTCGGACGCCTCGCGCCGGGCGGTGGTGCCGCGCACGTGGACAGCCAGGAGTTCGCTGCCGTTGACGCGGGACAGGATCCGGGCCGCCCGCCGGATGAGCACCTCGTCCTCCGGGGAGCCGGCAATCCCCACCACCACCCGTTCGCGGGTGGGCCACGCTGCGGTGATGCCCTGGCTTTCCCGGTACGCCGCCAGGCCCTCCTCCACCCGGTCCGCGAGCCAGACCAGGGCGATCCCGCGCAGGGCCAGGAGGGTGCCGGGCCGGTACTCGTTGGCCAGGGCTGCGTCGATCCTGTCGGCGGGGAAGATCCTGCCGTCCGCCACCCTCTGGCGCAGGAGGGCCGGGGAGATGTCCACGAGCTCAATGTGGTCCGCCCCCCGCACCATCTCATCCGGCACCGTGATCTGCGGCGGACCGTCGGTGATCGCGGCGACCACGTCCTTCAGGGACGCCAGCTGCTGCACGCAAAGGGTGGACAGCACGTCGATGCCCGCTGCCAGCAGTTCCTCGATATCCTGCCACCGCCGCTGGTTCCTGTTCCCCGGGGCGTTGACCTGCGCGTATTCGTCCACGACGGCCACATCCGGCTGCCGCTCCAGCACGGCGTCCACGTCCAGCCCTGGCAGGTCCAGCCCGGGCACCTCCGCTCCCCCGGTGCCGCCCGGAAGTCGCGGCGCAACGGCGTCGAGCCCGTCAAGGAGCTGCCGCGTCTCCTCCCGGCCGTGGTCCGCGGCAATTCCCACCACGACGTCGCTGCCGTCTCCCAGCAGCCGGTGCGCTTCCCGCAGCGCGGCGTACGTGGTGCCCGCGCCGGGCGCCGCGCCCAGAAAGATCCGAAGGGTTCCCCGTGACATACCCACAGTCTTATCCCGTCCGGTCACCGGAACCAACTTCCGGCCTGCGGGAGCGGTGGTAGTGATGGAGCGTCGCAGGAAAACCCGCCAAAAGTGATGGCGCGTCGCAGGAAAACCCGCCAAAAGTGATGGCGCGTCGCAGGAAAACCCGCCAAAAGTGATGGGGCGTCTGTGAGGGACGACGGCGGGGCGCTCAGTAAGCTGGCAGGATGTCCGTGATTGCCGCCCTGCTGCCCACCCTGGCGGCCGTTGCCATCCTGGCGGCACTCACGGTGGGGATCCTGTGGGGCTCGCGGACGCCGTCGTACCTCTCCCCCGCCTTGGCCATCCTTCGCGGCGCGGCGCAGCTGGCGGTGATCAGCCTGGTGCTGGGCGGCGTCATCAGCGACCCGCTCTGGGTGGGCGCGGCCCTGCTGGTGATGTTCAGCGTGGCGTCCGTGACTGCAACCCGGCGGCTCATCTGGTCGTGGCGGCGCTTTGGCCTGGTGGCCGGAACCATGGCCGCAGGGATCCTGGTGACGGTCGCCGTCGTGTTCGGAACGGGTGCCATCGACTTCTCGCCCCGGTATGCGCTGGCGGTGGGCGGGATCGTGATCGGCAACTCCATGACCATCGCCACCCTGGCCGGGCGCCGGTTCTTCGAAGCCGTGCTGGAGCAGTGGGACCAGGTGGAGGGGTGGCTCGCCCTCGGTGCGACCCCCCGGCAGGCCACGTTGATCCAGGCCCGGCAGGCGGTGCATTCGGCCCTGATTCCGTCCACGGACCAGACCAAGACCACGGGCCTGGTGACCCTCCCCGGCGCATTTGTCGGGGCGATCTTCGGCGGCGCCTCCCCGTTCGAGGCGGGCCGCTTCCAGGTGGTGGTGCTCGCCTCGATCATGGCCGCCGGGTCCATCACCGCCGTCGCCCTGATCCGTTCGCTGGGCAACGTGAAGGTCCGGCCCGACCCGCTGTAACGAACCGCTGGCGCTGCGCAAATCCATTCCCGCGGCGCAAATCCATGTCCGCGGCGCAAAAACGCCGGCGCTACGGATAATCCAGTAGCGCCGGCGTTTCTGCGCGTCGAAAAGTAGCGGGCGCAGCGGGATCTGCGGACTCAGCCCTGCTTGACCAGCGCCGCTTCGAGGTTGATCTTCACCTTGTCGCTGACCAGCAGGCCGCCGGCCTCCAGCGCCGCGTTCCAGGTGAGCCCGAATTCCTTGCGGCTGATCTCGGCCTCTGCGGAGAAGCCGGCGCGGGTGGCGCCGAACGGGTCAACGGCGACGCCGGTGAATTCGACCTCCAGCTCGATGGGCTTGGTGACGCCTTTGATGGTTAGGTCGCCGGTCAGCGTGTAATCCTCACCGTCCCCTTCAATGGAGGTGCCGCGGAAGGTCATCTCGGGATACTTTTCGACGTCGAAGAAGTCTTCGCCGCGCACGTGGGCGTCGCGGTTGGCGTCACCGGAGTCAAAGCTGGCGGTGGAGACCGTGGCGTGCACCGAGGAGTCAGCCAGCGACTCGCCCACGCGTGCCTCGGCCTGGGCTTCGGTGAAGCGGCCGCGGACCTTGCTGATCCCGGCATGGCGGACGCTGAAGCCGATCTCGCTGTGCGACATGTCCAGGGTCCAGGTTCCCGGCGTGATGTCCTTGGGAAGGGTCATGGTCATTCTCCTTGCTCGTAGGGCCGCAGGCTGGGCTGCCCGCTAATGGGCGCAAGACTGCGGATGCCCCTAAATATTCCCCATAAATCCCACAAGGAAAACAGGGCCCAATGAACCGGAAGGGAACTTCGGGCGTATACATAAGCGTGGCTCTACGATTACTGACCGCTTTGGCGCTGTTTATCGATGCCGGCGTGCACCTGTTCCTGGCCCCGGGTTACCAGAACACGCAGCCGGGCACCGTCAGCCAGGGCACCTTGTTCCTGCTCGAAGCGGCGGCCGCGCTGGTGGCCGGCGTCTATGTCCTGGTCCGCGGCAGCAGGGCTGCCTATGCCGTGGCCCTGGTGGTGGCCCTCAGCGCGTTCGTCGCCGTCGTGCTGTACCGGTACGTCGACATCCCCGCCATCGGACCGATCCCGGCCATGTACGACCCCGTCTGGTTCTTCTCCAAATCGCTCAGCGCCGTTGCCGAGGGAGCCGGCGCCCTGCTGGCGCTTGCCGGCCTGGTCCGCAGCCGCAGGGGAACGTCCGACGCCGGCGCACGGGTTCGGCCGGCACGCCGCCGGCGGTGACCATCACCCCGGCCGTTGTTAGCATGCGAGGGGAGGTGGGACATGAGCGGGGCTGAGCGGGCGGTGCCGGATGCGTTCGGGGCCGTTTTTGCCTACGTGCTCTCGGCACTCGTGCTGACGTCCATGTCCCCCTCCGGGCCGCTGCTCCAACTGGCCGGGCTGTGCGCTGGCGCATTGGTGACCGTGGGCGCCGTCGGCTCCGTCCTGCGCCGGATCCCGCGCTTCTCAACGCCTGCGGACCGGGTGACCCTGCTGCGCGCCATCATGGTGGCCCTGTGCGCGGTGCTGGCGGTTCCGCAGCTGTCCACAGGCCGCCGCACCGACCTCCTCCTGCCCATCCTGGGCGGCGCCGCTTTCCTCCTGGACGGGCTGGACGGCGTGGTGGCGCGACGCACCGGAACCTCCTCGGCAGCCGGGGCGCGGTTCGATTCCGCCACCGACGCCGCCCTGGTACTGGTGCTGTCCGTCGCAGCCGCTCCCGTGGCCGGCCCGTGGACGCTGGCCATTGGGACCATGTATTACGCCTTCGTGGCCGCAGGACTCATCCGGCCGCACCTGCGCGCGGCGCTGCCGGCCAGCACGTCCCGCAAGGCCATCGGCGCGTTCCAGCCTTTCGCGCTGCTCATTGCGCTGCTTCCGGGCGTCCCGCCTCTGGCCGCGGGAGTGGTTCCCGAGCTGGCCCTCTGCCTGCTCGCGTTCTCCTTTGCCCGGGACGTGGTCCAGCTGGAGCGCCTGCACCGCGCCGGGGTGCAGGAAGTTCCCGCCGGGGTGGTTTAGGACAGCAGCCCCGCGAGGGCGAAGCCGCCGGCCGCGGCGCCCACCGCGGCCACCGCCGTGGCCACGGCATTCAGGACGGCCAGGCCGGTGCGGCGGGACTGGACCAGGCGGACTGTTTCGAAGCTGGCCGTGCTGAAGGTGGTGTAGCCGCCCAGGAACCCCGTGCCGGCGATGGCCTGAAGCTCGGGCGGGGCCGCGTGCACAATGACGGCACCGGCGAGCAGGCCCAGCAGGAACGAGCCCGTGACGTTGATGGCGATGGTGCCCACCGGCAGGGCGGTCCTGATTTTGGCGCGCACCAGGCCGTCCACCACGAAGCGGGTGGCGGCGCCGAGCCCGCCGGCGAGTCCCAGCAGGATGATGGTCAGGGGGCTCACCGGCTTCCTTCCTTCCCGCCGGCCGCGGCCGGTCTGCGCGTGGTGCGGGCGTGGTGGGCTGCTGCGAGGCGGATGCCCACCACGGTTGCCACCGCGCCGGCCACCACGGAGGTACCGACGTAGAGGACGGCGTCGGCGCTTCGGCCGGCACCGAACAAGGTGGTGGCTTCCACGGCCAGGGTGCTGTAGGTGGTGAAGGCGCCCAGGAACCCGGTGCCCACCAGCAGCCGGACCAGCCTCAGCCGGCCGGCGTCGGGACCCCGGCGAACCAGGGCCTCCAGCAGGGCGCCGAGCAGGAACGCGCCGGCCAGGTTGATGGCCAGGGTGGGCAGCGGCCAGCCGCTGGGTGCGGGCAGGATGCTGCTTACCCCGTAACGGGCCAGCGCGCCGAAGATGCCGCCCACGATGACCACCAGGACGAACCCGGGGTGCAGGTGGACCGGCCGGCGGACGCGAGCCCCGCCCAGCGTCCCTTCGTCAGTCTGCCCGGAGGCTGTTGCCCTGGGGGCAGGCTGCTCCATCAGCGGCCCGCCTTCGGCTGGTGCCTGGGCTGCGGGGCCAGCGGGACTACCAGGACGGGCCGGTGCTGGCGGTGGGTCAGGTGGACGGCAACGGATCCCACCAGCAGTTCCTCGAACCGTGCCCCGAGCCCGCGTTCCCGGGTACCCACCACGATGACGGAGGCATCAGTGGATTCGGCCAGCCGTCCCAGCGCCCTGGCCGGGTCCCCTGCCAGTGTCACGAAGGACCAGTCGATTCCGGCGGCACCCAGCGCTTCGCGGAGGTCAGCGGCGATGGTGGCGCTGATCCCTTCAATGTCGTCGTCAATCCCATCGGGGTCGATGGGGCGGGCCTCCACCCTGCCGTCGGGCTCCTCCGCCAGGTACGTGGTGACGTCCACGTAGGCACAGACCAGCTTCACGCCCAGGCTGTACGCCAGTTCGGCGGCGCGGTGGGCCACCGCCAGCGGCTGGCCGGGCACCACGCCCATGAGCACGGGACCGCTGATTTTCCGGGGGACGTAGGGAACGGCGCCGGCGGGGTCTTTGGGTTTCTCGGGCTCAGTCATGTGCTCTCCTGGTGGGGCCGGGGCAGGAAGACTGGGCCGGCTGCGGGCATGGGCCACCTACCTTCGGTTCAGCAAAGGCAGGAACCATCAGCCAGGCGGCGGTTCGAAGACCGCGCACCTGCGCGGGCCTTCCGGCGGGATCCATCACCGTGAACAGAGACTACAGCTTTTCCCGCGCCGTCCGCCACCGCGGCTGCCCGGGCCCTACCGGGCAGCGGCGAGGTGCCCAGAGATCGCGGTGGCTACGGCGTCCGGCGAGTCTTCGGTGGGGATGTGCTTGCCGTCCACTTCCACCAGGTCCGCGTTGGGAATCTCTTCCACGTACCGGCGGGCGAACCCTATCTTCTGGAAGTCGTCGTCCCGGCCCCACACCAGGCGCGTGGGAATTGCTGCCTCCTGCAGGGCAGGTACCAGGTCCAGGGTGAAGTGGGGATCAGCGGCGGCTGCCATGGCCATCCAGGATCGCCGCCGGGCCGGAGACTGCCACGGCGACAAGTAGCCTGCCAGTTCCTCGTCGCTGAGCGTGCGGTTGGTGCTGCCCTGGGTTGACTTCCGCCGGGCGGCGAGGAGATCGGCTTCCGTAGTGCTTTCCCGGACGTCCGGGTCCCGGAAGCGCTCGACGGCGGGTACCGGCCAGGAATCGAACATGACGGAGTTCATCAGCACCATCGTCCGGACCCTCCCGCTGGTTGCGGCCAAGTGCTGCGCCACGCCACCCCCAATGTCGTGGGCCGCGAGGTCAAACTTTTCCACGCCCAGGGCGTCCGCGGCCTTGAGTACGGCCTGCGCCAGGGCGGGGACCGTGGCCTGCCCAACGTCCAACTCTCCCCCGCTCCGGCCGAAGCCAGGGAAGTCCAGCGCGTAGCAGCAGCTGTGTTCACCGAGTGCCGGGAGGATGGGTTGCCATACGCGGCTCCAAAAGGTGCCGTGCAACAGGAGCAGCGGCGGGGCGGTCGCATCCCCGGCGGCGAGGTAGGACAGCGGAACGCCATCCACATCAACGGTGCGCCGCTCTCCGGGCTGGGCCATGGGTCGTCTCCGTTTCGGGGTTGGGGACACGGTCTACGCGGCGAGCACCGGGGAAAGTTCAGTGAGGGCCGCGATGGTGATGTCCGGGGCTTCGAAATAGGACGGGTAGCGGGAACCACTCCGGTTGATCCACGCGGTGCGAAGCCCGGCCTTGGCTGCCCCGTGGATGTCCCACGGGTGCACGGCGACCAGCAGCATCCCCGAAGGAGCCGCTCCCGTCGCCGTCGCCGCATACTCATACGCGGCCCTGGCCGGCTTCCAGGCAGGGGCATCATCCACCGAGAGAAGCTGCTCGAATTTGTCCCTGACGCCGCCTGCACCCAGCAGTTTCTCCGAATTGGCTGTTGCGCCGTTGGTCAGGGTGACCAGCCGGTGCCCGGCTGAGGCGAGCGCACGAACACCCGCAGGGACATCCGGGTGGAGGGAGAGGTTCTGCATGGCCGCCATGACGCGTTCGACGGCGGTCTCCAGGCTTCCCGAGATTCCTGCGGCTTCCAGCAGGGTGCGGAGGGCGTCAGCGCCGATGCCGGCGAAGGATTCCTTGCCGCCGCTGGCGGTGAGGGCGAAGCCGTCGCGCAGGAGGGTGGCAAACCAGAGCTTGGCCAGTTCCCGGGGCACCCCGGCCTGCGCGAACACCTCCCCGAGTGGGGCCATGTCCGAAAGCGTTTCGTTGACATCAAAAACGATGACCAGTGGTTCCGGCACATTCTCCCCTTTGGTTTCCGGGTACGGAGCCTACGCGAACACCAAGGGGCCCCGGACGAATCCATCAAGATAATCAGTCTACTTAGCAGTAGATCACATGGGGGCTCCAGGCACTACCGCCGGGTTCTGGCGCCCGCCGGGGATCCGCCGCCCAACGCCACTAGTTGGTTTCCCCACCGAGACTGGCCAGGGCCTTGCGAAGGCGCGTGCCGGCGTCGTCCGCCACTTCCCTAACGGAAGGGGCCTCGCTGAGCTGCACCATGGTCTGCGGGTCGATGGCTTCCACGGTGGTGGCGGCCGCGGAGCCGGTCCGGCGCACCACCACGTTGCAGGGCAGCAGGGCGCCCATCTGGGGCTCGGCGGCCAGCGCGCGGCTGGCAAGGGCGGGGTTGCAGGCGCCGAGGATGACGTAATCGCCGACGGCGTCCGCGGCCTCGGCGCCAAGCTTGGCTTCAAAGGTGGACCGGACGTTGATTTCGGTCAGGATTCCGAACCCCTGCGCTGCGAGGGCTTCGCGGGTGCGCTCCAGCGCCTCCGCCCAGGTAAGGGAAACAGTGGTGGCCAGGGTGTAGGTCATGGTGCTCCTTGAAATGGCCGGGCGGTCAGTTGTGGCGCGGGTCTTGTCAGGCGAGGGAGAGGAAGAGCTTCTCCAGGTCTTTACGGTCCATGGTTTCGTCCTTCTGGACGATGCACTGCTCAAGGCCTGTGGCGATGATGGCGAAGCCGGCGCGGTCCAGGGCCTTGGATACGGCGGCCAGCTGGGTGACGACGTCCTTGCAGTCGCGGCCTTCCTCAAGCATCCGGGTGACGGCGGCGAGCTGGCCCTGTGCCCGCTTGAGGCGGTTGATCACGGGCGTGAGTTCTGTTGGGTTCAGTTCCATAGCGGGGTCTCCATCGGTAAGGTGCTTGCCCTCAACTATATACCCCCATGGGTGTTTTGACTACCCCCGGGGGTATCTGTAATACTCGGTGGGGTATCCACCCGACCCCTTCCGAGAGGCCACCCATGACGTCCCCTTCCAAAGCGACAGCCGTTACCGCACTCGCCCCTGAGGCCCTCCAGTCCTGGATCAAGGAACACCAGGACCTCGTGGTGATCGACGTGCGCTCCGCTGCTGAATTCGAATCCATGCACATCCGCGGCTCGTACAACGTGCCGCTTCCGCTGCTCTCCGAGCACACCGACGAACTCGCCGCCCGGCTGGGTTCGCGGGTAGTCCTGGTCTGCCAGTCCGGCGTCCGCGCCGAGCAGGCCCGCCAGCGCATGGCCACTGTTGGCCTTGACACCGCCTACGTCCTCACCGGCGGGGTTCCCGGATTCGCCGCCGCCGGCGGCGACGTGGTCAAGGGCAAGGACCGCTGGGACCTGGAGCGCCAGGTCCGCCTGGCCGCCGGCTCCCTGGTGATGCTGGGCCTGGCCGGGGGCAAGTTCGTCTCCCCCAAGGTCCGCATGCTGGCAGGTGCCATCGGCACCGGGTTGACGTTCTCGGCCGCGACCAACACCTGCGCCATGGGCAAGGCCCTCTCGGCCATGCCGTGGAACAAGGCCGCCAAGGAACCCACCCGCGAAACCGCCATCCTGCAGCTCCCCGTGCAGCCGGCCGAAGAGGGCGCAGCGGCATGATCCCGGCCCTGGGTCTGGGGCTCGTCGTCGGCGTCGTACTGGGCGTAGTTGGCGGCGGCGGGTCCATCATTGCCGTTCCTGCCCTGGTGTACGGCGTGGGCATGAGCCCCGCCCAGGCCATTCCCACCTCCCTGCTGGTGGTGGGAGTCTCCTCGCTGGCAGCCCTGCTCCCCCGGTTGCGGGAAGGCCTGAACTGGCCCGTGATCGCCCTGGTGGGGGGTGCCGGCATCCCGGCAGCCTGGGCCGGCGCGGCCGTCGGCAAGCTGCTGGACCCAAACATCCTGATGCTGGCCTTCGCCGTGATCATGGTGGCCGCGGGCATCCGGATGCTCAGCAAACCCCGCGAAAGCGAGGGGTCCTGCAGCACCGGGCCCAACCGGGCCTTCCGGTCCTGCGCCCCGAAAGCCGTGGGAGTGGGCCTGCTGGTCGGCTTCCTCACCGGACTGCTGGGCGTGGGCGGCGGCTTCCTCATCACCCCCGCCCTGACCATCTTCCTGGGCCTGCGCATGAAGCAGGCCGTGGGAACGTCCCTGGCCATCATCGTGGTCAACTCGGCCGCCGGGTTCAGCGCCCACGCCGCCGGCTACACCATCGACTGGGCCACCACCCTGGCCTTCGCCATCCCGGCGATCGTGGGATCGGTGGTTGCCGCCCGGTTTGCGCGGCGGCTGCACGACAAACACATCCGCATCTCGTTCGCGGTACTCATCTTCGCCGTCGCGGCGTGGGTCACCGCCGGCACGGTCACCGCCTGACCCATCCACAGAGGAGAACACCATGGGACTGATTGATTCCTTCAAGAAGGCCTTCAGCAAGCCCTACAAAACGATTTCGGTGGCGCAGGCAAAGGAACTCCTGGGTTCCGGTGCCACGCTCATCGACGTCAGGTCCGCCCAGGAATGGCGGACCGGCCGGGCGCCGCAGGCCAAGCACGTCCCCCTGGACCGGCTGCAGACCAGCACTGCCGGCATCCAGAAGACCCGTCCGGTGATTGCCGTCTGTGCCTCCGGCGTCCGCTCCGCCTCCGCAGCCCGTCTCCTCGCCGCCAAGGGATACGACGCCTACTCGGTGCGCGGCGGCATGGCGGCCTGGCACCAGGCCGGCGAACCCGTCCGCTAACAGCACCACCACCACCAACTCCAGCCACAAATCACTTCGAAGGAGAACCACCATGGCTGAAATCACCATCACCGATACCGATCAGCGCCGCTCCACCGCCCGGATCCTGGACGTCCGCGAGGACTTCGAGGTTGCCGAGGGCATGATCCCCGGCGCCCTGCACATCCCCATGGGCCAGCTGCAGGCCCGCCTGGGCGAACTCGATCCGGCCCTGCCCGTAATCGCCGTCTGCCGCAGCGGCAACCGCAGCGCCGCCGTTGCCGATGCCCTCAACGGCGCCGGCTACAAAGCGGACACCATGGCCGGCGGCATGACCGCCTGGACCCGCGCCGGACTCCCCACCACCTAGGGCCGGCCCCCGCGGCACGCGGCACCCAACAAGCACAGCGCAACCACCACACTCCGCCCGAAAGGACACCACAGGCCATGGCCACCATCGACATCACCGAACAGACCTTTGCCCAGACCCTGGAGGGCAGCGAGATCGTCTTCGTTGACTTCTGGGCAGCCTGGTGCGGCCCCTGCCGCATGTTCGCCCCCACGTACGGCGCCGCCGCAGAGCGGCACCCGGACATCACCTTCGCCAAGGTGGACACCGAGGCCGAACAGGCGCTCGCCGCCGCAGCAAACATCACCTCCATCCCCACCCTGATGGCCTTCAAGGACAAGACCCTGGTCTTCTCCCAGCCCGGGGCCCTCAACGCCACCGGACTCGAGGAAGTCATCCAGGCCGTGAAGGACCTGGATATGGACAACCTCCGCGCCGAGGCCGGCCACCAGCACGCCTAACCATGACGGACCCGCGGGCGTTCCGCACCGTCACGGCGGACCAACTTGCCCTGGTGTGGCCCCGCGCCGCGCTGGTGGACGTCCGCAGCCGGGAGGAGCATGCCACCGCGCGCGTCCCGGGGAGCCTGAACATTCCCCTGGATGAATTGGCCTCCCGGCTCGCGGACCTGCCCAACACCACCCTGTACCTCATGTGCGGATCCGGGAAGCGCAGCACCCAGGCTGCACGCCTCCTCACCGACCGCGGACACACCGCGGTCAACGTGGCCGGCGGCATCACCGAGTGGTACCGGGCAGGCCACCCCGTCACCTACAACCAAGCCCCCGCAGACCAGCCCCCACCCGCAGGAAACCCCGCAGCACCAGGCCTCCGGCGCCTGCTGCCAAGGCTCTTCCGCAGGACATCCGCATAGGCAGCAGCGCACTTGCGGGATACCCCCGGGGGTATCTATACCGAATGCAGATCAACCTCCCAATCCCCTTTCAACTGAAGGAGAGCACCAGATGCTTATCGAGCGCATTTACGACGAAGACCTCGCCCAGGCCAGCTACGTCATCGGCTGCCAGGCCAAGGGTGAAGCGATCGTGGTGGACGGCCGCCGCGACATCGCCGTGTACCAGGAGCTGGCCGCCAAGAACGGCATGAAGATCGTGGCCGTCACCGAGACCCACATCCACGCCGACTACCTCTCCGGCACCCGCGAACTGGCTGCCGCCACCGGTGCCAAGATCTACGTTTCCGGCGAGGGCGGCCCTGACTGGCAGTACCAGTTCGAGGGCGAACGGCTGTACGACGGCGACACCATCACCCTGGGCAACATCAACATCAAGGCGGTCCACACCCCCGGGCACACCCCGGAGCACCTGTCCTTCCTGGTGACCGACGGCGCGTTCAGTGACAAGCCCGGCTACCTGCTCTCCGGCGACTTCGTATTCTCCGGCGACCTGGGCCGGCCGGACCTGCTGGACGAGGCAGCCGGCGGCGTTGACACCCGATTCGAAGGCGCCAAGCAGCTCTTCGCGAGCCTCCGCGACAAGTTCCTCACCCTCCCGGACTACGTCCAGGTCCACCCCGCCCACGGCGCCGGCAGCGCCTGCGGCAAGGCCCTGGGCGCCATCCCGTCCTCCACGGTGGGCTACGAGCGCCTCTACGCCTGGTGGGGCCCCTACCTGGCCGCCAACGATGAGCAGGGCTTCATTGACGAGCTCCTCGACGGCCAGCCCGACGCCCACGCCTACTTCGCCCGGATGAAGCGCGAAAACCGTGAAGGCCCTGCCGTCATGGGCGAGCGCACTCCCCTGCCGAAACTGTCCACGGAGATCGTTGCGGCAGGCCTGGCGGAGGACACCCTGACCTTCATCGACACCCGCTCCAACGGCGAAGTCCACCAGGGCACCGTGGCCCGGTCCCTGAACGTTCCGGCCGGCAAGTCCGTGGCCAGCTACGGCGCCTGGGTGGTCAACCCGGAAACGGACAAGAACCCGCTGGTGCTGCTGACCAGTGACCAGGGGCAGGCGCAGGACATGTGGGACCACCTGGTCCGCGTGGGCATCGACAACGTGGCCGGCTACCTGACCAGCCTCGAGGGGCTGCCCACCTTCATCCCCAAGCTGATCCAGCCTGAGGAACTCGAAGGTTTCGACGCCGCCATGGTCCTGGACGTCCGCAACAAGACGGAGCACAAAGCCGGGCACGTCCCGGGTTCTTACCAGCTCAGCGGCGGCCGCGTCATGTGGCACCTCGATGAACTCCCGGCGGGCGGCACCATCGTGAGCTACTGCCAGTCCGGCGTGCGGAACTCCGTGGCTGCCAGCGCCCTGCGCCGCGCCGGGTACGACGTCGTCGAACTGGACGGCAGCTACGCCGCCTGGAACGCCTGGCAGAACAGCGTCCCCGCCGTCTAGCCAGGAACTCCCACAGACCGCCCGGGCAGGACCCCCCTCCTGCCCGGGCTTCGGTCCGGAGCGTCCCCAGCGCCTCCGGACCCCGGCCCGGGCGTGCCCCCCACACGCCCGGGCCGCTTTCGTGCCTGACACATTCCCCCCGCCAGTAATGGAGCAGCTATGCAAGGCAAAACACTTCCCGCAGCCGGTCCAGGCGGACCCGTGCTGGGCCTGCGGCAGAACCTCGCGCAGTTCATGCTCCTGGTCGCCGTCAATGCCCTGGTGGGCGGAACCCTCGGCCAGGAACGCACGGTCCTGCCCCTGGTCGCTTCCCAGGAGTTCCACCTGGACCTCTACACCGGCGCGCTGACGTACATCCTGGCCTTTGGCCTGTCCAAGGCCGCGATGAACTACTTCGCCGGCACGCTTTCGGACAGGTACGGCCGCAAGCCGGTCCTCATCGCGGGCTGGCTGGCCGCCGTTCCGGTGCCGCTCATGCTCATCTTCGGCCCGTCCTGGTCCTGGATCGTGGCCGCCAATGTCCTGCTGGGCATCAGCCAGGGACTGACCTGGTCCACCGCCGTCATCATGAAAATGGACCTGGTGGGCCCCCGGCAGCGCGGACTGGCCATGGGCTTCAACGAGGCCGCGGGCTACCTGGGCGTGGCTGCCACCGCCGTGGCTACGGGCTACCTGGCCACCGCCTACGGTCTCCGGCCCGCCCCGTTCCTGCTCGGAGCAGCCTACATCGCCCTCGGCCTGGGACTGACCGTCCTGGCCGTCAGGGAAACCCACCACCATGCCAAAACCGAAGCCCTCCAGCACGCCGCCGCCTCCGGCAGCGCCCATGCCGGCCTCACCACCGGCCAGGTGTTCACCCTCACCAGCTTCAAGGACCGCTCCCTCTCGGCGGCCAGCCAGGCGGGCCTGGTCAACAACCTCAACGACGGCCTGGCCTGGGGCCTCTTCCCCGTCCTGTTTGCCGGCGCCGGGCTGGACCTTGGCCAGATCGGCATCCTCGCTGCCGCCTACCCCGCCGCCTGGGGTGCCGCGCAACTGGTCACCGGCGCCGCCTCGGACCGCTGGGGCCGCAAATGGTTCATCACGGCCGGCATGCTGGTCCAGGCCTTGGCCCTGGGCATCACCTCGTCCGCCCACAGCTTCGGGCCCTGGCTCGCCGCCGCCGTCGTCCTGGGCCTGGGCACCGCCCTGGTCTACCCCACCCTGCTGGCCGCCATCGGCGATGTGGCGCACCCGGCCTGGCGGGCCCGCTCCGTGGGCGTCTACCGGCTGTGGCGCGACGGCGGCTTCGCCGTGGGTGCCCTCCTGTCCGGCGTCCTGGCCGACCTTTACGGCATCCCGGCAGCGGTCGCCGCCGTCGCGGTCCTCACCGCCGCCTCCGGCGCCGTCGTAGCCCTCCGCATGCGCGGCCACGACCATGTCATGGGGTAGAACAGGTCGGCCGGGGCCAGGAACCGCCGAATCTCATCCGCCATTCGCCCGGCCTGCGTCCAGTGCAGGTAGTGTCCGCCCTGCAGCGGCAGCACCTCGTGCCGGGTGACGTTCCTGAGAAGCCCCTCCGCTGCCGCCGTTTTCGCGGCCGCCCTGCCGTCCCCTTCATCGGCGACGAACGACAGCACGGGCAGGTCGTCCGGGTAGGTGACGCCCCGCAGCGCCGCCGCGTTGTTGCCGATCCGGGCGGTTTCGTCTGCCACCGCCGGATTGCCGAAGTTCCACAGCATCATGGTGCGCATCCGCTGCAGCTCTTCATCCGAATAGGCATGGCTGTCCGGATCGAAAACCCCCGGCGCCACCGCGGCCACCACCCGCACCAGCCCCATGTCGGCCACCAGCTTCGCCCAGTTGATGCCGGGCTCCGGTTCCGCCACCGGGTGGTCTCCGGGCTTGGGGATGGTGGCATCAATTCCCACCACCGCGGCCACTTCCGGGCGGTACCGGTTGGCGTAGTCCAGCAGGTAGAACCCGGCGATGGAGTGGCCGGCCAGGACGTATGGCTGCCGGACCTGGAGCTTCGACAGGACCTCATGCAGTTCGTTGCTGATGTTTTCATTGGTCCGGGCGCCGGCCTCCAGGTCGCTGTAGCCGTACCCGAACCCTTCCACCACCAGGACGTCGTAGTCGGGCAGTTCGCGCAGCAGCGGGGCGAAGTCCAGGCCCGGGGCTGCGGTTCCCAGGCCGCTGAGCAGGATGATGGGCGGCCCTTGGCGCCCTGCCGCGCTCCCGTTCCGGACCACGTTCAACGAACCCCCGGCCACCGCGATCCGCTCCCCGTAGGACGGGGCGGTGGCCTTCTCCCGCGATTCCAGGACCACGTTGGCCACCGCAGAGACCATGAGCAGCACAAGGACAACCAGTGCCGTGATCCCCAGGCGGCGGAGCCAACGCCGCGGCCTCCGGGGCTTCATGCTATCCGTGCCCTGCCAGATACTGGACCAGGCCGCCCACCGTGGCCACCGCCGGGTAGTCCGCCTCCGGGATATCCACGCCCGTGGATTCCGCAATGACTTCCACCAGGCGGAGGAAATCCAGCGAGTCCAGCTCCAGGTCCTGGCGGAGGCGGGCAGCGCTTTCCAGGTCTCCAGGCTCGACGTCGGGGGCTACTTTGCCGATCGCGGCCTCCACCGCCTGGCGTGCGTCCGGTTCGTTCACGGTTCCTCCTCGCTTACGGATTCACAAGTCCCCGGGTTTCTGCAGCAGCTCATCGATGCGGGCCAGGAACCGCCCGCCGCGCAGGCCGTCACTCACCCGGTGGTCCGCTGACAGCGTGGCGATTGCGGCGTGCCGGATGCCGAGCATCCCGTTGTGCGCCCACGGCTGTTCCATCACCTTGCCGAACCCCACCATGGCCACCTGCGGCGGATAGATCACGCCGTAGACGCTTTCGACGCCGAGGTCCCCCAGGTTGGTCACGGTGATGGTGGGGTCGGCCATTTCGGCGCGCTGTAGCCGGCCGGCCCGGGCCCGGCCCACCAGGTCGCGCAGCTGCTCCATGAGCTGATCGAGCGTCAGCGTGTCCGCGTCGTGCAGGGCCGGGGCCACCAGCCCGCCGTCCCGCAGGGCGACTGCCACGCCCAGGTGCACGCTGCTGCTGGGCTGGAAGGCGCCTTTGGTGAAGAACCCGTTCATGTCCGGCGCCTCCTTGGCTGCCAGCGCGGTGGCCTTCAGCAGCAGGGCCGACGGCACCAGCCGGGACGAAACCGGGCGCTGCTGGTTTTCCGCCTGCATCCACGCCATGGCCGCCGCCAGGTCAAGGGTGGTGGAGAGGTAGTAGTGCGGGATCTCCTTCTTGGACCGGGACATCAGGGCGCCGATCGCCTGCCGCAGGCTTTCGGCCTTGCCGCCGGTGTCCTTCCTGCGGGGCTGGGCTGCATGCTGCGGCTGGGGCGCGGGAGGCGCGGGAGCCCGCCGTTCCGGCGTGGCCGGTGCCGGCGCTGGAACGGCCGACGACGGTGCTGCCGCCGGCTGGTCCGTACCGGTGCCCTGGGGTGCCCGTTCCCTGGGCGGGACCGCGGCCAGCACGTCCTCCTCGGTAACGGCACCACCCGGGCCGGTGCCCGCGATGCCCGCCAGGTCGACGCCGAGTTCCACCGCCAGCCGCCGGGCCAGCGGCGAAGACCGCACCCGGTGGGCCGCGTCCTCCGCCGGCGCTGCCGCAGCCACGGCAGGGGCAGGCCCGGCTTCGGTGCCGGGCGCTGCCGCGGCGCGTTCGACGTCGTCCCGCGTCACCTCACCGCCGGCACCGCTCCCGCTGATGCGTCCGACGTCGACCCCGAGAGTGTGCGCCAGGTGCCGCACCGGCGGCGCGGCCTTCGGGGACGGGACTGCCGATTGCGGGGCGGCCGGTGTTGGGGCGGCCGGGAGTTCGGCGGGGGTGGCCGTGATCCGGGCGATGGGGGTGCCCACGTCCACGGTGTCGCCGAGGTCCACCAGGAACTCGGCCACCACGCCTTCCTCGAACGATTCGATATCCATGACTGTTTTGTCCGTGTCCACGGCCGCCACGATATCGCCCTTGTGGATGTAGTCCCCGGGTTTGACCAGCCACTCCACCACCTTGCCGTGCTCCATGTCCGCGCCCAGGGACGGCATCCGGAAGTCAGCCATTGGCCCCCACGGCCCTTCGCGCCGCGGCCATGACCCGCTCCACGGACGGCAGCGCAGCCTGCTCCAGGTGCTTGGCGTACGGGACCGGCACCTCCAGGCTGCACACCCGTTCCACCGGTGCGTCGAGGTCAAAGAAGGCCTGCTCACAGATCCGGGCCGCGATCTCGGCGGAGATGCTGCCGCTGCGCCAGCCTTCGTCCACCACCACGGCCCGGTGCGTCCTGGCCACGCTGTCCATGATGGTGTGGGCATCGAGCGGGCGGAGGGTCCGGAGGTCAATGACGTCCGCGTCGATGTCCTCCCCGGCCAGCTGGTCCGCGGCCTCCAGCACCATGGGCAGCGTGCCGCCGTAGGTGATGAGGGTCAGGCTGTCCCCCTGCCGGAGGACCGCTGCCTTGTCGATGTCCACGGCGCCGGTATCGTCGTCGAGCTCTCCGGCCACGTTGTACAGCGAGCCGTGCTCGAAGATCAGCACCGGGTCCGGGTCCAGCAGCGCGGTCCACAGCATGCCGCGGGCGTCCGCCAGAGTGGCCGGCGCCAGGATCCGCAGCCCGGGAATATGGGCGTACCAGCCCTCCAGGCTGTGCGAGTGCTGGGCGCCGAGCTGCCGGCCCGCGCCGGTGGTCATCCGGATCACGATGGGCACGTTGAACTGGCCGCCGGACATGTGCAGCAGCGTGGCGGCATTGTTGATGATCTGGTCCAGCGCCAGCAGGCTGAAGTTGACGGTCATGATTTCGACGACGGGACGCATCCCGCCCAGCGCGGCGCCGATCCCCGCCCCGACGAATCCGGACTCGGACAGGGGCGTGTCACGGATCCGTTCCGGCCCGAATTCCTCCAGCAGGCCAAGGCTCACGGCAAAGCTGCCGCCGTACCGGCCCACGTCCTCGCCCATGAGGAACACCCGGTCATCGCGCTGCATGGCGTCGCGGAGGGCCGCGCGCATGGCTTCCCGGTACGTGGTTTTCATCCTGCAGCCCCGCCTTTCCCAGTCGTCTCCCCCTGGCCCGGGCCCCCGCCGTCGCCCGCACTGCCGTCATCCGGCCGGTCGCTGTAGACAAACCGGCCGAGCTCGGACACCGGCTCCGGAGTCCCGTTCTCGGCGAATCCGACGGCGGTGCTGATCTCCGCGTCCACGTCCGCCTGCAGGGCGGCCCAGTCCTTCTCCGCCAGCTGTCCCGCCGCCTTCATGGCCCCCTGCAGCAGGCTGATGGGGTCCCGCTCCATCCACTGGGCCACCTCGGATTTTTCCCGGTACAGCTCCGGATCGAACATGGAGTGGGCGCGGAACCGGTAGGTGCGCAGCTCCAGGAAGTGCGGGCCGCCGCCTGACCGGACCGCCTCCACGGCACGCCGGGCGGCTTCCTCCACGGCGAACACATCCATGCCGTCCACCGCCCAGGCCGGAATCTCGTACCCGGCGGCCTTGAGCGCGATGTCCGTTTGGGATTCCGAGCGGCCCAGCGCGGTTCCCATGGCATAAAGGTTGTTCTCGCAGCAGAACAGCACCGGCAGCTGCCAGAGGGCGGCCAGGTTCATGCTCTCGTGGAACTCGCCTTCGGCCACGGCGCCTTCGCCGAAGAAGCAGACAGTCACCCGTTGACGGCCGGCCATCCGGTCCGCGAGCGCCAGGCCGACGGCGAGGGGCAGCCCGCCGGCCACGATCGCGTTTCCGCCGTAGAAGCGGGTGGCGGCGTCGAAGAGGTGCATGGACCCGCCGCGGCCCCGGCAGCATCCTTCGGCGTGGCCGTACATTTCGGCGAGGATGGCACCGGCCGAGACGCCGCGGAGGAGGGCGTGCCCGTGTTCGCGGTAGGTGGCCACCACTGCGTCCCCAGGCGCCAGGGTTGACATCACGCCGGCGGCCACGGCCTCCTCGCCGATATAGACATGCAGGAAGCCGCGGATCTTGGCGGCACTGTACAGCTCGATGCATTTCTCCTCGAGCCGCCGCACCCGCAGCATCTGCCGCAGCAGGTGCAGTGCATGCTCGGCGTCCGCGACGCCCTGTCCCTTGAGGCTGGTCATGGCTGGTCCTTCTGCAGCACGGCGGGCCCTGCCGGGGATTCGAGCGTGGACGTGTCGCCTTCCGGGAGTCCGAGTTCGCGGGACTTCAGGAGCCGGCGGAGGATCTTGCCGCTGCGCGTCTTGGGCAGCGAGGTGGTGAAGTCCAGCAGCCTGGGCGCCACGGCGGCGCCCAGGCGTTTCCGTGCGAACCCGATGATCTCCAGCTGGAGCTCCTCTGTGGGCCGGTTGCCGGTCTTGAGTTCCACGAAGGCCTTGACCACTTCGCCGGCCACCGGGTCCGGTACGCCGATCACGCCGGCTTCGGCCACGGCGGGGTGCTCCATGAGGCAGCTCTCCACCTCGAAGGGGCCGATCAGGTGGCCGGAGGACTTGATGACGTCGTCGCCGCGGCCCACGAACCAGAAGTAGCCGTCGCCGTCGCGCTTGGCCAGGTCGCCGGTGAGGTACCAGCCGCCGGCGAAGCAGCGCCGGTAGCGTTCCTCCTCGTTGAGGTAGCCACGGAACATCGACGGCCAGCCGGGGCGCAGTGCCAGCTCACCCATGGCGTCCGGCTCGGTGACCAGGACCGCCTGGCCATCCTTGAGGATGGCCAGGCCGTCGGCGTCGCGGGCCACCAGGGCGGCCTCGATGCCGGGCAGCGGGCGGCCCATGGACCCGGGCCGGATGTCCATGGCGGCGTAATTGGCGATCATGATCCCGCCGGTTTCGGTCTGCCACCAGTTATCGTGCACCGGCAGGCCGAGCACGTCCCGGCCCCAGACCACGGCCTCCGGGTTCAGCGGCTCCCCCACGCTGGCGATGAAGCGCAGCGCGGACAGGTCATGGCCGGCCGCGCGCTCCGCACCGGCCTTCATCAGCATCCGCAGGGCGGTGGGGGCCGTGTACCAGACCGTCACGTGCTGCTCTGCGAGGATCCGGTACCAGCGGTCGGCGTCCAGTTCCTCCTGGTCCACGATGGCGGTGACCCCGTGCACCAGCGGCGCGATGATGCCGTAGGACATGCCGGTCACCCAGCCCGGATCGGCGGTGCACCAATAGATATCGTCCGGGTGCAGGTCCAGGGCGAAGCGGCCGGTGGCGTAGTGGGCTGCGACTGCGTCGTGGACGTGGATGGCACCCTTTGGTGTGCCTGTGGTGCCGCTGGTGAAGTGCAGCAGGGCCATGTCTTCCGGCTGCGTGGCTGCGGTCCCGCCGATGGGGTCGGCCTTGGCCAGGAGTGCCGCCAGGTCCAGGGTCCCGGGTTCGGGGCTGCCGCCGGCGTCCACCAGCAGCACGTGCCGTAGCTCCGGCAGGGTGTCCCGCACGGGTGCCACCTTTCTGCGGTACAGGGCCTTGGTGGTCACCAGCACGCGGCCGGCCCCCAGGTGCAGCCGCTGCCGGACCGGTTCGGGACCGAAGGCGGAAAAGAGCGGGCAGAACACGCTGCCGTTCTTGAACGTGCCCAGCACCGCGGTGTACAGATCCGGGCTGCGTCCCAGCAGCGAAAAGACCCTCTCGCCGCGCCCCACTTCCAGCGTTCTGAGGACGGCGGCGAACCTGGCGGACCCGTCCGCCAGGTTCCCGTAGCTCAGGGACTTCGTGCCGCCGTCGGCCATCACGAACCGCAGCGCCTCCTTGGCGCCGCGGCCCTCCGCCACGTGCCGGTCCACGGCCTCGTAGGCGATGTTGACGCCCCGGCCACCGGGCAGCCCGGCCAGCGCCTGCCGCGCCTGTTCCCAGCTGAAGTCCCGGCGGGCGGCGTCGTAATCGGGCATGTTGGGCTGGACCCTGAGGGCGGCCACATCCTTGGCGATGGCGGCGGTGACCGGTCTGCCGGCGGAAACGTTCATTCCCTGGCCTCCTGCGCGGCCCGGCCCACCGGCGAGGGCAAGAGGTAATGCCGGAACCAGTCCGCCGCCAGGGTGGCTGCCATGGCAAGGGTGCCGGGTTCCTCGAAGAGGTGCGTGGCGCCCGGGACGATCTCCAGCCGGGTGGGGGCCTGCATGCCCGCCATGGCCTGCCGGTTGAGGGCCAGCACCTGGGTATCGGCGCCGCCGACGATCAAGAGGGTGGGGGCCTTGACCGCCGCGAGCCGGGGACCTGCCAGGTCCGGCCGGCCGCCGCGTGACACCACGGCGGCAACTTGGGAGCCGGGCTCGGCGGCGGCCCACAGGGCAGCCCCTGCGCCGGTGCTGGCCCCGAAATAGCCGATCCGGCCGGCGGATCCGTCATGCCGCGCCTCCAGCCAATGCGTGGCGGCGGAGAGGCGGCGTGCCAGCAGGCCGATGTCGAACACGTTGGCCCGGTTGACCTCCTCCTCGGGGGTCAGCAGGTCCAGGAGCAGTGTCCCCAGGCCGGCGCCGTGCAGTACGGAGGCGACGAAGCGGTTGCGGGGGCTGTGCCTGCTGCTGCCGCTGCCGTGCGCGAACAGGACCGTGCCGTCGCACCGGGCCGGCAGGTAGAGGCTGCCGCGCAGCACCACCATTCCGTCGGGGATTTCGACGTCGTCCTCCAGGCTGCCGTCTCCGCCGTACCCCTCGCCGGAATGCTGCGGAGCGGCAGCGGCGTCCAGGAGCTGCACCACCTCGCCGTCCTCGGTGGGCGAAAAGTCACGGTAGTAGTACCCCACGGCCTGGAAATCCTGGGGGGAGAGCAGGCAGACGACGTCGTCCGGTTCCTTGAGCTCCACGATGGAGCGGGCGGGGGCCACCGGAACAGCGAGGATGACTTTTGCGGCGCCGAGGTGCCGTGCCACCTGGCACGCCGCCCTGGCGGTTGACCCGGTGGCGATTCCGTCGTCGACTATGACCGCGGTACGGCCGGCGAGGTCCAGGCGCCGGCGTCCCTGGCGGAACCGCGCCACCCTGCTGTCCAGCAGGGCGCGCTCCCGGCGCTCCACCTGCTGCAGGTCTTCCTGGGAGACGCGGGCCATGGAGATGGTGCGCGGGTCCAGGACGCGGACGCCGCCCTCCCCGATGGCGCCCATGGCCACCTCCGGCTGGAACGGAACCCCCAGTTTCCGCACCACGATCACGTCCAGCGGCGCCCCCAGGGCCTTGGCTACCTCAAACGCGACGGGGACGCCGCCCCTGGGCAGGCCCAGCACCACGACATCCGGACCGCGCAGGCCCGCCAGCCGCTTTCCCAGCCGCCGCCCGGCGTCGGACCTGTCATGAAAGGACACCATCGCCGTCACCCGTCATGTGTGATTTCTTCCCATGGCAGCGTCGCCGCCGCGGGGTTCCAGGACATCCGGAGGACAAAGTGGGCGTCCGAACTGCTCTTGGCGATCACCGCCCCTGCGTCCCCGGCAAGCTTCACGCCGAACTCGATCTGGATCTGTTCGGGGGTGAGTTCCGCCATGGCCTCCAGTGCTGCGCGGGCGGCGGGACGGACGCTGGCAAGGGCATCTTCCAGCCGCCTGCCCGTGTCCAGGATCCCCTGCTCGTTGCGCGCGGGATGGTCCACGCCGTAGCTGTTGTCCGCAGCCTCAACAAGCACGGTCCCGGATCCCACTTCGTAGCGCAGCACCTCAGTCATGGCGGATTCCTCCTGCTAATGCGAGACGCGGTAGGTGTGGCGGAGGTCGGTGCTGGGCTTAATGGCCACCGCTGTTACCACCAGCGCCACTGCCCCTGCGATCCATGACGTCCAGGCTGCGCCCGTCGCGCCCGTGTATGTCCCGAGCCATGGCGAGAGGACCAGTCCTGCTGCGAGGATGGCCTGCACGTATTCCATGGCCGGAGTTCCCGGCATGGCCAGGTTGATGATTCCGCTGACCACCAGCAGGCCGCCGAAGGCGAGCATCAGGGTGGTGGACATGTTTTGCTGCCGCGTGAACAGGACCGCCACCGCGGTGAAGAGTCCGGCGGCGACCGCTGCATAGTCCTGCCACCGATACCACTTTTTCACTGAACTTTCCTTTCTGTTCAGGGCGGGACGCGTTGTGCGTTTCCGGCCCGCGGTCCCCAGCATCCCGCGGTTTAAGTCAACGCCTGCCGCTGTCCGGCTTGTAGGGCAGAAAGACCTACCCGGCCCTTGCACCGCTGCTGCCCTCCTGGAGCCGTGCGATTCCCTGCCAACTCACAGGCAGTGCCCGGAGGAAACGCGGTTTCGGTGTGCAAGAGTGTCCGCATCGCTGGGGAGCAAATGCTTGCCGGCCGGGCTGTCCCCCACCCCGGCCGGCAAGTCATCCCAGACAGCCCAAGGAGGCCAGGCATGGAACCAGGTTCAGCTCCGCACAACAGGCCGCGGGGGTGGCGGGCCGCCGGTCTGCTCCTGGCCCCGGCCCTGCTGGCGTTAGTCCTGGCGGGCTGCCAGCCCGCCGGCCCCGCGCCTGCCCCCACGGGCAGCCCCAGGACGACGCCCACCCAGAGCCCCACCAAAACGGCCGCCCCGGCCCCCTCTCCTGTCGCGAATCCCGGCGGCCCGCCAGCCACGGGCACCCCCGGGCATGTCTTCGTCATCAACCTCGAAAACAAGGACTACGACACCGTGTGGGGTGACAATTCTCCCGCCCCATACCTTGCCGGAACGCTCCGGAACCAGGGTGTGCTACTGACCAACTACTACGGAATAGCCCATAACTCGCTTCCCAACTACCTGGCCCAAATCTCCGGGCAGCCGGCCAATGACGCCACGAAGCAGGACTGCCGGACCTACACCGAGTTCAAGGCCACGGGCACTGGGCCGGACGGCACGCTGCAGGGCAACGGATGCGTTTATCCTGAAGACACGCAGACTCTGGCTGGGCAGCTGACCGCGCAAGGCAAAACGTGGAAGGGCTACATGGAGGACATGCAACAACCGTGTGAGCACCCCAACGTCGGGGAGGGGGATAACCACATCAGGGCCACCCGGGAGGAGATGTACTCCACGCACCACGATCCGTTCGTCTACTTCCGTTCCATCCTTTCGTCCCCCGACTGCGCCAACAACGTGGTCAATTACTCGGCGCTCGCGGACGACTTGAAATCCGTGGCCACCACGCCGAACCTCGCCTACATCACGCCCAACCTGTGCCACGACGGGCATGACGAATCCTGTGCGGACGGCACCGGCGGGGGCATGGGGACGGTGGACCACTGGCTTAAGGACCAGGTCCCGGCCATTCTCTCCTCCCCGGCCTACCAACAGGACGGGATGCTGGTGATCACCTTCGACGAGGCTGAGGTCAACTCGGTGGGTCCCTCGTCCGGAGTCTCGGGCAGCCCCGCCGGTGGGGCCGCCGGCGGAAGGGTGGGGGCACTGGTGCTCTCCCCGTTCAGCACGGCGGGCGCTTCCTCGGACCAGCCATACAACCATTACAGCCTGCTGGCCACCATCGAGGACCTGTTCCACCTGCCGCGGCTGGGAATGGCCTCTGACCCCGGCGTGAAGACCTTCACCGGCGACGTCCTGCGGCAGGCATCCTAGGTGAAGTCCACCCGGGCGAAGCTTCAGCGGGCAGGACGACGGCGGGCCGTCCTGGCCGGTGCAGCCGCGCTCGTCCTGGTGGTCCTCGCCGTCGCCGTTCCCCCCGCAATCCGGTCCGGGACGGGCTCGGACGCCGGGATCTCCAAGATCAAGCACGTGGTGATCATCACCCAGGAAAACAGGTCATTCGACAGCTACTTCGGCACCTATCCGGGGGCTGACGGGATCCCCATGCAGGACGGCAAACCCACAGCCTGCATTCCCGATCCGGCCAAGGGCGGCTGCGTGGCGCCGTTCTACAGCACCGCCGATGCCAACGCCGGCGGCCCCCACAGCCCGGACGACGCCACTGCCGACATCCACGGCGGGGCCATGGACGGCTTCGTCGCGCAGGCGGAAAAAGACCTCGCCCATTGCGAGCCCACGGCCAGTGACTGCAAGTACAAGCCGAAGGCCACCGACGTCATGGGCTACCACGACCGGAAACAGCTGCCCACCTACTGGGACTACGCTGACAACTTCGTCCTGCAGGACCACATGTTTTCCTCCGCCGCGGCCGGAAGCCTGCAGGCCCACCTCTACATGGTTTCGGAATGGTCCGCCAAGTGCTCCAAGGCCGGGGACCCGTCGTCGTGCGTCAACGCCATGGAGGGCCTCGATACCGAACCTGAAAAGAAGGACTTCGATAAAAGCCTGATCGGAACCTGCCAGTCCGCCACGGATCTGCAGCCGTGCCAGGCAGCCCTGCAGGCTGCGGGCCTCAGTCCCGGCCTGGCTGGCCAGACCCAGCAGGTCTCGGCTGCAAGTTGCAAACGCACCGATACCCTCAGCGCCTGCAAGGCCGCCATCCAGGCAGCGGACATCCCGGACGCGCTGAAGGCGAAACTCAATTCAGCAGCCCCGACCATCGGGCGGCCGGACTATGCCTGGACGGACCTGACCTACCTGCTCCACAAACACGCTGTCTCCTGGGCCTACTACGTCTTCGCCGGCACCGAGCCGGACTGCCGCAACGACGCCGCCACCTGCGCCCCGGTGAAACAGGACGCCGAGACGCCTGGACGGTGGAACCCGCTGCCGTACTTCGACACGGTCAAACAGGACGGGGAACAGGGCAACATCAAGCCCCTCAGCGGTTTGTACGACGACGCCAGGCAGGGCAACCTTCCCGCGGTCACCTGGGTAGCGCCCACCGACGATGTCAGCGAACACCCCCCGGCGAAAATCAGCACCGGCCAGCAGTATGTTGCCGGGCTGGTCAACGCCATCATGAGCGGCCCGGACTGGGACAGCACCGCCATCTTCCTCAACTGGGACGACTGGGGCGGGTTCTACGACCACGAGGCGCCGCCGTCGGTGGACACCAACGGCTACGGCATACGCGTCCCTGCGCTGGTCATCAGCCCGTATGCCAAAAAGGGTTACATCGACCATCAGGTCCTCAGCCAGGACGCCTACTTCAAGTTCATCGAGGACGATTTCCTGGGCGGCGAGCGGATCGACCCCGCCACCGACGGCCGGCCGGACAACCGCCCCGGCGTCCGGGAGAACAACCCCCAACTCGGTGACCTGGCCAACGCCTTCGACTTCAACCAGGCACCACGGCCGCCCCTGATCATCTCCAACGCGACAACCTACTGAGCCCTGCCAGGGGCTCTCAGGGGGCCGGGACCGTGCAGTCCGCCGCGTCCTCCACCACCCGCTCCAGGTCACCGGTGCGGTGCAGCACCTCCATCTGCCGTACCGCCCCGGTGCCGTCCGCCAGCAGCTGGTCCATCAGGTCCTCCACCCGGTGCAGGTCGCCCAGGTCGTCCAGCGCTCCGCGGACGTGGTGCAGCAGGGAATTCACGACGGCGAGCGCGGGCGCCGGGCGGTGCGTTTGGGGATCGAGCAGCTCACCCCGGAGGCCCCACCGGCTTGCCTTCCAGCCTGCCAGCCTGAGCAGGGCCGACGGGACGGACACCGGTTCGATCCCGTCCCGCCACTCCCTGGCGGCGGTTTCCACCAGGCCGCGGGCAATTCCCGCCAGCAACACGGTGTTCTCCGGGCGCAGGCAGACGTCGGCCACGCGGATTTCCACCGTGGGGTAGTGCCGGGACAGGCGGGCGTCGAAGTAGACCATGCCCTCGTCCATGGCGACGCCGGTGCTCACCATGTCATGCACCAGCTGGTGGTAGGCGTCCGGGGAGCCCAGGAGTTCCAGCGGCCCGGCGGACGGCCAGCGGTTCCACACCTGCGAACGGTAGCTGGCATAGCCGCTGTCCTCGCCGTGCCAGAACGGGGAGTTGGCGCTCAGCGCGACAAGCACCGGCAGCCAATTACGCATGCGGTCCAGCACCGCCACGGCCTCCTCCTGCGACTCGACCGAGACGTGGATGTGGCAGCCGCAGGTGAGCTGTTCCCTGGCTGTCAGCCCGTACTCCTCCATCATCGCCCGGAACCGCCGGAGCTGGACGGGATGGGGATCGGCAGGCAGCGGCGAGGTTCCCAGGGCAGCCACCCTGACGCCCACGTCCTCGGCCGCCTGGCGGGCGATGGCCCGGCCGGCCACGACGTCCTGCTCGAGTCGTGCCAGGCTGGCATGCGGTGGGCTGACCACCTCGATCATTTCCTGCTGGAACTCGGATGTCAGGACCGGCCCGGATGCGGCTTCCAGCGGGCGTACGTAGAGGTCCAGGAGGGCACCTGCCAGGGGTACGGCTTCCCCGGTTCCGGGATCCACCAGGAGCAACTCCTCCTCGATGCCGAACGTCCGGCTGCCTGCACCCGCCCCGCCGGTGCCGTCATTGCCATAGGTGTCCATCGCCGTCGTCCCCTGTCCCCTGTCCCCTGCACCGTTGCAGGCTCCTTCCGGTAGCTGGCCGCGCCATCGCGGCCCCTGCTCCAGGCGCCATTGGAAGGAAACTTTATGATAAGCACCCTTATCAATACGTGGGAAGTGCGTCTACCCTCGGACCCGCAGGGTTAGGGGATGCAAACCTTCGTGGCGTGGGGGTCCATGCGGTGGTTTACTGCCAGCATGTCCGAAACTCTCAAGCTGAACCGCGAACCCCATGACAGCAGCGTGGCCGCACGCCTGAACTGGCTGCGCGCCGGCGTTCTCGGTGCCAACGACGGCATCGTCTCGGTCGCTGCCACCGTGGTGGGCGTCGCGGGTGTGACCAACGACCTTGCGCCCATCCTGGTCGCGGGCACGGCCGCGGTGGTGGGCGGTGCCGTGTCCATGGCCCTGGGCGAATACGTCTCCGTGAGCAGCCAGAGCGACAGCCAGCGCGCGTTGATCGAAAAGGAACGCCAGGAGCTCAGGGACGATCCCGACGGCGAACTGGACGAACTGGCCCACATCTATCAGGCCAAGGGGCTTAGCGAAGCCACGGCCAGGACCGTTGCCGAGGAACTGACGGCGAAGGACGCCCTGAAGGCACACCTGTCCGCCGAACTTAACATCGACGAAGAAGAAGTGGTGAGCCCCTGGCATGCCGCGTTCGCCTCCGCCATCGCGTTCACCATCGGCGCCGTCCTGCCCATGCTGGCCATCATCTTCCCGCCGGAAGCTGCCCGCATCCCGGTCACCTTCGTTGCCGTCATCCTGGCACTGGCCCTGACCGGCACCATCAGCGCCAAAATCGGCGGAAGCTCCAAGCGCAAGGCAACCATCCGGCTGGTGGTGGGCGGCGCATTGGCCATGGCTTTCACCTTCGCGGTGGGTAGCCTGTTGGGCACCACCGGCATCGCCTAGCAGCACCCACACCTCGCCCACCTACCGCCCAGGAGCGTCCACGTGCTCGAAATCGCCGGCCTTCCCGCCCACATCCTGCTGATTCACGGCGTGGTGGTCCTGGCCCCGCTGGCCGGGGTCCTGGCGGTGGTTTTCGCGCTCCTCCGGCGGAGCAGGCGCTACCTGGCATGGCCACTCGGGATCCAGGCGCTGCTGATGGTTCCACTGACGGTTGTCACCGCGCAAGCCGGGGAGCAGCTGGAGAAGGCCCGGCCGTCTTCACAACTCATCCAGGACCACGCCCACCAGGGAAGCTTCCTCCGCTATGTGGCGGCGCTTTTCCTGGTGGTGGTGGCGGTGCAGATCGCTGCCGCTTTCCCCTCGGTCCTTGGCCGCCTGCCCGCCTTCCGCGGCCTGGCCACCCTCTTCGAATCCCGCTGGGCCCTCCCCGCCACGTCCGTCCTGGGCGTCCTGGCCGGTCTGTTCCTGGTGTACCAGAGCATCGCCACCGGCCACTCGGGAGCGGCGTCGGTCTGGGCCGCCACCCGCTAGCCGACGCGGCGCGGCGAAACGGTCCCCTTCGTGGACCGGCACCTGCTTCCGGGGCGCCCTGAAAGCCCTTCACATCGCCATGTTCCGCGCGTAGGGTGGGGCTCACAACTGCTGGTCCCGGGGCCGGCGGTGGGCTCATACAGTCGGGCTTCTGGAGCATGCCGGAGGGACCACAGGTGGGTAAAAAACCGTTCCGAAACCACAGCATGCGGCGCTTCGCAGCGTTGGCCGCAGGGATCCTGGCCCTGCCCGCGCTGGCCTCCTGCTCTGCGGAAGTCTCCCGCGGCTTCCTGCCCGGAGACCGAAACACCACCAACAACACCCAGCTGATCACGGACTTGTGGGTCAACTCCTGGATCGCCGCGCTGGTGGTGGGCGTCATCACCTGGGGGCTGATGATCTGGGTCATCGTGGCGTACCGGCGCCGGAAGAACACCGTGGGGTTCCCGCCGCAGCTGAGCTACAACCTTCCCCTCGAAGTCTTTTACCTCGCCATCCCGCTCATTGTCATTGGCGTCCTGTTCGTCTTTACCGACCGGGAACAGCGTGCCTCCGATGCGCGCTACCCCAACCCGGACGTGGTGATCGATGTCTTCGGCAAGCAGTGGTCCTGGGACTTCAACTACGTCAAGGAGCAGGTCCACGAGGACGCCGGACAGCAGGCCCACCTGAACGGGTCCCCTGGCGCACCGGACCGGCTGCCCACGCTCTACCTTCCGGTGGGGAAGACGGTGGAACTGCACCTCCAGTCCCGCGACGTCCAGCATTCCTTCTGGGTAGTGGATTTCCTGCAGAAGCGCGACCTTTACCCGGGCCACGAACAGTACAACCCGTACATCAGCATCACCCCCAACCGCACCGGCGAATACATGGGCAAGTGCGCCGAACTTTGCGGTGAGTACCACTCCGAGATGCTTTTCAAAGTCCGGGTGGTGACCCAGCAGGAGTACGACAGCCACATCGCCGACCTGAAGGCGAAGGGCAACACCGGCAACCTGGGCGCCGACTATGACAGGGTCCCGCAATCGGCCCCTGCGCCGCAGCCCGCGGAAGCGACAGAGTAGCGAGGGCATGGATATGACCACCACCGGCCAACGAACGGGCGGCTCTCCGGCCGCCGGATTCCTTCCGGCACCCGTAGTCCCCAAATCCAAGGGACGCCTCGTGGTCAACTGGATCACCTCCACCGACCACAAGACCATCGGGTACATGTACCTGATCTCGTCCTTCGTGTTCTTCTGCGCAGGCGGGGTGATGGCGCTGCTGATCCGCGCCGAACTGTTCGAGCCCGGCATGCAGATCCTGCAGACCAAGGAACAGTACAACCAGCTGTTCACCATGCACGGCACCATCATGCTGCTGATGTTTGCCACCCCGCTGTTCGCCGGGTTCGCGAACGTGATCATGCCGCTGCAGATCGGCGCCCCGGATGTGGCGTTCCCGCGGCTGAACGCGCTCGCTTTCTGGTTTTTCCTGTTCGGCTCCACCATCGCCGTGTCCGGCTTCATCACCCCGCAGGGCGCCGCATCCTTCGGCTGGTTTGCCTACGCGCCCCTGTCCAACACCACCTTCACTCCCGGCATCGGCGGTGACCTGTGGGTGTTCGGCCTGGCGCTGTCCGGCTTTGGCACCATCCTGGGCTCGGTCAACTTCATCACCACCATCATCTGCATGCGTGCTCCCGGGCTGACCATGTGGCGGATGCCCATCTTCACCTGGAACACCCTGGTCACGGCCATCCTGGTGCTCATGGCGTTCCCGCCGCTGGCTGCGGCGCTGTTCGCCCTCGGCGCGGACCGGAAGTTCGGTGCCCACATCTTCGATCCCGCCAACGGCGGCGCCATCCTGTGGCAGCACCTGTTCTGGTTCTTCGGCCACCCGGAGGTG
Source organism: Pseudarthrobacter sp. NPDC058119 (assembly GCF_042884655.1). NCBI lineage: Bacteria > Bacillati > Actinomycetota > Actinomycetes > Micrococcales > Micrococcaceae > Pseudarthrobacter > Pseudarthrobacter sp. NPDC058119. The sequence continues at coordinate 861,688 of NZ_JBHVTN010000001.1, forward strand.
TACATCATCGCGCTGCCGTTCTTCGGCATCGTCTCGGAGATCTTCCCGGTGTTCAGCCGCAAGCCCCTGTTCGGCTACAAGGGCATCGTGTACGCCACCATCGCCATTGCAGCCCTCTCGGTGACGGTCTGGGCGCACCACATGTACGTCACCGGCGCGATTTTCCTGCCGTTCTTCGCCTTCATGACGATGCTCATTGCCGTGCCCACCGGGGTGAAGTTCTTCAACTGGATCGGCACCATGTGGGGCGGATCGCTGACCTTCGAAACCCCCATGCTGTGGAGCATGGGATTCCTGGCCACATTCCTGTTCGGCGGCCTCACCGGCATCATCCTCGCCTCCCCGCCCATGGACTTCCACGTCTCGGACACCTACTTCGTGGTGGCGCACTTCCACTACGTGGTGTTCGGCACCGTGGTGTTTGCCATGTTCGCCGGCTTCTATTTCTGGTGGCCCAAATTCACCGGCAAGATGCTGAACGAGCGGCTCGGCAAGATCCACTTCTGGATGCTGTTCCTGGGCTTCCATGCCACGTTCCTGATCCAGCACTGGCTGGGCGTCCTGGGCATGCCCCGCCGGTATGCGGACTACATGCCGGAGGACAACTTCACCTTCATGAACCAGTTCTCCACGGTCGGGTCCTACCTGCTGGGCGCGTCGCTGATCCCGTTCTTCTGGAACGTGTACATCACGTCGCGGTCCGGGAAGAAGGTCACCGTTGACGATCCCTGGGGCTTCGGGGCTTCGCTGGAATGGGCCACGTCCTGCCCGCCGCCCCGGCACAACTTCACTTCCCTGCCCCGGATCCGGTCCGAGCGTCCCGCCCTGGACCTGCACCATCCTGAGCTGAGTATCCGGCTCCATCCTTCGGAGGATGCGCCGGCGGAAAGCGTCCTGGGGGCCGCGGATATCGGGGAGCAGGACGTCCGCGATCCCAACCCGGACAGGTAGCCCGGGCTGGTTCAGGGGGCGCATCCCACTTCTCGAGGCGCACTTTCGCTGGCGCACCCCAAAACCGGGCAGCGCCGGTGGCGTTGCGCAGCGCCATCCATTTTCCGGGTCGGCAGCGGCTTCGCCCGGCAGGAACGGCCGGCCCCCACCCCACCGCAACCCGGCAATTACGTCACGCCATAGTTTCGTAATTGATGTGAACCTCGTCACTTAAAACGCTTTTCGGCTTGGAGCTTAGGTTTGCCTACCCTACAGTTTTCAGACATAGGAAACATTCGTGTTGCCTAATAGGACCTCGGTTCAAGCAGACTTTTTCCCCACCGAAAGCAGCCTCAATGAAGATCCGCAACAGCGCGCTGGCAGGAATCGCACTCGCCGCCACCGCAGCTCTTGGCCTGACCGCCTGCGGCGGCGGCACCCCCGCAGGCAACGGCTCCTCCGCCTCCGGCGGCGCAGCCTCCGGCGAGATCACTGTCTACAACGCCCAGCACGAAAGCCTCACCAAGGAATGGGTGGACGCCTTCACCGCCGAAACCGGCATCAAGGTGACCCTCCGCCAGGGCGATGACACGGAAATGTCCAACCAGATCATCCAGGAAGGCCAGGCCTCCCCTGCGGATGTGTTCCTGACCGAGAATTCCCCCGCCATGACGCAGGTTGAGAACGCCGGCCTGTTCGCGGACGTCAACAAGGACACCCTGGACCAGGTCCCGGCCGAATTCTCTCCGTCCACCGGGAAGTGGACGGGCATCGCGGCCCGCTCCACCGTGCTGGTGTACAACAAGACCAAGCTCACCGAGGACAAGCTGCCCAAGTCCATGCTGGACCTGGCCAGCCCGGAGTGGAAGGGCCGTTGGGCTGCCTCGCCCACGGGCGCCGACTTCCAGGCGATCGTCTCGGCCCTGCTGGAACTCAAGGGCGAGTCCGCCACGGAGGACTGGCTGAAGGCCATGAAGGACAACTCCAAGGCCTACAAGGGCAACAGCACGGCCATGAAGGCTGTCAACGCCGGTGAAGTGGATGCCGCGCTCATCTACCACTACTACTACTACGGCGACCAGGCCAAGACCGGCGAAAACTCCAACAACGTCACGCCGTACTACTTCAAGAACCAGGACCCGGGTGCCTTCCTGTCCGTCTCCGGCGGCGGCGTGCTCAAGTCCTCCAAGAATGCTGCCGCTGCGCAGGCATTCCTGAAGTTCATCACCGGCAAGAAGGGGCAGGAAGTCCTGAAGAACGGTACGTCCTTCGAGTACGCCATCGGCTCCGACGTGCCCGCCAACGACAAGCTGGTTCCCATCAAGGACCTGCAGGCCCCCAAGGTTGACGCCGCAAAGCTCAACTCCCAGAAGGTCAGCGATCTGATGACCCAGGCCGGACTACTCTAATTCCGTGACCTCCGATCTATCGGCTCCGCCAAGGGCGGGCGCGACGACGGCGGGCAGGGGCAGCAGCCCCCGCCCGCCTTTGGGCGTTTCCGCAGTATCTGTCCTGGCGGTGCTGATCGCCCTCTTCTCCCTCGTCCCGCTGGGGTACGTGGCCTACATGACGGTGGCAACCGGGTGGGATACCGCCGTCGGCCTCATCCTGCGGCCCCGCGTGGGCGAACTGCTCATGAACACGCTGCTCCTCATGGCAGCCACCATCCCCCTGTGCCTGCTGCTTGGCGTGGCGGGGGCGTGGCTGGTGGAACGGACCAACCTCCGCGGCCGCCGGATCTGGGCGGTCCTGCTGGCCGCGCCGCTGGCCGTCCCGGCGTTCGTGAACAGCTACGCGTGGGTGTCGGCCATCCCGTCGCTGGGCGGCCTGGGCTCGGGGATCCTGATCTCCACCCTGTCCTACTTTCCACTGGTGTACATCCCGGCAGCCGCCACCCTCAGCCGGCTGGACCCGGCAATTGAACAGTCCGCAGCGGCGCTGGGCCTGGGCGCCTGGCGGGCCTTCTTCCGGGTAGTACTGCCCCAGCTGCGGATCGCCCTGACGGGCGGGGCGCTGCTGGTGGGGCTGCATCTGCTCGCCGAATACGGTGCGTTCGCCATGATCCGGTTTGATACCTTCACCACCGCGATCATGACCCAGTACCGGTCCACGTTCAACGGGGCCGCCGGAAACATGCTGGCCAGCGTACTGGTGTTCTTCTGCCTGCTCCTGCTGTTGGCGGAGGTCCGCAGCCGCGGCACCGCCCGGTACGCGAGGATCGGCTCGGGGGTCCAGGCCAAGGCGCTGCGCCTCCCGCTGCACGCCTACCAGGTCCCGGGCCAGGTCTTCCTGCTGGCACTCACGGCCCTGGCGTTCGGCCTCCCCCTGTACTACGTGCTCAAGTGGATCGTGGCCGGCGGCGCCGACGTGTGGACCGCCGCCGAGTTCCTTCCCGCGCTTTTTGCCACCTTCGGGTACGGGCTGGCCGGCGCCGCGGCCACCATCGTGGTCGCCTTCCCCATGGCCTACCTGGCGGTCCGGAAGCCCGGCTGGTTCAGCAAGTCCCTGGAACTGTCCAACTACGTCACCAGTTCCATGCCCGGCATCGTGGTGGCCCTGGCCTTCGTGACCGTCAGCATCCGCCTGGTGCCCGGGATCTACCAGACGGCCGGCGTGCTGGTGGCAGCCTACGTGCTCCTGTTCCTCCCGCGCGCCCTGGTGAACCTTCGGGCCGGGCTGGCGCAGGCCCCGAAGGAACTCGACGAGGCAGCCCAGGCGCTGGGCAAGCCCCCGCTTTTGGCATTCATCCGCGTCACCCTGCGGCTCACGGCCCCGGCCGCGGCCGGCGGCGCCGCGCTGGTGTTCCTGGCCATCGCCAACGAACTCACCGCCACCCTGCTCCTCTCCCCCAATGGGACCAAGACACTGGCCACCGAGTTCTGGAGCAAGAGCAGCGAGATCGATTACGCCGGCGCCGCGCCCTATGCCCTGCTGATGATCCTGCTTTCCGCGCCCATGACCTATCTCCTCTTCCAACAGTCCAAGAAAGTAGCCGGACAGTGACAGCACCATCAACCCGCAGGCTGCCCGAGCCGCGGGTGGCACCTTCGGTGGCAGCCACCACCAACAGCCACCTGCAGATCACGGACGTCACCAAGAACTTCGGGTCCCAGGCGGTCCTCAGGGGCGTCAACCTGTCCGTGGCCAAGGGCGGGACCACAGCAATCGTGGGTCCGTCCGGCTCCGGCAAGACCACCCTCCTGCGCCTGATCGCAGGATTCGAGCACCCGGACACCGGCACCATCTCGCTCAACGGCACCACCGTGGCCGGCGACGGCGCCTGGCTTCCGGCGCATAAGCGGCACATCGGGTACGTGGCACAGGACGGGGCCCTGTTCCCGCACCTGAACGTTGGCCAGAACATCGCCTTTGGCCTGAATCCGGCCAGGCTCGACGGCGGACGCCGCGCCGTGAACGCCCGCGTGGCGGAGCTGCTGGAAATGGTGTCACTGGATCCGTCCATGGCCAGGCGCCGGCCGCACCAGCTCTCCGGTGGACAGCAGCAGCGCGTTGCCCTGGCCCGGGCGCTTGCCCGCGAACCGGAACTGATGCTCCTGGACGAGCCGTTCTCAGCCCTGGACGCCGGCCTGCGCGTGGCCACCCGCCGCGCCGTGGCCAAAGTCCTGGCCGAGGCCGGCGTCACCACCATCCTGGTCACCCATGACCAGGCCGAGGCATTGTCCTTCGCGGACCAGGTTGCCGTGATGCGCGGCGGCAAGCTGGCACAGATCGGCAACCCCTTCGTGGTGTACACCCGCCCCGCGGACCGGGCCACCGCCGAGTTCCTGGGCGACGCCGTCATCCTGGACGCCTGGCTGGAAGGGACCCTGGCCACGTGCTCCCTGGGCGCGATTCCGGTGCGCAGGCCTCCGGCGCAGGGCCGCGTGCAGCTAATGCTGCGGCCGGAACAGATCCGCATCGCCGAGGACGGTCCCATCCGCGGCGTGGTGGTGGACACCGACTACTTTGGCCCCGAAACCACCGTGCGGCTGAAGTTGAATGTGCCCAAGGAAGTGGCGGAGCACGCCGACCACCGCTACCCGGGCGGCGGCGAAGTGATCACCATCCGGCACTGGAACGCCTCGATCGCCCGCCCCGGCATGGAGCTCTGCCTGCGGGTTGTGGGCGAAGCCGTGGCGTTCCCCATGGACGAATAGTCCCTCCAGCCACACAAGACACAGAAAAAACACCGGGCCGAAACACTGCGGCAATCTGTCCACGGCAAGCTGTGCTTACGGGGACACAACAGCAGGAGGCAGCCCAATGGAGGCACAAGGAATACGCACCGCCCAGCTCCGCATCGGCGACCAGATCGAGGCGTGGCACCGGGGCAGGCTCTTCCACAAAGGCCGGGTGACCGACGTCGTACCGGCCCTGGAACTCTTCTGGATCCTGGACGCCCGGACCGGCGCGCGCAAGCTGCTGGACCCGGAGGCCCTGGAGATCCGGCACGTGGAACCGGCGCCGGCGGTCACTGCCACCCCGGCGACGCTGGCCGCCAGTGCCGCACCGCCCCTGGCCCCGGCCTGACGCCCTTCGGGGGTCAGGTTCGCTCCTGGTAGACGTCCGGGACGCCGTCGTGGTCTGAATCCACTTGTTCGAGCTCTTCGGCAAGCCGGTACTGCCGGTTGCGGGTGCGCAGCACGGCGGTTGCCAGCAGTGCCGCGATCAGTGACGCCGCCAGGATTCCCACCTTGGCGTGGTCATCGTGCAGGCTGCCCTGGCCAAAGCTGAGTTCTGCCACCAGCAGGGAAACGGTGAAGCCGATGCCTGCCAGCAGCGCCACACCGAACACGTCGATCCACTTGAACGAGCTGTCCAGGCTTGCCCGGGTGGCCTTGGTCAGGATCCATGTGGTGGCCAGGATGCCGACCGGCTTGCCCAGGACCAGGCCCAGGATGATGCCCAGGGCCACCGGGTCCGCCAGTGCCGACCCCAGGCCCTCCCAGCCCCCAACGGCCACGCCCGCGGAAAAGAACGCAAAGATGGGGACGGCGACGCCGGCGGAGATGGGCCGGAACCGGTGCTCGAAAATTTCCGCGAGCCCCGGACCGGCCCCGGGTCCGCCGGATGCCTGCGAGCGGATCACGGGGACCGCGAAGCCCAGGAGGACTCCGGCCACGGTGGCGTGGATGCCGGACGCGTGCACCAGGCCCCACGTGGCGGCACCAAGGGGCAGCAGGATGAGCCAGGCAGCGGCGGCATGGCGGCCGAAGAACCGGCGGTACTTTTGCGCAAGGACGGCGTAGACGGCAAGCGGGATGAGCGCCAGCAGCAGCGGAGCCACCTGGATGTCGCTGGAGTAGAAGAACGCGATGATAGTGATGGCGATCAGGTCATCCACCACGGCCAGCGTGAGCAGGAAGATCCGCAGGGCGCTGGGCAGGTGGGAGCCGATGATCGCCAGGACGGCAACGGCGAACGCAATATCCGTCGCTGTGGGGATGGCCCAGCCGCGGAGCGTGTCCGGGGTGGCGAGGTTGACGACGGCGTAGATCACCGCCGGGACCGCCACGCCTCCCACAGAGGCCGCCACAGGGACGATCGACTTGCTGATCTGGCGCAGGTCGCCGGCGACGAATTCCCGTTTGAGTTCCAGGCCCACCAGGAAGAAGAAGATGGCCAGCAGTCCGTCCGCGGCCCAGGCCCCCAGGCTGAGGTCAAGGTGCCACGGTTCGTAGCCCACCTTGTAGTCGCGGAGGGCGAAGTAGCTGTCCGACGCCGGTGAGTTGGCCCAGATCAGCGCAGTCACGGCGGCGGCAACCAGGAGGGCACCGCCCACGGTCTCCTTGCGGAGGATCCCACCGATGCGCAGGGCCTCTGAGTAACTGCCGCGCGAAAAGACAGTGGAACCGAGAAACGTGTTCCGGCGCGGGGTGGGCGGCGTGGAGTTCATGGGTGCGTCCTTATATCCGGGTTCGACAAATCCATGCCGACCAGACTTCCCGGCGCACCTGTTTCCATCCTACCGGCAGCAGGCGTCAGCCCGCCCGGCGGCCCCCGGCGGAGCCTGGCCGGCTGTGCAGTTCGATGGCACGGATGGCCCGGTCCAGGTAGATCCTCGCCTCCGGTGAATTGGCCAGCTGCACCAGCTCCGCCGCCACCGCCACGAGCTTGACGTTCCGGTGGCTGCTGGTGGCCACCAACAGCTGGAAGGCGTCATCAGAGCCAATCTTGAGCTGGCCCATGAGGATTCCCCGCGCCTGGTCAATCACCGTGCGGGTTGCCGTGGCGCCGGCCACGGCCTCGCGGGCGGTCTGTTCGGTTTCGCGCTGCAGCGTCCGGCTGAGATCCACCATCACGCCTTCGAGCGCCGCGACCGCCCCGTCCGGGCCGAGGACAGCCTCTCCCGAGGTCAGAACCCGCCGGGTCCTCCCCTGGGCATCAAACAGGCGGTGGTACATGCAGAAGAACCCGCCAGTGACGGAAACCTGGGCCACGATCTCCCCGCACCGCTCGCGGTCGTCGGGATGCTTATGGGCAAAGATCAGCTCCATGGTGGGGACAACTTCGCCGCGGCGGTAACCGTGCAGCCGGTACATTCCGTCGGACCAGTGGAAGGTTGGACCTGCCGGCGCGATGTCCACCCTGAAGGTTCCGGCATCGGTTTCGCTGTCCCCGAGGGCACTCGAATATGTGTACAGGCCGCTGAGCTCCGTCACAGGTCCACCTCCCGGCGTAGGCCAGCCCCCAGCGGGCCGGCTCAGTCCTCGCTCTTTCCAGTATGGCCGCCCCGTCCGGGGGAAGGTAGTGCGGGAGGCCCTATGGACGTCCTCCGCAAAGTACCCTAGAGCTCTTGACGCAGATACCCCTGGGGGGTATATTGGCAGTGTTGTCAGTGAAGTGGTATGTCCCGGCCGGCGCACACGCTCCAGCCTTTCACAGCCGTTCAACCCCAGCGCCCCTTGATGTCTTCAACGGATTGGAACTGACATGAACAGCGGAACACGCCCCCAAATCCCACTCGCGTCCTCCGGCTGCAGTTGCTGCGGCCCTGCCCAGGCCGCCCGGCCAGCCGCCACCCTCCCCGCACCATCCGCGCAGGTGTCCCCCGCCGCCGTCGTGCCGTCCGAGGCTGAGGCCGGGGCCGATGCCACCGCCCAGCGCAGTTTCGCGGTGGAAGGCATGACCTGCGCGCACTGCGTCCGGTCCGTCGAGGCCGCCGTTTCCGCCGTTTCCGGCGTGGCCTCAGCCTCGGTTGACCTGGTCCCAAACGGCCGCTCCCGGCTGGCCGTCACCGGCACGGCCCCCGACGCCGCCATCCGGCGGGCCGTGACGTCGGCCGGCTACGCCCTGTCCTGAGACAGCCGGCGCCCCGGCACACCCCCCAACATTCCGCAGGCCCAGGCCATATCCGGGCAGCGATTGCCTCCAAGGAGGAACAATGCAGGACCACCAAGACATGCAGCAGCCCCACGGCGGACATGAGCACCACCAGCCGCCCACCGGGACGCTCACCCAACCGCCGGCGCACGGCGCCAGCCATGCACACCACGGCGCCCAGGCCGACGACGACCACACCGTACACACCCATGGCCAGCACGCCGGACACAGCACTGCGATGTTCAAGAACAGGTTCTGGCTGACCCTGGCCCTTGCCGTTCCGGTGGTCTACTTCAGCCCCATGATGGCCCACCTCCTGGGCTACATGCCGCCGGAGTTCCCCGGCTCCAACTGGATCCCACCGGTCCTGGGCACGGTCATCTTCCTCTACGGCGGCCAGCCGTTCCTCAAGGGCGGCGTGCAGGAGCTGAAGGGCCGCACACCGGGGATGATGCTGCTGATCGGCATGGCCATCACCGTGGCATTTGCCGCGTCCTGGGTCACCAGCCTGGGGATCGGCGGCTTCGACCTGGACTTCTGGTGGGAGCTGGCACTGCTGGTGGCCATCATGCTGCTGGGCCACTGGATCGAGATGCGCGCCCTCGGGTCCGCGCAGGGCGCGCTCGATGCCCTGGCCGCGCTGCTGCCGGACGAGGCCGAACGCATCACGGACACCGGCACCGAAACCGTCCCCGTGTCGGAGCTCAGCCCCGGCGACCTGGTCCTGGTCCGGCCGGGCGCCCGCATGCCGGCCGACGGCAGCGTGGTGGACGGGCAGGCCGAGTTCGACGAGTCCATGATCACCGGTGAGTCCAGGACCGTGCCCCGCGGCCCCGGGGACGCGGTGGTGGCTGGAACCGTGGCCACGGACAGTAGCGTCCGGGTCCGGGTCACGGCCGTTGGGGACCAGACGGCACTGGCCGGGATCCAGCGACTGGTGGAGGAAGCCCAGGCCTCGTCCTCCCGCGCGCAGGCGCTGGCCGACCGTGCTGCGGCGTTCCTCTTCTACTTCGCTGCCGGTGCCGGCGTCTTGACCTTCATCGCGTGGACCCTGCTGGGCAGCGTACCGGACGCCGTCACCCGCACCGTCACCGTCCTGGTGATCGCCTGCCCGCACGCCCTTGGCCTGGCCATCCCACTGGTGATTGCCATCTCCACTGAACAGGCCGCCCGTGCCGGCGTCCTGATCAAGAACCGGATGGCGCTTGAGCGGATGCGCACCATCGACGTTGTCGTGTTCGACAAGACCGGAACCCTGACCACCGGCGAACCGGAACTGAAGGACGTGGCCGTGGCGGACGGCGGGGATAATGACGCCGTACTGGCACTCGCCGCCGCGGTGGAGTCAGACAGCGAACATCCGGTGGCGCGCGCCATCGTGCGCGCCGCGAAGGAACGGAACCTGACGCTCCCTGCCGCGACCGGTTTCACCTCGCTGACGGGCCGCGGCGTCCGGGCCAGCGTGGACGGACGTACGGTGCACGTGGGCGGACCGGCGCTGCTGCGGGAGCTCGGCGTCGTCGAGCCTGACTCCCTGGCTGCCAGTACGCGCACGTGGATGGACCGCGGCGCCGCCGTGCTGCACGTGGTGGACGACGGCAGGGTCCTGGGTGCCGTGAGCATGGAAGATGCGGTGCGGCCGGAGTCGCGGCAGGCCGTGCAGGCCCTGCAGCGGCGCGGCGTCAAGGTGGCCATGGTTACCGGTGACGCCCACCAGGTGGCGCAGGCCGTGGCCGCGGACCTGGGCATCGACGAGGTATTCGCCGAGGTCCTGCCGGCCGACAAGGACAAGAAAGTCGCAGAGCTGCAGGGCCGCGGGATGAAAGTGGCCATGGTGGGCGACGGCGTCAACGACTCCCCTGCCCTGGCACGGGCCGAGGTGGGCATCGCCATCGGCGCCGGAACCGACGTCGCAGTGGAGTCCGCCGGCGTGGTGCTGGCCGGGAACGATCCCCGGGCAGTCCTGTCCATGGTGGACCTCTCCCGCGCCAGCTACCGGAAAATGTGGCAGAACCTGGTGTGGGCCACCGGCTACAACATCCTGTCCGTGCCACTGGCCGCCGGCGTCCTGGCCTTCGCCGGGGTGGTCCTCTCCCCCGCCGCGGGTGCGGTGCTGATGTCCGCCTCCACCGTGGTGGTGGCGCTGAACGCCCAGCTCCTCCGGCGCCTGAAACTGAACCCGTCAGAGGTGCAGTGATCCGGGCCGTCCCGGTGGCGCGTCCTGCCGCCCTACGCGCTGCGGTGGGCCGGGTATGGCTCCTCGCCGGCGTGCTGGCCCTCATCGCCGGACTGCTGGGGATGCACGTCATGACCTCCGGCCACGCCTCGCACGGGGTTGCTTCCCAAGGCACCACCTCCCTTGGGGTGGCCAAGCGTGCCATGCCGCACGGGGCACCTGCCGGTCAGGCCGCCGTCGGGCATCCTGCCGGTTCGCACAGCCACGGCGCCACGGACATGCCGGACCTTCTCACCGCAGCGTGCGGCGGTTCCTGCCCCGGCGCGCAGGAAGCGGGAGCACCGTGCATCCCCACGGCGCCCAGCGGCCCGGCCGCCATGTCACCGCCCCAGGCAGGCGCCGTCGTCGTGCCACTGCTGCCGCCCGGCGGCACCGCCGGTTCCGGCTACGGCTACGTGCCGCCGGGCCCCACGCCCTGCGAGTTGTCCATCAGCCGGACGTAAACCGGACTGCGCCACCCAGCACGGCCAGTTCCATTACTTCCTGAAGGACACCCATGAACACCACTTTCAAGACCCTTTCCATTGCTGCTGCCCTGGCCGCCTCGCTCGGACTCGCCGGGTGCGCCGCCAATGCCGGTTCCGGCAACAGCATGCCCATGGACCACGGCAGCGCCGGCGCCATGTCCAGCACCATGCCGGGCACCGGCAGCACGCCCAGCGCCGGCGCCGACCACAACCAGGCGGACGTCATGTTTGCCCAGATGATGATTCCGCACCACTCGCAGGCCGTGGAACTGAGCGACATCATCCTGGCCAAGGCGGACATTCCCGCCGACGTCACCGCGCTTGCCACCAAGATCAAGGCGGCCCAGGCCCCGGAGATCAAGCAGATGACCGGGTGGCTCACCGGCTGGAACGCGCCCACCATGATGAGTGACCACTCCGGGCACGGCATGGAAGGCATGGTGGACGACGACGGGATCAACACGCTCAAGTCCGCTTCCGGTGCCGAGGCGGCGCGGCTGTTCCTCCAGCTGATGATCGGCCATCACGAGGGCGCCATCGACATGGCCCAGCAGGAAATCGGCGCCGGCAAATTCCCGGACGCGGTCAAGCTGGGCCATGACATCATTGATGCCCAGCAGGCGGAGATCACCCGGATGAAGCAGCTGCTGGCCGCTTTGTAGCAGGCAGATCCTCGCACGCGCGGCGCGGCGGCGGCACCTGGGTTCGGGGGCAGCCGCCGCGCCGTTGCGTGTTAAGTTGAAAGGCACGGGCCTGAGCGGGTCCGGCACCAGCTGGGAAAGAGAACATCTCCTTGGACACTTCCACACCAGTACGAATCCTGACCGTCTGCACCGGGAACATCTGCCGGTCCCCGGTGGCCGAGCGGCTGCTGCAGGCAGGACTGGACCAGGCGGTGCCGGGCGGCTTCCAGGTCTCCAGCGCCGGGACCCGGGCCCTTGTGGGCGAGCCGATGCAGCCCCTGTCCGCGGAGATCGTGCGGACCTTCGGCGGGGACCCGGAAGGGTTCGCGGCGCGGCAGTTGACGCCCAAGATCCTGCGCGGCGTTGACCTGGTACTCACCATGACCTCCGGCCACCGCGGAGAAGTCCTCCAGCTCGACGCTTCCCTGCTCAAGCGGACGTTCACCATCCGTGAGTTCGCGCGGATGCTCGATGTCCTCGACCACCGGGCGGACAGCCAGCGGGCAGGCAGGCAGCCAGCCGCCGTCGTACCTTCGCAGGACGCCGGTCCCGACGCCGATGGCGGGCTCGCTGCCAACGCCGCCTTGTGGCGGGGGCTGCCGGCGCGGGCCGCCGGGGTACGGCACCTCTCCCTCCCGGCCGATTCCTCGGACAACGACATCGTGGACCCCTACCGCCGCGCTCCGGAGGTGTACCGGGAGATGGAGGACCAGCTGGCCCCCGCGATCGTCTCCATCCTGCGCCACGCCCGGCTCAACTCCCCGGTCCATGGAGGCGCCGCCCGGTAGCGGAGCTGCGTTGCCGCAGTCCGCGGGACCGGCAGGCCTTCCAGGTGACAGTTTGGATACTCCTGTAGCCAATTGGGGCCTGCGGGACGGACACTGATCCCACCAGTCACAATGAGGTGGAGGTGCCATGAGCGTTCCAGGCGGTTCTGATCCATCCGGCGCCGGAGATTCCGGCCCCCGGCAACCCGGCCCAACCAGTTCCCCCCGGCCTGCCTGGATGCTTGCCCTGGGGCGGCGGCGCTGGATCGCCGCGCTGGTGGCGCTGGTGCTCGTGGCGGCTGCCGGCGTCGCGGTCTTCAGCCTGAACCGTGCCGGCCAGGAAGCGCAGCCGGCAGCCACCCAAACCCAGTCGCCCAGCGCGACACCCACGCCCACACCCACACCGTCCGAAACACCTCCACCAGCCCCTGCCCCACCGCCGCCTCCTGCGCCGATCCCGGACCTGCCCGCGGCCCCAATGAACATCCTCGTCATAGGCAGCGACACCCGCGATGTCCCGGCACGTGAGGCCGCAGCCCATACGGCAGCCACGGGGGAACCCCAGGACCAGCGGGCCGACACCCTCATGGTGGTTCACGTCCCTGCCGACCGGCGGAGCCTCTACCTCATCTCGATCAACCGGGACAACTGGGTGGACATCCCCGGGTTCGGCAGCGCCAAGATCAACGCCGGGCTGCAGTATGGCGGGATCGACATGGAAACCGCCGCCGTTCAGCAGCTGCTGGGCATCACCATCGACCACACCCTGATGCTCGATTTCGGGGGGTTCAAGATCCTGGTGGACGGACTCAGCGGCATCGACGTCAACGTGCCCATTGCCTTCCAGTCCACCATCGACACCCAGCACGTCTTCAGCGCCGGCCTCAACCACCTCGACGGCCAGGCCGCCCTGGAGTTCTCCCGCGAGCGCCATGCCTTCTCCGACGGCGATCTCCAGCGGGTCCGCGACCAGCAGATCATGCTCCGTGCGATCCTGGCCCGGCTAACCGGGGGCGGTGCCCTGAATGATGTGACAGCGGTGCGGTCCTTGGTCGACTTCGCCTCCTGCTGCCTCACGGTGGACAGGGCCTTTGATCCCGTCCAGGCTGCGATCCTGGCGTACAGCCTGCGCAACCTTGACGTGAACGCCATCGGAACCATGACCCTTCCCACGTTGGGCGACGGTTTCGTGGCCGGGCAGTCCGTGCTGTTTCCCGATTACGCCGGCATCGCGGCGGTGGGTGCGGCATTGCGGGAGGGCCGGATCGGCGACTTCGCGAAGCCATAGCCCGGGCGACGCGCATACACGTTGCCGCGGCGGACATTCCTTTCCGCGGCCCATATCCCCGGGCGCCAGGGAACCTGCGCATCGCGGGGGAATTTGCGCGTCGTACACCCCGGGTTCACCCTGCCGCCAGAATCCGTGTGCCCGCCCGGGAAACCCTGAAGACATGACCGAGACTTCCCAGGCCGGGGTTTCCCGCCGCACCATCGTCAAGAGTTCCGTCCTCGCCGCCGCGCTGGCCTCCGCGCCCGCCGCCAACGCCTCGGCAGCCACCCGGTCTCCCGCCGGTGTTGCACTGGTCCGCAACAGGCTCACCCTGCCCAGCGGCATCGCCACCGGCGACGTCACCTCGGATTCTGCCGTCCTCTGGTCGCGTGCCTCGGGCGCCGGGCGGATGACGGCCGTGCTGCGCGCCGTGGACGACGCCGGCCAGGTACTCACCGGGCGCGGCGCCTTCGAGCGGGTCCTCCGCGGGCCCCGCGCCACCCAGGCCTCGGACTTCACCGCCAAGATCCACGCCGGAAACCTGCCGTCCAACACGCGGTTCGCGCTGGAGATCAGCTTCGAGGACGACGGCGGCGCGGCCGGCGAGACGGTCCGCGGCGGCTTCCGCACGGCGCCGGACACGGGGACGGTCAACGGCAAGGGCCGCACCGGTGGGACGGGCAACGGAGGCGACGTCCCGGCGTCGTCCGCGCAAAGCTTCGTGTGGACCGGCGACACGGCCGGCCAGGGGTGGGGCATCAACGAGGAGATCGGCGGCATGCGCGGCTACCGGGCCATGCTCCAGACCCGCCCGGACTTCTTCATCCACTCCGGCGACACCATCTACGCCGACGGCCCCATCGCTGAAACCGTGGTGGAAAAGGACGGGCAGGTGTGGCGGAACCTGGTCACCGAAGAGGTGTCCAAGGTGGCCGAGACGCTCACCGAATTCCGGGGCCGGCACCGCTACAACTCCATGGACGCCAACATGCGGGCCCTCTTCGCGGACGTTCCCGTGATCGCCCAGTGGGACGACCACGAGACGCACAATAACTGGTACCCCGGCCAGATCCTGGATGACTCCCGCTACACCGTACGGGACGTCAACACCCTGGCCGCCCGCGGCCGGCAGGCCTGGCAGGAGAACATGCCCATCGCGGACAGCTCGGCGATCTGGCGCCCGGGAACCTTCGACGACGCCGGCACCTACCAGCCGGCCCGCATCTACCGGAAGATCTCACGCGGCCCGCAGCTGGACATCTTCTGCCTGGACATGCGCACCTACAAGTCCCCCAACACCGACGGCAAGGAACCCTACGCCACCGCCATCCTGGGCCAGGAGCAGGCGGACTGGCTGGTCAGCGAGGTGTCGAAGTCCAAGGCCACGTGGAAGGTCATCGCCGCCGACCTCCCGCTGGGCATCATCGTGCCGGACGGCCCGGTGAACGAGGAAAGCGTGTCCAACCGCGACGCCGGCGCCCCCTTGGGCCGTGAGCTGGAGATCGCAGGGGTATTGAGCGCGTTCAAGCGCAACGGCGTCAAGAACACCGTCTGGCTCACCGCCGACGTCCACTACTGCGCCGCCCACCACTATTCCCCGGAGCGTGCGGCGTTCACCGATTTCGACCCTTTCTGGGAGTTCGTGGCCGGCCCCATCGCGGCGGGATCCTTCGGCCCGAACGCGATGGACGGCACCTTTGGCCCCGAAGTGGTGTTCTCCAAGGCCGGACGCTTCGCCGGTGAGTCCCCGCGCGACGGCGAGAACCAGTTTTTCGGGCACGTCCAGCTGGGTGGGGACAACAGCTTCACGGTGAGCCTCCGCAACGCCAACGGCGCCACCGTGTTCTCGAAGGTACTGACCCCCGAACGGTAGGCGTTGCCCTCGACGCGCAAAACCACTTGCGGCGCGCCAATTCCCTGACGCGCCGATAAATGGGGTGCGTCAAGGACTTTGCGGGTCGCGAAGGGTGCTGCGCGTCGAACTGCGGCCGCGGCACCAAGGCGGGCTGCCGCCGTCGTCCGTTATTTTCCGCCGCCGCGTGGGTACGCCGTGGGTAATGTTCCTGCACTTGGCACGGCGAGCGGATGGGGTGGTGTTGTGAAGGATGAGTGGGCGAAGGGTGCCGCAGCGGACGACGACGGCCTGACCCAGGCGGTCCAGGAGGCCGGGGCGGTGGAGCTGCTGTTGATCCGGCATGGGGAGAGCGAAGGCAACGTTGCGGCCACCGAGGCGCGGGAAGCCGGGGTGGAGGTCATCGAGGTTCCCGCCCGCGATGCGGACGTAAACCTGTCCGGGACGGGAAGGGACCAGGCCAAAGCGCTGGGCACCGCCCTGGGCCGGACTGCCGGGGAGTTCCGGCCGGACGCTGTGGTGTCCTCCCCCTACGCGCGGGCCCGGCAGACGGCCGAGATCGCGGTGGAAACCGCCGGCTGGCCGGTGCAGGTGCGCACGGACGAGCGGCTCCGGGACCGTGAGCTGGGCATCCTGGACCGGCTCACCCGGCTGGGCGTGGAGAACCGCTACCCGGAGGAATCAGAGCGCCGGGACTGGCTCGGCAAGCTGTACTACCGGCCGCCCGGAGGGGAATCCTGGGCCGACGTGGCGCTGCGGCTCCGCTCCGTCCTGGCGGAGTTGAACAACCTGGGCACCGGACACCGGGTGATGCTCGTGTGCCACGACGCCGTGATCATGCTGTTCCGCTACGTGCTGGAGGGGCTCAGTGAAAAGGAGCTGCTGGACCTGGCCGCCAGGGAGGCCATCCTCAACGCGTCCGTGACCCGGTTCGTCCGCCCGTCCGGCGCCGGCCCGTGGACTTTGGAGAGCTTCAATGTCGCCGACCACCTGGCCGAGCAGGGCGTCGCCATCACCGAGCACGCAGGAGACACCAGTGTCCGGCCGCAGTGACTCCTCTCCCGTCCCCGTAACACCCTCGCTCCTGCGGGACTGGCGGTTGCCCGCACCGGGAGCTGACAAGTATTCCCGCGGTTCGGTGCTGGTGGTGGGCGGTGCCCGCTCCACTCCCGGCGCGGCACTGCTGGCCGGCGTTTCAGCCCTGCGTGCGGGGGCAGGGAAACTTACGCTGGCAGTAGCGGAGTCGGTGGCCGTGCAACTGGGGGTGGCGGTACCCGAATGCGGCGCCGTCGCCTTGCCGGAAACGTCCGGCGGATCCGTCAAAGCCGAGCTCGACGGCATCTCCTCGTATCTGGACCGGGCAGACACAGTGCTGGTTGGACCGGGGCTGGACGACCCTGACCTGGCCGGCGACCTGCTGGAGGCCATGCTTACCCGGGAGGCAAGCGGCGACGGGGACGGCACCTCCGGCGCTTCCGACGGCAGTCAAGGAGGTCCCGCCGTCGTCCTTGATGCCTATGCGCTGGCCGCTGTGGCGCACCTGGAGGACCAGCTGGACCCCTGGCGCGGCCGGCTGATCCTGACGCCGAACCCCACCGAGGCGGCGATCCTGCTGGAACGGGACGTGGCGGACCTCGAAAAAGACGTCGCCGAAATCTCTGAACGGTTTGGTGCCGTGGTCAGCTGCCAGGGGCTGATCAGCAAGCCAAAGGGGGTGGACCCGGACCTCCCCGGCCTGTGGAAAATCACCACCGGGTACGGCGGCCTGGGCACGTCCGGCAGCGGCGACGTGCTGGCGGGAGCAATTGCCGGGCTCCGGGCGCGCGGCACCACCGGCGCCCAGCCAGCCTGCTGGGGTACGCACCTGCACGCGGCGGCGGCGGACCGGCTGGCCAGCAGGATGGGGCCGCTGGGATTCCTGGCCCGCGAGCTGGCCGATGAACTGCCCGCGCTGATGCTGGAACTCAGCGTCTGACGGCCTTCCCGCGACGGAAGCCCGGAAACGTGGATGGCCCCCGGCCGAAACCGGGGGCCACCGTGGCGGGAGGTTAAGGCCTACGCTGCCGATGCGCTGTCTGGCGCTGTGGCGTGCACAGAATGGCGATTCGCCCCAAAAAGGCAGTCAACAGATGTGCCCGCCTCCCGGTCCTGTGGTGAGACTAAGCGGCGATTTCCTGCTTTGCCCCCTTCGTTTCGATCTCGATCTTGCGTGGCTTGGCCTTTTCGGCGACCGGGATCCGGAGCGTCAGGACGCCGGCGTCGTAGCTGGCCTTGACGTGGTCGGTGTCCAGCGTGTCGCCGAGGATCAGCTGGCGGCTGAAGACGCCGCGGGGCCGTTCGGAGGCGATCAATTCGGTGTCCTTGCCCACGGGGTCGGGGCGTTCGGCCCGCACCGTCAGGACATTCCGTTCAACATCCAGGTCCACCGAGTCCACCGTAACGCCGGGCAAATCGAAGGCCACGACGAATTCCTGGTCCTCACGCCATGCATCCATCGGCATCGCCGCCGGGCGTGCAGCCGTGCCGAGGACCTGCTGGGCCAGCCTGTCCAGCTCGCGGAACGGATCGGTACGCATCAACATGGCTTCCCTCCTCATAAGAGATGGTCCAACATCATTCCCATATCAGCCGATCTATGGTGGCTGATATAGATTTTTTAGCACTGGAGAAGCAGGTCCGCAAGGGCTTCCGGCACCGGATTCCGGGAGATTTTCCAGCGCCCACGGGCTTGGAAAAGGGCCCTTCCAGCTGGGCTTGGGCAGCGCAGCTGGAAGGACCCTTTGGAGTTGGCGGTCAGTCCCTGGTGGGGTCCGGGCGGAGCGGCGCCGGCCCGGGGTCCGGGACGGGCAGCGGGCCCGGGGGCTCCGGCGCGGGGAACGGATTCGGGGACGGCGGACCGGGCGGACGCGGCTGGGTGGGGTCCGGGGAGGTGGGCTCCGGGCCCGGTTCCGGCGGAAACGGCTCAGGTTCGTGCACTGGCGGGATGGTCATGAACTTCCCTTCTCACGATGGGCGGATCACACACGAGGCGGATGTGCCTTGAACTGACCAGCCTACGCTTGCGCTCCGCCTGCAACCACCCTCCCCGTTGCTCCATCAGCTTTGGTCCCTAAAAGCCCCGGTTTTAGGAGCCATAAGTGATGGAGCATCACGACGGCGGGAGGTTGCCGGCGTGCGGGTCCGTCAGTGCCGGACCGCGCCCACCAGCCGCAGCCAGTCGAGCAGTTGGGCCGGGTCCGCGTCGCCGCAGCGGAATCCCACGTAGCCATCGGGGCGGACCGCAACCATGCCCGCTCCGGGTTGGCTGGACAGGCGGTGGATGTGGAGCAGCCGGGGCTGCCTGCCCAGCGCTGCGGCGACCGGGCCGGCACCCACGGCGGCTGGGCCGGCGTCGCGCCCCAGCAGGAGGTGGATGCCAGGCGCTGCGGTCAGTTCGTGGAGCCTGACAAGATGCCCGTCCACGGATGCCGGGGCGTCGGGCAGCCTCCCGCCGGGCCGTGGCCACCCGCCGGCCCAGGGCGTGCCGTCACGGGAAATGGGACTGTTCCGGTAGTTCACGAACGGCTGGGCCAGCAGCCTGATTCCCTTGGAGATGAGCCACCGCTGCCGCAGCAGCGGCGGCAGGGCCGGAGCAATCAGGGGCATAACGCTGCGGGCTGCGCGGGCCGCAGGATGCGGCGAGGCTTCGCCGAAGAAGATCAGGTGCGTCAGCGCCAGCACCCGCCGGGCCGCGGGCAACCTCTCCTGCCCGTAGGTGGCCAGCAGTTCCGGAAGCGGCCTGCCTGCGGTCGAGGCGAAACCAAGCTTCCAGCCAAGGTTGAGGGCGTCCAGGATGCCGTTGTTCATGCCCTGCCCTCCCGCCGGGGAATGGGCATGGGCGGCGTCGCCAGCGAGGAAGACGGGACTGCGCCCGAAAGTGCCGGCAATCCGGTGCTGCAGTGGCACCTGCGCGGACCATCGCACCTCACGCACTGTGGCCTCCAATCCCGATTCCCTGACCAGCCGCGCCACTTCCTCCGGCGGAAGTGCCGGGCCCAGTTGGCCAAAGGCGGCCGCCGGGTCCGGTGCCGCGGGACGGGTGGCCAGCATCCGCCAGGTGGCGCCCTCGCCCAGGGCGAAGAGGAAGGCCAGCCCGGCGCTTCCCACCGCCACGTGCAGCAGACCGGGATCCAGGGCGCCGTCAAGTTCGACGTCGGCCAGGACCGCCTCCACCCGGTACGGGCCGCCGCGCCACTGAATACCGGTGCCGCCGCGGACGGTACTGCACTGCCCGTCGCACCCGGCCAGGAACCGGGATACGTGATGTCCAGGCCCGTTGGCACCCCGCAACTCCGCGTGGACCAGGGTTTCACCCTGCGGTGCGTTCCCTGCCCCGTGTCCGATGTGCAGGCGCCGGAATTCCACACCCCATTCCACCTCCACGCCCCTCGCCTTCAATGCCTGCCAGAGGACCTCCTCTACGTCGGCCTGCCGGACCAGGGTCAGGTGCGGAAAGGCGGTGTCCGGAAGGTCCGCGTGCCCCAACCGGGCTTCGACCACCCGCCGGCCCAGATGGATCCGGGCTTCAGGAGCGGTGTCCGCCCTGCCCAGCAGCTCATCCGTCACGCCCAGTGGGCGGAGGCCCTCCAGCGCCCGGGCATGCAGCATCAGCGCCCGGGACGGCCGGGACCGGTGCTCCCGCCGGTCCACCACCCGCACGGTGGCCCCATGGGCCAAAGCCTGGAGGGCTGTGGTGAGCCCTGCGGGACCGGCGCCGATGACCACGACGTCGGTGTCCGCCGTCGCGCCTTGTCCGCCTCCCACGCTCGGACAGCTGTCAGTCCTGCGGGCGGAGCCGCCACCAGGCGTGCTCCGGGCCGGCGGTTCCAATCCTGGCCGGGTCCGCCAGCACCTCGTCGCGGCGCAGGCCGGGCAGCACCTTGTAGCTGATGGATCCGGGGACGCTGACCAGCTCCAGGACCCGCCAGAGCGCCGCAGCATACCTTCGGGCCCGTTCGGCGCCGTCCCACTCGTACAGCCCGCGGTAGGCGCCGAAGGTGTCATGCGCGCACCAAAGTTTGGAGACAAACCCGGGAAAACCTACGAACAGGGGCGTGTTCAGCAGGCTTTCCACCTCGAACAGGCGGTGGGCCCGGCCCCGCACCCACCGGAGCGTGAAGGCCACCACCAGCACGCAAGGCTCGGTTACCTGGCGTTCGACGGCGGTCTCCCGGTAGACCCGTGACGTGCTTCCATCGGCGAAACGCAGCACCCGGCCCACGTTGTCCTTGGGAAGATGCACCCGCCGGCGGGCGAGCATCACGCAGGACGTTCCCACGCATCGGGCCACGGCCAGCCATGCCCTGGGCCGGGGAGCAGGTCCGGTTTGAGGGGTCATGCCAATCTCCTTTGCCAGCGTGCCCCAGCACCCTTCCAGCCTGACCGTCGCCGGCCAGGAGGCCCAGAGTCTTTCGCCCCCTTCCAGCCCGGCGCGTCTCCCCCGTCAGCGAACGGCCCCCTGGCCCGCCCGGGGTGGTGGATATATTGAATCCATGACCTCCACTTCCCTGCAGGATTCCGCCGGCACTGCGGTCCCGGCTCCCCCGGCCGCCAAGAAGATCCCCACCGAGCGCACCCACCACGGGGAGACCTTCGTGGACAACTACGAATGGCTGCGGGACAAGGAATCGGCCGAGGTAGTGGAGCACCTTCGGGCCGAAAACGCCTACCAGGAAGCCGTCACCGCGCACCAGGAACCGCTCCGTGAGGCCATCTTCCAGGAGATCAAGGGCCGCACCCAGGAAACCGACTTGTCCGTCCCTCACCGAAAGGACGGCTGGTGGTACTTCAGCCGCTCCGCGGAAGGCAAGGAGTACGGCATCCACTGCCGGGTAAAGGCGCAGGACACCGGAGACAAGGTGGCCGACTGGACGCCGCCGGCCGTGGAGGCCGGGGTAGGGATCCCCGGCGAGGAGATCCTCCTCGATGGCAACGTGGAGGCCGAAGGCAAGCCGTTCTTCTCCGTGGGCGGCACCGCCGTCACCATTGACGGCAACCTGTACGCCTACGCGGTGGACAACGCTGGCGACGAACGCTTCACGCTGCGGATCAAGGACCTGCGCACGGGCGGGCTGCTGCCGGATGTCATCGAGAACATCTTCTACGGGGTTGCCTTCTCCCCGGACGGCACCCGCCTGTTCTACACCGTAGTGGACGAGTCCTGGCGCCCCTACCAGGTGAAGGCGCACGTCCTGGGCACCCCCGTGTCGGAGGACGTGGTGGTGTACCAGGAGGACGACGCCGCCATGTGGCTGGGCTTCGAGCTGTCCGCGGACCGGCGCCACCTGGTGCTGGGGATCGGGTGCTCGGAGTACAGCGAAACCAGGCTGCTGCGCTTCGACGATCCCACCGGCACCGTCACCACGGTGATTTCCCGCAACGAGCGCGTCCTGTACGAGGCCGAGCCCTTCCTGCTCGACGGGCAGGAACGCATCCTGCTCACGCACAACCGTGGCGCCATCAACTCCATGGTCTCCCTGGCGGACCCGGCCGAGCTGGAAAAGCCGCTGGCCGAACAGGCTTGGCAGACCGTCGTCGGGCATTCCGACGACGTGCGCGTCAACGGCGCCGGTGTCACCGCCACGCACCTTGTGGTGTCCATCCGCAAGGACACCATTGAGCGTGTGCAGGTGATGGGGCTTGCCGGGCTCGGCACGCGCACCCAGCAGGAGCCCGTGGAACCGGCGTTCGACGAGGAGCTTTACACCGCCGGCGTGGGCGGCTCGGACTATGAGGCTCCCGTCATCCGGCTGGGCTACACGTCCTACTTCACGCCGTCGCGCATCTACGACTTCGTGCTGCCCACCCCGGAGCAGCCTGCCGGCGAACTGCTGCTGCGCAAGGAAAGCCCCGTCCTGGGCGGCTACGACGGCAGCGACTACGTGGCCACCAGGGAATGGGCCACCGCCGGCGACGGCACGCGCATCCCGCTGTCCGTCCTGCGGCACAAGGGCGTGAAGCAGGATTCGACGGCGGCTGGCCTGGTGTACGGGTACGGCTCCTACGAGATGAGCATGGATCCGGGTTTCGGCATCGCACGGCTGTCGCTGCTGGACCGCGGCATCGTGTTCGTGATCGCCCACATCCGCGGCGGCGGCGAGCTGGGCCGGCACTGGTACGAGGACGGCAAGAAGCTCTCCAAGAAGAACACCTTTACCGACTTCGTGGACGCCACTGATTGGCTCGCAAACTCAGGCTGGGTGGACCCGGCCCGGATCGCAGCCCTCGGGGGCTCCGCGGGCGGGCTGCTGATGGGCGCCATTGCCAACATGGCACCGGAGAAGTACGCCGCCATTGTGGCGCAGGTGCCGTTCGTGGACCCGCTCACCAGCATCCTGGACCCGGACCTGCCGCTCTCCGCCCTGGAGTGGGAGGAATGGGGCAACCCCATCACCGATCCCCAGGCCTACGCCTACATGAAGTCCTACTCCCCGTATGAGAACGTGCGGGAGGTGGCCTACCCCAAGATCGCCGCCGTGACGTCCTTCAACGACACCCGGGTCCTCTACGTGGAGCCGGCCAAGTGGGTGCAGGAACTGCGGAACAAGACCACCGGTTCGGCGCCGATTGTCATGAAAATTGAGATGGACGGCGGCCACGGCGGCGCCTCCGGCCGGTACGTGCAGTGGCGGGAACGGGCCTGGGACTACGCGTTCATCGCCGATGCCCTGGGCGCCACCGAAGTCCTTCCCGGCGCCGGCCTGAAGCCGGGGCACCGCTGACGGCGGCCGGCCCGCTGGTCTGCGTTCCAGGGGGCCCGTTCCTTCCCGCCGCGTACTTGGGGGACCTTGGCGGCCTGGACCGGATCGCCGAACTCGCCTTCTTCGACCCCGGAGCGGACATTGGCGACGACGCGGTACCGGCCGCGTACCGGTGCGATGCGGTGGCTGGCGGGCTGGAACGGTTCAGGGTACGGCTCGGCCCGGAGCGCCTGGACCTGCTGGCGCACTCCGCAGGAGCGAACATCGTGCTCCGCTACGCCGGGCTGTACCCGGACCGAGTCGCCAGGCTCCTGCTCGTTGCACCCAGTACCCGGGCGGTCGGGATCGACATCGCGGACGGCGCCCGGTCCGCCGCCGCCCGTTCCCGTGCCGGGGAACCCTGGTACGCGGCGGCGTCCGCGGCTCTCGGACGGATCCAGTCCGGAGAGGCCCGCGACGGGGACTGGGACGCCATCGCCCCCTTCAGCTTCGGACGGTGGGACCAGGCCGCGGCGGAATACCACGCCGGAATGGAGGCAGCGGCAAAGCCCGCTGCCTCAGCAGCCTTCGGGGCGGAGGGTGCCTTCGATCCGGCAGCGACACGGGCAGCCCTGGCAACGCTCCGGGTGCCCGTGGACATCCTCGCGGGGTCGGTGGATGTGGGGCTCCCGGTCACTACCATGGAGGAACTCGCCGGGCTGTTCCCAAACGCCCGCCTGCACGTGGTTGCCGGTGCAGGACACTTTCCCTGGGTGGACGAGCCGGAGGGGTTTGCGGCCGCAGCGGCAAAGGCGCTCCGCTCCTGGTGAGGAACGGATCGGGCGGCTGCCCATACCCGCAAAAGCTCACCATGCTTACTATTGGGGGGCACTTGTTTTTCGGCACGGGATACCAGAGGAGCAGGCATGTCTTTGAGCAAGGGAACGCACGTGGAGTGGAACACTTCACAGGGCAAGACGCACGGCAGGATCGTTGAGAAGAAGACCAGCGACTTCGAGCTCGACGGCAACACCCACCGCGCCAGCGAGGACGAACCGCAGTACGTGGTGGAATCGGACAAGACCGGCGCCCGGGCGGCGCACAAGGCATCCGCGCTGACCGAGAAGAAGTAGTCCCGTGGCGGCCCAGCACGAGGTGGTGGTCATTGGCGGCGGCAACGCAGGCATCTCCCTGGCGGCCCGCCTGCAGCGCTACGGCGTCAAGGACGTGGCAGTGATCGAACCCCGGGACCACCACCTCTACCAGCCGCTGTTCTCGCATATCGCCGGCGGCCGGGCCCAGGCCGCGGAGGCCATCCGGCCGCAGCAATCGGTCATCCCCAACGGCGTCACCTGGATCCGGGATGCGGCCGCCGGCGTGGATGCGGTGGGCAACACCGTCACGCTGGAATCGGGGGCCCGGGTGGCGTACGGGCAGCTGGTGGTATGCCCGGGACTGCAGTACGACTGGGACGCGGTGCCCGGACTCGCCGAGGCCGTCCATTCGCCGAATGGTGCCTCCCACTACGAGTTTGAACTGGCCCCCAAAGCCTGGACGCTGCTCAGCGCCCTGACCTCCGGAACCGCCGTGTTCACCATGCCGGCGGGGCCCATCAAGTGCGGCGGCGCCGCCCAGAAACCCATGTACCTGGCCTGCGACTACTGGCGCGAACAGGGGGTCCTGGACAAGATCCGGGTGGTGATGGTGCAGCCCTACCCCACCGTGTTCGGTGTGCCGGAGGTGGACCGCGAACTGAACCGCAAGATCGCCGAGTACGGGATTGAACTGCGGACCAACAGCGAGCTGGTGGCGGTCAGCACCGCCGGGCGCAGGGCCACCATCCGCAACAACGCGGCGAATACCACGGAGGACCTGGCATACGACTTCATCAATGCCGTCCCGCCGCAGTCGGCCCCGGACTGGCTCAAGGCCACGGACCTGCCGGCTCCCGGTGACGCGGGCGGCTTCGTGGAAGTGGACCGGCAGACGCTGCGCCATCTCCGCTATCCCAACGTGTGGTCACTGGGCGACGCCGCGGGGACCACCAATTCCAAGTCCGGCGGGGCGCTGCGCAAGCAGACCAAGGTGGTGGCCAGGAACCTGGTGGCCGCCAGGAAAGGAAAGCCGCTGCGGGCCAAGTATGACGGCTACTCGGTCTGCCCATTCACCGTGTCACGGGACACCGTGGTGTTCGCCGAATTCGACGACACATACAGGCCCAAGCCCACCATCCCCCGGGTGCCTACCTGGAACGAAAGCAGGTTGTCCTGGGTGGTGGACCGGGACCTCTTTCCCAGGATTTACTGGAACCTCATCCTCAAGGGCCGGGCCTGACGGCTAACCGCCGGCCCCTACACGCCATTCAGCGGCGAGGATCGCGTAGACAAGCTCGGTGGCCCACTGTCCCTTGTAACGCCACTTATCGATGTGCCGTGCCTCCAGCCGCATGCCCAGCCGGCTGCAGAGTGCTGCCGAGGCATGGTTGAGTTCATCCAGCCGTGCCTCGATCCGGTGCAGGCCAAGTTCCTCGAAGCCACGGCGGAGCATGGCGTCAGCCGCCTCCGTCCCGTAGCCCTTGCCGCGGGCCGCCGGCGCCAGGGTCCACCCAATTTCGGCCTGCCCGTGGCCGGGGAGCCATTTCAGGACCACTTCACCCAGCAGGCCCGGCTCTTCGGCCGCTTCGATGGCCAGGGCCACCCAGTCGCCCTCCTTCTCGAAAACGAAGTTGGCGTACCTGCCCACCCGCTCCATGGATTGCGTATAGGTCTTGGCCGGCCCGGGCAGGAAGCGAGCGGTGTCGGGCAGCGAGTGGTAGGCGTGGAAGGCGTCCAGGTCGCCGCCGTTGAACCGGCGCAGGACCAGCCGTTCGGTGGTGATGGGCAGGCGGATCTCAGGCATGGGGCTTAGCTGGCGGCGGACACGACGGCGGCCGTCGCCTCCGCGATGGCGCGCTCCTCGTCCGTGGGAACCACCAGGACGGGGATCGCCGAGGACGGCGTGGATATAACGCGCGGTTCCTTTGACCGCCCTACGTTCAGGCGGCCGTCGAGCTCGATGCCCAGGGCGCCGAGCCGGTCGGCCACGTGCGCCCGGAACTGTTGCGAGTTCTCACCGATCCCGGCAGTGAACACCAGCGCCTTGGCCCCTCCGACGGCCACGTGGTAGCCGCCGATGTACTTGGCCAGCCGGTAGGACGCCACCGCGAGCGCCATGGAGGCGCGTTCATCGCCGGCCTCCGAGGCCTCCACCACAGAGCGCATGTCATAGTTGCCGGCCAGGCCCTTCAGCCCCGATTCACGGTTCAGCATGGTGTCGATGTCCTCCGGCGTCCACCCGGCACGGCCCAGGAACACCAGGATGGACGGGTCCAGGTCGCCGGAGCGGGTGCCCATCACCAGGCCTTCGAGCGGAGTGAAGCCCATGGAGGTGTCGACTGAGAGGCCGCCCCGGATGGCGGTCACGGACGCGCCGTTGCCCAGGTGGGCGATGACGCCGTCGAACTCCTCGATGGGTATGTCCAGCAGCGCCGCAGCCCGGCGCGCAACGTATTCGTGCGACGTGCCGTGGAAGCCGTACCGGCGGATGCCGTGGTTGGTGTAGAGCTCGTCCGGGACGGCGTAGCGCCAGGCGTGCTCGGGCAAGGTGCGGTGGAAGGCGGTGTCGAACACGGCCACCTGCGGCATCTTGGGCCATTTCCTGGTGATGGCGCGGATACCCAGGACATTGGCGGGGTTGTGCAGCGGCGCCAGCGGGTTGAGGCGTTCGATGGCACGGGTGATTTCGTTGTCCACCAGCACCGGCTCGGCGAACCGCTCACCGCCGTGGACCACCCGGTGCCCCACTGCGCCCAGTTCCCGGTCCCCCAGTTCCGCATGGATCGCTGCGTCAACCTGCTCCAGGGCCTCGGCGTGGTCCCGCGGACCTTCCACCTCACCGTCCCCGCCGCCGCCGTTGCCCATGCCGATCTTCTCGATCAGTCCCTCGGTGAGCACCGTCCCGGCCGCCACATCACGGACCTGGTACTTCAGCGACGACGAACCGGAGTTGATGACGAGCACGAGCATGCGGGGCCTCCTCAGCCTGGCGTCTGCAGTTCAACCCCCACTATAGGTGCCTGCGCTCCCGCACCGTTCCTTGCGGAGCGGCGAAGCCTGTGCATAGAGTCGGCAGATAAGGCTGGACCACGCCGAGAGGACAATTCCATGACGAACGAGCCCAATTCGATCGACGAGAACGACCCCACCAACACGGGATCCAGCAGCACCGCCCCGCTCAACGCGCAGCCCGATTCGGGCAGCAAGGATGACCCCACGGGGGTGGAGGGCGCCAACCCGGCCCTGGACGATACCGGCCACCTCAAGGCAGCCGAAACCGGGGAAGCTCCCGAGGCCCCTGAGGACCGGGAAGGCCTGGACCTGACGCCGCAGGGCCTCTCGGACGAGCCTGCCAAGGAGGAAGACCCGGAGAGCGTGGCCAAACCGGACAACAGCTGACGGTTCCGGGGCAAAACGGACGACGCCGGCACTCACCCGAGTGCCGGCGTCATTGTTTGTTGCCCCGCAGCTAAGCCCTTGCCCCCTGCCGTGCCAGGTAGTCGAACAGCTGCCGGAGGCCGAACGTCCAGGGCGGCAGTTCCTCGCATGGGCCCACCCGATTGACCAGGGCACCCAGGTGGCGGCTGCGGATGGTGACGGTGTCGCCATGCTTATGGGTGAAGCCCTGGCCCGGTTCGTCCCGGTCCTGCGTGGGCGCAAAGAGGGTCCCCGTGAACAGGGCGAAGCCGTCCGGATACTGGTGGTGCTTCCCGTAGGTGGCGGCCACCAGCTCCTCGAAGGGCCTGCTGATCCGGGCCACACTGTTCCGGCCCTCCAGCAAATAGCCGTCAGCACCGTCCACGCGGAGCAGGATTTCCTCATCGCGCAGCGTGTCGAGGGTGAAGCCACCGTCGAACAACCTGATGAACGGCCCCAGCGCACTGGAGGCGTTGTTGTCCTTGGCCTTCCCTAGCAGCAGGGCACTCCGGCCTTCCACATCTCGCAGGTTCACATCATTGCCCAGCGTCGCACCCACCACCCGGCCGCAGGACGTGGCGATCAGCACCAGTTCGGGTTCCGGGTTGTTCCAGGACGAAAACGACGGGATGCCGATCTCCGCGCCCAGGCCCACTGATGACAGGACCGGCGCCTTGGTGAAGACCTCCGGGTCCGGGCCGATTCCTACCTCCAGGTACTGCGACCACAGCCCTTCGGCAATCAGGATCCGCTTGGCTTCGGCCGCCTCCGCGGATCCGGGCCGAAGGTCGGCCAGGCTTCCGCCCAGGGCACGCCCCACCAGCTCCCGCACCTCGGCCGCCCTTGCGGCGTCGCCCGCGCACCGCTCCTCGATGACCCGTTCGATCATGCTGTCCACGAACGTGACGCCGCAGGCCTTGATGACTTGGAGGTCGATGGGTGCCAAGAGCCTGGGCCTGCTGTCATCCGGCGCGGCCCCGTCGCCGGCCAGGGAGGAATTGACGACGTCGGCCGTCGCCCAGCGGGGTTCGGCCAGGTCGGGATCCAGCAAGGCCGCGCGGACGGCTCCGGGCGGGTCCGGCAGTTCCAGCAGGCCGGAGACCGTGGCGGCCAGTCGGTGCAGGTCGAAGACGGTGTCCCCGCTGACGGCCACCACGCGCGGACCGGCCGTTTCAACGTCCCAGACCCGGCCAATGAGCAGTGCCTGGCCGGCGTCCTCGGGAAGAACGGAACGTACTGCCGCGGACGTGGAACTCACTGCTGTACCCCCGTCCCGGCCCCGTCAGCTGTGGTGCCCGGCGCAGGGTGCCGCCAGACGCCGTCGACCCTTTGCGGGACCCGCCACGGGTTGCCGTCCTGCAGGGGTTCGGGCAGCCGGGCTGCGGGGAACGACTGGTATGCCACCGGGCGGAGGAAGCGGCGGATGGCCGCCGTCCCCACGGAGGTGGTGTTCGAGGTGGTGGCCGGGTAGGGGCCGCCGTGGTGCTGGGCGTAACTGACTGTCACACCAGTGGGCCAGCCGTTCCAGAGGACCCGCCCGCTGATGTCCGCCAGCCGGGCAGCGAGTTCGGAGACGTCGTCGTCCTCCTCTGCCTGCAGCGTGGTGGTCAGCTGCCCTTCCAGCAGCGCCGCCAGTTCCGGCAGCTCCGCCTGGTCCCGATACTCCACCACCAGGCTGGCGGGCCCGAACATTTCCTGCCGCAGCAAGGCGGGATTCTTCCGGACCTCCTCCGCCGTGGTGCGCAGGACGGTGGGCGCGGGCTCGTCCGCAAAGTCCCCTTCCAGCAGGACTCCCACTCCCCCGCTGTCCCGGAGCGTGGCGACGGCGCCGGTGTAGCCGGCGTGCAGGCGCTCGCTGAGCAGCCGGGCGGGGGCGAACCCTGCCAGGGCCTCCCCCAGCTCGCTGCGGAGCGCCTCCGCGTCCCCGGCGGGGACGAACAGCAGCCCGGGCTTGGTGCAGAACTGACCCATCCCCAGGGTGAAGGAACTTGCGTAGCCCTTGATGATCTCTGCCCGCCGGGCTGACCATGCCCCGGGTGTAACGAAAACGGCGTTGATGCCGCCCAGTTCGCCGAAGAACGGGATGGGTTCGGGGCGCGCCGCAATCCGGTTGAGCAAAGCGCGGCCGCCGGCGGTTGAGCCGGTGAAGCCGATGGCCTTGACCAGGGGATGGTCAACAAGGCCCTCCCCCGCCTGGCGGCCGGTCACCATCGAGAAGAGTCCGTGCGGGGCCCCGGCGTTCTCCAGGGCATCGATGACTACCTGGGCGGTGCGGGCGGCCAGTTCGCGGTGGGCGTCATGGGCCTTATGCACCACGGAGCAGCCCGCCGCCAGGGCCGAGGCACTGTCCCCGCCCATCACGCTGAACGCGAAGGGGAAATTGGAGGCACCAAAAACCCCCACCACGCCCAGGGGCACGTTGTACCGCCGGAGGTCCGGCCGCGGCCCCATGCCCCACGCCGGGTCGTCGTGGTCGATGGTGGCGTCGAAGTGCTCGCCGCGGCGGATCTCGTCCGCGAACAGCCGCAGCTGGAAGACGGTGCGCTTGAGCTCGCCCTCCAGCCGCGGGGTGCCCAGGTGGGTTTCCCGGACGGCCGTTTCCACCAGCCCGGAAGCATCCTGCTCCAGTCCGGCGGCGATGGCTTCGAGCCAGCCCGCGCGGGTGTTGGGATCCACGGTCCGGCCCTTTTCATAAGCGGATGCTGCGGCCTCGACGACGGCGTTCACTCCTGCGGTCATCGGACCGCTCCGGCGGGGGCCAGGGCTGCGCCGGTGACGGCGGCGCGGCCGCCCACTTCCTGCCATCCGGCGCCGTTGGGGAATTGCCAGCGGGTGCGGGAGGCACTGAGCATCTCCGCGCCGGTGCCGGGCAGTTCCGGTGCGGCATAGCGGCCGTCGACGATCCTGACGGGTTCCGCGAAGTGCTCGTGCAGGTGGTCCACAAATTCGATCATGCGGTTTTCCTGGCTGCGGCCCACCACTGCGTAGTCGAAGAAGGAGAAGTGCTGGACCAGTTCGCACAGGCCTACGCCGCCGGCGTGCGGGCAGACGGGCACCCCGAATTTGGCGGCCAGCAGCAGGATGGCGATGTTTTCGTTGACGCCGGCCACGCGGGTGGAATCGAGCTGCAGCACGTCGATGGCACCTGCCTGCAGCAGCTGCTTGAAGACAATGCGGCTCTGCACTGCTTCACCGGTGGCCACCCGGACCGGGGCCACGCCCTGGCGGATCTCGGCGTGGCCCAGGACGTCGTCGGTGCTGGTGGGTTCCTCGATCCAGTAGGGGCTGAATTCTGCCAGCTGGTTGACCCACTCAACCGCTTCGGAAACCTCCCACCGCTGGTTGGCATCAATGGCGATGGGCAGGCCACCCACGGCCTCGCGGGCCAGTGCCATGCGCCGGCGGTCGTCGTTGAAGTCCCCGCCCACCTTGAGCTTGATCATGGAGAACCCCTCGGCAGCAGCCTCTTTGCTGAGCCGGACCAGTTTCTCGTCGCTGTAGCCCAGCCAGCCCGGGGAGGTGGTGTAGGCGGGGAAGCCGTCAGCCTTGAGCCCGGCGATGCGCTGTTCCTTGCCCTCCTGGCCGGCACGGAGGATCCCAAGTGCTTCCTCCGGGCTGAGGGCATCGCGGATATGGGTGAAGTCCACCACGCTGACCAGTTCCTCGGGTGTCATCTCACTGAGGAGGAGCCAGAGGGGCTTGTTTTCCCGGCGGGCACGGATGTCCCACAGGGCGCTGACCAGGGCGCCGCAGGCCATCTGCGTCACGCCCTTTTCGGGGCCCAGCCAGCGGAGCTGGGAGTCGTGGATGAGGAGCCTGGAGGCCGCCCCCAGGTCGCTGATGAGCTCCTCGATGTTGCGGCCCACCAGCAGGCGGGCATAGGCGTCGATGGCTGCGGTCAGGATTTCGTTGCCGCGGCCGCAGCTGAAGACGAAGCCGTGGCCCTCGTCGCCCGCGTCGGTGCGGATGACCACATAGGCGGCCGAGTAATCAGGGTCTACGTTGACCGCGTCTGAACCGTCGAGCTCAAGGGACGTGGGGAAGCGGACGTCCTGGGTGTTGATGGACGTGATGGAAGGCATGGATCTCAACTTTCGGTGCGGAGCTGGAGAAGGGAAAGATTCGATTCCTATACGAATTTCTAAAATCATATAGGAGGCGTGATCTACGTCAACTAATGACCGCTCCGGCTGGCCCCGCAAACGCGACAGCCCCGGCCACCCAGGGCCGGGGCTGTCCGTCGAGAGCTAGGTGATGATGTGCCTGCGCGGCGGTCCACTGTCCTCCAGCGGGGCGAGTTCCACTTCAAAGGCCTGCGCAAAGCGGTCAAAGGAGTTGCGGATATGCGTCGTCATGGCCGCCTCTGCCCCTTCCGGATCGCACGCCTCGATAGCTTCCCGGACCGCCGTATGCTCGGCCACCGTAATGGCACCGTCCACATCGGCCGGATACAGCCGGAAGGTATGCAGGTGGCAATGGGTCTGCGCGAAGGCATGCCGGACCACGGGATTCCCGGATGCGGCAAGGATCGTGTCGTGGAACCGCGTGTCATGGGCCACCAGGTCCTGCCGCAGGTCCTTGCTCCGCTTCATAGCACTCCGGAAGCTGCCCAGCTCCTTCTCAAGCGCACCGGCCGGATTGGTGAGGCGGTCAACAGCGGCCGCGCGGGCCGCCCACGGTTCCACGAGGAGCCGGAATTCAAACAGCGAGCGCAGTTCCGGGAGGTCCAGCAGCGGGGTGGTGCTGTATCCCCGGCCGGGGTTGTACACCACCAGGTTGTCGCCTTCGAGCCGCTGCAGCACCTCGCGGACGGGCGTCTGGGACACGCCCAGGCTGCGGGCGACGGCGTCGATGTTGATCCGGGTGCCGGGCGCTATCTCGCCTTCCAGGATTGAGGCACGCATCGCCGAATAGACGTCGGGCACGGCGGCTTTGCCGCGGGAGGTTTCGGACGGTTGACGTGGGGGCACGCGGTTACCTCTTGCACTGGTTTGGACTTGCTGCGGAGCTTGGACGCGGCCTTTTCGGCCGGGAGTCACCTGGGGGAATCATAAGCCACACCCCGCGGCAGCCTTCGTGAATGGGTTTTTTTGGACAGGTACTTGATCCCGGTCACACTTTCTATATGATTAATCCGATTCCTATACGATTTTGGCGCTGCGATCTTCCGCGTCTCCCCCTCCCGCCGTGCGACCCGCACCCGAAGCCATGTAAAAGTCGAAGGAGACCGCATGACTACGCTCGGAAGTAAGACCTCCATCACCAATCCATCCCGGCAGCCCCGCCTCATGACCCGCAAGCGCTGGGTGATCATCTGGCTTGCCTTCATCGGCCTCAGCATCAACTACCTTGACCGGTCCAGCCTCAGCGTCGCCCTGCCCTTCATGGGCAAGGACTTCGAGCTCAGCGCCACCCAGCAGGGGCTGATCTTTGCTGCCTTCTTCTGGGCCTACGACTTCTTCCAGCTCGCCGCCGGCTGGTACGTGGATAAGGTGGGCCCCCGCCGTTCCTTCTCCCTGGCCGCGCTGTGGTGGTCCGTCTTCACCATGGTGACGGCGGCAGCCTCCAGCTTCTGGTCCCTGTTCGCCGCACGGTTCCTCCTGGGCGTCGGCGAAAGCCCCGCGCCCAGTACTGCCGCCAAGGTGGTGGCCATCTGGTTCCCCGTCCGGGAACGCGCCTTCGCCACCAGCATCTGGGACTCCGGGTCGCGGGTCGGGGCCGTCATCGCACTGCCCATCGTGACCCTGATCGTGGCATTCACCTCCTGGCATGCGGTCTTCATCATCATCGGCGTCCTCGGGATCATCTGGGCCGCCGTCTGGTGGAAGTACTACCGCAACCCTGAAGAGCACGGCGGCGCGAACGCCACCGAGGTCAGCTACATCCAGGATGGCGGCGCCCGCGGCGCGGCAAGCGATGACGAAAGCGCAGCCAAGCTTCCCTGGCGTTCGCTCTTCAAGTACCGCACCATCCTCAGCATGATGTTTGGGTTCTTTTGCCTGAACAGCGCCATCTACTTCTTCATCACGTTCTTCCCCAGCTACCTGGTCAAGGAACGCGGCTTCGACCTCCTCAAGCTCGGCTTCTTCGGTGCCATCCCCGGCATCTGCGCGGTCCTGTTCGGCTGGCTCGGCGGATACCTTGCCGACCGTGCCGTCCGCGCAGGATCGCCGGTCAGCAAGGTCCGCAAGACAGCCATTGCCGGCGGCCTGGCCGGCGGGTCGGTCATCATGTTCGCCGCACTGGTTCCGGAGGCCTGGATGGCCCTGGCCCTGCTGTCGGTCGCCTACTCCAGCCTCACGGTGGCCGCTACCGGCATCTGGTCGCTGCCGGCCGACGTTGCTCCCAGCTCCCGGCACGTCGGATCCATCGGCGGGCTGCAGAACTTCGCCTCCAACCTGGCCGGCATCTTCACGCCCATCCTGATCGGCGTGCTGGTGGACCAGACGGGGTCCTTCGTGGCACCGCTGGCCGTGATCGGCGCAATCTCCCTTATCGGCGCGGCCAACTACCTGTTCGTTATCGGCAGGATCGAGCCGCTGAAGGTCAAGGCAGCCGCCTAGCAACCCCAGCGCCCCAAAAGGACGACGCCGGCACTCACCCGAGTGCCGGCGTCGTTGTTTGCCTTACTGGCGGCTGGGCCTGTGGGAACCCGCGTCCGGGGTGCCGACAGGCCCGTCCGCCGTCAGGCCTGGGCCTGGATGGCCGTGATGGCCACCGTGTTCACGATGTCCTCCACCGTGCAGCCACGGGAGAGGTCGTTGACCGGTTTCCGCAGCCCCTGCAGGACCGGCCCCACCGCCACCGCACCGGAGCTCTGCTGCACTGCCTTGTACGTGTTGTTGCCGGTATTCAGGTCCGGGAAGATGAACACCGTCGCCTGGC
The DNA here is from genome assembly GCF_042884655.1 of Pseudarthrobacter sp. NPDC058119. NCBI lineage: Bacteria > Bacillati > Actinomycetota > Actinomycetes > Micrococcales > Micrococcaceae > Pseudarthrobacter > Pseudarthrobacter sp. NPDC058119. The sequence continues at coordinate 896,330 of NZ_JBHVTN010000001.1, forward strand.
CGGCCACGGAGGAGCCGGGCATCTTGGACGCGGCGATCGAGGCGTCAACGGCGGCGTCGTACTGGATGGGGCCCTCGACGGCCAGGTCCGGGCGCCGCTCGCGCACCAGTTCGGTGGCCTGCCGGACCTCGTCCACGGCCTCGCCCGCGCCCGAGCCGCCGGTGGAGTAGGACAGCATGGCCACCCGCGGTTCCACCCCGAACTGGGCGGCGGTCTCGGCCGAGGCGAGGGCAATGTCCGCCAGCTGCTCCACGTTCGGGTCCGGGTTCACGGCACAGTCGCCGTAGACCAGGACCCGGTCCGGCATGAGCATCAGGAACACCGAGGAGACGATCTTCACGCCCTCCCGCGTCTTCACGAACTCCAGCGCGGGCCGGATGGTGTGCGCCGTGGTGTGGGCGGCCCCGGACACCATCCCGTCCACCACGCCGAGCTGGACCATCATGGTGCCGAAGTAGCTGACGTCCTGCATGATCTCCAGTGCCTTGGGCAGGTCGATGCCCTTGTGCGCCCGCAGTTCCGCGTATTTCTCGGCGAACTTCTGCCGCAGGTCGGAGGTGGCGGGGTCGATGACGTTGATGCCGGTCAGGTCGATGCCGTGGGCGGCGGCGAGTTCCCGGACATCGGATTCGGGGCCCAGCAGGGTCAGGTCGCAGACGTCGCGGCGGTGCAGGATCTCGGCGGCCCGCAGGATCCTGACGTCCGTTCCCTCGGGCAGGACCACGTGGCGTCGCTGCGCCCGGGCCCGCTCGATCAGGTCGTGCAGGAACCGCAGCGGGGTCATCCGTTCCGCCCGCGGCAAATGCAGCCGCTCCACCAGCTCGGCCTCGTCCACGCGGCGGGACCAGAGGCCCAGGGCAGAGGCGACCTTGCGACGGTGGCCCGACCAGATCTCGCTGCGGACCTCGGACACCCTGCGGGCCGTGTGGTAGGTGTCCTCGTCCGCCGCGAAGACCGGGAACGGCGCCTGCGCCAGGAGCGGGTAGATGTTGGCGTCCGGCGCCAGGCCACCGGTGAGGATGAGCGCCGACGCCACCGGGAATTCGGGTGAGAAGGACGAGGCCAGGCAGGCCACCATCACGTCGGCCCGGTCCCCCGGCACGATGACCAGGGCGCCCTCGTCCAGCACATTCAGGAAGTTGCCCACGTTCATCGCGGCCACTTTGATGTCACGGACGTCGCGTTCCATGTCCGGCGTTCCAGCGATCTGGCGGACGCCCAGGGCCGCAGCCACCTCGCCGGTGGTGGGGCGGGCGATCTCCTCCAGCTCCGGCAGGATGTACACCGGGCGGCCGGATGCGCCGGGCTTCAGGGCGGCCGCGATTGCGTCCAGGTCTCCCGCGCCGGCCCGGTTGACCATGATGGCCAGCAGCGCGCACCGTTCGGCGGCGAGTTCCTTGCGGGCAACTTCGACGGCGGCGGCGGTCTCGGAAACTGTCCGCCCCTTGGCGCCCACCACCGCCACCACGGGCGTGGCGAGGTTGTTCGCCAGCCGGGCGTTGAGGTCGAATTCGACGGCGGAGTCCTGGCCCACCAGGTCCGTCCCCTCCACGATCACCACATCGCAGTGCCGGGCGATGTCCGCGAAGATCTCCACGCACCGGGCATCGATTTCCGCCCGGTTCCCTTCCGCGAGCAGGGTGCGGACTTCATCGTAGGTCAGGCCGCCGCGGCAGCGCTCGTCCTCCAGGGCGAACCGGGCCTTCATCAGCGCCACCATGGGGTCATCGGCAGCCGAGGGTCCGTGGACCACCGGCTTGAAGAAGCCGATCCTGTCCGCGTGCCGGTGGAGGGTGTCCGCCAGGCCCAGGGCCACGAGGGACTTGCCCGAGCCGGGGGTGGTTGCGCTGACGTAGATGCCTGTGGCCATGGTCCGCCCTTTGCTGTTGGTGCCGGTCCCCCAATCCTTGCACTTCCGGCGGCGCAACGAACAAAGGTGCGTGCCGTCGTCGTGCGTTCCAGCCCAGTTACTTTCCCCGGCACCCTGCGGCGCGCCGCGGACGACGGCGTGTCCCCGGCCCAAGTGGGGAAAGCCGGCCGGGTAACCGGGCGGGAAGGCACGGCTCCCCTTGACACCGGACCCCCTCATAGGATTACCTAATGAACATTCGGTAAATAAAGCTGGAGGCAATGACGCATGGCTGAAACTACACTTTCCGGGGCCACCCACCCCATCCTGGAAAACGACTACGCCTCCGAGTGGATGGGAATCGAGGTCCTCGCACTCAGCGACGGCCACGCCACCATCCGGATGACGCTCCGGCAGGAAATGCTCAACGGCTTCGGCATGGCCCACGGCGGAATGATCTTCGCCTTCGGCGACACTGCCTTCGCCCTGGCGTGCAACCCCATCCACCCTGCACCCGGTGAGGAAAACACCATCACGGTTGCCTCGGGCGTCGACATTAATTTCCTCAAGCCCGCGTTCCGGGGCCAGGTGCTCACCGCCGTCGCGGACCGCCGTTCCAGCGCCGGCCGCAGCGGACTGTACGACATCCAAATTTTCGCCGCCGACGCCGGTGCGCCGGCTCCCGAAGGCCAGGCCAGTTCCAGCACCCCGGGCGAGCTCATCGCCGAGTTCCGCGGACGCAGCCGCACCATCCCCAAGAAGTAGGAAAATCATGACCCTGCATGCCCCCGAAACCCCCGCCGCTGCCGGCATCGATCCTGGCCTGGACCGCGAGGAAACCATCTCCCGCGACGAGCTCGAGGCCCTCCAGCTCACCCGCCTCCAGCACACGGTGGCCTACGCCTATGAGCGCGTGCCGCTGTACAAGCGCAAGTTCGACGAAGCGGGGATCCACCCCAAAGACCTGCGCGAACTCGAGGACCTCGGCAACTTCCCCTTCACCACCAAGGACGACCTGCGGGAGGAATACCCGTTCGGCATGTTCGCGGTGCCGCAAAATGAAGTAGCCCGGATCCACGCCAGCTCCGGCACCACCGGCCGGCCCACCGTCGTCGGCTACACCAAGCAGGACCTGGCCGACTGGGCCAAGCTCGTCGCCCGCAGCTTCCGCGCCTCCGGCATCCGCCCCGGCATGAAGGTCCACAATGCCTACGGCTACGGCCTGTTCACCGGCGGCCTCGGCGCGCACGCCGGCGCCGAAGCCCTGGGCTGCACCGTCATCCCCATGTCCGGCGGCCAGACCGAACGCCAGATCCAGCTGATCCAGGACTTCAAGCCGGACGCCATCCTGGCCACCCCCACCTACCTGCTCACCATCGCCGACGCCATGGCCCACATGGGCATCGACCCCGCCTCCACCTCGCTGAAGTTCGCCGTCCTCGGCGCCGAGCCGTGGACGCAGGAGATGCGCCACGAACTCGAAGTGATGATGAACATCAAGGCGTGCGACATCTATGGCCTGTCCGAGGTCATGGGCCCGGGTGTGGCCGGCGAGGCCGTTGAAACCCAGGACGGCAGCCACATCTGGGAGGACCACTTCCGCCCCGAAATCATCGACGCCTTCAACCCGGCCCCGGGCAGGGAAAACGTCCTGCGCGACGGCGAGCACGGCGAGCTGGTTTTCACGTCGCTCACCAAGGAAGCGCTGCCCATCATCCGCTACCGCACCAAGGACCTCACCCGACTGCTGCCCGGCTCGGCACGTCCGGCGCACCGCCGGATGGGCCGCATCACCGGCCGCAGCGACGACATGATCATCCTGCGCGGCGTGAACCTGTTCCCGTCCCAGATCGAGGAAATCGCCCTGCGCATCCCCGAGCTGAGCCCGCACTTCCAGCTCGAGCTGACCCGGCCGGAAGGCCAGCGGATGGACCAGCTGACGGTCAAGATCGAGCGCCGGGACGCCGTCACCATTGAGCAGAGCACGACGGCGGCGCGCACCTTGAAGGAACAGATCAAGATCCATGTGGGTTCTTCGTGCACCGTGAATGTAGTGGAGCCGGGCTCGCTGGAGCGGTCCAACGGCAAGCTCCGCCGCATCTACGACATGCGGCCCAAGGCGTAGCGGAACATGCTGCGGGCGCGGCCGACGCCGGCCGGGATACCTCCCGGCCGGCCCGGAGCTCCCGGACCGACCGACCGTTCGTGAGAAACTAGCCACTATGCCCAGCACCAGCCAGACCACCAGCACCGCCGGCAACGGCACCGCCAAGCGCGGCCGACCCGGCTATGACCAGCAGTCCGTGCTGCGCATCGCCGTCGACGTTTTCAACCGCCATGGCTACGACGCCACGTCCATGGGGATTCTGGCGGACAACCTGGGCATTTCCAAGTCGGCCATTTACCACCATGTGCCGTCCAAGGGCGACCTGCTCAAACTTGCCCTCGACCACGCGCTCGGCGGCCTTGAGTCCATCCTTGAGCAGCCGGAGGCCACCTCAGGTGCCGCCGATGCCCGGCTGGAGTTCGTGCTCCGCCAGACGGTGGCGGTGCTGGTGGACCGCCTGCCCTTCGTCACGCTGCTGCTGCGGCTGCGCGGCAACACGGAGATTGAGCGGGACGCGTTGGAACGGCGCCGGACCTTCGACCACAAGGTGGCCGCGCTGATTTCGGCCGCCCGTGACGAGGGTTCGCTGCGCCAGGACATCGATCCGCGCACCGTGACGAGGCTCCTGTTCGGCATGATCAACTCGATCGTGGAATGGTACAAGCCGGGCGGGGCCCTCTCTCCGCAGCGCTTGGCCGACGACGTCATCACCATGGCATTCGACGGCCTGCACGCAGACTTATAGACAGCGCAGGCCCTGGCCGGAGCGAAGTACTAAGCGTGCTTGGTATTTAGCTGCTCCCCGGCTACGGTGGTAGGAAACCAGTGATTCCAGGGAGGTAGGGAAGATGAGTACCCACAAAGAAGAGCCCGACGCAGGATTCATTGTCCCGGATCCGTCGAAGCTCCGCGAGGACATCCCCGGCGACGCCGGCGACGAGGCCAACGCGATCCGTTTCAGCGAGGAGCAGGCCCTGATCGAGGAGCAGGCGCACGGAATCCGCCCCGATACCTACAGCGTCCCGCCGGGCGGCCCCACCATGGACGAGGCCCGCGGCAACATGGATCTTTCTGACCGCAGCGAGGACGGCCCTGGCACCGGACGCGAGGATGACAGCAGCGACGACGGCCTGCACGGCGGCGCCGAGAGCTGACGTCGCGGCAACCACTCAAACACCAGGGGCACCCCGATCCGACCGGGGTGCCCCTGCTGTTTTATTCTGTCCGCGTGCCTAGAGCTGGTACTCGGGTTCGCTGCCCAGGTTCTGGTGGACGCAGAGGATATTGTGCTCGGTGTCCATGAACCATGCGCACTTCTCGGATGCCGTGGTGCAAATGTGGTTTTCGGTCTTCAGGGTGGGCAGGTCGTAGTCCTGGAACATGACCCCCCTCGCCTCCATGTCACGGACGGCGGCCTCGATATCCGCAACCTCGAAACTCAGCGCCGTGTGGTCCGAGTGCCTGCCGTCGGAGACCGGCATCAGCTGCAGCAACGGGCCGCCGTCGGTTCCGAGCAATTCGCTGCCGTCGTCGGTCATTCCGCGGTGCGGGAGCCCAAGCTTTTCGGTATAGAAACTGCGGGCACGGGCTGCGTCGTCGACAGGCAGGATGGTTGTGGCTGTGTTCATTTTGAGGGTCATTGGGGCCACCTCCTACGGGCAGAATCATACGCCCGGCGGCCCCAAAAAGACCCGGGTCCAAACGCCCCATCACCTCCCGCCCACCAAACCCAAACGCCCCATCACTTTCTTCAAAGAAGTGATGGGGCGTGTGGGAAAAACCGACAGTAAGTGATGGGGCGTGTGGCTACTTTTCGACGAGGGTGAGGACGTCGTAGGTGGCCACGATCTCGTCGTCCTGGTTGGTCAGGACGGCGTCCCAGGCCACTTCACCGTACTCGTCGGTTTCGCGCGGGGTGATCTTCTTGGCGGTGAGGGTCACCCGGATGGAATCGCCGGCGGCCACGGGGGTGAGGAAGCGCGCGTTCTCCAGGCCGTAGTTGGCCAGGACCGGGCCCGGCGCAGGTTCCACGAAGAGCCCGGCGGCCCAGCTCAGCAGCAGGTAGCCGTGCGCCACGATGCCGGGGAAGAACGGGTTGGCTTCGGCTGCTTCCTGGTTCGTGTGGGCGTAGAACGTGTCGCCGGTGGAGTGGGCGAACGCGGTGATGTCCTCCAGGGTGACCTGCCGCAGGTCGGAGCGGACGGCGTCGCCAATCCGCAGGGTGGACAGGTGCTTCCGGAACGGATGCGCGCCCTCGGTCTCCACAGTGAAGTTGCGGTCGGCCCCGGTATGCCACACACCGGTGACGGCGGTCAGCATGTTCGGCGACCCCTGGATGGCGGTCCGCTGCATGTGGTGCAGCACGGACCGGATGCCGCCGAGCTCCTCGCCACCGCCGGCGCGTCCCGGCCCGCCGTGGACCAGGTGGGGAACCGGCGAGCCGTGGCCGGTGGAGGTGCGGGCGTCTTCACGGTTCAGCATGAGGACGCGGCCGTGGTGGGCGGCGATGCCGGTGACCAGCTCGCGGGCCACATCGGGATCGTTGGTGCAGACCGAGGCCACCAGCGAGCCGCCACCACGGGCGGCGAGGCGGACGGCATCGGCCAGGTCCTTGTAGCCGATCACGGACGACACAGGCCCGAACGCCTCGAGCGAGTGGATGGCCTCAGCTTCCGGGTTGTCCCAGTTCAGGACCACAGGTGCCATGAAGGCCCCAGCGTCCACTACCCCGGTGGTTCCGTCGGCGGAGGTGACCGACGGCGAATCGAGCGTTCCGTACGCAAGCTCACCGCCGGCGTCGAGCATGGACTGCACAGCGGCGCGGACGTCCTCCAGCTGTTCCACGGACGCGAGGGCACCCATGGTGACGCCCTCGCCGCGGGGGTCGCCGAGGACCACGCGCTCGGCGATGCGCTTGCCGATCGCCGCGGACACGGCGGGCACCACTTCCTGCGGCACGATGGCGCGGCGGATGGCGGTGCACTTCTGGCCGGCCTTGACGGTCATCTCGGTGACCACGGACTTGACGAAGGCATCGAACTCCGGAGTCCCCTCCACGGCGTCCGGGCCCAGGATGGCGGCGTTCAGGGAGTCGGTCTCGGAGGTGAACCGGACGCCGCCCTCCACCACGTTCGGGTGGGACTTCAGCGACTTGGCAGTGGACGCGGAGCCGGTGAACGCCACGAGGTCGCGGTAGTCCAGCACGTCCAGCAGCCCGCGGACGGAGCCGGACACCAGCTGGAGCGAGCCCTTGGGCAGGATGTTGGACTCGACGATGGCCTTGACCACGGCCGCGGCAACGTAGCCGGTGGGGGTGGCGGGCTTGACGATCGTGGGGACGCCGGCAATGAACGCGGGCGCGAACTTCTCCAGCATGCCCCAGACCGGGAAGTTGAAAGCGTTGATCTGTACCGCGACGCCGGGGATGCGGGTGTAGATGTGCTCGCCGGCGAAGGAGCCGTCCTTGGAGAGCGCCTCCATGGGGCCGTCCACCACCACCTGGGAGTTGGGCAGTTCCCGCCGGCCCTTCGAGCCGAAGGTGAACAGGACGCCGATGCCGCCGTCGATGTCCACCATGGAGTCGATCTTGGTGGCGCCGGTCTGGAACGAGAAGTTGTAGAAGTGCTCACGGCGGGCGTTCAGGTACTGGGCCAGTTCCTTGAGCTTCAGGGCGCGCTGATGGAAGGTCAGCTTGCCCAGTTCAGCCTGGCCGGTGGCGCGGCCGTACTCCACGACGGCGCCGAGGTCCAGCCCCTCCGTGCTGACCTTGGCCAGGACCTCCCCCGTGCTCGCGTCCCGGACGGGGACCGCGGAAGCCGAGGAGCCGGCGTTGGGCGTCCACCAGGCGTCCATGACGAAGCTGGGCACTGTCTCCACGGTGTCGACCGTGGCCTGGGGAGCTGTGGCTGTGGTGGTCATCGTTGACGGTCCTTCCAACAAGGGGGCAGGCAAACCGGCCGGTCATTACTGACCGTCCGTTCGGTAATATATTCACCATACATGACGTGCCGTGCTGCAGACTAGAAGGCCAGCACTGAATTGGCTGCCTCAAAGGAGAACCCATGAACGCCCCCGCCCCGAAAGATGACGCCGGAAGCCAGCCCTCCGAGCACGAACCCTGGAAAATCACCCTCGGGGAGCTGGACGAGAAGATGGGCGTGAAGATCCTGGAAGAGTCCGTGGAGCGCGTGGTGGCCACCATGCCCGTGGAAGGGAACAGGCAGTCGTTCGGGCTGCTGCACGGCGGCGCTTCCCTGGCCGTGGGAGAGGCGGTGGGATCCTGGGCCGCTGTGATCCATGCCAGCACCATGGGCAAGACGGCGGTGGGCGTGGATGTTTCCGCCACCCACCACCGCTCTGCGCGCGAGGGCCAGGTAACCATCACCGCCACCCCGATCCACCTGGGCGGCACGCTCACCACGCACGAGGTGCTGATCACCAACGAGGCCGGGCAGCGGCTGTGCACGCTCCGCATCACCAACCTGCTGATGAAGCGCCACAAGTAGCGGCGGCTTCGAACCCTAGTCCGTCGGCCTCTTCCTGCGGCGCACAATGACCGTCAGCAGGATCCCGATGACCAGTGCAGCGGCCGCAGCAGCCCCCGCGGGCACCAGTCCGGATGCCCCGGTGAAGGCGAGCCCGCCGCTGGCGGCATGCCCGTTTCCGCCCGTGTTGGCAAGGCCAGCGGGCGGTGCGCTCGGTGCCGGGGTGGTTGCCGGCGGAGGTACGACGGCGGGAGCTTCAGCGGGTGGGACCGGTGACGGATCTGCGGGGGCAGGGACGGCCGGGGTTGAGGCGGGAGCGATCGGAGCAGGGGTTGGCGCGGGCGATGACGGTGCCGGGCTGGTTGGCGGCGCGGCAGGTGCCGGACTTGTCGGCGGAGCCGGCGGCATGGCGGACGCAAACTCAAAGCTGTTCGCACCGGACCGGCTGTACCCGTTCACCGTTTCCGCGGTGAACCGCAGCGTGCCGCCATCCTGCGGAGCCGTGAAGGTCCACATCCCGGCGGAGTCCACAGGCACCTCAAACGGGTCCTTTCCCTGGAAGGTGATACGGACCGAGGATCCGGCAGCAACCGCCGATGCCGGAGCCGCGGGAACCTGCCCGCTGATCTGCTGGCCGGGCTGGTAGACCTTCCCGGAAGCAGGCGCCGTGACGGCAGGCTTGTTGAGGAACAAATCCAGTTGGTAGCCGGGCAGCACGGCAAGGGCATCCTGCAGGGTCGCAGCAATGGCCCGGGTCTGGACGCCGTTCTCGCTCTCGGCGCCTGTATGGGTGCCAACGGCAAAGTTGCCGCTGATCCACGGGCCGCCGGAGTCCCCACCGGCCGACTTGACCGTCGCTGAATCAAAGGCGCGGACCGGCCGGAGATCGTTGTCGTAGTTGGGCGGAAGACTCTTTTCGCCCGGCATCATCCAGATGCCCACCGCGTCAACCGTGCCGCATTTCCAGCCGGATGTCCGGCCCGACCTGCAGACGTCCTGGCCTTGGAAGGGCGCCAAGGTCCCGATAATTTTGACCGGGTCCGGTGCCGACGGAAACGCCCAGGTGGTGGTTGCCGGCAGGGGGTTCACCGACGGCGCGATGTTTTGGATGACGGCGATATCGGTTCCGGCCACCGATCCGTTCGCCGCTGCCGCCGAGTTGCCGGGGCCGCCGAACTGGCTGAACCCGAAGGTACCCAAGGGTGACAGCTGCGGCAGCGGTTGGGGCGTGGCTGCGCCGGGGCCGCTGGCGGGCGCCCATGCGGGAGGCTCCACGGCCGCCTGCCGTGCCAGTCCATCGTTGGTGCAGTGCCCGGCCGTTAGGACCATGGGCAGCCCGGCCGGGCTGAACGCGCTGAAACCAGCCGAGCAGATCGCGGTGTTGTCGGCGTAGTACCCTTGGCCGCCCAAGAGGTCTCCCTCGGTTTTTACTGCGGCGCCCTTCTCCAGTTTCACGTTGGTGTAAAGGGCAACAAACTGTGCCGGCGTCATTTTGCCGGTGCTTGCTGGCCCGCTGGTGGCCGGGTTGGGCTCCGGCTGGTTGGTTTGGGTTCCCGACTCAGGGGTATTGACGGACCCGGTGCGGATGACGAAGTGGCCGCCGGTGTAGGCAATTGCCTGGAGGCCCCGGGGTCCGACGTCGCGGATGTAGGCCCTGTAGAGCTGGTCGATGTCGCCCGCGACGAGAACAGGTGCCGGGGAAGTGTCCTGCAAACCGGCGGCGGACGGGGCAGCCGATGTGGACGCAGGGGCGGCGTCCGGGGGTGGGGCCAGTACAAAATCCGCGTCGCCTGAGCGGTTCAGTTCGTCCACCCTGGCCCGGAGTTCGGCACCGTCGCCCTCCACCTTGATGATGCCGGCGTCCAGGCTGATGCCCACAAAGCCAGGCAGGGTCCGCAGGCCTGGTGCCGCCTCCGCGGCCCGGCGGCCGAGTTCACCGGCAGCGTTGAATTCGGCCAGGCTAATGCCGAGATCCCGACGAAGCGCCTCAGCCAGTCCTGCGCTGGAGGGTCCGGTTGCGTCCGGGGGGACGTCCGAGGTGGCCGGCACGGGCAGTGCCTCTGCGGGTCCGGCAGCAAGCCCGAATGACAGCATCACGCCGGCCAGGGTTCCTGCGGCAAAGATTCTCTTCATGGGCACGCCGTTCCGCTCGTCCACGCCCGCATTGAGGCGCCCTGTGACATCAACTGCTGAAAACAAATATCAGCTGTCACTCCAGTAACTTAAGTCACAAGGTTATCGTCCGGGAGGCAAGGTCGGAAACAGAATTCAATTCCCCTTCCAGCAGACCATGGGCAAGCAGGTAACCGCGCGTGTCCAGCGCGCGGACGAACTCCACCACTGCCAGCCCGCGCTGCTCCAACAGGGGCTCAAGTTCCGCCTCTGGCAGGTATCGCTCCCGGCTGTGTGGCGTCCCGTGCGTGCGGTACCGCTCGTTGATGCCGCGGGCGGCCAGCCGGTAGCCCTCGGCGATCTCCTCGTCGGAGTCGCCCGCCAGGTCCTGGATCATGGCTGCCACCAGTCCGCTGCGGTCGCGGCCCGCGGCGCAGTGCAGCACGACGTCTCCCCGGGGTGCAGCAAGGGCTAAAGCCCGGAAAACGCCCACCAGTTTCCCCGGGAACAGCCTGGCATTCTCGGAATAGTGCACTGGATCGTTCAGGTACGGTCCTGTGACGGCCGTGAACCGCGGGTCGCCCGCCTCCTCGGTGGGCGCCTGGACCACATCGAAAGCCGCCCATGCGCTGGCCGGCACCAGCGGATCAGCGTCCCGGCGCCGCCCCTCGCCGGGGTTCCGCAGATCCACCACGGTGCGGACGCCGTCGTCGGACGCCTGTTTCCACCCCTCCTGGGTCAGCCACTCACGCCGCCCCATCCGGTAGATTCCACCGGATACGCGCCACGCATTGACCGCACCGTCCCAGTCCACGGACCTGCCCTGTTCGCCCATCCGCACAGCTAACCACACGCTGCTGGAGGATGCCCCCAAAGCCGCCCACCGGGAAGGGTAGAAAGGCCCCATGACGCGCCCATGGCTCCGATCGTAATGTGGCATCACGCATTGACCTGCACGGTCATTCACGTTCGAAGGAGAACTACGTGGGACATTCACCAGTACGACGGCGTTGCGCAGCCCTCCTAGCCGGCCTTGCCACCTTGGCGATGACGCTTGGCTTCACGGCCCTACCAGCCGAAGCAGCGACGGCGTCACGGGACGTCGACTACGTCGCCTTGGGGGACTCCTACACCGCAGGCACAGGGGCGGACACCAGTCTTCGCACTGCCTGGGGCCCCTTTCTTCCGACTTTGCCTTGCACTCAAACGCATAAGGGTTACGTCGACATCGTGGACGGAGCGGACTTGGTCAATCTTGCGGCCAACGCAGCGTGCCACGGGTCTCTGCTGGCCAAGCCCACGTGGGACGGCGTTCCCAGCGTGACCGATCAACTGGCCACACTCACCACGTCAGGGGCTCTGTCCAAAGATACTGAACTGGTCAGCATGACGGCGGGTGCCAATGACGTTGGCGTCAATACTGTCCTCTATGTGTGCGCCACCTCTGCAGCCGCAACCTGCAGTCAGGCAGTTGACGCCGCGGCCGCCACTATGCCCGCAGTTGGTGCAAACCTGGTCAAGGTGCTATCCGCCATCCACAAGCAGGCGCCCCGGGCGCGGATCGTGGTGCTCGGATACCCCCGATTGTTCAATACCGCGGGAGCTCCCATTATCCCTGTTGATAATCAGAATCTTGTCAACCGGGGAACCACGTTGCTGAACACCACCATTGCCTCATCCGTCGCGGCGGCCAATATCTTGTATGGCGCCAATTCACAGTACGTCGATGTCACGAGCGGGTTTGCCGGCCACGAAGTGAACACAGCACTCCCTTGGATCTTTCTTGCCACCTCAGTGGACACCAACGGGGTTCTGCAGTTCGATCCCCGCAGTTTCCATCCAACGCAGGAGGGACATGCACAGTACGCGGCCGCCCTGCTCTCGTCCGTTAGGCTCGCGCAACTCGCCCGCCCTTAGCCTTCGCCTAAGCCCGCCGGTCCAGCCGGTACTCAAGCCCCGCGCGGACAGCCGGCCATTCGTGCTCCAGGATGGAGAACACCACGGTGTCGCGCAGGTTGCCGTCGCTGGTCCGTGAATGGCTGCGGAGCACGCCGTCCTGCTTGGCGCCCAGCCGTGCGATGGCCTTCCGCGACTGGTGGTTGAGCCAGTGCGTGCGGAACTCCACGGCCGGGCAGCCCAGCACTTCGAAGGCATGCCGGAGGAGCAGGAGCTTGGAGTCGGGATTGGTTCCTGTCCCCTGCACGGAGGCTGCGTTCCAGGTGGAGCCGATCTCCACCCTGGGCGTGGCCGGGTCGATGTTCATGTAGGTGGTCATGCCGATGATGCGGCCCGGCCCACCCGTTCCCGGATCAATGAGCCGGGTGGTGAAGGGCAGCATGGAGCCCAGCTCCTGCAGGGCGAGCCGGCGCCGGATCTCCGCGGCCATGGCGTCCGGTTCCGGAACCGAGGTGTACCAGAGCTTCCAAAGCTCGCCGTCCCTGGCTGCTTCCAGCAAGCCGTCGTGGTGTTCCACCGCCAGCGGCTCCAGGATTACATGCCGGCCGGTCAGGGTAAGGGGTTCAAGGAAAGTCACTGCACCAGCCTAGGACCATCCACCGGGGCCGGTTACGCTGGGAAAGCCCAGACCGCGAGCAAGGGAGTTAACGTGTCAGGAACCAATCCGGACCCGGAAGACGACAAGATCACCGGCCTGGAGCCCGGCGGCGGCGTGCCCCCGGGAGAAACCCCACCGGGCGAAGGTTCGGTGGCGGGAACCCAGGAGCCCCGCCAGCCGGGGTCTGGCAGGGGGCAGCAGATCTTCTGGCTGGCGGCCATCGGAGCGGGCGTGCTTTTGTTCCTGCTGTACTTCATCGGCTACATCGTGGGCTTTTTCGACTAGGGCGTTTTCCGGCCGGCAGTCAGCCTAGCTGGGCCAGTCGAAGAATCCCTTGCCGGTCTTGCGGCCGAGCTCACCGCGCGCCACCTTGTCGCGCAGGATCTGCGGCGGCGCGAACCGCTCGCCCAGCGTCGACTGCAGGTATTCGGCGATGCCCAGGCGGACGTCCAGGCCGACGATGTCAGTGGTCTTGAGCGGGCCGGTGGGGTGTTTGTAGCCCAGCACCATGGCGGCGTCGATGTCTTCCGCCGACGCCACGCCTTCCTCCACCATCCGCATCGCCTCCAAAGCAAGGGCTACGCCAAGGCGGGAGGAGGCAAAACCCGGAGCATCGTTGACGACGACGGCGGTCTTGCCGAGTGCCTCCACCCAGGTTTTTGCCGCGGCAGCGAGTTCGGGAGACGTTTGTTCGCCCAGCACCACCTCGATAAGCGTGGATGCCGGTACAGGGTTGAAGAAGTGCAGGCCGAGGAAGTTCCCGGGCCGCTTCAATTCACGGGCCAGGCCGTTCACGGACAGCGAGGACGTGTTGGACGCGATGTAGCCGTCCTGGCCCAGCCGTTCCTCGATTCCCCTCAAAGCCGTGACTTTGAGGTCCCAGTCCTCGGGGACGGCTTCGACCACCAGCTGGCGGTCTTTGAACGCGTCGTAGTCGGTGCTGACGGTCAGCCGGGTCACCAGCTCTTCGAAGTTGGCATCCACTGCACCGCGCTCCATGCTCTTCAATGCAGCGGACTGCACCCGTTCCTGCGCGGCTTCGGCGGAGACGTCGTCGCGCTCCACCACCAGCACGTTGGCGCCCTTGATCAGGAAGGCGTGGGCGATGCCCGCGCCCATGCGGCCGCCGCCCAGCACGCCGACGAAGGCGGGAAGGCCGGGGGCTACTGATGAATTACTCATGGTCTACTTTCCGTCGGCGGGGTTGGCGGAGGCGGCTGCCTTCTTCGCCGCATTGCGGTCCAGGAACGCCTGCATCCGGTCGAATTTGGCCTGGGACTCGAAGAGGATTCCCTGGGCCAGCTGGTCGATGAGCGGGTGTGCTTCGGCGGGCGCGTGGAACACAGATTTGGTGATGCGGACGGCCAGCGGATCCTGCCGCCCGATCCTGTTGGCCAGGCTGTGGGCCGCGTCCAGGAGATCGGCGGGGTCGTGGATTTCCGTGATGAGGTTGGCGGCCTTGGCTTCGTCGGCGCCGAGGACCAGCCCCGCGAGCAGGATCTGCTTGGCCAGCGGCTCGCCCACAAGTTCCCGGAGCCGCCAGCTGGCACCGGCCGCGGCCAGGATTCCCAGCCCCGTTTCCGGGTTGCCGATCCGGACGCTGGGGGTGCCGATGCGGAAGTCCGCGGCGTAGGCAAGTTCCGCGCCGCCACCGAGGCAGTAGCCGTCCAGCGCGGCGATGACCGGCATGGGCAGCTTGGCGATCCGCACGAAAATGGTGGAGTTGATGCCCTGCAGGGCGTCGTCCCGCCGGCGTTCGCGCAGCTGGGCAATATCGGCGCCGGAGGCGAAGACCCCGTCCACGCCGGCGATGATCAGCACTTTGGGGTTCTGTTCCAGGGCTGCGCAGACGGTGTGGAGTTCGTCCACCATCTGCTGGTCGATCGCATTCTTTACCTGGGGCCTGTTGAGCAGTACCACCACCCGGTCTTCGCGTTCCTCGACGAGGAGCGCGGAGAAGTTTCCTGTGGCGAGGTCCACCGGGGCCGCCATCAGATCTTCTCCAGCAGCATCGCGGTGCCCTGTCCCACGCCGACGCACATGGTGGCCAGGCCGTACTTGGCATCCTCGCGTTCCATCCGCCCCAGCAGGGTGATGGCAATCCGCGAGCCGCTGGAACCGAGCGGGTGTCCCAGGGCGATGGCGCCGCCGTCGCGGTTCACGATTTCCGGTTCCAATCCCAGGCGGCGGATGCAGGCCAGGGACTGCGTGGCGAAGGCTTCATTAAGCTCGACGGCGGACAGGTCGCCGACGCTCAGGCCGCTCCGCTTGAGCACCTTCTGGGTGGCGGGCACTGGGCCGATGCCCATGATCTCGGGCTCGCAGCCGGCAGAGGCGCCGTCGATGATGCGTGCCCGGGGAATGAGGCCAAGCCGTTCGATGGCTGCTTCGGAGGCGATGATGATGGCGGAGGCTCCGTCGTTCAGGGATGAGGAGTTCCCGGCCGTGACCACGGAGCCACCGTGCGCCACGGGCCTGAGCTTGGCGAGGACGTCCAGGGTGGTGCCGGGGCGGGGGCCTTCGTCCGTGTCCACCACAGTCTCGGATTTGCGGGTCTTGACCGTGACCGGCACGATCTCATCCTTGAACCGGCCGGCTTCGATGGCGTCGAGGGCCAACTGGTGGGACCGGACGGCAAACGCGTCAGCGTCGTCGCGGGAGATGCCGTCGACGCGGGCCACCTCCTCCGCCGTTTCGGGCATGGAGTAGGTCATCTTCCCGTCCCGGGACAGCTCGCCGCGCTGGAAGTGGGGATTGGTGAAACGCCAGCCGATGGAGGTATCGAAGATCTGGCCAGGCTTGGCGAACGCAGCAGTGGGTTTTTCCTGGACCCAGGGGGCGCGGCTCATGGATTCCACGCCGCCGGCGATCACAATGTCCGCAGCGCCGGCCTTGATCATGTGGCTGGCCTGGATGATGGCGCTCAGACCCGACGCGCAGAGCCGGTTGACCGTAATTCCGGGAATATGAAGCGGCAACCCGGCGAGCAGGGTGGCCATCCGGGCCACGTTGCGGTTTTCCTCGCCCGCACCGTTGGCGTTGCCCAGAATGACTTCGTCGATGCTCTCCGGGTCGAGCCCTGCCCGTTCCACTGCCTCGCGGACCACCAGGGCCGCAAGATCATCCGGCCGCACGGCGGACAACGCCCCACCGTACCTGCCCACGGGCGTTCGGACGCCGCCAACAAGGAAAGCCTGTGGACCTGCGGTTGCAGCCATGGAAACACCCTTCACGCGATAAACAGCACTGTCATCGGCGGTTGGCACAGCGGAATCCTCCACTTACCGACCGTTCGTTCTGTAAATGGTACACGGCGGGGTCATGCTGCGCATCCGGTTACAGGACAGTTACCCCCAGATGCGCGGCGATTAGGGGCGCCAGGAGGCCCAACTGGTACTCGTCGATGACCAGCCCTGACAGGCTGCCCAGGCCGCTGATCTTCCGGAATTCCGTGCCCCTGAGGTCGAAGTCCTTCAATGTGGTTCCGGCCAGGTCCAGCGATCCAATGGTGCAGTCCTCCAGCTTCACCCTTGTGGCGGTGGCAGCCCCCAGGTCCAGTTCGTTGATGATGCAGCCGCTGATCAGCACGTCGGTGAGCTTGGCCCCCCGGAGGTTGAGGAAGTCCACCTTGCCGCCGTCGATCCGGACGGACTGCCAGCCACTCTCATAGAGTTCCGCGGAGCCCAGGCGCGGATTGCGGAACTCGACCTCTCGCCAGGTGCTGCGGGCCCCGCGGAACACGGGTGCATACAGCTCCCCGAGGATGCTGTCGCGGAATGAGGCACCGCGCAGCTGCGCCTCATTGAAGGAAGCACCCTCAAAAAGGCATTCAGAAAAGACCGTTCCGCCAAGTTCCAGCCCATCACCGTCAATGCGGCTGAACCGAACATTGTCATGCCTGCCGGCGTGCTGGATGGTGACTTCCGGGGAGTCTTCGAGGTCCGGCAGCTGCACCGGGGAGAGCCTGGGCGCCACAACTGCCGCGGGCCGCCTGCCACGCACTTTATCCATAGCCCCGAGCCTAGCGCCGGCCCCGGCAAGGAACACCACACGGGAGGGCTTGAAACAGTAAGCAGGCTTTGCTTACTGTGAAGGGGCACGGTTGATCGACGGAAACGAAAGGAGGCCGGAACCATGGGCCTCGGAGACAAGATCAGTAACGCGGCAGAGGACCTGGGCGGCAAGGCCAAGGAAGCTGCAGGCAACGCGACCGACAACGACCGCCTGAAGGCAGAAGGCCAGGCCGACCAGGTCAAGGCGGATGCCAAGAAGGTGGGCGAAAGCGTCAAGGACGAATTCAAGCGAGACTAGTCCTCGCTGGGGCAGCCGCAGCGAAGGGCGTGCTGCCACAGCCAAAACGGCGGCGGATCCATTGGATCTGCCGCCGTTTCGCTGTCCCCCACCATCGATTGCTGAGTAGATGCCGTTTTGAGTCCGTAAACGGCATCTACTCAGCAGTCGATAGGGTTACCAGCCGCTGCGGGTGGGGGTGTGCCCCTGGCGGGAGTCGTCCGGCATGGTCATTTCGGCGCGCAGCCCGAGGAGCCGGACAGGACGCCCCGGCTCGATCTTCTCGGCCAGCTCAAGGGCCTTGGCCAACACCTCTGCGGCATCGGTGGTCACCGGGATCTTGCGGCCATAGGTCTTCGTGGTGAAGGGGGCGTAGCGCACCTTCAGGGTCAGGCCCACCACGGGCCGCCCCTCGGCAGCGACATCCTCCAGGACGTGCGCGGCAAGCTCGCGGACGGCGTCGTCAATCTGTTGCGGCTCCGTCAGGTCCCGCTGGAAGGTTGTTTCACGGCTGTGCCCCCGCGCCACCCAGGGCGTGTCATCGACGGTCCGGGAACCGTCGCCCCGGCCGAGCTGTGCATACCAGGGCCCCATTTTTGGACCGAATTCGGGAACCAGGTCAACGGGGTTGGCCGCTGCCAGTTCGGCAACGGTCTTGATGCCCAGGGTGGCGAGACGGCGGGACACCGCCTTTCCCACACCCCACAGCTCAATCGTGGGCCGCTCCCCCATGACCCCCAGCCAGTTGCCCTCCGTCAGCCGGAAAACGCCCGCGGGTTTACCGAACGTCGTCGCGACCTTGGCCCGGACCAGGGTGTCGCCGATGCCGACGCTGCAGTGCAGCCGGGTTTCCGCCAGGACTGCCTCCTGCAGCCGGCGGGCGAAGGCTTCGGGATCGGCCGTTTCAAGGCCGACGAATGCCTCGTCCCAGCCAAGCACCTGTACCGTGGCTCCCGGCTGGGAACGGAGCACTGTCATGACTTCGTCCGATGCTTCCAGGTAGGCCTCGTGGTCCACCGGCAGGATCACCGCGTCCGGTACTTTCCGCGCCGCGATCCGCAGTGGCATGCCGGACCCCACGCCGTAGGCCCGTGCCTCATAGGACGCCGTAGACACTACGGCGCGCTCGGTGGGATCGCCACGGCCGCCGACGATAACCGGCCTGCCCGCCAGCTCGGGGCGGCGCAGCACCTCGACGGCCGCGATGAACTGGTCCAGGTCCACATGCAGCACCCACGGTTCGCTCACAGGCCCAAGTCTCCCCCGGCGGACCGCCCGGCACCACCCCGGCCACCCGCCGTCGTAATTCGCAGGCGCAACCCGCGCGACATCCCGGGAGCGGCCGATTAGCCTTGGCCAATGACGAACGTAGACCTGAGCGCAGAAAGCGCCGCTGCCGGCGGCTCGCCCTCCCTGAAGGGCTACCTGGCCGTACCGGAAGGAGAAGGGCCTTTTCCCGGCGTCGTGATGATCCATGAAGCATTCGGCCTGGATGACCAGACCCGGCGGCACGCGGACCGGCTGGCAAAGGCCGGATACCTCACCCTGGCGGTGGACCTGTACAGCGACGGCGGCCCGCGGCGCTGCCTGGTAGGAACCATGCGCGCCATGGCGGCCAGGACGGGCCTGCCCTTCATCGACATCGCCACCGCGCGCACGTGGCTGGCGAAGTCGGACCTGGGCAACGGCAGGACCGGGGTGATCGGCTTCTGCATGGGCGGCGGTTTTGCCCTGCTCACCGCGCGGGACGGGTTCGACGCCGCCTCCGTCAACTACGGCCGGCTCCCGGGCAAGCAGCAGCAGGACCTGGTGGAGGCGCTGCGCGGTTCCTGCCCCATCGTGGCCAACTACGGCGGCGCAGACAGGTCCCTGAAGGGGGCCGCGGGGCGGCTCGAAGCAGCCCTGGACCAGTTGGGCATCGAGCACAGCGTGAAGGAGTTTCCCGGCGCCGGCCACGCCTTCCTTAACGACGAAGAAATGGGGCCGGTACTCCTGAGCCCGCTGATGCGGGTCATGGGAGTGGGGCCGGACCCGGAGTCCGCGCCCGAGGCCTGGCAGCGGATTGTGGACTTCTTCGCACGGCACCTGAAGGAAGAGGACCCCACCGCCCAATCGAGTGCTCCGTAACGGCCCTTGTGAGGCTCCAAAAGGGCGCCTGCTCAGCAGTCGATGAGGTTTAACGCACGACGGCGGGCAGCCCACCAAAGTGGGCCGCCCGCCGTCGAACGTTGTCTGGAGTGCTAGCTGAAGAGCTCGCTCTTGGGCTGGTTGTTCTTGACCTTCTGCCAGCCCAGCCACAGGACCACGGCAAAGAACGGGATGGTGGCCAGCGTCCACAGGCCCAGGTAGAACACTTCGCCGTCCTTGCTGGTCATGGTGTCAAAACCGATGAGCACGGTGATGGCAAGCAGGGCGATGAGGCCGGCCCAACTGGTCCAGGGTGAGCCCGGCATGGGCAGGCTGGAGACGTTGCCCTTCTTCTTCCGCAGCGCGATCTGGCTGGCAAAAATGGAGCCCCACGTGAAGATCACGCCGATGGAGGCGGTGTTCAGCGCAAGGTCGAAGGCGTGCGAGCCGCCCAGCCAGATGTTGAGGAGGATACCCACCAGGTAGACGGCGCCGATGGCCAGGATGGCCGCGTAAGGCACGTGGCGGGTGGACATGCGGGTCAGCCACTGCGGGGCGTGTCCGTTGTTGGCCATGGTGCGGAAGATCCGGCCGATCGAGTACAGGCCCGAATTGCAGGAGGACAGGGCGGCGGTGATGACGATCATGTTCATGACGTCACCCATCCACGGCAGCCCCATCTGTCCGAAGACCGTGACGAACGGCGAGGTGCCGGCATGGTACTGGTCGGAGGGAAGCAGCATGGCGAGCAGGGTCACGGAGCCGACGTAGAAAACGACGATGCGCAGGACGACGGCGCGGATCGCCTTGGGAACTTCGCGTTCCGGGTTCTGCATCTCGCCTGCGGTGATGCCCACCAGTTCGATGGCGTTGTAGGCGAAGATCACCGCGTTCAGGACCAGGATCATGACCAGCGCGCCCTTGGGGAACATGCCGCCGTCGGCCGCGAAGAGGTTGTTGACGGAGGCGTGGCCCTCGCCCACCTTGGCGTTGGTGACCACCATGAAGGTGCCCACGGCCAGGAAGATGACGATTGCGGCAACCTTCAGGACGGAAGCCCAGAATTCGAACTCGCCGAATGCCTTCACGCTGAACAGGTTCACGGCCACCAGCAGCACCAGCGCTGCGATGGCGGACAGTTCAACGGGGACGTTGGGGAAGAAGAACTGGAAGTACAGGCCGATGGCAATGAGCTCGGCAATGCCGGTCATGGCCCAGTTGATGAAGTACATCCACCCGGAGAGGAAGGCGCCCTTCTTGCCGAACATTTCGCCGGCGTAGCTGACGAACGAGCCGGAGGTCTGGCGGTACATGATGAGCTCGCCCAGGGCCCGCATGAGCAGGTAGGCAATGACGCCGGCGATGGCGTAGGAGAAGATCAGGGCGGGGCCCGTGGAGGCAAGGCGTCCGCCGGCACCCATGAAGAGGCCGACGCCGATTGCGCCGCCCATGGCGATCATGGTGACGTGGCGTCGGCCCAGGGTCTTTTTGTAGCCCTCGGCGCTGAGGGACGGGTCGACGGCGGAGGTTGGCGCCGTGCTGTTCTTGAGGTCTGTGGGGGTACTTTGAGGCACAACTGTTCCTTGTGGGTTGGGGGTTGGCCGCATCCGGTCTTCGTATGATCAAGCTCACAAAATTCGGCCTTTAGGCCTTGGGACCAGCAGATGTGAGGGTGGATCGGCCGAACTGCCGAAGCTTCACGCGACGTGACCATCTTACAAGACGGTCCGGGGTGGTACGTGACGCGCACTACACGGCCGCCCCCGGCGATAGGCTTGGGGCATGGCCACAGCCCACCGCTTACCGCCCGCCCCGCAGCCGCAGCTGTACCGATTTTCCCGGCTGGACCTGGCCACACTGGGCCTCTACGTTGCCATCGCCGGCTTCTTTGCGGTTGCCGGCAACGTACTCGCACCTTTGCTTCGGCAGCTCGCCCCGTCCCCCGCAGCGGCGTCCTACGCAGTGAACCTGCTGTTCTATGCTTCGGTGGGAATACTGGCATTCCTGGCCGCCCGCGGCGTGGTGGTCCGGGACCTCAAGGTCCTGGCAACCCGGCCCTGGTTCACGCTGCTGATGGTGCCGGCAGCCGTGATCGCCATGATGATCCTCACCGCCGTCGTGGTGGCCGCCAACGGGCAGGTTGAAACCTCCGCCAACCAGGCGGGGCTGCAGGCGCTGATGCAGCAGGTCCCGGCTTGGCTCATGGTTCCGCTGCTGGTGGTGGTGGGTCCGTTCGTGGAGGAGTACATCTTCCGCCACCTCCTTATTGGGAAGATGTCCCGGCGCGTGAACATCTGGATCTGCTGCGCGCTTTCGGTGGCGCTCTTCGCCGCGCTCCACATCGTGGGCCAGGAGGCGGTGACCCTGACGGCGCTGCTCCCCTACCTGGCCATGGGCGCCACGCTGGTGTTCGTCTATATGTGGACCGGGAAGAACGTGATGTTCTCCTACTTCGTCCATGCCGCCAAGAACCTCCTGGCAGTGGTCCTGGTGTACGCCATCCCGCCGGAACTGATCAGCCACATGCAGAACGTCCAGGCCTGAGCACCTGCACCGGACCTTCCCCAACGCGCCGCCCGCCCTTACCGTGGACGGATGGGACTGAACATCCAGATCGTTGTCGATTCCGCCAGCCCGCACGAGCTCGCCGACTGGTGGGCCGAAACCCTGCAGTGGGCGGTGGAGCCGCAGGACGCAGGCTTCATCCGCTCGATGATCGAGCAGGGCTACGCCACCGAAAACCAGACCATGACGCACCGCGGGAACCTGGTGTGGAAGGACGGCGCGGCCATCCGGCCGCCGGAGGAGATCGAGTCGAAAGCCCCCGAGCGGCGCATCCTGTTCCAGACCGCACCCGAGGGAAAAACGGTGAAGAACCGGGTGCACTGGGACGTCAGGCTGGACGGCCGGGACAAGGACGAGGTGCGGCGCGAACTCGAGGCCCGGGGCGCTTCCTTCCTCTGGTCGGCACGGCAGGGCCCGCACTCCTGGCACACCATGGCGGACCCTGAGGGCAACGAGTTCTGCATCAGCTGACGCCGATTACTAGACTTGGACGGTGAGCAACCAGATCCCCGCCCCGGTGTCCGATGTCTTCGATCCCATGCGCTGGCGGGTGGTCTCCGGCTTTGACGACTTCCAGGACATGACGTACCACCGCCAGGTGGAGCGGGATTCCGACGGCGGCTGGGTGCGTGACCTGCCAACGGTCCGCATCGCCTTCAACCGCCCGGAGGTCCGCAACGCCTTCCGGCCCGGGACCGTGGACGAGCTCTACCGGGCCATGGACCACGCCCGGATGACACCGGACGTCGCCACCGTCCTGCTGACCGGCAACGGCCCCTCCCCCAAGGACGGCGGCCATTCCTTCTGCTCCGGCGGCGACCAGCGTATCCGCGGCCGGGACGGCTACCGGTACGCCGACGGCGAGACCCAGGAAACCATCGACCCCGCCCGTGCCGGCAGGCTCCACATCCTTGAGGTCCAGCGGCTCATGCGGACCATGCCCAAGGTGGTCATCGCCGTCGTCAATGGCTGGGCGGCCGGCGGCGGCCACTCACTGCACGTCGTATCAGACCTGACCATCGCCTCCCGGCAGCACGGCAAGTTCAAGCAGACCGACGCCACGGTGGGAAGCTTCGACGCCGGCTACGGCTCGGCGCTCCTGGCCCGGCAGGTGGGCCAGAAAACGGCCCGCGAGATCTTCTTCCTGGCCCGCGAATATTCCGCAGACGACATGGTCCGCATGGGCGCTGTCAACGAGGCCGTGGACCACGGGCGCCTGGAGGAGGTGGCCCTGGAGTACGCCGCGGACATCGCACGGCAGTCCCCGCAGGCCATCCGCATGCTGAAGTTTGCGTTCAACCTGGCCGACGACGGACTGGCCGGCCAGCAGGTGTTCGCCGGCGAAGCCACCCGGCTGGCCTACATGACGGACGAAGCCGTGGAGGGCAAGGAGGCCTTCCTGCAAAAACGCGACCCCGACTGGTCACGCTTCCCGCACTATTTCTAAGGCAGGACGGCAATGAACAGCGAAGACTCACCGAGCACGGCCCACGGCGGGCCGCTCAACGTCGAACCCGCGCTGAAGGCCCTCGCGGCCGCCCTCCATGGCGAGGGCCCCGCCGTCGAACTGTCCGTGGGGCCGGACGGCGGCCTCGTCGTCGGGCACGTGGAGACCCCAGGCTGCGACGACGCCGTGGCCGTGGTCCGCACCTCGGGCTCCACCGGGGCGCCCAAGGCGACCCTGCTGACCGTGGAGTGCCTGGCGGCCTCCTCGATGGCCACCGCGCTGCGGCTCAAGGGCGAGGGGCAATGGCTGCTGGCCCTGCCCGTCCAGTTCGTCGCCGGCATCCAGGTGCTGGTGCGGTCCCTCTTTGCCGGCACCCGGCCCTGGGTCATGGACATGTCCGGTGGCTTCACCCCGGAGGCCTTCACCGCCGCCGCGCTGGAACTGACGGACAGGATCCGGTTCACGTCCCTGGTCCCCACGCAGCTCCAGCGGCTCCTGGACCAGCCCTCCCCCGAGACCCTAGCGGTGCTGCGGCGCTTCAACGCGGTCCTGCTGGGCGGGGCGCCTGCGTCCCCGGCGCTGCTGGCTGCAGCGCGGGACGCCGGAGTGCGGGTGGTCACCACGTACGGTTCCGCGGAAACGTCCGGCGGCTGCGTGTACGACGGCTACCCCCTGGAAGGCGTCTCCGTCCGGGTGGCGGAAGACGGCCGGATCCTGTTGGGCGGGGACACCGTGGCTGCCGGGTACATCGAAGCCCCTGATGAAGAGACCGGGACGTTCTTCGAGGAGGACGGCGTGCGCTGGTACCGCACCAGCGACCTTGGCTCGATCGACGACGACGGCCGCCTCACCGTGCTGGGGCGTGCCGACGACGTCATCATCACCGGCGGCGTCAAGGTCTCGGCCGGCCACGTGCAGGAGCAGCTGGAAAAGTCCGACGCCGTCGCGGCAGCTTTCGTGGCCGGCGTGCCTTCCGCCGAATGGGGCCAGGCGGTGGCGGCCTACGTGGCGCTGGCACCCAACGGTGGAGCCGCCGGGGGTACCGCCGGGGAAGCTGGCTCCGGGCAGGAAGCCGGGGATCCCGCCGTCGTTCTTCAACGGCACTGGCAGCAGGAACTGGGGGTCCTGGCGCCCAAAACGGTCCTCACCGCGCCGGCGCTGCGGATGCTGCCGAACGGAAAGCCTGACCGGCTCGCCATGACCGCCGAACTCAGCACGCAGCATGGGGGAAAGTAGAGTGGACCTGCACCACCGCGGCGGGTGCGCACGTTCCATCCAGCCGTCTTACCGAAACAACACGAGGTACTAACCGTGGCAACAGCCGCCCAATGGATCCAAGGCGCCCGACTCCGGACGCTGCCGGCAGCGATCGCGCCGGTGCTGATCGGCTCTGCCGCAGCCTATGAAATGGGCTCGTTCCTCCTGCCCAACGCCATCCTCGCGGCGCTGGTGGCGCTCCTGCTGCAGGTGGGCGTGAACTTCGCCAACGACTACTCGGACGGCATCCGCGGCACCGACGACGACCGTGTGGGCCCGCTGCGGCTGGTGGGCTCCGGCGCCGCCAAGCCGGAACACGTCAAATGGGCGGCGTTCGGAACGTTCGCGCTGGCCATGGTGTTCGGCCTGGTCCTGGTGGTCCTCACCCAGGCCTGGTGGCTGATCCTGGTGGGCCTGGGCTGCGTCATGGCGGCATGGGGCTACACGGGCGGCAAGAACCCCTACGGCTACATGGGCCTGGGCGACCTGTTCGTGTTCGTCTTCTTCGGCCTGGTGGCCACCTTGGGCACCACCTACACCCAGGCCGGGCACATCAGCCTGTCCGCGGTCATCGGCGCCATCGGTACCGGCCTGATCGCCACCGCACTGCTGATGGCCAACAACGTCCGGGACATTCCCACGGACATGCAGGCGGGCAAGAAGACCCTGGCCGTGCGGCTTGGCGACAAGCACGCGCGCGAAAGCTACGTCCTGATGCTCGCCGTCGCGATCCTGCTGGTGGTGATCCTGGCACCCGGCCGGCCGTGGATCCTGATTGTGCTGCTGCTCATTCCGGCGTGCCTTATGCCGGCCTGGCTGATGATCAACGGGCGCAAGCGCAAGAGCCTGATCCCGGTCCTGAAGCAGACCGGCCTGATCAACCTCGGCTACAGCGTGCTGTTCTCACTGGGGCTGATCCTCAGCCACGGGTTCTAGCTCTTCTTGCCGCTGCCCTTGGCGTTGTTGATGGTGATGTCAGGGTTGGCGTCCAGCAGGGCGTCTTCGGCGTTGGCGTCCTGGACCTCGCCGGCGGAACGCATCGGCTTGGCCTTCCCCGAAAAGCGGTACTGCAGGGCTGCGGAGGCGGCGTCGCGCTGCTTCTGGAAGAAGAGGTAGCTGATGGCGAAGGCAATGAGCGCGGCACAGATGACGGCCATCAGCGCCCCGACCTGCAGGAGCATGAACAGGACGAACAAGGGCAGGAAGATCGCCAGGCGGATCAGGGAATATTTCAAAAAGGCCACTATTCAAGTTTAGCCGCCCCGGCCAGGGGCCCCTGCGCGTCCTGACGATAGACTTAATGGCATGCTCTTCCGTGTGGCTTTGGCCGTCGCAGTCCTCGTCATCTTTGTGTATGGCCTGGTGGACGTGATCCGCACTGAAGGCCGCCTGACCCGCGGGATTTCGAAACCCGCGTGGATCATCGTCCAAATTGTCCTGCCCGTCCTCGGCGCCATCCTGTGGCTGCTGATCGGCCGGCCGCGGGGCACTGTGCAGCCACGGCCCAGCTACCCGCACCCCACCGCTCCGGATGATGACCCGGACTTCCTCCGCAACCTTGAGGCACGCCGCCGCAACCAGGCCGAGGCCGAGCGCCTCCGGAAACTCCGCGACGACCTCGAGTCCAAGGCCAAGGAGGACGGCGGGAAGCACCAGCACGGCACGGACGAACACGATACCGACGGACTGAAATAGCGCCCATGGCGTCCCCAGCCGGCGGCGAAGAACGGCGCCTGTCCGCTCCCCCACCAAGGCCCGGTCTGTCCTACTCCGCCCCACCGCCCATCCCGGCCACCCCCGCGGTGCCGCGCACCATCCGTGCCGCCCGCGCATTCTGGCTCTTCAGCTTCGCCGCCGGACTGGCCGTCCTGCTGGGGTCCTTCGCAGCCCGCGACTCCAACCTGCAGCGGCTTCGCGGGGTGGTGGCGGGCATGGCCGCAGGCCGCGACGCCGAATCGGTGGGCACCGCGGCGAACATCGTGTTTTGGGGCAGCATCCTCGCCCTGCTCCTGGTGACGGTGCTTGAGGCCGCTGTGCTGGCCGCCGTGCTGGGCCGCAGGACCTGGGCCCGCTGGACGTTGGTCCTGCTGCTGACCATCCATGTGCCCATCATGGTCCTCGCCTCCGCATTCCTGGTCCCCGGGGGTGCCGCGGGCAGCTACGTGGTGATGCTGTGGGGCGCGGGGCTGCTCCTGGCCCTGGCAGGACTGGTGCTCCTGTTCCTGCCTCCTGCAGCAGCGTGGCTGAAGGGCGGGCGCGGGCAGGGCTGAGCGTACCCCTACGCTGACTGCGGCTGCCGGGCCGTGCCCGTTTCCCTGCCGGTGCAATCCACCAGCACGCCCTCGCAGCTGCGGATGACTACGCGGCAGGCTTCCACGGCGGAGCGTGCGGTCAGGGGGTTCTCGGACACCCTGCGCCAGCGGGCCAGCACGCGGCGTGCCTCGGTGGCGAGCGCCTCCGGACCCGTGCCGGACGCCACGCCCAGCCGCTGGCTTGCTTCGGCGCCCAGGCCCCCGATCAGCCGTTCGGCTTCCGCCGCCAGCTCCGGGGCCAGTTCCACGCCCGTAGTCCGGAGCGCGGCCAGCAACCTCAGCTCGCGGAATTCGTGTGCGTTGGCCTGCAGCCGCTCCAGGGCCTCTGCCAGGCGTTCGGTCCCTTCCCGGGGCCGGCTGGCCAGCAGGCTTTCCACGGCTGCCAGCGCCGTCCGGGCTTTCAGTGCTTCTGCCCTCGCTTTGAACTGGCGGTCCAGCAGCTCCAGCAATGGATCCAGTCCGCTGCGCCTGGCCAGTTCGTGGGCCAGTGGGGTGGGGTCGCCAAACCCGTTGCGGACCAGGACCACCGACAGCCGGATGCCGAAGAGCCCGTAGCGTTCCAGCAGTGACGCGCGGGCGTCTTCCGCCAGTTCCAGCGGTTCCGCTGAGCGGCGGAACCTGTCTGCCGAGAGCATCATCTTCTCGCGGGCAGCCCGGTCAACGGTGGCCAGGAGCTGGAGGGCTTCGAAGTCCGCCTGGCGCAGGGTGCGGGCGCTTTGGGCCAGGAGCCCCGCCACGGGGACGACGCCGAGCGCGAGCTTCCGGAGGCTGGGGTCCCGGCTGTACCGTTCCGCGATGGCACCGGCGGACAACAGCGAATCGATGCGCCCGGCTCCCACCTCGTCCGCCCGCGAGAGCACCGCGATGGCATTGACGGTGCCCGAGCGGCCGGCCGCCGTGTCGCGAAAGGACTCGAGGAACCTGATATCGGATGCGTGCAGGTGCCGCAGCAGATAGATCACGGCGTCAGCTTCCGACGCCGAATCTTCCGGGGTGAGGAACCTGACCGACCGCGCGGACACCTCCTGGGAAAGGGAGGCGATCCCGGGGGTGTCGATCAGGGTCATGGCCTGCAGGGCCGGGGAAGGCCATTCGACGTCGAGGCGTTCAACTTCTTCCGCCTGAGCGCCGTCGAGGACGAAGACCAGGCGGCCGTCTGCGCGCTTCAGGGGGAGGTTCCGGGGCTCGCCGTCGAAAGGATGCAACGTGATGCGGGGTGTGTGGCCGTACCGGTACCAGGTGACAATCCGGGTGCACTCGCCGGTGTCGGTGGGGGCGATTTCCTCGCCGATGATGGCGTTCA
Source organism: Pseudarthrobacter sp. NPDC058119 (assembly GCF_042884655.1). Classification (NCBI taxonomy): domain Bacteria; kingdom Bacillati; phylum Actinomycetota; class Actinomycetes; order Micrococcales; family Micrococcaceae; genus Pseudarthrobacter; species Pseudarthrobacter sp. NPDC058119. Next base: position 924,737 of record NZ_JBHVTN010000001.1, read on the forward strand.
GGAGGGTGGATTTTCCGGCTTTCACCATTCCTGCAATGGCAATCCTCAGGGGCTCGGCCAACCGCTGTGCATGGCCCCGCAACGCCTTGGTGGCGAGCGGGTCATCCGCATAGACCTCAAGTGCCTCCCGGATCAGTCCTGCAGCTCCGGCCGTGGTTGACGCCGTCATCCCACCCCCGCTGCAGAACGGCTTCCAGCGGCGGAAACCTCGGCGGCCACCGCTTCAGCGGCGCGGTGCAGGGCATCAACCTTCCTTAGTTCGGCCCTGATGTCCCGCATGCGGCCCTCCTTTTCCTGGGCATAGGAATTGGCTGCCTTCTGGGCTGCTGCCACCGAATCCGACAGCGACCGGTGGTATTCGTCGGCGATCTCGGTGAAGTGGTCCCGGATGGTGCGCTGCACCAGGCGCAACCTGTCCTTTAACTGCTTTCCCACCTGGAATGTCACATCGTCCAACTGCCGTCTGACCAGCGCCTTCGCCTCCCCCTGGCGGCGCTTCAGCCGCGTTTCCTTGTCCTCCCGGTAGGCCTTGCGTCCCAGCAGCAGCCCGGCGCCCACCGAGAGCGGATTGATCAGGGCCATCCCGAAAATCCCGGTCAGGAGGCCGAACATCAGGACGCCGCCGTAGGACCCGCGCATGCCGATGAGGACTTTTTGGATCGGGTTCACGCGGCCGGGGTCCAGCTCCGGCATCTGGTCCACCGGGTCCAGCGCGTCTCCGGACTCCGAGACATGCAGGACGGGCAGGGCCACTTCGTCGGCGGCGAAGTGCTCGGCCACCTGTGCCGCCAGCCATTGCGACCGCTCGCTGGTCCAGACGAACGTGTCCGAAACCGCAGCGGCGACGCATTCCTCAAGCCACTGGGAGAATTGCGTCCAGACCGGTCCGGGGTCGCCCTGGTCGATGGCGGTCTCGGCTTCCCGCAGGATCCGGCGCAGGCGGTCACGGAGGTCGTACTCCATGTCGGCGATGAGATCGTTGATGCCGTCGCTAAGCGTCAGCTGCCACCGCGCGGACCGTTTCCGCAGTTCGTCCGCCTCCGTCTTGGCCTGTTCCAGGGCCGCGAGCATCTGCGGGGTGCCGCCGGGGTTCTCCAGCGCCTCAAGCTCGGACTGCAGGGACAGTCGGAGGTTTTCGGTGACGGAGAGCAGGTCCTGGCTGACGGAGCGCCGCTGGATGCGCTGGGCCTTTCCCACGACGTCGTTGCGCAGGTGGGCCACCAGGTCCGGGAAGCCCGATTCACTGTTGAGCTCGGCGTCCTGGAGACGTGACGCCTCCAGGCGGAGGTCGGCCGACAGCGGGAACAGCGGGATGTCCGGTGCCACCTGCTCCAGGTGGGCCCGGTCCAGCTCTTCGACACGCCGCCAGTCGGGGTAGAGGTCGGTCTTGGACAGGACAGCGGCCACGCTGGGGGTGATCCGCATGGCCTGGCGCAGGAACCGCAGCTCCGGCTCGGTGTACTCCTGGGATGCGTCCGAGACCAGCAGCATGGCATCCGCGGTGGGGAGGGCGGTGAGGGTGGTGAGGGTGTGGGCGGAGCCCATGCCGCCAACGCCCGGGGAGTCGATAATGGTGAGGCCCCCGGTCAGGATGCGGCGGGGCAGGCAGACTTCGGCAGCTGTGAAATTGCGGCTGTTTCCCGGGTTGCCCTGCTCCGAAACAAGTGCCGGCAGGTCTGAAAGTTCGACGGGGCGGCGCTCCACGCTGTCCTCCGGGGGCGGCCCTGCAGCGTCCCCGGCCGGCGTATCCGCAGCGGGGACCAGGACGGCGGCCGAGGCCGGATCTCCGTAGCGGACGATCGTGGGCAGCGAGGTGGCAATGTCGTCGTCCACCGGGCAGACCGGAGCGTTCAGCAAAGCATTGATGAGCTTGCTCTTGCCCTGTTTGAACTCCCCCACCACGATGACCCTGATGCTGGGGTCCTGCAGCCGGGCCATGGCCTGGCCCAGCCTCCGGCGGAGGTCGGCGCGGTCCCCGTCGCCCACCAGCTGGAGCCCCTGTTCCAGGAGCTTGACCAGCTGCCCGGCGGTCATGGGCCCCGGTGGCCTTGCCGGTCCTGCCTCTGCCACAGCGTGTCCCCCTGCCCAGTGTCCCCTGCCCAGTGCCCGCCCGCCGGGCGGTTCGCCTTACGGAACTAGCGTGTTACAGCGCGGTGGAGTCGTCAACCACTGCATCATCGATGGTGGGGTGGTTGTCCAGGTCAACATCAGTGTGGGTGGAGTTGTCCTCCGTGAAGTCGAGTTGATTGTCCGCGACCACCAGGTTGTCCTCAACGATGCTCGTGGCCCGGTTGTCTTGGAAGGAGTCGTCCACGTGGACCTCAACTGCTGTGCTGGTGTAACTGTCCTGGTTGAAGGAATCGTCCACATCCACGGAACTGTTCGTGGAGTTGCCGGAATTGTCGTTGAACGAGTCCCTGGCGTCGAGGTCCATCTCGGTGTTGACGGAGTGGTCCGAATAGTCCGGGTGGTAGGAATTGTCCGAGCTGTCGTTGAAGGAATCGTCCACGTCCAGGCCGAGGTCGTTGTTGAAGGAGCCGGAGATGTCCGTCTCCTCGGTTCCGATGCCGACGTCGCCGCCGGCATGGACGGAATTGTCCGTGGAGTAATCGGATGAGTGGTCGGTGTTGTAGGAATCCCTGGCATTGTTGGAGTCCCGGACAGCGGCGTCGTCGCCGGCGGCCACGGCGCGGTCTCCCGAAGCCACCACGGCGTGGGTGTCGAACCACTGCTCCACGTCCCCATGCGCCCAGATGTTCTGGTTTACGGACTGGTCCGTGATGGTATCCCGGTCGTCCAGCATGGTGGTCTGCGTGGTGTAAGAGAAGTGGTTCACCACGTTTTGGAGCTGCTGTACTGCGTGGGCGTGGTCATCGTGGTCGTAGTTGGCGCTGCCATAGCCGGCAGCCATCCCGCCGGCGTGGATCGCGGAGGCGCTTCCGGCATGCGTGGCGGAAGCACCTGCGGACCCGTGCCACACGCTGCCGGCGTTTCCCCGGACGAAGGACAGTGCGTTGAGGGTGATGGGCGCGTAGTCAAGGACGACTGGCATCGCGGCGTCAACGTCAGCCGAGCACACGTTGGCCAGCCCGTGTTCCTCAAGCGCCCGTTCCGGGTCATCCAGGAACTCCTGGATCGCTTCCCGGTTCCCAAAAAGTTGCATGAGGAACTGGACAAGGTCATTTGCGAGTGTTGGCATATGCGTGGTCCTCACATCTTCGTTGAGTTGTGGATCATCCGGTGAACGTATCTGGGTGCTTCCAACCTAGATTCGTCGCCGGGGACAGGGCATCGGGCGCATCCCCCCTACCCGTAAATGCCCTTCCGGGGCACCACCACCTCCGCGCCTAGGGGTATTAGGGTTATTCCTGCTGTGGATTCAGCTGCTGGGAATGTTCCACGCCGAGGGACAGGCGCAGGCGGGCCAGCAGGTCGGACCTGTTTTCCGCCCCCAGCCGGCGCCGGATCCTGGCTATGTGGTGCTCCGCCGTCCTGGGTGAGATGTAGATTGCCTCGCCGATCTCCCGGTACGTCTTGCCTTCAAGCACCAGCCTGGCCACTTCCTTTTCGCGCTCGCTCAAACCGGACGCGTCCGGCGGGGCCCCTTTGCCTCCGCTGTCGCCGGCGTTGCCTGCCTGCACTTCTGCTGCCCCCGAAGCTGCGCCGACGGGACTCCCCTGCGGATGAAGGTCCCGGGCGCACGAAAGCAGCCGCATCATGTCCCGTCGCTCCTCGGCCCGCGCTGCGGCGTGGCCGGCGAGCCGAGCACCCTCCCATGGCATTCCCACCGCACCGAGCAGCCTTGCCGCCCCCTCCACCTCCGCGGTCCGGAACCTGCCGGCCAGCACGGAGACCCAGGCTTTGCCTGCCGTGGCGAGGACCGCGGCGAGCTGGCTGTGGGCGGACGCCCGTGCCAGTGCGGTTGCGTGCGGGGCGAGATCGGCCGGGCTTTCGCTCAGCAGCGCAGCCTGCACGGCGGACCAGTGCAGGGGAACGGCCCACAGTGCAGGGCCGCCCAGGCGCCCCAGCAGCTTCCAGGCGTCTTCGAGGTACTGCGCCACGCGGCGCGTCTCGCGCAGCCTTGCCGCTGCGATCAGCAGTTCCCCCCACGGCAACAGGTTGTACAGGTCCACCGATGTGTGGAGCATGGCTTCGCGCGCCCGCTCCCACGCCCTGATCAGTTCAGGAACATCGCCGTTCCTGCGGGCGAGCCCCACTTCCAGTGCCGCTCCCATGAACTCATCACGTGGGACCAGCGGCCAATGATTTGCTTTGGCCGCCTCCGTGGCCGCCAGGCGGGCGTCCTCAAGCTTGTCCTGCATCATGGCTGCCCAGGCCTGGAGCAGCAGGAGCCTGGGCTGGGCAGTATGGCCGCCCTGCCCGGCTGCTGCGGCTGCCCGGCAGACCGTTTCGGCCAGGTGCGGTTCCCCGCTGTGCAGGGCCAGCAGGGCGGCCAGCGCTGCAGGCGTCTCCGGCAGCGGAAGGGCCGTGCCCGCAGAGTTCAGCATGTCCGAGGCGTGGATCAGGATGGGGATGCCCTGGTGCGGCTTGTCTCCCAGCGATGCGAGGATTCCCTGGCCGGTCTGCACCAGGGCGGCTGCGAGGAGCGTTGGCGAGGCCGCCGGAGCATCGGGCTGGAAGAAGGCCTCCGCCGCGGCCCGGTCACCTGCGCCGATCATTGCGACGGCGGCGAGCGGCGCGGAGGGGCCCACCCGTCCTGGGCCGAGCCAGCTGTAGACGTCTGCGCCGCGGGCCAGCATGCCGCGTTGCGCCCACACGGACGCTGCGACGTCGGCTCCGCGGCGCACATCCGGCGGATCCGGGCTGACCAGGAGGGCGTCGATGATGCGTGCCGCTGCGTCGAGTTCCCCGTCACCGGCGGCGGCCTGGGCGCGCCTGGCCGCCACAGCAAGTGGATCGGCGCCGGCCAGGAGTGCTTCCTCGTAGAGTTGCGTGGCTAGCCGGGGGTCGGTTTCAAGCATGGCGTCAGCCGCTTGTTCCAGTTCCGCGGCCACGCGGTGATCCGCCAGGCCGCCCCTGGCCAGCTCGCGGGCCAGGTTGCCAAGGGGTTGGCCGGCGGACGCGAAGACCGTGACCAGCTCACGCTGGAGGGCGTGGACTTTGGCGGTGGGCGCGGCGCTCAGCAGCGCGTGTTGGGCGGTCCCCACCACCGTCCCGTCCGGAGTCAGCAGTCCGGCTGCTTCGGCGCGGTCCACCAGGGAGTCGAGGTCCTCCACGGTGCCGCTCATGAACTTGTGCTGGAGGTCCGCGGGCAGCGGGCCCGGCAGGGCGAAGCCGACCGAGAGGGCCAGCAGCAGCTCCCGCAGGGCAGCGTTCGCGCCTTTCAGCTGTTTGGCCATCAGCTCCGCCACATGGGGTGGGTGCCCCTGGTGGTCCGGTGCGGTGTGCAGTGGTACGGGCCGCTCTGCCCGCTGCAGGTTTCCATCCATGTCAGGCCCCCGTTGAGGTGGTCGAGGCCGTCGCGACGGCAGTTTCAATGGGACTGGCGGTGGTGTCCTCCGGAGTGGGCGACGGTGCAACGGCCGGGGTGGGCGTCAGGTCAGCCGTGGGGGGAACGACGGGGTCACCCGTCGGGGACGGAGCCGCCATGGTGGTGGGCACTACTGTGGGGGTCGGTTCCCCGGTGCCTGGGGACGACGTGCCGGGATCAGGGGTAGGGGTGCCGGAACCCGACGGGTCGCCGGTGCCGCCGGGCGTCGACGTTGCCGGGTCCGTCGTCGCCGGCGGGGTGCTGTCCGTCGGCGTGGGCGTCGTGGTGTCCGGCGACGCCGTGTCGACGGGGGCAGGATCTGTTGGTGCGGGCCCGGGGGTGCCCGGCGGCATTGCCGGGCCCACGGTGGTTGAATCGGGAATGATTCCCGTCCCTGTTGCACCCGTGTCCGCGGGAGGTGGGTTCCCGCCAGCGGCTTCCGGGCCGCCCGGGTTTGCTCCGCCCACGGCCGCTTCACCGCCCGGGGCCTGCCGGGTGGTGGGTGAGGCGGACACGTCGAGTCCGGGTTCCTGCCCGATCGGCTTCCGGACACTGGCTTCGATGCCTGCGAGTGGCTGGGGCGCACCCACTGTTGGGGTTTCCCCTGCGCCCGCAGCTGCCGGGCCCGTGGAGCCGCCCTCCGTGCTCGCCCCGGCCTGCGGCACGAACATGGCGGTCAGGCTTCCGAACCCGTCGGGACTTTGGGCGGCAGTTGCCGTGAGGACCGTCAGGAGCGCAGCCGCCGCGGCGACGGCCGTGATGCGGACGGTGGGTTTCGGGGCATGGGCGCCCCTTCCACCGTGCCACTCACGGCGGCCGGTGCCCTGCCCGGGCCCGGCTCCCGCCGTCGCATATTTCCGCGACCAGCTGGGCATCTCCGGTCCGGTGGGACCAGGCGGGAGGGCGGCAGGTACGACGGCGGGGGGAGCCCCTCCGATGCCCGCTTCAGTCCGTGCCGCAACGGTTTCCGCGGCTCCAGTTCCTGCCGGTGCGGCCGATTCCAGGGCTGCTGCGGTGTGGGCAAGCAGCGCCGCCACGGCCGCCCCCAGGCAGATGGAGGACTTGGGGTCCGCGTCCACTGCAATGGGCCGGTCCAGCTCCTCGGAGACCACCTGCGCCACCAGCGGGATCCGCGACGAACCGCCGATCAACAGCACCGTGGACAGGTCCGCCGGCGCAAGGTGGAGCTGGGCCAGGGAGTGTTCCAGCGCGTCCACCGTTTCCCGCACGGGCTCTTCGATGAGGGCCTCAAACTCTGAACGGACCAGGCGGACCTGCTGCTGCACGCCGGGCAGGAGCACCGGGATGCTTGCCTCGCTGTCCGCAGACAGCGCTTCCTTGGCTTCGACGCATTCGCGCCGAAGCCGGGCCAGGGCGCCCAGGACTGCGGGATCGGTGGCGTCAAGGTCCGCGAGGGCATTGCCGGTGTGGGCGGCGACGTAGCTGAATACCGCGGCGTCGAAATCCGCGCCGCCGAGGTCTTCAATGCCTTCGGGGCGGCCCAGCAGTTCGAAGCGGCTGCTGCCGGCCTTCCTCAGGACGGCGGTGTCGAAGGTGCCCCCGCCGAGGTCGTACACGGCGATGGTGCTGCCTTCCTCCACGCGCACTTGCGATGCGTAGTGCAGTGCTGCTGCCTCGGGTTCGGGGAGGAGGGTCACGTTGTCCACGCCGTGGGCGGTGAGGGCCTCGCGGATCGCGGACAGCCGGTGGCTGCCCCACGCGGCGGGGTGGGTCAGGAAGACTGCCGACGCCGGACCGCCTTCGCGCTCTGCGGCCCGGTCCGCCACCCAGCGGGCTACGGTGGCGAAGACGTCCTCCGGCTGCAGCGCCAGGGTGCCCAGGATGATGGGGACGGCATCGCCGATGCGGCGCTTGAATTCCCGGGCAACGCGTTCCGGCGAGTCCAGTCCGCGGCGCTCTGCAGCCTCGCCCACCAGGACAGTGCCTTCCTCCGGGAAGTAGACCACGGAGGGCACGGAGGTTCCACGCCCGCCCAGGGGCAGGCACTCGGGCACCGCGGAAGGACCCTGGTGGAAGCGGACCACGGCGGCTGCCGTGAAACTGGTCCCGACGTCTACGGCCAGTGCGTAGCTCATTGTTACCTCGGAAGGCTGGCGGTCCACATGCAAGCTTCATCACAGTGGACGTCACCAACGTAGCATTCCGAGGGACCCGGGGACAGCCCTGTTGCTACATCGAATGGTTATTTGGCGGGCAGGTGCCGCTTTGTGGGTGATTTCCCGGCCGCTGCAGGCCGGGAAGGCCCTCCTAGAGGCCGGAGTAGGAGTGGAGCCCGTTGAACAAGGTGTTCACGATGGTGAAGTTGAAGATCACGCAGCAGTAGCCCACAATCGACAGCCAGGCGGCGCGGGTGCCGGTCCAGCCGCGGGTGGCACGGGCGTGCAGGTAGCCGGCGTAGACCACCCAGATCACGAACGTCCACACCTCTTTGGTGTCCCAGCCCCAGAACCGGCCCCAGGCCTTCTCGGCCCAGATGGCGCCGAACATGAGGGTGAAGGTCCAGCCGATGAAGGCGATGGCGTTGATCCGGTAGGACAGGTTCTCAAGGCTCAGCGCGGAAGGCACCAGGCGCATGAAACCCAGCTTGTCCGCCCCGCCGGCGGCAACGGTTTTCTGCCGGTGGGACTGGACCAACTGCAGTGCCGACATCGCGAACGTCAGGGTGAACAGGGCCGAGGACAGCACTGCGATGGAAACGTGGATGACCAGCCAGTAGCTCTGCAGGGCGGGAACCAGGTGGCCAACGGGGGTCCAGAAGGCCACCGAGGCGGCGACCATCATGATGATCACCAGGCCCACCACGAAGGTGCCCAGGAAGCGCAGGTCGCGGCGGATGAGCGAGAGCAGGAAGACGGCAGCCACCAGGAATGCGCCGGTGGTGAGGAATTCGTACATGTTGCCCCACGGCACCCGCCCGGCTCCCAGCGCCCTGGTGACTACGCCGGCGGCGTGGATCAGGACGGCAAGGGTGGTCAGGGCCACTGCGACCCGCGCCGGGGCCCGGCGCTCCGCGGCATACTTCATGTCGCCGTCGGCCGTTACGATGCCGTCGGTTCCTGCCCCGCCGGCCTTGGCGGTGGACGACGACGGGCGCTCGGCACGGTCGGCGGGCCCGCCCAGGCGGCCCCCGGCAGAGCCCGTGGCAACGCCGGCTCCAACGGGAACCTTGGCGGTGGCCCCGGCCTGGGCGGCCTTGAGGTCCACGGCGCGCAGGGCCTTGCTGCTCTTGGCCAGGTCCCAGGCGAAGGCAATGAAGGCCACCGTGTAGGTGCCCGCCGCCAGCAGCATGAAGAGTTCGCTGTACTGGCCCATGGTTTCGTTGATTCCAAATGGCATTACTGGTCCTTTTCGGGCCCGGTGGGGCCTGCTGGGGTGCTGACGGAGCCTGCGACATTATCGCCTGTCCGGCTGGGAGTTTGCTGGGACGGGGCGGCGGCTTCGGACGCAGCGTCCTCGGAGGCAGTCTCTTCGGGCAGCTGCCACTCTGCGGCGAAGAGTTTCCGCAGCGCTGCCGCCTCACCGGCCAGGCGGTGGTCCTCGCCGCGGGCCAGGAGGCCGTATTCCACCATGGTGCGGCCGTCGTCTGCGGTGCCGGTGCGGACCCAGACGCGGCGGCGGTTCACGTACAGCGAGAGGATCAGGCCGGCCACGGCCAGGAGGGCGAAGACCAAGGCGTACAGCTGCCCGGGGTTGTGGTGGATGTCCACGCCGATGTACCGCTTGACGCCGTCGAAGCTGATGCTGCCTTTGCCGTCGGGCAGCGTGTAGGTGGAGCCCGGTGCCAGTGTGATGCCGCCGGCTGCGAGGTTCCGGGCGTTGAGCGGGGTCAGGTTCTTGACGTCCAGTTCGAAGACGTTCTGCGGGGCGCCCTTGTTCAGGCCGAGGTCGCCGTAGTACGAGTTCAGGGTCAGCTGCGGGTTGAACAGCTCGGGGTCGGCACTGAAGGAGACATTCTTGTCCGTAACGAACGCGGTGGGCAGGAAGAAGCCCACGAAGCCCAACTGGTCCGGCTGGGCGTCGGGGACCTTGATCACCACGGACGAGTAGTAGTTCTCGCCCTGCAGCTTTGCCACCACGGGTCCCTGCATGGCCACGTTGCCCGCTCCGTCCCGGATGGTCACCACCGGGGCGTAGCCGTTGCCGGTGAGGTAGATGCTGGTGCCGCCCAGGCTCACGGGGTCGTTGACCTTCAGGGTCTCCTGCTTGGGCGGAGCGTCCGGGTCTTCCTTGGTGGTCACGGTGGCGGCGAAGTCGATGGGCTGGCCGAACTTGCCCTTGGATTCACGGTCGAACGTGATGTTGAACTTGTCCAGCTGCAGCGAATAGGGCTGGAGCTGGCTGGACTGGAAGTTGGTGCCCGGGTTGAACTGGTCGTAGCCCACCAGGGTGTTCACGAACGTGTCGCCCTCCACCAGGATGCGCTGGCCGCTGTACCCGAACAGGCCGCCGGCGGCCACGGACACCAGCACGCCGATGAGTGCGGTGTGGAAGACCAGGTTGCCCACTTCCTTCATGAAGCCGCGTTCGGCACCCAGGGACGGAAGGGCGCCGTCGGCATCCCTGACCTCCACCCGGTAGCCGCGCTTGCGCAGCACCGCCGCAGCACCGTTGATGGCGTCCGACGCCGGGATGGCGGCGCCGGAGGGGATCACCAGGGTGCCGTATTCGGGCAGCCGGGAGAGCCGCTGCGGTGTCCGCGGCGGCTGGGAGCGCATGGCCTTGTAGTGGGCGATGGCGCGGGGCACCACGCAGCCGATCAGGGAGATGAACAGCAGCAGGTAGATCGCCGAGAACCACACCGAGGAGTAGACGTCGTAAAGCTGCAGGGTGTCCAGCAGCTTGCCGTACTCCGGGTGGTCCTTGATGTACTGGGTGACCGTGGCCGGGTTGGCGGGCCGCTGCGGGAACAGTGATCCAGGGACGGCGGCGACGGCGAGGAGCAGCAGCAGGAACAGCGCTGTGCGCATGCTGGTCAGCTGGGTCCAGGCCCACCGCAGCATGCCCTTGGGTCCCAGGGCCGGAAGGGAGGCCTGGGCTTTCGCCGCTGCTACGGGGGCGGATTGCTTCTTCTTTACGTTCACACGCTCGCTCATCAGATCGGCAACTTCACGTCGGTTTGGAACCAGTACTGCAGCCCGGTCACCCAGGCACCCCACACCCCGGTAGCCATCAGGATCCCGAGCGCCACCAGGATCCCGCCGCCGGTCCGCTGGATGGCCAGGCGGTGCTTGCGGAAGAACGCCATGACGCCCATCCCACGGCGCAGGGCCAGTGCGATCAGCAGGAACGGTATGCCAAGTCCCAGGCTGTAGACAAAGGCCAGGAATGCACCCTTGGCGGCAGAGGATCCGCCGGAGAGGCTGAGCAACTGCACGGCGGAGTAGGTTGGCCCGATGCAGGGGGCCCAGCCCAGGCCGAAGGTCAGGCCCAGCAGCGGCGCTCCCCAGAGTCCGGCGGGCGGCTTGGCGTGGATCTTCGCGTCACGCTGCAGCCAGCTGAAGCCGCCCATGAAGACGATGCCCATGATGATGACCAGGACCCCCAGGAGCTGGGTGATCCAGGCATTCTGGCTGCCCGTGATCAGGGTGCCCAGCTGGCCGAACGCACCACCCAGCAGGACGAAGATCACGGAGAAGCCCAGGACGAACAATCCAATGCCCGCCAGCATCCGCCCGCGTTTCTGCTTTTGCAGGTCCACGCCGCTCAGGCCGGTCACGTAGCCCAGGTAGCCGGGAACCAGGGGAAGGACGCAGGGCGAAAGGAAGGACACCAGGCCTGCCAGCAGGGCCACTGGTATGGCGAGCAGGAGGGAGCCGCTGAGGATGGCTTCGGCGAAGGGGCTGTTCACGGTCCCGGGCCGTCCCTATTCCGCCACGGCGGCGGTGATGAGGGCTTTCAGGGTGCCCTTCTCGATTTCGCCGAGGACGCGGGAGGCCACCCGTCCCTGCTTGTCCAGCACCAGGGTAGTAGGGACGGCGCCGGGCGGGACCAGGCCAGACACGGAGAGCAGGACGCCGCCGTCCTTGTCGTCGAAGCTGGGGTAGGTCAGGTTGAAGGTCTTCTCGAATGCTTCGGCCGTGGGCTTCTCGTCCCGGAGGTTAACGCCGAAGAACTGCACGCCCTGGTCCTTGAACTCCTGGTGCAGCTCCTCCAGGAGCGGTGCCTCCACGCGGCATGGTGCGCAGGCGGCGAACCAGAAGTTCAGCACGCTGACCTTGCCCTGGAAATCGGCTGGGGTCACCTTGTCGCCGCTGAAGAGCGCGCCCTGGATCTGCACGGCTTCCTTGCGGTCCGCGGCGGCGAACTCCGTTACGGAGCCGTCACCGGCAACATAGTTCTTGTTGTCGCCTGCCTTGGCCTGCTTGGCCAGTGCATCCTCCTGGGCGCAGCCGGAAAGGCCGAGGGTCAGCGCGGTCAGGGCCAGGCCGCCTGCCGAGAGCAGGCTGCGGCGCGAGGGAAGGTTGTTGTTGCTCACTGCTAGGCTCCAGGGGTGCTGGCGGCACCGGGAAGAAGGGACGCCGCAGGCTCGCTGTACTCCACCCGCACAAGCGAGCCGTCGTCGTCGAAAACCAGGGACGTTAGGGATGTCAGGGTGCACTCGCGCTTGCGCGGATCGTGCCACAGGGGGCGGCCTTCGGCGCTCAGGCGGGCCGCCCAGATGGGCAGCTGGTGGCTCACGAGGATCGCCTCGGGGCCTGCGGCACCAAAATCTCCGGCGGCCAGTTCGATGGCCTGCAGCCGCGCGTCCTGGACTGCAGCCGCCACCCTTGCCGCCTGCTGCTTGTACGGCTCGCCCCACGACGGGCGCAGCGGGTTGACCAGCCGCGGCCAGTGCTTTGGCCGGCGCAGTTCGGCCTTGGTGACCTTCATGCCCTCGAAGTAGTTTTCCGCCTCGATGATGCGCTGGTCGGTATGGATCTGCAGGCGCAGCGCTTCCGACGTCGGCCGTGCGGTTTCCTGCGCACGGTCCAGCGGCGAGGCGGCCAGGTAGGTGATCCGGGCTCCGCGTTCGGCGCGCTGACGGAAGTGGTCGGCCAGGGTTCGGGCCATCTCCTGCCCCAGCTCGGAGAGGTGGAATTCGGGGAGCCGTCCATAGAGAACGCCGTCGGGATTGTGGACCTCGCCGTGGCGGAGCAGATGGACAGTGGCTTGGGGCATGTTTACCAGTTTCTCAAAGATGGCGTGCGATCCGAAATCTCCCGGACGCGCTTTCTACAAAGAGTAGAACTTAAGTTTCTGAAGAAATGTTCCGAAACCGGGAACAAAACATGCAAACGCATGTTTATACTGGATGCAGCAAGATAGTTGAGGCTTCAACCGATGAAGGTTCAACCGCAGGACCACAGCAGGCATACACACCAAGGAGCAACATCATGGCACTTCCCGCAGACGTCACCACCGGCACCTGGACCCTGGACAACTCGCACAGCGAAATCGGCTTCACCGTCCGTCACGCGGGCATCAGCAAGGTCCGCGGCCAGTTCAAGGAAGCGGAGGCCACCCTGGACCTCGCCGACAACGTGGCCGACTCTAAGGTCAACGCCACCATCAAGACCGCCAGCTTCGACTCCGGCGACGTCAACCGCGACGGCCACGTCCGCGGCGAAGACTTCTTCGACGTCGAGAACTTCCCGGAGATCTCCTTCGTTTCCAACGCGATCGTCCCCAAGGGCGACGCCTACGAGCTCCAGGGCGACCTCACCATCAAGGGCGTCACCCGTCCCGTGGCCCTCGAGACCGAGCTCCACGGCGTGGCCGTCGATCCGTTCGGCAACACCCGCGCCGGCCTCACCGCCGAGACCACCATCAGCCGCAAGGACTTCGGCCTCACCTGGAACGCCGTTCTCGAAGCCGGCGGCGTGCTGGTCAGCGACAAGGTTGCCATCAACCTGGAACTGGCCTTCATCGCCCCCGCAGCATAATTTTTTCCCACCCGGCGCACCCCGGCACCAGGCCTTCCCGGCCCGGCGCCGGGGTGCGGTTGTTTAACCACCCCCGGGCATGGGCTCAAATGCGGACGTGAATCCCGCCCGAATCACCGATATCACCGCCCGCCGGGGGTACGGTGGAGCTAAGCCATGCTGGGGGGAAGGCTGAGGACCGAATCCCGGCAGCCTACCTGGATCCCGACCTGCAGAAGGAACGCCCATGAGTACTCCTCCCGTCCCGCCTCCCGCGCCCCAAGACCCGTATTCCGGCAATGACCAGTCCGGCAGCCAGCAGCCCGGCCCCGAGCAGCCGCGCTACGGCCAGAACGCACCCCAGTATGGCCAGAATGCACCGCAGTACGGGCAGAACCAGCCCCAGTACGGCTCGCAGCCGCCGGCAGCACCGCAGTACGGCCAGGGTGCACCGCAGTACGGTTCCCAATATGGCCAGAAGGCACCCCAGTACGGGCAGTCGCCCTATGGCCAGTCCCCGTACGGCCAGTACCCCTCGGAGCAGCCGCAGCCGGCGGGAAGCAACGGCGTCCCGCAGCTGGTGAACATCTCGTTCTGGCTCCTGATTGCGGCTGCCGTGATCTTCGTCATCTCCCTGCTCACCGGGCTCACCCAGCTCGATGATCCACAGTTCCGGCAGGCTTTTGAGCAGCAGGTGAAATCCAGCGGTGCGGCCGTGACGTATGACGACATCAAGAGCGTCATCGCCGGCACGCTGGTGGTCTTCGCCATCATCGGCGTCGCGCTCTACCTGCTGGTGGCGTTCTTTGTCCGCAAGGGCAAGAACTGGGCACGCATCCTCGGGACCGTGTTCGCAGCACTGTCCGTGTTGGGCCTGTTCGGGGTCCCCACCTTCGGAACGCTTGGGACTGTCCTGGGCATCGCCGCCATTGTCCTGCTCTACCTCCCGGCTGCTGCCCCGTATTTCCGGAAGCAGCAGCCGTTTGCCAACCCTTATTCCGGCGGCTTCGGCAACCCTTACGGGCGGTAACGCCAACGGCAGAACGCAGCGGCGGCCCGGGATGTCCAGCATCCCGGGCCACCGCTTTTAATCCTGCCCCTAGGCCGTCTGCCCCGGCGCCTGCGCCCGCTGGGCGTGATAGGCCAGGATCTGGAGCTCCGTGGCCATGTCCACTTTGCGGAGGTTGACTCCTTCAGGGACCTGCAGCATGACAGGTGCAAAGCTGAGCACGCTGTGCACGCCTGCCGCCACCACACGGTCGCAGATTCCCTGGGCCACCGCCGCGGGAAGTGCCAGCACCACCATGTTTGCCCCGGTGCGGTGGAGGACGGTCTCGAGGTCTGCCACGTCGCTGACCCGCAGCCATCCCACTTCGTTGCCCACCACCATCTGGTCGGCGTCGAAAATGGCCACCACGTCGAAGCCCCGGGATTCGAAGCCGCCGTAGCGGGCCAGTGCCTTGCCCAGGTTTCCGGCTCCAACGATGGCCACTTTCCAGTCATGCGTCAGGCCCAGGGCCGCAGCGATGTGGCGGCTCAGGTACTGCACCTCGTAGCCCACTCCCCTGGTTCCGTAGGAGCCCACGTGGGAGAGGTCCTTGCGCAGCGTGGAGGAACTGACGCCGGAGGCTTCCGCCAGCGATTCGGAGGAGACACGCTCAACGCCCTCGGCCAGCAGCGTGTTCAGGGCGCGGAGGTAGAGCGTCAACCGGGCCACGGCAGCGGGCGGAATTTGTTTGGCCGGTGCGCCCGCGGTATCCGGTACGTCCGGCACAGGCTGGGGGGTCGAATCCAAGGACGTCACTCGCATCCCCCTACTTGGCCATGGCGCGCTGCAGGACGCGTTCCAGCCGGGCTTCGTCGATTTTCCAGAAATCGCGCTGCACCCCGTCCACCAGGACCACGGGGACCTCTTCTGCGTAGCGCTCCCGCAGCTCAGGCTGGTTGTCCACCAACTCTTCGCTCCATTCAAGGCCCAGCGAGGCAGTGACCCGGCCGACGGCGTCGCGGGCCTCTTCGCAGAGGTGGCAGTCAGCTTTGGTGACCAGGACGACGCGGGGGGTAGCCATGGCTTAACGGTATCGCCGTTCGCGCCGTGCAGGTGACGCCGACGGCGCCGGCCGGGTGGATTGACTAGACTCAAGTCCATGCCCGAGGAGAAATACGTCGCCGTCGTTACACGGCCGGTTGCTGCCCCGCAGCCCGGTGAGGCGGCGTTTTTCGACGTGGACAACACCTTGATGCGCGGTGCCAGCCTCTTCCACGTGGCCCGCAAGATGCACCAGCGGGGGGCGTTCACGCTGACCCAGGCCGCCGGGTTCGCGTGGAAGCAGTTCAAGTTCGTGGCGCGCGGGGAAAACATCGACGACGTCCATGCGGTCCGCGATTCGGCCCTGACCCTCGCCGCCGGCATCACCGTGGACGACATCAAGGCACTGGGTGAAGAGGTCTACGACGAGATGATCGCCTCGCGGATCTGGCCGGGCGCCAAGGCCCTGGCCGAACAGCACCTCCGGGTGGGCCGCCGCGTCTGGCTGGTAACGGCCACGCCCATCGAAGTGGCCACGGTGATCTCCACCCGGCTGGGGCTGACGGGGGCTTTGGGCACGGTGGGGGAAGTGCACGACGGCATGTACACCGGACGCCTGGTGGGAGACATCCTCCACGGTTCGGCCAAGGCAGTAGCGGTGCAGGCCATCGCGGACCAGGAGGACCTGGACCTCAAGCGCTGCTGGGCGTACAGCGACTCCTACAACGACGTTCCGCTGCTCTCGCTGGTGGGCCACCCAGTAGCCATCAACCCGGACGCCAAGCTCCGCCGGCACGCCCGCGACCGGAACTGGCCGGTCTATGATTTCCGCGCCGGCCGCCGCGCCGCCACCGTTGGGCTCAAGGCGGCGACCTTCGGCGGCGCCGTCTACGGCCTCTGGAAGGGCTTCGCCCGCATCCGCGGCCCCCGGGCATAAAAATGCCCGCCGCCTTGGAAGGCGACGGGCATTTCACGCTGTTCGAAGTATTGCTACTTCTTGTTGCGGCGCTGGTGACGGGTCTTGCGAAGCAGCTTGCGGTGCTTCTTCTTGGCCATACGCTTGCGACGCTTCTTGATAACTGAACCCACGAAAGTTCCTTACAAACTAGATGCAGTACCTGCCTGATGGGGAATGTCCGTGGACAAAGCTACGAACTGAACAACTGACAGATTCTTACAATGACGTAAAACGTTCCTTAACAGGGTACCGCTTATCGGGAGCGGCTCAGGACAGGCCGCCTCAGGCGGTCTCGGTGTGGCCGTCCACAACAGCGCCCTTAAGGTACTGTTCGACGGCGTTTTCGGGGACCCGATAGGAGCGGCCGAAGCGCACCGCGGGCATTTCGCCGGAGTGGACCAGGCGGTAGACGGTCATTTTGGAGACGCGCATGACCTCGGCCACTTCAGCCACGGTCAGGAACTTCGCGTTGGAGAAGTTCTG
Organism: Pseudarthrobacter sp. NPDC058119; assembly: GCF_042884655.1. NCBI lineage: Bacteria > Bacillati > Actinomycetota > Actinomycetes > Micrococcales > Micrococcaceae > Pseudarthrobacter > Pseudarthrobacter sp. NPDC058119. The sequence goes on from NZ_JBHVTN010000001.1 coordinate 941,620, forward strand.
TTCTGCCGACATTTCCCTATTTTCCTTTGCTGACGGATGGACAACAGTGACCCCAGGTACGTGCCAATGCGGTGTTCCGATGCTGAGCCATCCACCAACCACCTAAATAGATACTCTAGATGTTCATGTGGCAGATGTGAAAGTAGTGGCCTCCCCTATTTCGCCCCTATTTCGCCCCTAATTCTGCTGCCGGCGCTTCCGTGCCGACGCCGCAAGCTGCTCCAGGACCGAAGCTGAGACATCCCAGTCCATGCAGGCGTCCGTGACGCTCTGGCCGTAGACCAGCGGGGAGCGCCCCGCCGCGTGCTCTGCGACGTCGAGGTTCTGGGCTCCGCCCACCAGGAAGCTTTCCAGCATGACGCCGGCAACGGCCCGGGCTGCTGCTCCCCCGTCCTCGAGCTGGGCACCAATCTCCAGCGCGACTTCCGCCTGGCGGTGGTGGCTCTTGCCGCTGTTGGCGTGGCTGGCGTCAACGATCAGGCGGGGATTGAGCCCCTTGCCCGCCAGTTCGGTGGAGGCCCGTTCCACGTCGGCCGCGGAGTAGTTGGGCCCCTTCCGGCCGCCGCGGAGGATGACGTGGGTGTCGGGGTTTCCTGCCGTCGCCACCAGCGCTGCCCGGCCCTCGCCGTCGATCCCCAGGAACGCCTGGGCCGCCGCGGCGGCACCGCAGGCATCGATGGCAACCTGCAGGCCGCCGTCGGTCCCGTTCTTGAACCCGATGGGCATGGAAAGCCCGGAGGCCAGCTGCCGGTGGATCTGGCTCTCCGTGGTGCGCGCACCGATGGCACCCCAGGAGACCAGGTCCGCCATGTACTGGGGGCTGATCGGCTCGAGGAACTCGGTGGCGGTGGGCAGGCCCAGCGCGGTGACCTGCTGCAGGAACTGCCGGGCCGTGCGGAGGCCGGTGGCCATGTCGTGGCTGCCGTCCAGCCGGGGATCGTTGATCAGGCCCTTCCAGCCCACCGTGGTGCGCGGCTTCTCGAAGTAGGTCCGCATGACGATCAGCAGGTCTTCCTTGTGCTTCTCGGCCTGGCTGACCAGCCGCCGCGCGTACTCCAGGCCGGCCTTGGGATCGTGGATGGAGCAGGGGCCCACGATGACCAGCAGGCGGTCGTCCACGCCGTCCATGATGGCGCGTACCTCATCGCGTCCGCATTCGACGACGCCAGCGGCCTGGGCGTCCAGGGGCAGTTTGGCGAGGAGTGCCGAGGGGGTGGGCAGCGGGGTGAATTCGCTGACGCGCAGGTTCGAGGTGGACTTGGTGTCGCTGGCCGGGGCTGCTGCTGTTGCGGTGCTCATGTTCGGGGTCCTGTTCCAGATGGGAAGCGGGCCCGGATTTCAGAACCCGCCGGAGAAACGGCGAAGGGCAGAGAATGATCTCTGCCCTGTTGGCTCTGAAGGAAGTTGGATGCGTGTCAGTTAGACGCGGGCTCCTCCAGAGCCAACGAAAAATACGCATACCAACGGTTAGTCATGGAAGTGACCATAAGCCCGGACCGCGCCGGCCGCAAAATCGGATCCGTCATATTGCGGCCTGTGCCTGCCCCAGCAGCTTGCGCAGGAACTGCAGCTGCCGGATCCAGTGGTGTTCCTGGCCGCCTTCGTGGTTGTTGAACCGGTAGACCTCGATCTCCTTGGCCGGACTGCTGCCCGACGCTGCGGCCGATCCATAGGCGTTGTAGCTGGCGAAGACCGTTGACGGCGGGCAGATGTCATCCATCTGGGCGGCGGAGTACAGCGCCGGAACAGAGGCCCAGCGGGCCAAATTGACGCCGTCGAAATAGTTGAGGACCTCCAGGGCGGCGTCGTAGCGGTCGCGGTGCCGGGCGAGGAACTGGGCGATCTCCGGGTACGGGCCGCGGGGTGTGATGTCGATGGCACGGGGGAAGTCCTGCAGGAAGGGGACATCCGGGAGTGCGGCGATGATGCCGTCAAGCCGTCCCGAGGCAAGTCCGGCCGTGGCCACCACCAGGCCGCCGCCCTGGCTGACACCGGCCAGCACCACCTTGGCGGGATCGACGGCGGGGTGGGCCTGGGCCGCCTCCACGGCACGGAAGGCGTCCACATACACCCTGCGGAAGTAGTAGTCCTCCCGGCTGGCGATGCCCCTGGTCATGAGGCCTGCGTGTGCCACGTCCCCGGCGGAGGGGTGGGGGTCCGGGGTATCGCCCACCATGCCGCCGTACCCCTGGCCGCGGGTGTCCATGATGAAGTGGGCGTACCCGGCCTGTGCCCAGCGGGTGTCCTGGTTTGCCAGGCCCCGGCCACCCGAGTAGCCGATGTAGTGCACCACCGCCGGAAGCTGGACACCTGCCTCAAGGTGGGCGGGGAGGTGCAGCCAGCCTTTGACGGGAGCACCGCCGAAACCTGAGAACGTGACGTCGAAGGTATCGATCACGGTCAGGTAGTTCTCCACCGGTTCGAACGTCGCGTCCAGTGGAAAGGCCCGCGCTTCCTCCACCGTGGCATCCCAAAACGCCTGGAGGTCCCCCGGTGGAGTGACCCCGGAGGTGTAGCTGCGCAGCTGGGCCAGGGGAAGGTCGAAGAGGGGCATTCCTAATTCACGCATCCTTCGCGGGCAGTGACAAGTGGTTGGTACCGGTCCAGGCTGGTCCCGGCGGCGACGATCCGGCGGAGCTCGGCCAGCCCGCCGTCAACGGCCCCGGCCGCCCGTGCCTGCACCAGTACGTTGCCCAGCGCGGTGGCTTCGACCGGTCCGGCGACGACGGGACGTCCCGTGGCGTTGGCCGTGAGCTGGCAGAGCAGGGCGTTTTGGGAGCCGCCGCCCACCACGTGCACCACGTCCACCGAACGACGGCCGGCGAGGCGTTCCGCAACGGTGATGGTCCTGGCGTAGCCGGCCGCCAGGCTGTCCATGATGCAGCGGGTGATGGCTGCAGGATCGCCGGAGAGGACATCGCCGGTGCGCCGGACCGCCGCGCGGATGCGCTCCGGCATGTTGTCCGGGGCGATGAAGTACGGATCGTCCGCGTTGATTTGGGGTCCGCCGGCGGGCAGTGCGGCCGCCGCGGCCAGCAGGGCCGCAAGGTCGGGTGTGAACCCTTCCGACGCCCAGGTGCGCTGGCATTCGCTCAGCAGCCACAGTCCGCCCACGTTCCGCAGGTAGCGGGTGGTGCCGTCCACGCCGCGTTCATTGGTGAAGTTCGCTTCCCGGCTGCCTTCGGTAAGGACCGGGTGCTGCAGTTCCAGCCCTACCAGCGACCAGGTCCCGGAGGAGATGTAGGCGAAGTTGTCATCCATCGCAGGAACTGCGGCCACGGCGGAGGCGGTGTCGTGCGAGCCTACGGCCACAACCTGGGTGTTCCGCGGCAGGCCAACGGCCGCGGCAACGTCGGGCAGGAGTTGCCCGTAAGCTTCCCCTGGCTGGATCAGCGGCGGGAACAAGTCCTTCCGCAGGCCCAGCGCCGTGAAGAACTCGGTGGCCCACTCCCCCGCCACGGCGTCAAACAGTCCGGTGGTGGAGGCGTTCGTGGCCTCGGCCCGCCGCACGCCGGTCAACAGGAACGCGATCAGGTCCGGGATGAGGAGCGCCTGCAGCCCGTCCAGGCCGCGTTCGGTGGCCAGCTGGTAGATGGTGTTGAACTGCAGGAACTGCAGGCCATTGGTCTGGTACAGGCGCGCAGGGTCCAGCTTGGCGTGCACGGGCGCGACGGCGGCCCGGCTGCGGTCGTCGCGGTAGCTGTACGGCTGCGCCACGAGTTTCCCGGCGGCGTTGACCAGGCCGTAGTCCACGGCCCAGGTGTCGATGCCGATGCTGGCGATCGTTTCCCCCTGCGCGGCGGCGACTGTCGCCGCAGCCGCCAACCCCTTGAGTACCTCCGCGAACAGGGCGTCGAGGTCCCAGCGGAGGCCGCCGTCGTGCTCCACCACGCCGTTGGGGAACCGGTGGACGGTCTCCAGCGGCACCCCTTCCGGGGATACGCGTCCCAGCATCACCCGCCCCGAGGAGGCGCCGATGTCGACGGCGGCGAACACGCCGCCGTCGACACCGTTCGAAGCGCTCACCGCAGGAAGGCTGCCGCCACCCCAGCGTCCACGGGGATGTGCAGGCCGGTGGTGTGGGACAGTTCGTTGCTGGTCAGGACGGCGGCGGCGTTGGCCACGTGCTCGGGCAGGACCTCGCGCTTGAGCAGGGTCCGCTGGGCGTAGTACTCGCCCAGTTTCTCCTCGTCCACGCCGTAGACCGCGGCGCGCTTGGCACCCCAGCCGCCGGCGAAGATGCCCGAGCCGCGGACCACGCCGTCGGGGTTGATGCCGTTCACGCGGATGCCGTGCTCGCCCAGTTCGGCCGCGAGGAGGCGGACCTGGTGGGCCTGGTCGGCTTTGGTGGCGGAGTAGGCGATGTTGTTGGGGCCGGCGAACACGGAGTTCTTGGAGGAGATGTAGATGATGTCCCCGCCCAGGCCCTGGGCGATCATGACCTTCGCGGCGGCCTTGGCCACCAGGAAGGAGCCCTTGGCCATCACGTTGTGCTGCAGGTCCCAGTCCTTTTCGGTGGTTTCCAGCAGCGGCTTGGAGATGGACAGGCCGGCGTTGTTGACCACCAGGTCAACCCCGCCGAACGCGAGCACCGCGGCATCGATCGCGGCCGAGACCTGCGCCTCGTCCGTGACGTCGGCCTGGACGCCGATGGCGACGTCGGCACCGCCCAGTTCCTCGGCCACCTTTTGTGCGTTCTCCAGGTTCAGGTCGGCGATGACCACGCAGGCACCTTCCGCGGCGAGCCGAGTGGCAATCGCCTTGCCGATGCCTGACGCGGCACCGGTCACCAAGGCGATGCGGGTGGCGTGGGACTTGGGCTTGGGCATCCGGGACAGCTTGGCTTCCTCCAGGGCCCAGTACTCGATCCGGAACTTCTCGGATTCCTCGATCGGGGCGTAGGTGGAGATCGCCTCGGCGCCGCGCATCACATTGATGGCGTTGAGGTAGAACTCACCGGCCACCCTGGCGGTCTGCTTGTTCGCGCCGAAGGAGAACATGCCCACGCCCGGGACCAGAACGATGGCCGGGTCCGCGCCCCGCAGGGCAGGGCTATCAGCGTCTGCGTGGCGGTCGTAGTAGGCCTGGTAGTCCTCGCGGTAGTCGGCGTGCAGCTCGTGCAGCCGGGCGACCGAATCCTTGATGGAGGCGTCGGCAGGCAGGTCCAGGATCAGCGGCTTGACCTTGGTGCGCAGGAAATGGTCCGGGCAGGAGGTCCCCAGCGCGCCCAGCCTTGGGTGTTCGGCGGCTTCCAGGAAGCCCAGGACGACGGCGTCATCGCTGAAGTGCCCCAGCTGCGGTTTGTCCGTGGAGGCCAGGCCGCGGATCACCGGTGCCAGGGCCGCGGCCTTGGCACGTCGCTCAGCCTCAGGAAGGGCGCCGTAGCCGGGGAGCTTGGGCCCGAAGGGCTCGGCCTTGCCGTTCTCGCGGATGTACTTCTCGGCCTGCTCAATGATCCAAAGCGAGTTCTGCGCCGCCTCTTCGCTGGTGGCACCCCAGGCGGTGATGCCGTGGCCGCCCAGGATGGTTCCGACGGCCTGCGGGTTGGCGACCTTGATCGCGGCGATGTCCAGGCCCAGCTGGAACCCGGGACGGCGCCAGGGCACCCACACCACCTTGTCACCGAAGATCTTGGTGGTCAGCGCTTCGCCGTCCGCCGCCGTCGCAATGGCGATGCCGGAGTCCGGGTGCAGGTGGTCCACGTGCGCGGCGTCCACCAGGCCGTGCATGGCGGTGTCGATCGACGGCGCGGCGCCGCCCTTGCCATGCAGGCAGTAATCGAACGCAGCCACCATCTCGTCCTCACGCTCGACGCCGGGGTAGACGTTCTTCAGCGCATTCAGCCGGTCCAGCCGCAGCACCGCAAGGTTCTGCTCCTTCAAGGTGCCCAGGTCGCCGCCGGAACCCTTGACCCAGAGCAGCTGGACGTCCTCGCCCGTGACGGGATCCTTGTCGGTGCCCTTGGCCGAGGTGTTGCCACCGGCGTAGTTCGTGTTCCGCTTGTCCGCACCCAGGCGGTTCGAACGGGCAATCAGGTCTTCAACAGTCTTGTTGGTCATAACTTCTCAGGCGCCCCATCCGGCTTGCTGGCCGCCTGCGCGGTCCTCGTTGATCTGTTTCTGGTAGCCGCTGGCCTTGTAGGCAGCGATCGGGTCCGCGGGCAGGCCGCGGGATTCACGCCATTCGGCCAGGATAGGCCGGACGTCGGTAAAGAAGGCATCGTTGAAAATGCCGTTCGCTGCCAGGACATCACCCGCGCGCTGCGCTTCGCCCAGCGCTGCGGTGTCCACCAGCAGGGCCCGCAACGTCATTTCCTGGACGTTGAGCACGGAGCGGATCTGGCCCGGGATCTTCTCCTCAAGGTTGTGGCACTGGTCCAGCATGAGCGCCACGCCGGAATCCTTGCCGAACCCGCCGCCGCGGATCACTTCGTGCATGATGCGGAAGAGCTGGAACGGATCGGCGGCGCCCACAATGAGGTCGTCGTCGGCGTAGAAGCGCGAGTTGAAGTCGAACGAGCCCAGCTTGCCCAGGCGCAGCAGCTGCATCACGATGAACTCGATGTTGGTGCCCGGCGCGTGGTGGCCGGTGTCCAGGCAGACGAAGGCCTTCTCGCCCAAGGCCAGGGTCTGGGCGTAGGACGTGCCCCAGTCCGGAACATCGGTGTGGTAGAAAGCCGGTTCGAAGAACTTGTATTCAAGCACCAGGCGCTGCTCATCGCCCAGGGCTGCATAAATCTCCCGCAGCGACTCGGCCAGGCGGTCCTGGCGGCCGCGGAGATCGTCCTGGCCCGGGTAGTTGGTTCCGTCCGCAAGCCAGATCTTCAGGTCCCGCGAGCCCGTGGCGTGCATAATGTCGATGCAGGCCAGGTGGTGGTCGATGGCACGGCGGCGGGCGGCCTCATTGGAGGACGTCAGGGAACCGAACTTGTACTCGTCATCCTGGAACGTGTTGGAGTTGATGGTCCCCAGGCCTACGCCCAGGCCGGCCGCATAGTCCTTCAGTGCGGTGTAATCGTCCACCTTGTCCCACGGGATATGCAGCGCCACGGTGGGCGCCAGGCCGGTCAGCTCGTGGACCTTGGCGGCATCGGCCAGCTTTTCCTGGACCGTCCGCGGCGTACCGGGCGTGCCGAACACCTTGAACCGCGTCCCCGAATTCCCATAGGCCCACGAAGGGACCTCGATGGCAAGCTCCCCGAGCCTGCCCAGCGCCGTTGCTACGTCGTTCATGTTGATTCTTTCCGGTGGTGAGTGTCTGTCTGCTGCGTTTGTTTGATGCCCCGCTGCTGGAGCCTGGCTGCTGTCCGGGTGGCCATATGCCGGCGTCCCGCGGGTCAGCCTGCGGAGGGTGGTGCCGCCAGTTGGCTGTCCAGGTTGAAGACTTCCTCCAGGACCTGGAACCCCTCGTCGGGTGCCTGGCCGGAATCTTCGAAGAGGGTTGCCATGTCGGCCTGCCAACGGGCGTTGACGTCCGTCAGGGCCATGCGGGCACGGGCTGCGTCAAAGTCGTCGCACTCCACGTATCCCACCAGGAGCCCGTCCTCGCCGAGGAACAGGGAGTAGTTGTGCCAGCCCGCTTCCTTGAGCGCGTGCAGCATCTCCGGCCACACCGCGGCGTGACGGCGCCGGTATTCATCGACCAGCTGCGGCTGGACCGAAGAACGGAAACACACCCTCATCGGTGCCCCTTTCAAAACGCCAAGAATTTTTTGAATCGTTTCATTGGTACGATTCAAAGTACTCTTGGATTTGAGCAGGTGTCAAGCAACGGCAGAAACTTCCGATCAGCCGCCGGAATCGTTCCAGCGGGGGCATGTCAGCACGGAGAACCAATGAACCGCACAGCCAGTATCAAGGACGTGGCCACCCACGCGGGCGTGGCCGTGGGCACCGTGTCCAATGTCCTCAACTACCCTGACCGTGTGTCGGACAGGACCAAGGAGCGGGTCCTGTCGGCCATTGATGAACTCGGCTTCGTCCGCAACGACGCCGCCCGCCAGCTTCGCGTGGGGCACAGCCGCACCATCGGACTCATCGTCCTGGACGTGGGCAACCCATTCTTCACTTCCGTTGTCCGGGCGGCGGAAGACGCCGCAGCCCTGCAGGGCAGCGCCGTCCTGCTGGGCGACAGCGGCCACAACGCCGGCCGGGAGGCGAACTACATCGACCTTTTCCAGGAGCAGCGCGTGCAGGGGCTGCTGATTTCCCCAGTGGGCGATGTGACGGACAGGCTGGACCTCCTCCGCGAGCGCGGCATCCCCACGGTACTGGTGGACCGGCTGGCCGACGAGTCCAAGTTCAGCTCAGTTGCCGTGGACGATGACGCCGGCGGATACCTGGCCGCCAGGCACCTCCTGGACTCCGGCCGCCGTCGGCTCGCCTTTGTTGGCGGCTCCACCTCCATCCGCCAGGTGGCAGACCGCCTGCAGGGGGCCCGCCGGGCCGTCAAGGAGGAACCGGACGCCACCCTGGAAGTCCTGGACGCGGAGGGGCAGACCGTACTGGCCGGCCGCAGCGTGGGAAACATGCTGGTGGAACGGGGCCGCGCGGACCTGCCGGACGGCATCTTCTGCGCCAATGACCTCCTGGCCCTGGGCGTCATGCAGTCGCTCACCATGACGCACACGTTCAGCATTCCCGGGGACGTGGCGCTGATCGGCTATGACGACATCGACTTTGCCGCCTCCGCAGTGGTTCCCCTGTCCTCCATCCGCCAGCCCACCCAACTACTGGGAAGGACAGCCATCGAACTGCTGTCCGAAGAGGTTGAGTCGCAGAGCCCCGTCCACCGTTCCGTGGTGTTTACGCCAGAACTTGTAGTCCGGCAAAGCACCGCCGCCGCTGGTTAATTTTCCGCGGGCTGGAGCCACTTCAGGGACTCGGTCCGCGACGTGAAGAAGCGGGTGGGGCACGGCGGGACGTGGACGCCCAGGAAGAAATTGGCGATGATCCGGTCCACTGGACTTGTCCCCAACAGGGCGATCCTGTTGGCCGCGCACGGGATGGAGAACACTGAGCGCGCCTGGATGCTCACATTCTCGGTGGTGGCCATGTCCACGAGCATCGGGTAGGTCGAATCCCCGGCTATCTGGTTCACCGCGGCCATCGCCGCCTGCGCATCCTCGGCTTCGATGCGGACCTTGGGCTCCCAGATAAGGTGGATGACTCCGTCAGCGCGCAGTTCCACCGTTCCCTTGCCGCCGTCGACCACTACGGGCTCCATACCCCGCCTCCCTCCAGTGGGCAGTTGCTGAATTCCTCCATCTTGCCCCACAAGGGGCGGAGTAGTCGCCCATCGCTCCACCAGAGGCCACCCGCATCCCACAGCGGGCTTGACTCATCAGCATGCTTACTATTAGGTTGGTCGACGTGTCCGTGGCCTGGATCACCTTCCAAGGGCCCCGTGTCGCGGCCCGCAAGGGCTGCATGTGAATCGCACTGCATGAGAAACAGACAGTTCCGCCGGGGTTCTTCCATGGGGGCGGAGCCTCGGAGGATTCGTTGCGCCGCTCCCGGCGCCGAAAGGATCTACCGAAAATGCGAACAAAGGTCTCAGCTTCAGTCACCGCAATAGCCCTCTCCGGCGCCATGCTCTTTGGCATGGCAGGCCCGGCAACAGCAGCCGCACCAGCGACTCCTTCCGCCGCCTCCAAAACAACACACACCGCGAACGTCTCCGGCACCATCAACCAGACCATTGACGGCGTGGGCACGTTCGCCGGCTCGTTCACGCCGACGGGCTTCAGCGCCCAGAACGGCCAGCTGAACGTCACCGGCCTGGTGCAGGGCACCCTCACCGACCTCAACGGCGTGGCCACCCCAATCAGCCAGACGGTAACCACGACCGCAGCCGCAGCACCCTCAACCGCGGCCGCCCTGGCCTCGGGCGGCAGCTGCGACATCCTGAACCTGGTCCTCGGCCCACTGCACCTGGACCTGCTGGGCCTCAACGTCGACCTGAACCAGGTGGTCTTGGACATCACCTCGCAGACCGGCGCGGGCAACCTGGTGGGCAACCTCCTCTGCGCCGTCACCGGGCTCCTGGACGGTGGCAACGGCCTGAGCGGCCTGGCCAACCTGCTCAACCGGCTCCTGGGACTCTAGTTCCAGGAAGTCCACAGGCAGCAAGATGGGCAGTCCTCCGGGACTGCCCATCTTCTTCGCCTAGAGCTTCTCCACCACCAGGTTCCGGTAGGCGGCCCGCAGCGGAGCCATCTGCCGGAAACCGATCCGGCCGCCGCCCAGTGCCTTGCCAGCGGCATCACGCCACTCAAAGAGCGGCAGCCCGTTGATGGAAAACTCCACCAGCGGCCCGTCCTTCACCAGCTCCAGGCGGTAGAAATCCGCAGCGTCCTCCGTGGGCGGCAACGGATCCGCGCCCTGCGCCACCAGTTCGAAGCCCGCACTCTTGCGCAGGTTGCAGGTCCGGAATGCCCGCTCGGACGCAAACTTGTGCCGGAAGTACGAGACGTGCAGGGCGTCTATATCGCCTGAGTGGTACTGCGGATAGTAGCCCGTCCGGGACGCGAGGGCCGGGCTGAAGAGATCCTGACCGCCGTGCCCCACTGCCGCGAAGAACAGCATCGCCAGGCCAGGCTCCGCGAGCGGCAGGAACTCCCAGCTGATGCGGATCCGGTCCGGGAATTCTTCCGGGCACCAGAAGGTCCAGTGCGCATGGTCGCCGAACTCCCGGTCGTCAAGCAGGCCGGACAGTTCCAGCGCCCCGTCATGGCTGCCCAGGCGCAACGGCCCTTCAGCCACCCACCCGGCAACGTCACCGGGCCCCGCCAGCGGGTTGCGGTAGAGGACGCTTGTCCCAAGGCCTGCGGCGCCCACTTAGCTGCGTCCCGCCGTCGTACTCAACTCCCCGGCGCCGGCGGGCACTCTGGTGCGGGACCCGCCATATCCCAGGCCCGCCAGTTGGCGCCCCACCTCCGCCGCCACCAGGGCGGCACCCTGCTGCGAGAAATGCGTGTCGTCGGCCAACCCGTCAGGCCAGTGCGCGTGCTCCCCCGGCGCGAAGTGGCAGAAGAGCTCCCGGGAGCCCTCCCGCCCCAGCCGGCCATAGAGGCGCCGGGTCCAGGCGTTCAGGTCCATCACCGGGACGCCAAGCTCCGGGCCCAGTTCGCGGACCACCTCCGGGTAGTCCTCCAGGCTCTCCGCAAGAACGTCCGACGACGGCGCGTCCCGGAAGTGCCGGCGCTCCACCGATGTGCAGAGTACCGGCGCCGCACCCACGCCACGCGCCTCCCCCACCATGGTGCGCAGGTTCGCCGCGTAGCCCGTGCGGGCGGCAAGGTGCGGCTTCTTCTGGTCGTTGTGGCCGAACTGGATGAGTACCGCATCCCCGGGACCTGCCGCGGCGAGCAGGTCCTCCCAGAGACCCTCGCCCCGGAAGGATTCGGTATTTGCGCCGCCCTTGGCGAAGTTGTGCACAGTCGCCCACGTGTAGGTGAACGGTGCCAGTTGCGCTCCCCAGCCGCTCATCGGGAACTCGTGGGTGGGGCAGGTGGCCACGGTGGAATCTCCGGCCAGCAGGATTTTCATGGTCTTCTTTCGGTGGTACGGGTCAACCCTTGACGGAGCCGATGAGCATGCCCTTGGCGAAGTGCTTTTGCAGGAACGGGTAGAAGATAAGGATGGGAAGGGTGGCCACCACGATCACGGCGAACTTGATGCCCTGTTCCGGTGGGATGTAGTTGGGATCCACGTTGCCGGTGCCCAGCAGGTCCGAGGCCGCCGTGACCTGCCGCAGGTACATCTGCAGGGTCCACTTGGAGTTGTCGCTAAGGTACAGCAGCGGCGACATGAAGTCGTTCCAGATGCCCACCGCATAGAACAGCGCAAAGGTTGCGAGCACCGGCTTGGACAACGGCAGGAGGATCCGCCACAGGATCCCGAACTCGGTGGCGCCGTCCATCTTGGCCGACTCCTCGAGTTCGGCCGGGAGCTCCTGGAAGAAGTTCTTGATGATGATCAGGCTGAACGGGTTGATGGCCGCCGGCAGGATCAGGGCCCAGTAGGAGTTGAGCAGGCCCAGGTCCTTGACCAGCAGGAAGGTGGGGATCATGCCGCCGGAGAAGACCATGGCGAAAACCACCAGGGACAGGATCACGTTCCTGCCGCGCAGGCTCTTCTTGGCCAGCGGGTAGGCCATGGTCACGGTGAAGGCCAGCTGGACCAGGGTGCCCACCGCGGTGACCAGGATGGTGGTGACCAGGGCCCGGACGAACGCCGGGGTGGCAAAGATGTACTCGTAGGATCCGAGGGTAAATTGTTCCGGCCAGACGAAGAATGCCCGGCGGGTGATCTCGGCTTCGGTGGCGAACGAGCCCGCGAAGACGTAGACGAACGGCAGCAGCGTGATGATGCCGATCAGGGCCAGGAACACGTAGTTGGCGGCGTCGAAGATCCGGCCGCCGCGGGTGTTGTGGATCTTCATTAGAACAGTCCGCTCTGGTTGAATCGCTTGGCCAGCCAGTTGGTGCCGAAGATCAGCACGATGCCCACCACGGATTTGAAGAGGCCCACCGCGGTGGAGTAGCTGTAGGCGCCCTGGGTGATGCCCACGAAGTAGACGTAGGTGTCAAAGACATCCGCTACTTCCCGGTTCAGTGCGTTGGTCATCAGGTAGATCTGTTCGAAGCCGGTGTTGAGAATCTGGCCGATGGCCAGGATCAGCATCACGATGATCGTGGAGCGGATCGCCGGCAGCGTGATGTGCCAGACCCGCCGGAACCGGCCGGCGCCGTCGATAATCGCGGCCTCGTACTGGTCCTGGTCCACGGTGGAAAGGGCGGCCAGGAAGATGATGGTGCCCCAGCCGGTGTTCTTCCAGATCTCCTGGAGCACGATCAGGGGGCGGAACCAGGCCGGGTCGCTCAGGAAATCGATGTGTGTGCCCATGGTGTTGTTCAGGAACTGGAACAGCGGTCCGATGTCCAGGGCGAACAGCAGGAAGCTCAGCGAAGCCACGATGGTCCAGGACAGGAAATGCGGGATGTACACCAGCGTCTGGACCGTGCGCTTGAGGATGGACAGCCGGACCTCGTTCAGCAGCAGCGCCAGGATGATGGTCAGCGGGAAGGCCACGCCCAGGTTCAGGAAGGCCAGGATCAGGGTGTTGCCCAGCAGCCGGGGGAAGTCCGGGTTGGCGAAGAAGTCCTCGAAGTTGCGGAACCCCACCCAGGGGCTGCCGTTCACGCCGAGGAACGGGACGTAGTCCTTGAAGGCGATGGACACCCCGTACATCGGGGCGTAGCGGAAGACCGCGAAATACACCACGCCGGGCACCAGCAGCAGGTAGAGCCACTTGTAGTGCGCGAAGTGGACGGAGAACCTGCCCCCTTTCCGGGGAGCGGGCGGGGTCTTGCCCGCCCGCTCCCCGGCGAGGGTGTCAATGACAGGGGCTGCCATTTACTTGTTGTCCTGCCACAGCTTGTTGATTTCTTCCTTCACCTTGTCGCCGCCGCTGGTGTCCCAGAGCTTGATGGCGTCCTTCAGGCCCTGCTCATCGATCTGCCCGGCCAGGTACTTGATCCGGGCATCGGCCACGATGTTGTCCAGCTGCGCGCCCTTGGCCACGTAAGTGGCGGAAACGTAGGGTGCGGCAGGGTTGTAGACTGCGCTCTTGAGGTCCTCGGCCATGACGTCGGTGCGCTTGTCGAATACCTGCTGCTCGTAGTCGGTGGCCTGCTTAACCGGGTAGAACTGGTTCCCGGCAACGTTCATACCCAGTTGGGCGTAGCTCTTGATGTCGGTGCTGACGGCCTTTCCTTCCGGGGTTTCCGGCTTGATGGTGGCCGCCTTGCCGTTGAAGAACGGCTCGTTCCACTTGGTGGGGTCGAAGGTGGCGAAGTCAGGGTTGATGAGCTTTTCGTCCACCATCTTCTTGATGAACCGGTCGGCCTGGAGGAACTCATCGGTTTCGAAGCTTGGAACCAGCTTCCCGTCCCGTTCGGTCCACCGGTTTCCGGCGCCGAACCATTCCTCGATCACGTCGTAGGGGCTGTTGGTTCCCAGCGCACCCCACTTGGGAATGGTGATGCCCCAGGTGTCGTTGATGCCGTTGCCGTCGGGGTCCTGCTCGGTGAAGGCCTTTGCCACCTTGTACAGGTCCTCCACGGTCTTGGGCGGCTGCAGGCCCAGCTTGTCCAGCCAGTCCTGCCGGAACATCACGGCGGTCCGCATGGGCGAGCGCTCACGGAACAGTCCGTAGACCTTTCCGTTGACGCTCGAGTTCTTCTGGATATCCGGGAAGGTGGTCTTGAGGTTGGGGTATTTGTCGAGTTTGTCGGTGAGGTCCCAGAACGCACCTGCCTGGGCATTCTTGACGAACCCGGGGCTCTTGGTCTGGATCACCATGACCTGCGGGATGTCGGACCCTGCAAGCGTGATGTTGGTTTTGTCCTCGTAGGAAGCGTTGGGTGCCCAGTTGATCTTGACCTGCTTGCCGGTGAGCTCCTCCAGCTTCTTCTGGACCGCGCCGTCCGCCGCCGGCGGCTGGGCTTCCAGGAACGGGGCCATGATGGACACCGAGGTGAGGTCTGCGGCCGGGGCGTTCCCGCCGCTGCACGCCGTGAGGGACAGGGCAGTGGCGGTGACGACGGCGGCGGCCAAGGTCAGTTTCCGATGGATCATGTTTTTTCCTTTTCCACTTCATTGGGGTTTGGGTTCGCTGGACCCGCGATTGATACGTTTCATTTGCGCTTCGCGCAAGGTAGCTTGCGCGCAAGGCGAGGGGATGCCTCCACAATCCGCGGGGATCGTCAGGCGGTGGACGCCCCGTGGAGGGGGCTGCCGGGGGCCGGTCCTGCAGCGATCGCCACCGACCGGTCATTGGCCGCGAAGAAGCGGTCACACAACCAGCCGGTGAGGTAGAGCCAGGCTCCGATGCTGAAGAACGGAACCAGCCCCGGGAGGCAGCTGCTGGCATAAACCACCGCCGCGGAAACAAAGAGCAGGATGACCGTTCCCGCCAGGTGCCGCACGGCGAAGCGGGATGACATCAGCAGGTACTGCGGCAGCGCCAGCTCGTAGCGGGCATACATGGGGAACAGGTAGCAGACCGTGCCCGCCATGAAGATTGCCGCGACAAGGACTGCCGCCGCCATGTACTGGGCGAAGCCACCGCCTCCCGCGAAGTAGTTCCAGTTCAGGACGAGCGCCACGGTGGCGGCGGTGACCGGAATCGACAGGAGGTTGGCCCTGGCGAAGTTCCGGAAGTAGGCGGAGGTGAACCCGCGCAGCAGCGGGGCACCATCCCCGGCGATCCTCCTGCGGACCACAATGTGCGCGGCGGCAGTGGCGGGGCCGGCACCGAGGACGCCCGCGCCCACCAGCGTGAAGGCGATCCACAGCAGGTTCAGGCCTGCTATCCATAGGAGCGTGTCGAAAAATGCATAGGCACGCGCACTGAAGGTTCCAGACAGCATGGCACGGCTCCCCTCTGTCCTTCATGGTTTCAGGGGGCGGACTATTGCCGGTCAGCCTCACCCCAGTAATCGGTTTCTCGAAAATCTAGACCCAGCATGACAGCTGGTCAAGGAAAATTTTGAATCGTTACATAACGCGGTTGCCCACTCCGCACCTCCTTGTGCCAGAAAGGGGAAAGCGCTTCCCGGCCAATGCCGGCCACGCCCCGGTGGACTAGAAAGCCCCGCAGTCGCGGGGCCGAACCACGCGACCCATCAAGAGGATTGGGAAAGCCCTTGCCAACTTCTTTGGAATGCGCTTTCCTTGTAAGGAGAAGAACGTGGCGTAGAACACATGCATCCCTCGATTCGGCAGCGGATGCGCTGTACGGCAACTCATGACCTCAAAGGAGAGACAATGACAACGTTTACCCGACGATCGGCCCTGGCACTATTTGCCGGAACTGCCGCTGTGGGGGCGCTTTCCGCCTGCGGTACCGGCGGAGCAAAGAACGCGGATGGTTCCGTAACCCTGCGTGTCTCCTGGTGGGGCAACGATGTGCGCAATAACCAGACCCAGCAGGTGATCGATGCCTTCCAGCAGGCTCACCCGAACATCAAGATCCAGGGAGAGCCCGGGGTGTGGTCGGGGTACTGGGACAAGCTGGCTACCCAGACGGCCGCAAACGATGCACCGGACGTGATCCAGATGGATCTTGCCTACATCGCCGAGTACGGCGGGCGGGGCGCGCTCCTTGACCTCTCCAAGCAGAACCAGCTGGACCTGTCCGCCTTCGACCAGAACACCCTCAAGGCGGGCCAGTACAACGGCAAGCTGAACGGCATAAGCACGGGACAAAACGCCCTCGCCGTCTTCGCTAACGTCAACCTCTTCAAGAAGGCCGGCGTCGCGATCCCTGACGATACTAAATGGACGTGGGACGACTACCTGAAGACGGCCCAGGCCCTCGCGGCAGCCACCGGCACCTATGGAGCCTCGTATGGCTTGACGGACCAAAGCCTCAACATCTGGCTGCGCCAGCGGGGAGAGCAGCTCTACACGCAGGACGGACAGACAGGTTTCACCGTCGACGGCGTGGCGTCCTACATGGCATTCCAGAAGAAGCTGATGGACGCCAATGCGGCACCGCCGGCGAGCGTGGCACAGGAGGACATCGGCGCCCCCGTCGAGCAGACCCTCGCCGCGACCAACAAGACCGGCATGTCTTTCTGGTGGACCAATCAGCTGGGCGCCATTGCGAAGGCCACGGGCAGCGACATCAAGCTGCTGCGCGTCCCGAGCCAGGACGGCAACCCCAAGGATGACGGGCTCTACTACAAGCCCTCGATGTACTGGTCCGCGTCGTCACGCTCCAAGCATGCGGCCGAGGCCGCGACGTTCATCGACTACCTGGTCAACAGCCCCGACGCTGCGAAGATCGTCACCACAGAGCGCGGTTTCTCGACGTCCCCGAAGATCCAGGACTCCATCAAGCCGTTGCTGACCCCCACCGACAAGACCGCCCTCGACTTCCTCACGGCGATCAAGCCGGAACTCGGCGAACCGCCCGCTGTTCCGCCCACCGGGTCGAGCAAGGCCGCCGACGCCCTCGGCCGCCACACCACCGACGTCCTGTTCGGGCGCGCCAGCGCCCAGGATGCAGCCGCTGCATTCAAGTCCGAAGCGGACAACATGATCAAGAGCGCCAAGAAATGAGCGTCCTCACCGAACTGGGCAGCTTCGGCAAGAAATCCCGAGGCGGACGGTCCAGCGTCAAGCGGACCTTCAAGGACAACCGCGCCGCCATGGTGTTCCTCGCCCCCTGGATCGTGGGCCTTGTCGCCATCACCATCGGGCCGATGCTGATCTCCCTGTACCTTTCCTTCACGGACTACAACCTGATCCAGGACCCGAACTTCATCGGCGCCGACAATTTCACCCGCATGATGCAGGACGACCGGTTCTGGAACTCCCTGCGGGTCACGCTGACATACGTTATAGTCGGCGTCCCGCTGCAGCTCGGCCTTGCCCTGGCCGTCGCCATGGCCCTGGACAAAGGCATCAAGGGCCTGCCGTTCTACCGCTCGGTGTTCTACCTGCCTTCCCTGCTGGGCTCCTCGGTGGCGGTTGCGATCCTCTGGAAGCAGATGTTCGGAACCTCAGGCCTGGTCAACCAGCTCCTGGCCATGGTCGGCATCACCGGTCCGGGCTGGATTTCGGACCCCAGCACCGCCCTCGGTAGCATCATCCTGCTGCACGTCTGGACCTTCGGCTCGCCCATGATCATCTTCCTCGCGGGACTGCGCCAGATTCCCCCCATGTACTACGAAGCCGCGGCCGTGGACGGTGCGGGACGGACCACCCGCTTCCTCAAGATCACCCTGCCCCTGCTCAGCCCTATCATCTTCTTCAACCTCGTGCTGCAAATCATCGGCGCCTTCCAGTCCTTCACGCAGGCGTTCATCGTCTCCGGCGGCACCGGCGGCCCGTCCGACTCGACCATGTTCTTCACCCTGTACCTCTACCAGCGCGGCTTCGGCCAGTTCGACATGGGCTACGCCTCAGCGATGGCGTGGGTCCTGCTGGTCATCGTCGGCGCCTTCACCGCCGTCAACTTCTACGCATCGAAATTCTGGGTGTTCTATGACGACTGAATCAGCCCCGCGCGTCACCACCGACGCCCTCCTGTCCACCCCGGCCCCTGCAAACGGACGCCAGGAACCCAACGCTCCGGCCGGCAGCCCGCCCCGCCCCAAGCACCGGGCCAAGAGCGTCCTGAAACACGTGGTCCTGATCGCCACGGCAATCATCATGATCTACCCGCTGCTGTGGATGGTCGTGTCCTCGTTCCGCCCCAGCGAGGACGTCTTCCGGGCACCGGGCCTTTGGCTCACCGAACTCCATACCGAGAACTACGCCACCGGCTGGAACGCCCTGACCTCACCGTTCGGGACCTACCTGCTGAACTCGGCCCTCGTGGTCCTGGGCGCCGTGATCGGCAACCTCGTCTCCTGCTCCATGGCCGCATACGCCTTCGCCCGGCTGGACTTCCGGGGCAAGAAGTGGATGTTCGGAGCCATGCTCGTCATGATCATGCTCCCCATCCACGTGGTGATCGTCCCGCAGTACATCCTGTTCTCCCAGATCGGCTGGGTGAACACCTTCGCGCCCCTCATCGTCCCGAAGTTCCTCGCCACGGACGCGTTCTTCACCTTCCTCATGGTCCAGTTCATCCGCGGCATCCCCCGCGAACTGGATGAGGCGGCAAGGATCGACGGCGCCGGCCACCCCCGCATCTTCCTGCAGGTCATCCTTCCCCTGATGACCCCCGCCCTGGCCACCACCACCATCTTCACGTTCATCTGGACCTGGTCCGATTTCTTCAGCCAGCTCATCTACCTCACCTCCCCCGACGTGTTCACCGTCCCCGTCGCGCTCCGCAGCTTCGTCGACGCCCAATCCAGCACCGACTGGGGATCCATGTTCGCCATGTCCATCGTTTCCCTCCTGCCCGTCTTCATTGCCTTCCTCGTCGGCCAGAAATTCCTGGTCAAAGGCATCGCCACCACCGGCATCAAATAGCAAAGGCCGGGGTGCGTGTCCCACCACGCACCCCGGCTTTTGCCTGCCCACTGCCCGTCCCGGCGGGCCACCCTTTGCATCCGCGCCAGCCGCAGCCGGCGGCGCCCCAGACCTGATTGCCCTGCGGGGCCGAATGGAGAACCATGGCAACGCCTGCCGGCGCGGCACTTCCGACAACACTTGACCGGGAACCTGCGGAGCGCCGTACCAGCCGGCCGCACCAGGGACATGCGCCGGCGCGCGTGGCGCTGGTTGGGGTGCACGGCTTCGGTGCCCAGCACCTGCTGAACCTTGACCGGCTCGCCACGGCAGGCGCCGTCGAACTCGTTGCCGCAGCAGATCCCAACCCGCCGGCACCGGGGTCCCTGCCGGCGTCGTCCATGGTCTTTCCGGGATTGCCCGAGCTCCTGGCCCATACCGCGGACCTGGACGCCATCATTGTGGCCACTCCCATCCAGACCCATGCACCCCTGGGCCTGGCAGCGCTGGCCACGCACGCGGACCTCTACCTGGAGAAGCCACCCGTGGCATCCCTGGCCGACTTCACCCGGCTGGCAGAGGCGGCAACGGCGTCGGGACGCAGCGTGCAAATCGGTTTCCAAAGCCTTGGTTCGCACGCCCTGGCAGCGGTCGGGGACCTCCTCGCAGCCGGCACCATCGGCACGCTCCAGGGCATCTCCGCCACCGGGCGCTGGGTGCGGGACAAGGCCTATTACCAGCGGTCACGCTGGGCCGGGAAACGCACCATCGACGGCGTGGACGTAGTGGACGGCGTGGCAACCAACCCGCTGGCACACGCCGTCGCAACAGCCCTCCGGATCGCCGGGGCACGCACCACCTCAGATCTCGCCTCCGTGGAAACCGAGCTCTACCGCGCCAACAGCATCGAATCCGACGACACCTCCGTCATCAGGATCCGCACCACCACGGGCCTGCCCATCACTTGCGCCCTGACGCTCTGCGCCGCCGAGTCCGTTGAACCCTGCGTCACACTCCACGGATCGGCAGGAACCGCCGTGTTCCACTACACCGAAGACCGCCTCACCGTCTCAACGGAATCCGGCACCACGGAGGAGACCTTCGGCCGGGACGACCTCACGGAAAACCTCCTGGCCCACCGCAGCAATGGCACGCCGTTGATCAGTCCGCTGCTGGACAGCGGCGCCTTCATGCTGGTCCTGGAGGCCATCCGCACCGCACCCCTGCCCGCACCGATCGCCGCGGAACACGTCCGGTGGGAAGGCGAAGGCGACTCCGCCCATGCAGTGGTCCGGGGTATCGAGGCGGCCCTTGAACAGGCCGGCCGGCTGCACGCCACTTTCAGTGAACTCGGCCTTCCCTGGGCGC
The DNA here is from genome assembly GCF_042884655.1 of Pseudarthrobacter sp. NPDC058119. Classification (NCBI taxonomy): domain Bacteria; kingdom Bacillati; phylum Actinomycetota; class Actinomycetes; order Micrococcales; family Micrococcaceae; genus Pseudarthrobacter; species Pseudarthrobacter sp. NPDC058119. The sequence goes on from NZ_JBHVTN010000001.1 coordinate 961,965, forward strand.
ACTCGGCTCCTGTGGCGTTCACGGTTCCCGCAGCACCATGAACGGTGAATCAAGGTCCGGGCAACTCCTGGCCGTCCGCCTCCTGACGGACGGGCTCGAAGAGTGCCTGACGGCCTCCGGGTCCCCGACCTTTGGCTGGGATCTGGCCCAGGCCGGGGACCACGACCCCGCACGGGCCCGGCAGAGCGGCTATGAGCTAATGCTGGAGGACGGCTGCGGGGCCCAGGCCTGGAGCTCCGGCTGGGTTGCGGAGAGCACGCACCGGCACATCCCCTACACCGGCCCCAGGCTGGAATCCGATGCGGATTATGCCTGGCGCGTCCGCCTCCGGGACGCCACCGGAGCCGCCGGCGAATGGTCGGCTGCCAGGGAGTTCAGCACGGGCCTCGATGACGTCTCCTGGCAGGCGGAATGGATACGCCGCGCCCCCGGCGGCCGGGCACCCCTCCAGGTTCTGGACGGCGCGCTCCGCGTGGCGGGATCGCCGTTCCTTCCCCTCCCCTGCCCGCCCGTGCGCAGCTTCCGGCTGGAAGCCCGGCTGCGGCCCGTGATGGGCCGGGCGGGCGTGATCCTCCGGAGTAGCGGACCAGGAACCGGGCTGCTCCTCGAACTGGACCAGTCCGGCACCGTGATGCTGCGGCGCGCCCCCGCATGGGAGATTCCCGCCGCGGCCGCGCCGCCCACCACTGTGCTGGCAAGTGCGGATACGGGGGTTCAGCCGGGGCCAGGGCCAGATGGCTGGCTGGACCTGGCATTGTCGGACGACGGCAACCGCCTCACGGTTTCCGTGAATGGCGCCGAGCTGATGGCGGTGCAGGAACCGTCCGGACTCGAGGGGCGGCTGGCCCTCCACCAGGGTCCCCGCAGCCAGGCTGAGTACGCGTCCCTCCGGGTTGCCGCCGGAGGCTCACCGCTGATGGACCAAAAATTCGACGGCGGCGCGGACGCCGGGAGCGCCAGCCTGGCCGCCTGGACCCGGACCACGGCCTTCCGCCAACCGGACGAATGGACACTGTTCCGCGCCAACATTGAGCTCACCGGCGAGGTCCGGCGTGCGCGCCTGTACCTGGCCGCCAACCACCACGCCCAAGTGTCCATCGCCGGGGTCCACAGCCTAAGCGTGACGTCCTTCGGCTACCCAGGGGAAGGCTACTACGATGCTGCGGACGTCACGGGCGTGCTGGCCGCACAGCCGCAGGGGGCGCCGGTTCCGGTGACAGCCCTGCTGCACTGGTACGGTCCCGGCCAAGGCAGGGCCGCGGGGCTTCCGGGGCTCCTGGCCCGGCTCAGCGTGCAGTACACGGACGGGCGCCGCGAGGTGTTCGGCTCGGGTCCAGGCTGGTCGGCAGGCGAGGCGCCGTACCGGCAGGCGGGCTACCGGAACGACGAGGGCGATCCGGTGGAACACCTGGACGGTGAGGCCGCTGGGTCCCTCAACCCTGCCGAAGACCTTGGCGCCGCCACCTTGTGCGGCCGCCACCCGTCGTCGGACTTTCCCCGACTCCACCCGCGCCGCACGTCCCTGGCTGAAGAGTTCGTGGCCCCGCGCGAATTCCTGACGGCCGGCGACGGCACGCTGGTTGCGGACTTCGGCCAGGTCCTGCCCGGGCGCCCGGCGATCGACTTCGTGGACGGGGTCCCCGGCCGCACCGTGATGCTGCGGGCCGGCTACGTCCTCCGGCCGGACGGGCGGGTGGACGCCGGAAAGACGGCCAGCCAAAACACTGACATGTCCTTCCCCTACACCCAGGCGGCAGGGCCGCAGCAGTTCCGCGCCACCGTGCACCTGGGCTTCCGCTATCTGGAGCTTCCGGGCGTTGGTGCTGCCGAGGTGTCCAGGGTCGGTGCGGTGGTGGTCCGCGGACGCCACCCCGGCGACGGCAGCTTCGCCAGCTCGGATCCCACCCTGGACGCCGTCTTCCGGCTGCTGCGGGATTCGGCGCTGTACGGGGTGCAGGAGCAGTTCGTGGACACCCCGACCCGGGAAAAGGGCCAGTTCCTGGCTGACGCCGCGAACATTTCCTACGCCACCATGGCCCTGTTCGGTGAACACGCCTACACGGCGCAGGCATTGCGCGAGTTCAGCTGGTCTGCCCGCCGTTATTGGACCGAGGGGGAGGACAAAGGGCGGTACAACGCCGTCTACCCCAACGGGGACGGCAAGCGCGACATTCCCGATTTCTCCCTGATGGTCCCCGAGTGGGCCGAGGAGTACCACCGCCGCAGCGGGGACCTCGCACTCATCCGCGAACTGCTGCCGCACCTTTGCGATACGGCGGACTACGCGCTGCGGTACATTCCCGCGGAAGGCCCGACGGCGGGACTGGTCACCAGGCTGGGCGGCGGGTCCGGCCCTTACCTGCACGGCATCGTCGACTGGCCCGCGCCTGGCCGGTTCGGGTACGACATGGAATGTGCGGCCAAAACCACTGTCAATGCCCAGGCGTACTCGGCACTGATGTCAACGGCACGGCTCTGCGGCGCCGCTGGTGACCGGGACGCGGCAACCCGCTATGCAGCGGCGGCGCGGACCCTGGCCGGGGCCATCCGGTCACGCCTGCGGGTGGGCGGGATAATGGTCGACGGCCTCCACGGAGATGGAACGCCCAGTTCCCACGCCTCCCAGCACGCCACCTCCTTTCCGCTGTCCCTTGGCATCACCGATACGGCCCATGCCCAAGGGGATGCCGTCCGGATCGCCGCCATGGGGATGCGGCAGGGGCCGATGACCGTACACCGGCTGGTCCGCGCCTTGCTGGCCCAGGGCATGACCGACGCCGCCCTGGACCTGCTCACCAACAGCGGCCAACCCGGCTGGGCCCGCCTGCTGGACCGCGGCGCCACGTTCACCTGGGAGGCCTGGGACCTGGTGGACGGAACCGACTACAGCCAGTCCCATGCCTGGTCCGCGTCGGTACTCAAGGAGGTCCTCGAACACCTGCTGGGCGTCCGGAACGTACTGCCCGGCGAACTCCTGATTGAGCCACCACTCTGCCGCCTGGACCACGCCCGCGGCCGCGTGCCCGCCGGCAGCGGCTGGGCGAACGTCGGCTGGCGCCGGCGCGGTCCCCTCGTGGCGGTGGAGTTCAGCGTTCCGCCGGGAGTGCTGGCTACGGTCCGGTTGCCGGCGGGCCAGTACCGGGTCACGGGCCCGACGCCGGATGGGGCGGCCGCTGCGTCGCTTCCGGAAGGTGCGGCCGGCCCGGCCGCGGCCACCATGGATTTCCGGGTCCACACTGGAACGTGGACCTTCGCACCGGAATGAAACAGGCACATGAACAGAAGAGGAGCCCCAAGAATGCAGGAAACCAGCGGTCCGTCCCCTGTCTGGAACAAGGTGCAGGGCCTCGCCTTCGGCGGCGACTACAACCCGGAACAGTGGCCCCGCAGCGTGCGGGCGGAGGACCTGGAGCTGATGCGGGAGGCCGGGGTGAATTTCCTCAGCGTGGGCATTTTTTCCTGGGCCCTGCTGGAACCGGCCGAGGGGCAGTACGACTTTGGCTGGCTGGACGAGGTCATGGACAACCTCGCGGGCATCGGGGTGAAGGTGGCGCTGGCCACCGCCACCGCCGCTCCCCCGGCCTGGCTGGTCCGCAAGCATCCGGAAATCCTGCCGGTCACGGCTGACGGGACCGTGCTGGGGCAGGGCTCGCGGCGGCACTACACGCCGTCGTCGGCCGTGTACCGCCGCTACGCCACCGGGATTACCCGCGTGATCGCCGAACGCTACAAGGACCACCCGGCTCTGGCCCTGTGGCACGTGGACAACGAGCTCGGCTGCCACGTCTCCGAGTTCTACGGGGACGAGGACGCCGCCGCTTTCCGCGGCTGGCTGGAGCGCCGGTACGGGGACGTCGATGCCCTCAACGCCTCCTGGGGCACGGCGTTCTGGTCCCAGAACTACGGTTCCTTTGACGAAATCCTGCCGCCGTCCGTCGCCCCGTCCACCCTCAACCCGGGCCAGCAACTGGACTTCCAACGGTTCAACTCCTGGGCCCTGATGGACTACTACCGGCAGCTCGTTGCGGTGCTGCGCGAAGTGACGCCGGACATCCCCTGCACCACCAACCTGATGGCCTCCAGCGCCACCAAGTCCATGGACTACTTCGCGTGGGCCCAGGATCTGGATGTCATCGCCAACGACCACTACCTGGTGGCTGCCGACCCCGAACGGCAGGTTGAGCTCGCGTTCAGCGCGGACCTTACCCGCGGCATTGCGGGCGGTGACCCGTGGATCCTGATGGAACATTCGACGTCGGCCGTGAACTGGCAGCCGCGCAACCAGCCCAAGTTGCCCGGCGAGATGCTGCGGAATTCCCTGGCGCACGTGGCGCGCGGGGCGGACGCCGTGATGTTCTTCCAGTGGCGCCAGAGCTTTGCGGGGTCCGAGAAGTTCCATTCCGCGATGGTGCCGCACGGCGGCCGGGACACGCGGGTGTGGCGCGAGGTGGTAGAGCTGGGCGCCGCACTGAAACGCCTGGAACCCGTGCGCGGTTCGCGGGTCCAGTCCCGGGCCGCCATTGTTTTTGACTATGAGGCTTGGTGGGCCAGCGAGTTCGATTCGAAGCCCAGTATCGACGTGAAGTATTTGGACCTGTTGCGGGGGTTCCACCGCGCCCTGTTCCTCCGCGGAATTTCCGTGGACTTGGTGCACCCGTCCGCGTCGCTGGCGGGGTATGACCTGGTGCTGGTGTGCACGCTGTACGCAGTGTCCGATGACTCCGCCGCCAACATTGCTGCGGCCGCCGCTGCCGGGGCCACGGTGCTGGTGAGCTACTTCAGCGGGATTGTGGATATGCAGGACCATGTGCGGCTGGGCGGCTACCCGGGTGCGTTCCGCGAGCTGTTGGGCGTGCGCGTGGAGGAGTTCCACCCGTTGCTGGCCGGGTTCCAACTGAAACTCAGTGACGGGACTGTCTCCTCGGTGTGGAGCGAGCACGTGCATCTGGCCGGGGCTGAGGCGATGCAGACCTTGACCGGGTATCCGCTGGACGGCGTGCCTTCCCTTACCCGCCGGGCCGTGGGTTCCGGGGTGGCCTGGTACCTGGCCACGTTCCCCGACCGGGACGGGATCGATGCGCTCCTGGACAAGCTGCTCGCCGAATCCGGGGTTGCCCCTGTTGCCGACGCCGATCCTGGAGTGGAGGTCGTCCGCCGTATCTCCGGGGACGGGCAGGGCTTCCTGTTCGCGATCAACCACACACGCTCGGCCGCCTCGGTTTCCGCCACCGGCACCGACCTGCTGACGGGTGCGCCCTTTGGCGGCACGGTTGAGGCCGGCGGTGTTGCGGTGGTCGCCGAAGGCTAGATGCAACGTTCTGGAACATCCGACGGCGGCGCCCACCTTTGGGTGCCGCCGTCGTGGCCGGGGCGGGTTGGCCGGTACTCGCAGCCCGGCCACGGACCGATAGCGGACGGGCTTACGGCACGATGGATCAGAGCTAGACTCGCTCTCACAACTAGGTTGGGGGACCAGATGAGCACACATGCAGACGCGACCAGCACAGCAACCAATGGACTAAACAAACTGGCCATCGCAGCGATTGTCTTGGCGGTTATAGCAGCGGCGGGGCTATGGGTTCTTGGGGTCGCAGTTCTTGCTGTTTTTGCCGTGGGCGCCGGGCACGTTGCCCTGAACCAAATCCAACTCACACCCCAGCGAGGCAGGGGGCTGGCGATCGCCGCCCTCGTCGTTGGGTACGGCATTGCCACGGTGGCATTGATCAGCACTTTGTGGTTCATACCGACTGTCGTCCAACAGCTGTCGCAATAATCGCATCCACGGTAAGGATCCTCGCCCGGACCGAGATTGTTGCATGCCGTCCGTGTGGGACGCACCGTCGCAGGTTTGCGTGCGTGGCGGGGGCACGGGGCGATCACCGGAAACGGGAGGTGGACTTCCCAGGGAGGCGATCAATTAAGGTTCCGCCCCCAACACCTTAAATTCAGCCTGGCAACTCGAGAGGGGCCAAACTGCACAGCCGATATGGCGCCAAGAACATACGTGATCAAGACTCCCGAAGGTGTAGAAGCCTCCAAGAAGGTCACGGTTGAGTTCGGAAAGACGCAGGTCGTTCTGCCATCGCTATGACCGACTTTCAAATGGCCGACGAGACCGGCGTTCGTTTCACTTGCGAGCACCCATCGGTCGTGAAAAGCGCCCGGTAGAGGATCCTCGGGACATAGAGGACTAGTCTCACTTCATGAGGCGTAGGCGGGCACTTCTCATTGGAGGCGGCATCATTGTCGCAGTGCTGACGGTTATCACTGTAATGGCAGGCATGTCTCGGGATCTCCGGGCGTGCCCAGCCATCGGCTACGCCTACACAGGTCCCGTGGAGCTGCTCTTCTCAACTCCACCGGAATCCGTTGCGGCATGTTTTGGGCAGGGGTGCTCGCCTCAGGCTGTCGCGCAAAATGATGAGCGGAAATGGCTGGTACCGCAATCCACGCCATACCTCAACGAGCCCGTCAGCGTCACCTCGATCCATGTTGAAGCCACAGCTGCGCTCGGTGGCCGAACAGCCGGCGACCTACCAGTAGCAACGGAATCTACCGGAGAACATCCATTCGGGATCGGCTGCGGGGGACCTTTCAGGTTCAAGCCCGTATCGGTCGTCTTTAACTGAAGACGGGGCAAGTGTTCTGATACGCAGCAGTGCGGCGTCCGGTAGGGAATCCTCTGCGGGCCTTGTCCACATAGGACGTAAGGGCCGTCGGAATTGTCAGAGGGTGCTGGAAGACTTTGGTTATGGAAGCGGTTTTGGGGGTGGCAACAGTACTGGAGGCGGAGCCTTTGATGCCTTCCATGGCTGATGTGCTGAACCTGTTGGCCCGTGTTCCGTTGGCTGCTGATGGTGCGGGGTTGATTGACCAGATCCGGGCGCTGGAGGATCTGAAGTGCCTGGCCGGTGCCCGGCAGGCTGGTGCCACGGTCGCTTTTGAGTTGTCCCAGCGGCGGGAACAGGCCGACGCCGGGGTCCCTGGCGCCGGGCAGGGCGCCGGGGCCGCGGCGCAGATCGCCCTGGCAAGGCGGGAGTCCCCGGCCCGGGGTTCCCGGCTGCTGGGCCTGGCCAAGGCGTTGACCGGGATGCCGCACACGTTCGCCGCGTTCCGTGCCGGGTTGCTGAATGAGTGGCGGGCCACCTTGATCGTGAAGGAAACCATCTGCCTCACGCCCGGGGACCGGGCCGGGGTGGATGAGGAACTCGCCGCCGATACCGGCGCTTTGGATGGTGCGGGAGATAAGGCGATCATCGCCGCCGTCCGTGCCGCGGCGTACCGGCGGGACCCGGCCTCCGTGGCGAAACGCGCCGCCCGTGCTGTGAGCGAGCGGTGTGTGAGCCTGCGTCCGGCACCGGACACCATGACCTACCTGACCGCGCTGCTCCCGGTCGCCCAGGGCGTGGCCGCCTACGCTGCGCTCACGAAAGAAGCCGGCACGGCCTGTGCTGCCGGGGATGACCGGTCCCGCGGGCAGGTCATGGCCGACACCCTCGTCGAACGCCTCACCGGCTCCCCCGGCGGTATCAGCGGGGTTCAGATCCAGCTCGTCATGACCGACCGCACCCTCCTCCACGCCGACGCCGAACCAGCACGGCTCCCCGGCTACGGCATCATCCCGGCAGCCTGGGCCAGGGAGATCGCCCTCACCGGCGGATCCGCCACGGCCAAGGCACCGGCGACCGGACAGGCGGGTGCGACCGGACAGGCGGGTGCGACCGGACAGGCGGGTGCGACCGGACAGGCGGGTGCGACCGGACAGGCGGGTGCGACCGGGCAGGCGGGTGTGGACGAACTACAGCTCTGGGTCCGGCGGCTCTACACCACCCCGGGCAGCAGCGAACTCGTGGCGATGGACTCCACAGCCCGGCTCTTCCCGGCAGGGCTGAAACGGTTCCTGCAGGTCCGGGACGACACCTGCCGGACCCCATACTGCGACGCCCCCATCAGGCACCACGACCACATCACCCCCTGGCACACCGGCGGACCCACCAGCGCCGGCAACGGCCAAGGCCTCTGCGAAGCCTGCAACCACACCAAAGAAACCTCCGGCTGGACCGCCGTAACCACCCCCGGCCCGCGGCATACGGTAGCAACCACCACCCCCACCGGCCACACCTACAACTCCACCGCCCCACCACTCCCCGGCGCTGCACGTCCAACCGCCGACGTGCCGTCCACCAACGTGCCGCAGAGGGGCCTCAAGGAATGCCCGCCGCATCGGGGTGAGTACGGACTGGAACCTGGGCAGCGGTTGATGGGCCATGCCGGCCAGGTACTGGGAAGGGAATCAGCACCCCGTACCCACGGACCGGCGGATGCTCGGCAGCGGTCACGCGCCAGGGAGAGCACCGCCCCATAGGGAACCAGCGTCCGTCAGGTGCACTTGCCTCGAACAGCTCCGCACTTAAACAGCTCTGCCCCGTGGGGACCGTTGGTCCCCACGGGGCAGAGCCGGTTGGCACATGCTTCCAGTTGCTAGCTGCGGATGGCTGTCTTCATTTCGTCTGTTGCCTTCTTGCCGGCCTCATCCGGGGACAAGCGCTCAAAGAGGACCTCCGAGGTGTACCGCTTGATGATCTCCTGGATGGCACCGGCACCCTTCGGCGGCGGCGCCGGAGCCTCGCCCAGTTCATCCTTGATCTCATCAATGAACTTGACCACCTTGGTATCGGCCGGGGTCAGCTTGGGGGCGATGGCTGCACGGACATCCGAATTGGGATACACGCCGCGGTCCGCCAGGAGTGCCTCGCCGGCCTTCACATTGTTGGTGAGGAAGTTGATGAACTTTGCCGCCTCCTGCGGGTGTTTGGTGCGTGAGGAGGCAGACCAGAACTGCGAGGCCTTGTACCAAAGCTGGGCCTTATCGGCAGCGCCGGCTTTGGAGGGGAAGCGCAGGATCTTCAGGTCGCCGCCGGATGCCTTTTCCAGCGCGGGCGCCTGGTTGGACCACCAGAAGGCCATCGCGTTCTTTCCGGTTGCCAGGCCGCTCTGGTCCAGCGGCGCAGCATCAGCCTCCACCACTTCGGCGGCAGGCGGGACGGCCTTGTTTTGGCTCAACTGTTTCAGGAACGCCCACCAGCCGGCGATGTCACCCGGTTCGAAGCCCAGCTTGCCGTCTGAGGTGTAGAGGGACTTGCCGTTCTGTCGGAGCCACACTCCCAGGGACGCCTCGTCGGTTCCGTACGCGGCCGAACCGTACGTACCCTTCGGGGACTTGGCAGTAATATCGGCGGCGATACGCCCAAAATCCTCCCAGGTCCACGTCGAGTCATCCGGCAGTGGTACGCCGGCTGCCTGGAAGACCGCGGGGTTGGCCAGGATGGTCGCGGCATTGATACCGGCGGCAATACCGGTCAATCCCTTGTCGCTCTTGCCGGCATTCAGCGCTGCCTGGTCAAGCTTTGAGGTGTCGATGTCGTACTTGGAGAGGTCGAGGAGCGCGCCTCGGCTTGAGTATTCGGTGATGTACTTTTCGTCCATCTGGATGACGTCGGGAGCATCGTTGGCCGCCGTCTGGGTGGCGAGCTTGTCCCAGTAGCCGCTCCAGTCACCGAACTCCGGCTTTACCTTGATGTTGGGATTCTCGGCCTCGAACGCTGCGATGGCCGCCTGCGTGAGCTGCGCGCGTTTGTCACCGCCCCACCAAGTGAAGCGGAGCTCCACCTTGCCGTCCGCGCTTTTCGGTGCGGCTCCCCCGCCACAGGCGCTGAGTGCAAGGACGGCAGCCGTCGCAGCAGCAACCGCGGCGGCCCACCGGACTCGGCCCTTTCCGGGGCGGCGGGGCGCGCCAGGTGCGGGTGCCCCCGGGGGCTGATGTGCAGGCGGCGCAGGGCGGGTTAAACGTGGCACTGTGTACTCCGATCATCGTTGATCTATTGGGGATGGGTGGTGAAGGGGAAGAAATGTGAAAGCGCTTTCCGAAAGTGATGTTACAAGCTTCCAACTTGTAGAACAAGACGTTTTGCCCGGGAGATTGGCGGCGTCCGCACCCTGCTCGCCAGGCGCGTGCAGCGCATGCGCCCTGCGGCACTGCGCGGAGCCGAAAGTCACCCTGTTGACGCGCCCGCCACCCTTTGTTAAGTTGGCAGAAACCGTTTTCTCGGCATCATGCCTACCGTGAAACGACGCCGAGGCCCAGGCCCATCCAGTACGTAACCCGAGAAAGGAGCCGGCCACAATGAGCCCGACACCACGGCCCAGTGCCATCGCCGGCTACGAGGACTGGCCTGCCTACGTGCGGAGCAACCCCCGGCACCGGGCGTCGACCGCGGCGGCGCAGGAATTTTCGGACGCCCTGGGCGTACCGGGTTCGCTGGCACCGCCGGAAGTGACGGTGCATTGGGAGCAAACGCACGACGGCGCCACCACCTCCCAGCTCAGCTGGCAGTTGGGCTTTGGGCCACGCACCACGGGCTGGCTGGTGCGGCCCGCCGGGCATCCCGTTCCCCTGCCGGCCGTCCTGGCACTGCACTGCCACGGCGGCAACAAGTTCGGCGGCGCGGACCGGCTGGTGGAACTCCCCGACAACCATCCGTCAGCCGCATCCGCCCGCGCCGGCCACTACGATGGCCGCGCCCTGGCCACTGGCATCGCCCGAAAGGGCTTCGTTGTCCTTGCCCACAACACCTTCGCGTGGGGCAGCCGCCGCTTCGACCTCACCACTGCTCCATGGCGTACCGCAGCGGCAGTCACGGCGCAGCGGGCGCAATGGAGGGAGGACGGCGTCGTTCCTTCCGCTGCCGACGAATACAACGCGGCGGCGGGTTTCCATGAGGACACGGTTGCCAAAACGGCAGGACTGCTGGGCACCAGCCTGGCAGGCATGGTGGCCCATGACGACCTCGCCGCGCTGGAGCTGCTGGCAGCCCAGCCCGGCGTGGACCAGGACCGGCTGGGATGCATCGGATTCTCCGGCGGAGGAGGCCGCTCGCTCACCCTGGCGGCCCTGAGCCCCCGTATACGGGCCTCCGTGGTGGCGTGCATGATGACCACCTTCGAGTCCCTCCTCCCCGCCTACCTGGACGCACACTCGTGGCTGCTTCAGACTCCCGGCCTGTGGAAACTGGGCGACTGGCCGGAGCTTACCGGCAGGTCGGCCGCCGCCCGGTTCCTGGTGCAATACGCCCTGGGAGATGAACTCTTCCCGGAGGACGGCATGCGCCAGGCGCACCAACTCCTGGAATCAATACATGCCGGCACCGGCAGGTACACCGGCAGCTTCTGGCCCGGGGGCCACGTCTTCACTGCTGCCATGCAGGACGAAGCCCTCGAATTCCTGGCGCAAGCCTTGCCCCCGCCGCCCCTTCAGAACACTCCCCAAGGACCCCGATGACCACACAGCATTCCGTCTCCGCCATCCCGCGGGTGGCCCTGGTGGGCGTCCACGGCTTCGGCGAGCGCCATCTTGCCAACCTTGCCCGGCTTGAAGAGGCCGGCGCCCTGGAACTGGTGGCTGTGGCCGACCCCAACCCGCCGCACCCCGGCACCCTCGCCGGGCCGGTCGCCGTGTTCCCCGATCTCGCCGCGCTGCTGGCCGCCCAGCCGGGGGCCGACGTCGTCATCATTGCCACCCCCATCCAGACGCATGCCCCGCTGGCGGCCGCGGCGCTGGAAGCCGGAATGGACGTCTACGTCGAAAAGCCGCCGGTGGCGTCGCTGGCCCAGTTCGAGCAGGTTGTTGCCACCGCGAAAGACAGCGGCCGCCTGGTCCAGGTGGGCTTCCAGAGCCTCGGCTCCCACGCCTTGCCGGCCATCAGGGAGATGGTGGACGCAGGGAACATCGGCACCGTCCTGGGCATCAGCGCCAGCGGCCAGTGGCTGCGGACCAAGGCCTATTTCAAGCGGTCGCGCTGGGCCGGGAAACGCAGCCTGGACGGCACGGATGTGGTGGATGGCGTGGCAACCAATGCGCTGGCCCACGCAGTTGCCACCGGGCTGCATCTGGCCGGCGCGCGCACTGCTGCCGACGTCGCCTCCGTGGACACTGACCTGTACCGGGCCAACAGCACCGAAAGCGATGACACCTCCATCATCCGGGTCCGCACCGGGCAGGGAACCACGCTGTTGTGCGCCCTGACGCTGTGCGCGCCCGAACAGCTCGACCCCACCGTCACCGTGCACGGAACGCTCGGCGACATCACCCTCTCCTACACAAAAGACGAGGTGGTCATCACGTCCCTGGACGGCGAACGCCGGGACTCCTACGGCCGGACCGACCTGCTGGAGAACCTCCTCGCCGCCCGCGCCACCGGCGTGCCGCTGTTGTGTGGGTTGGAGGACACCGGTGCGTTCACCACTGTGCTGGAGGCCATCCGGACCTCCCCCGCACCGGCCCCTATTGGCACGGAACACCTGTCCTGGGAAGGCGAAGGAGACGGCGCCCACCCGGTGGTGCGCGGCATCGCGGACCTGATCCAGCGGGCAGTTAGGGCACAGGCCACCTTCGCCGAACTCGGCGTCCCCTGGGCCCGGCACCTTCCGCCGGTCCACACGCTGAGCGTGGACGGCAGCCCCGTAGCCGGGTACCAGGACGGCAGCCACATCCGGGCAGTCTCCTCCCCGCGTCCCTACCTGCACCCGGTCCGCACCCTGGGCGGCACGGTGGTCACGGACCACCAGCCACTGGACCATGTGTGGCACCTGGGCGCCGGGGTGGCCCTGCAGGATGTGGACGGCGTGAACTTCTGGGGCGGCCGCACCTACACCCGTGAAGCCGGGCAATACATCTGGCGCCCGGACCACGGCAGCATCAGCGCCACGGCCGTCCAGCAGACCGATGCCGCCGGCGGGCACGGGGGCACCCTCCAAGAAACCCTCAGCTGGAACGGCCCGGACGGCGCCCCCATCCTCCACGAGGAACGCACTTGGGCGTGGTCCAGCGTCGAGGCCGCCATCTGGCGCCTGTCCCTGGACTTCGCCCTCTCCCCCGCCGGAAACAAGCCCGTCAGCCTTGGCAGCCCCGGCTCCAACGGCCGGTTCGAGGGCGGATATGGCGGGTTCTTCTGGCGCCTGCCGGCCTGCGAGGGGGTCACGGTCTGGACGCCGGAGGGAAGCGGCGAGTCGGCAACGCATGGCAGCGTCACGCGTTGGCTTGCCTGGGCGGGAATGTTCGACGGCGGCCCGGCCACCTTGGTGTTCGTCGCCCCCGACGATGCAGCGGACCCGTGGTTCGTGCGCGTGGACGGCTATCCCGGCGTGGGGCAGTCACTGGCGTGGGACAGCCCCGTCGTCGCCCGGCCGGGCAGCCCGGTGCGGCGCGGCATCACCGTTTTCGTGGCCGACGGCATCCTGGCCACACCCGACATCGAGACATTGATCCACCAGCAGGGGAACCCTTCATGACCGAGACAACAACCACGGCCGCTCCCCGGCAGGAGCCGCGCGTGGCTCCCGGAGCGCCGGCCGACCGCGCCATCAAGCGCCGGCGCGTGCTGGATATCCTGGATGCCGCAGGCCGCGACTCCTTGCTCCTGACCACGAACACGGCCCTCACCTGGTACCTGGACGGCAGCCGCGTGCACATCAGCCTGGCCGGGGATCCCATCGCCGCCCTCCTGGTGGACCGGGATGGCGACCACCTGGTGACGTTCAACAACGAAGCTTCCCGGATTGCTGCCGAAGAGCTTCCGGCCGGCGTTAGCCTGCACACCGTCCCCTGGTACGGGGACCTGCACCAGGCGGCGGCCGGCGTCGGCAGCTCCACCGCCCCACCGCTACGGGAGGCGGACGCTGCCGTTCAACTCCGCGCCGCCCGCCAGCGGCTCCTCCCCGCGGAGAGCGCCCGCTACGCCGCGCTCAGCTCAAAGGCCGCAGAAATCATGACGGACGTCCTGTCCGCCGCCAGGCCGGACACCACGGAATTCGAACTCGCCTCAGCGCTTGCCGGGCGCGTGGTGGCCACCGGCGCGGAGCCCCTGGTGCTGCTGTGCAACGGCAGTTCCCGCAGCAACTTCCGCCACCCGCTGGCAACGCATTCCCCCCTCGGCAGGCGTGCGATGGCGGTGGTCTGCGCACGCCGCGACGGCCTTATTGCCAACGTGACCCGCTGGATAAGGTTCGACGCCGGAACCCCGGAGGAGCGCGACGCCGAGGCCCGCATCGCAGCAGTGGAGGCGGACATCTTCGACGCCACCGTCCCCGGCGCACGGCTGGACACGGTCTTCGCCGAGATCCAGGCCGCCTATGTCCGCCATGGTTTCGGGGCGGACCAGTGGGAGCAGCACCACCAGGGCGGCCCCGCCGGCTACGCAGGCCGGGATCCCCGGGTGACGTCCGCCGTTGCGGACACGGTGGTCCCGGACCAGGCCTTCACCTGGAACCCTTCCGGCCCCGGCGTCAAGATCGAGGACACGGTGCAGCTCACGGGGAACGGGCTGCAGGTCCTTACCGTGGACCCGCGCTGGCCGGTGGCCACCGTGAACGGGCTGGACCGGCCGGTGACGCTGCAACTCTAGGAAAACCAAGAAAACCCCGGGAACCGAATGGCTGCGGGGGATTTCTTTGGTGCCGATTAGGGCAGCTGCAGTTCACCGTCCACGCGGCGCGGGATGCCCAGCGGGTTGCCGTCATGCAGTGCCGGGTGCAGCACGGTTTCCGGGGCGTCCTGGTACGCCACGGGGCGCTGGAACCTGCGGACCGCCGTCGCGCCCACCGAGGTGAACAGCGATGTAGTGGCCGGATACGGGCCGCCGTGCTGCTGTGCCCAGTTGACGGCCACACCCGTGGGCCAGCCGTCGAACAGGACGCGTCCTGCGAGCCCGGACAGCTGCTCCACCAGCGCGGCAACCTCCTCGCCGGGCTGGGCATGGAGGGTGGCCGTGAGGCTTCCCGGAACCGTGGCCAGCACCGCGGACAGCTCGTCCTGGTCCGCGTACTCGATGAGGATGGTGGTGGGGCCGAAACACTCTTCGAGCAACTGTTCCGGGTTGTCCAGCACCTTGTCGGCGGTGGTGGAAAACACTACCGGGGCCGCACCGTTGGCAGCCGCGTCCTGGTCCACGGTGCCGCCCACCACATCCACCCCGTCCACGGAAGCAAAGCTGCGGAGTCCGTCCGGGTAGGCTTCCGCGATCCTCCCGGTCAGCATGGCATGGGCGGGCTTGTCCTTGCTGGCTTCCGCCACCTCGGCAGCGAAGGAGGTGCCGGCGGGGATGAACACCAGGCCCGGCTTGGTACAGAACTGGCCCGCGCCCAGGGTGAAGGACCCGGCCAGCCCGGCGGCCAGTTCTGCGGAGCGCTCACCCAGGGCGGCCGCCGTGATCACCACGGGGTTCAGGCTGCCCAACTCCCCGTAGAACGGGATCGGCTCCGGACGGGAAGTGGCGAGGTCGAACAAGGCACGGCCGCCGGGAATGGACCCGGTGAAGCCCACGGCCTTGACGGCGGGATCCTGCACCAATGCCGTGCCCACGTCGCGGCCGCTGACCAGCGCGAACAGGCCTTCCGGTGCACCCGCCGCGCGGAGCGCTTCCGCAACAATGGCGGCGGTCCGTTCGGAAAGGCGGAGGTGGCCCGAGTGCGCCTTGACGATCACGGAACAGCCGACGGCGAGCGCCGAGGCGGTGTCGCCCCCGGCCACGGAGAAGGCAAAGGGGAAGTTCGAGGCTGAGAACACCGCGACGGGGCCGATGGGCCGCAGGATGCGGCGCAGGTCGGGCCTGGGCGGGGTGGCTGAGGCGTCCGCGTGGTCGATGATCGCCTCGAGGTAGGAGCCCTCGGTAATGACGCCCGCGAACAGCCGCAACTGGCCGGTGGTGCGCGCCACTTCCCCGGTCAGGCGTGCGACGCCCAGGTTGGTCTCGGCGTCGGCGATCTCCACCAGTTCGGCGGCGTTGGCGTCCAGCGCGTCGGCCACTGCTGCCAGCCATCCCGCACGCTCAGTATCAGAGGCGGCTGCGGAGATCCTGGCTGCAGCCGTGGCGGCAGTGGTGAGGTCGGACAGGGAAAGCGTTGCTGTTGTCACGTCAGGTACCTGTTCTTTTGGAAGTCTTGGCTACGGAGCGTCCCGGAAGCAGAACCCCAGCCCGGGCTGGTCCGTAAGGGTTACCCGGCTGTCAGCGAACCGCACTGGCGACGGCCCGTCGAGGATGCCCAGCTGTTCGAAGGATGCCTCCTCGACGTCCTCCACCAGGGTGGGCTCCGCCAGGGTCAACGCCAGCTGGCCGGAGAGTTCCGGCAGCAGGTGCGGCATGACCTTGATGCTGTGGGTACGGGCAAGCTCCACGATCCGCCGGAACGGGGTGATCCCGCCCACCCGGATGATGTTCGGCTGGATGATGTCCACCGCCTCCGCCTCGATGAAATCGCGGAAGCGGTAGATGGTGTGCAGGTTTTCGCCCAGCGCGATGGGCACCGGTGAGTGCTTGCGGAGCCTGCGGTAGGCCCACAGATCATCCGACCGGATGGGTTCTTCCAGCCATTCGAGCCCGAATTCGGCCAGGACGTCAAGGGCCCGGAAGGTGGTGGGCAGGTCCCAGCGCTGGTTGGCGTCGATCATGAGGCGCCGGTCGGGACCGAGCACGGAACGCACGGCGGCCACGCGTTCGGCGTCCTCGCGGAGGTCCGGCTTGCCTACCTTGATTTTGACGGCTTGGTGGCCGGCCGCCACCCAGCGTCCGGTCTGGGCCACCAGTTCTTCCAGGGTGTAATGCAGGTTCACTCCGGAGCCGTAGACCTCGGCAGATTCCTGCCGCTGGCCGATCAGACCCGTCACGGAGGTGCCGGCGCGCCGCGCCTGCAGGTCCCACAGGGCGAGGTCAACCCCCGCCATCGCGATGGTGGTGAGTCCGCCCCCGCCCGCTTCATGCAGTCGTTTCCATAGGGCGTCCCAGACAGTCTCGGGATTCGCCGGCAGGCCGCTGACAAAGGGCGCGATGTCGTAGTCCAGCAGCGCCTTGACCGCTTGCGGACCGATGGTGGGCGTCCAGGAGAAACCGTGCCCCGCGCCGCCGTCGTCCGTGGAAAGCGTCGTGACGATCACGTGGTTCTCCGGCGCCTCCGCGCCCCAGTGCCGGCGCAGCGGCACTGTGAGGAGCCGGGTGGACAGGCCGGTGATGCATGGGGTGCTGCGCGTGGCTGCGAACGCCGGGGCGCTCATCAGTGCCCGGCCAACTCGTAGCCCCTGGCGAGGATGGCCTTGAGCTCCACCAGCTGGTCTTCGGTGGGATCCACCAGCGGCGGCCGCACGGAACCCACCGGCAGGCCGCCCAGCCGCAGGCCCGCTTTGATCAGCGAAACTCCGAAGCCCGGGGTCTGGTCGCGCAGGCGGACCAGGGGCGCGTAGAACCCTTCGAGCAGGGCGTTGCGGCGGTCCTCGTCCCCGAAGGCGTATGCGTCGTAGTACGCCTTGGCGATCTCCGGTGCCATGGCGAACGCCGCCGAGGAGTACAGCGGAATGCCCAGGCCGCGGTAGGCGCCCTGCGTCAGTTCAGCCGTCAGGAGTCCGTTGAAAAAGGCGAAATCCGTCCGGCCCGTTGCCTTCACGGCAGAAACGATTTCCAGGGCCAGGCCAACATCGCCCAGCCCGTCCTTGAAGCCAATGACCTTGGGGTTCGCAGCCAGCTTGGCCATGGCCGCGGCGGTGAACTTCGCGTTGCCGCGGTGGTACACAATCACGGGCAGGCTGCTGGCGTTCGCGACCGCCTCGATGTAGGACACCAGGCCGTCGGTGGGGCCGGTGACCAGGTAGGGCGGGAGCACCAGGAGGGCGTCCGCTCCGGCTTCCTCGGCAGCGCGGGCGGCTGCGAGGGCGTGGCCCAGGGGGCCGCCGGCGCCCGCCACCACCGGGACCTTTCCGGCCACAACCTCGACGGCGGCCGCCACCACGGTGCGGACCTCATCGATGCTGAGGGCATGGAATTCGCCCGTGCCGCAGGCGGGAAAGACGCCGCCGGGGCCGAAGGGCAGCCGGGTGGCGATGTGTTGCTTCAGCAGTTCGACGTCGACGGCGCCTTCGGCCGTGAACGGGGTGACGGGGAAGAAGAGGACTCCGTCGAATTTCATGATGTCTCCTTGGTTCCGCTGCCGGCGGTCACCAGCGCGGAGGTCTCGTCGTTGAGGGTGGATTTGAGTTCGGTGCGCCAGGTTCGCTTGGGCTGCCAGCCGAGCAGTTCCTGCGCCTTCGCAATGGAAAACGCCGGGCTGGTGCCGGAAAGGCCTGCACTGATGGCGTCGCTGCCGGGCAGGAACCGGGGCATCAGGTCGGCCAGGGGTTCGGTGGCCAGGGCGTCCGCGGCGCCCACGAAGAACGTCTCGCCGTTGGGAATGTCGTCCATCTTCTGGAGCAGCAGGTCCAGGAAGTCCGCCACGTCCCGCGCATCGACGTAGTTGAACAGCGCAGGTGCGGAGAGGGCCGGATCGGCGAGCCGTTCGGCGAGGGTGTGGCCCTGCTGTGTCGGGGCGCCCTCCCATTCCTCCGGGGAGATCACGAAGCAGGGACGGAACGCTGCGTACCGGGTCCTGTCCCCCTGGGCGGCGGCGAACATCTGCATGGTCTGCTCCGCGATGAGCTTGGACAGCGCATAGGCGTTCCAAGGTTTCGGCGGGGTGCGCTCATCAAGGGGGAACGACGGCGGCAGCCAGCCCGCCGGGCACCCGTAGCCGAGGACCGTGGGGCTGCTGGCCGTGACGATCTTCGGCACGCCCACCTCCGTGGCCGCGCTGATCACGGCGAAGGCGAGCCGGGTATTCGTGGCGAAAATAACGTCCTCCGGCGCGCTGAACGGCACCGCGATCGCCGCAAGGTGGATGACGGCGTCGGGCCTTGCGTCCCGGAGGAGGCGCAGCGCCTCACCCGGGGCCAGGAGGTCCGCGGTTTCCTGGACGGTGCCGGGCGGCAGCTGTCCAGCGGGGACGGCCTCGCGGTCCACGGAGGTGACGTGGTGGCCGCCCTGGGCCAGGCCCGCCACCACGCTGCGGCCCAGGCGGCCGGAGCCGCCGGTGACAAGGATCCTGCTCATGGTGTTCCCCTACTTGCCGCGGCGAAGATCGACGCCGAGGTCCAGGTCCTCGACGCGCACGGGCAGGGACGATTCGAGCGAACGGTTGCCGGCGATGCCGACCGACACGGAGCGGAGCCCGTCCAGGTAGCCGGAAGGGCGGCCCAGCGGGTCCTCGCCGGGACCGTTGAAGAGGTCGGACAGCAGCAGCGCGTCGCCGCCGCCGTGGCCGCCTTCGCCGTTTACGATCGGCACCTCATAGGCGGGCTCCCAGTGGCGCTGGACCACCAGTCGTTCGCCGTTGCGGCGCACCGCGTCCTCTTCCTCGATCGGCGTGGCACTGGGGTCAACCACGGTCTTCTTGTCCGTGCTGTGCAGGACGGCGGCGCGTTCCACCACTTCGAGTTCGGCGCGGCCCTCGGTCCCGTTGACGGCCACCTTGTAGCCTTCCCAGGGGCTGTGCGCGTTCAGCGAATAGCTCAGGCGCGGCCCGCCCTGGTACTCCACCACCAGCGCCAGGTTGTCCTCGATGGTGATGCCTCCGGTGAAGACATCCTGGTCGCGGCGGTAGCCGTCGTAGTGCTCGTTGTCCAGGAAAAGCGCCTTGAGCCGCTCGTCCTCGCGAAGGTCCAGGGCGAAGGGATCTTTTCCGCCAGTGGAGGCACCGGCGTCGGGCGTACCGCGCTCAGGGCGGGGTCCAAGGCCGCGCTCTACGGCGTTCCTGTCGCCGTAGAACTTCAGGCCGCCGGAGGCGAAGACCCGCTCAGGGACGTCGTCGATCCACCAGTTGACCAGGTCGAAGTGGTGGGACGCCTTGTGGATCAGCAGGCCGCCGGAGTTCTTCTTCTCCCGGTGCCAGCGGCGGAAGTAGTCCGCGCCGTGTACGGTGTCCAGGACCCAGCTGAAGTCGACGGAGGTGACCTTGCCGATCACGCCGCTCTGGATGATTTCCTTCAGGGCGCTGTTGCGCGGCGAGTAGCGATAGTTGAAGGTGACCACCACGTTCCGGCCGGTCTCGTGGACGGCCTGGACGATGCGGCGGCAGCTTTCGGCGTCAATGGTCAGGGGCTTTTCGACGACGACGTCCGCACCGGCCCCGAGCCCCTCCACGATGTAGTCGGCGTGGGTGTAGTCGGGTGTGGTGACGATGACCCGGTCAATGGCGTTGGCCTGGATGAAGGCGGTGAGGTCGGCCGGATTGAAGGACGCCACCGGACCCGGGGCGCCCAGTTCCTGGATGAGCTTCTGGTAGAACTCCACGCGCCCGGGGTTGAGGTCGGAGAACGCCACCAGCTCGGCGGTGTCCGCGTGCTTGCCGTAAATGGCGCGGATGTACATCTCGGAGCGGCCGCCGGTGCCGATCAGGGCAAGCCGGGCTTTTTGCCCATCGCGCTGGCGGGCGGACGGTGCAGCGGCCGGAGTGGTCTCGGCTGTGTTGACCATGGGGGTCCTTTCGAAAGCTCAGTCGCGGGCGGTTAGGCGTTCCCCGCCGGACGGGGGCGGCGCCCGGGCGCACCGGCCGAGAAAGCGTTTTCTCATTTCTCTATAGAGAGTTGTACCAAGATGTCCGGGGGTCAGTCAACCATTCCCAGCATTGAAAGAAAGCGCTTTCCTGCGGCGCGCGCACGTACGCGTGCGGCTGGCCTGGAAAAATCGCGGCAAAGGGGAAGAAATCGCTTTCCTACTCCCGTATATGCTGTCTTTCAAAGCACGCGCAGCGGGGCGGGGCCACTACCGGACAACGTCCCACTCCCGGCGGCCCGCCCGCGGCAAGGAAAGGGGTCCCCATGGCCAGGAAATCGGCAACCGGCCGGATCGGCATCGCCGACGTCGCCGCCAAGGCGGGAGTTTCCCATGCCACGGTCTCGCGTGTCATGAACGGGAACTTCACGGTGGATCCGGACATCGCGGCCCGGGTCCGGGCGGCAGCCGCGGAACTCAAGTACCAGCCCAACCCGGTGGGCCGGAGCCTGGCCCTGGGAAAGACGGACACGATTGGCATCGTGGTGCCCGACCTCGCCAACCCCACCTTCCAGGCGATCCTCCGGGGCCTGAGCCGGGCGGCAGCGCAGGATGGCTACCGGGTACTCATCGCCGATTCCTTCGAAGTGTCCAGCGAGGAGTCGATCCTGGCCGGCGAAGCCCGCAGGCGCTGTGACGGACTCGTCCTGTGCGCTCCACGCATGACCGATGCGGAGCTTGAGGAAATCGTCCCCTCGCTCCACCCGCTCGTGCTGATCAACCGCACCACGGCCGCCCCGGACGTTCCCAGCCTGGTGGTGGACTACGGCCAGGGCGTCCAGGACATTGCAGGGCACCTGGTGGACCTGGGCCACACCCGCCTGGCCTTCCTCGCAGGGCCGCCCCACAGCGCCTCCAACGACCTGCGGCTCGAGGGCCTGGAGACGTTCAAGGCCGCCCACCCCGAGGTGGAGGTGACCATGCTGGACGGCGGCTCGGACTTCGACACCGGCCACGAGGCAGTTGATGCCGTCCTGGCGAGCGGGGCCACCGGAATCCTCGCCTTCAACGACCTCGTGGCCATGGGCCTGATGAGCGGACTCCACGAACGCGGCCTGGACGTCCCGGGCGACATCTCGGTAACGGGCTTCGATGACATTCCGTTTGCCAGATATACGACGCCGGCACTCACCACCGGCGCGGTCCCCATCACAGAACTGGGAGAGCAGGCCTGGCAGCAGCTCCGGGCATTGATCCGCAAGGAGGCCACCGGCACCCCCGGCGGCCGGTACCAGCCGCGGCTCGAAATCCGGGCCAGCACAGGCCCCGCGAAGGCGCCCCGCAGCACGGTCCACGGCTGAGGCTCCCTCCGCGGGCGGCGCCAGGAGCACGTCGATAAATCCGCTAGCCCGCGGGGCGGGGCTGGGCAGGGTGATCCCTGCCCAGCCCCGCTTCTTTGTAGAACCCTTCGATATGGGCGGCCACCAGCTGCGCTGCCCGGCGGCCATCGCCCTCCTTGACCGCGGCCAGGATGGCATGGTGCTCGGTGCGCAGGCGCGAGGCGGTGGCGTTCCAGTCCGGCAGGTTTCCCGTCAGTCCGGCGGCGTACCCCTGGATGGATTCGCGCAGCGATCCCATCATGGCGCTGACCACCGCATTGCCTGCCGCGTTGGCCAGGGCCAAATGGAACCGGACATCGAGGGCCAGGAAATCATCCACGGACAGGCCAACGGGTGCATCCATCGCGGCGAGGAGCGTGGCCGCCTCCTCCAGCTCCGGCGCATCCCGGCGTGCCTGGGCGGCAGCCCATGACTCCAGGAGGACCCGTGTTTCCACGATGTCTGCCACCGGCAGGTGCTGGGTGGCCACATGGAGCCGGAGGGCCGAGCCCAGGGCGGCGGCGGGGTCGGATATCACTACCGTTCCGGCGTCCGGGCCGGAACCGACACCTGACCGCACCACGCCCATGGCTTCGAGGATCCGGATGGCCTCGCGCACCGAGGTCCGGGAGACCTGGAGCTGTTCTGCCAGGGTCCGCTCCGCCGGGAGCCTGCCGCCGACGGCCAGGTCGCCGGCTGAGAGCCTGTCCTCGATCCAGTGCAGGACCAGCTGGTGGGTGCGCATAGGCCAATGGTACTTGATGTGGTTGGACCACATGCCTAGAGTGTGGTTGGACCATAGGAGGAGCCATGACCCACACCATCCAGCCCAACAATCCGGAAGCCACCCCGGCCCCGGATGCCACGGACATTTCCGCAGCGCCGGCACCCGCCAGGGCTCCGTCGTCGTCCGCCCTGCCTGCCGCCCTGAAGCGGCGCGTCCCCAAGTACTCGGACCTGGCGCCCCTGATGCAGTTCAAGAAGCCGGAATTCAGCAGGGCCGCCCGGCTGCAGCGGGCCAGCACCATCTGGGAGCTCCGCGACATCGCCAAGCGCCGCACCCCCAAGGCGCCGTTTGACTACACGGATGGTGCCGCGGAAGGGGAGATCACCCTCCGCCGTGCCCGCCAGGCGTTCCTGGACATCGAGTTCCGGCCCGGAATCCTGCGGAACGTCTCCAGCATCGACCTCAGCACCGACATCCTGGGCAAGCCGTCGCGGCTCCCCGTCGGCATCGCCCCCACGGGTTTCACCCGGATGATGCAGTCCGAGGGCGAGTACGCCGGTTCGCAGGCGGCCGAGGCCGCCGGCATCCCCTACACGCTCTCCACCATGGGGACCGCCTCCATCGAGGATGTTGCCGAGGCTGCCCCGAACGGCAGGAATTGGTTCCAGCTGTATCTGTGGACGGACCGGGACCGCTCGCTGGAACTGATCGAGCGCGCAGCCAAAGCCGGCAACGACACCCTCATGGTCACCGTGGACACGGCCGTGGCGGGCGCGCGCCTCCGCGACGTCCGGAACGGCATGACCATCCCGCCGGCACTGACCCTCAAAACCGTGCTGGACGCCTCCTACCGGCCCGCATGGTGGTTCAACTTCCTTACCCACGAGCCCCTGACGTTTGCCTCGCTGTCCCGCTACACCGGCACCGTGGCCGACCTGATCAACTCCATGTTCGACCCCACGCTGACGTTCGGGGACCTGGACTGGCTGCGCGAAACCTGGAAGGGCAAGCTGGTGGTCAAGGGCATCCAGACCGTCGAGGATGCCCGCCGCGTGGTGGACCACGGCGCCGACGGCGTGGTTCTGTCCAACCATGGCGGCCGGCAGCTCGACCGGGCCCCCATCCCGTTCCACCTGCTCCCGGAGGTCAGGCAGGCCCTCACTGCTGACAACAGTGATGCCGCCATCATGCTGGACACCGGCATCATGAGCGGCGCTGACATCGTGGCGGCGCTGGCACTGGGCGCGGACTTCACGCTGATCGGCCGCGCCTACCTCTATGGGCTGATGGCAGGCGGACGCGCGGGCGTGGACCGGACCCTGCAGATCCTTGAGAAGGACATGGCCCGCACCATGGCGCTGCTGGGGGTCAGCCGCGTTTCCGAGCTCACCCCGGACCACGTGCGGCTGCTGCCCCGGTAAGTCCTACTTCTTGCGCCCGAATTTCGGCAGGGTGGGGAGGTTGGCCAGCAGGTCGGCTGCCTTGGTGGCGGCACGGCCAACCGTCCGGCCGATTTGCTGCGGCACAGTGTCGTCGCTCAACGGGGCGGCCGTCCCGCCGGGAATGACGACGGCGGGGCTCAGCTCTGCGCCTTCCCTCACCAGGACGGGCGCGGGAATGCCCTCCCGGACCGGCTGCGAAGGCTCGGCCGCCCGGGGGGCCTGCGGCTGTGGGGCCGCCGCTGCGGCGACGCTTTCCTTCAGGTGGGCCGGGACCGGCTGGTCGGCGCTTATGCTGCCCGGTCCGCCGGGTGCGGCTGCGGCGCTGCCGCCAGTGCCGACGTCGAACGTCTCCAGCCAGCTGGCGATGCCCTCCAACGGGCCCCGGTTCAGGGCGTAGTAGCGCTTCTGGCCCTGCGCGCGCATGCTGACCAGCTGTGCCTCACGGAGGACTTTCAGGTGCTTGGAAATGGTGGGCTGGCTTGCCGCCAGTTCCTCCACCAGTTCCCCCACGGCTTTGTCGCCTGCCCGAAGCGCCACCAGGATATCCCGCCGGGTGGATTCCGCTATGACGGCAAATACGTCGTCTGTCACCATGCCTCCCACCCTAGCGACATATACGTCTAAAGGCATCAACTATTTCGGCGGCCCAGGTTTCCGGCCGGATCAGTCGAACCAGGGGTCCAGCCCGTGCAGCGGGAACACGGCCTTGCGGGTGGCCATGACGGTGCGGTCCACAGCGTCGTTGGGGTCGAAGCCCACTTCCCAGGACCGCCACCAGAGCTCCACGTCGTCCCCCATGAGGGCCGGCGCTTCCCTGCCGAACTTCTCCATTACGTACTGCCGCCAGTCTTCCGGCACGGGTGTCCGCAGCGGCACGGGACGTCCCGCCGCGATGGCCACCAGGTGGCTCCAGGCCCGCGGCACCACGTCCAGCACGTTGTAGCCTCCGCCGCCGGTGGCGATCCAGCGGCCGCCGCAATAGCGCTCGGTCAGGTGTCCGACGGCGCTGGCCGCCTCGCGCTGCCCGTCCACGCTGAGGTTGAGGTGCGTGAGGGGGTCGTTGCGGTGCGAATCGCAACCGTGCTGGCTCACGATCACCTCCGGTTCGAAGGCCCCGACCAGCTGGGGCACCACGGCGTAGAAGGCGCGCAGCCAGCCGGCGTCGGAGGTCCCGGCCGGCAGGGCGACGTTCACGGCGGTCCCCTCGGCCGCGGGGCCGCCGATCTCGTTGGCGAACCCAGTTCCGGGGAAGAGAGTCAGGCCTGTCTCATGCAGCGAGATGGTGAGGACCCGGGGATCGTCCCAGAAGATGTTCTGGGTGCCGTCCCCGTGGTGGGCATCGACGTCAATGTAGGCCACTTTACCCACGCCACCGTCAAGCAGCGTTTGCACGGCAAGGGCTGCGTCGTTGTAGATGCAGAATCCGCTGGCGCGTTCCCGGGCCGCATGGTGCATGCCGCCGCCGAAGTTCACCGCGTGCACGGCCGATCCCTCCAGCAGGCGCCGGGCCGCCAGCAGCGAGCCGCCGGCCAGGCGGGCCGAGGCCTCGTGCATGCCGGCAAACGCGGGGTCATCCTCGGTTCCCAGCCCTCGTGATTCGTCGGGCCGGGTGGGGTCCGCGCTGACCCGGCGGACTGCTGCCACATAGTCGGCCGAGTGGACGGACTCCAGCTCCGCGTCGGATGCGACCTCCGGCGCTGCGAGGTCAACGTGGTCCAGGTCGAAGAGCCCCAGGCTGCGTGACAGGCGCGCGGTAAGGTCCAGGCGCTCCGGTGCCATGGGGTGGCCGGGGCCGAAGTTGTAGGCTGTCATGTCAGGACTCCACGCCACCATCGTTGGCGGCGCGGGCTGGCGGAGTCCGGGCAGGTATGTCATCAATCACAGGCTACCCGAGCCTGCGCCGCCGCCGGCCCGGCCATGACGCGGGCTTTAGTGGTTTACTACTGAAGGAAGCCGTTTCAACCGAGGAAAAGCCACACATGACGCAAAGCCAGTCGAGGCCCCGGACGCCGGCCCCCTGGCACCCCCCGGCGCAGGACCGGGAGGGCCTCTGGATCTTCACCCGGCTGCGCGACTTCATTGACGACATCGCCAATACGTCCCCCGCACGGCTGGCACTGACCGCGTTCGCCGCCGTCTGCACACTCTTTACGTTCCTGCTCACCCTGCCGGTCTCTGCAGCCGACGGAACGCCCACCCCTCTCCACCAGGCGTTGTTCACGGCGGTCTCGGCAGTCTGCGTCACGGGACTCACGGTGGTATCGACGGCGGTCCACTGGTCGTTCTTCGGCCAACTGGTAATCCTGGTGGGCATCTTCATCGGCGGCCTGGGCACCTTGACCCTCGCGTCGCTCCTCGCCCTGATGGTGAGCAAGCGGCTGGGCGTGCGCGGCAAGATCATCGCGGCGGAGTCCATGAACAACGCGGGCCGACTGGGCGAAGTGGGCACCCTGTTGCGGATCGTCATCACTACCTCGGTGGTCATCGAAGGCATCCTGGCGCTGACGCTGATTCCGCGCTTCCTCACTCTGGGGGAGCCGTTCTGGCAGTCTGTCTGGCACGGCATCTTCTACGCCATTTCATCGTTCAACAACGCCGGTTTCACCCCGCACTCGGACGGCATCGTGCCCTACGAAACGGACCTGTGGATCCTCATCCCGCTGATGGTGGGCGTCTTCCTGGGCAGCCTGGGCTTTCCCGTGGTGATGGTGCTGCAGCAGAACGGGCTGAACTGGAAGAAATGGAACCTCCACACCAAGCTCACCATCCAGGTCTCGCTCATCCTGCTCGCCGCGGGCACGGTCCTGTGGGCCCTGATGGAGTGGGACAACGCCCGGACCATCGGGCCGATGGGCCTCGGTGACAAGATCACCCATTCCCTGTTTGCCTCGGTCATGACGCGTTCCGGTGGATTCAACCTGGTGGACCAGAACC
Source organism: Pseudarthrobacter sp. NPDC058119 (assembly GCF_042884655.1). Classification (NCBI taxonomy): domain Bacteria; kingdom Bacillati; phylum Actinomycetota; class Actinomycetes; order Micrococcales; family Micrococcaceae; genus Pseudarthrobacter; species Pseudarthrobacter sp. NPDC058119. The sequence continues at coordinate 988,849 of NZ_JBHVTN010000001.1, forward strand.
ACATGGAATCCACCACCAAACTGCTGACCGACGCGCTGATGTTCGCCGGCGGCGGGTCGGCGTCAACGGCGGGCGGCATCAAGGTCACCACTATCGCCGTCATGTTCCTGGCCATCGTTGCCGAGGCCCGCGGCGATGCCGACGTGAAGGTGTACGGCCGGACCATTCCGCAGGGCACCATGCGGGTGGCCATCTCCGTGATCGTTGCCGGCGCCACCCTGGTCTCCGTCTCCGCCTTCCTGCTCCTGCAGTTCAGCGGTGCGTCACTGGACCGGGTGCTGTTCGAGACGATCTCGGCCTTCGCCACCGTTGGCCTGAGCACCGGCCTCAGCGCCGAGGTGCCGCCCGAGGGCGTCTACGTCCTCACGGCCCTCATGTTCGCCGGCCGCGTGGGCACCGTGACCCTCGCCGCGGCCTTGGCCCTGCGCCAGCGCAGCCAGCTGTACCACTACCCCGAAGAGAGGCCGATCATTGGCTAGTTCCACAGACGCCCCCCGGCGCCCCGCCCACAACGCTCCGGTCCTGGTGATCGGGCTGGGCCGCTTTGGATCATCCACCGCGGAGCAGCTGGTCAAGCAGGGCCGGGAAGTGCTCGCCATCGAACGGGACCGGAGCCTGGTGCAGAAATGGGCACCCCTCCTGACCCACGTGGTGGAGGCCGACGCCACCAATATCGATGCCCTCCGCCAACTGGGCGCCCAGGAGTTCAGCTCCGCCGTGGTGGGCGTCGGAACGTCCATCGAATCCTCGGTGCTGATCACCGTGAACCTGGTAGACCTGGGAATCGAACACCTCTGGGTCAAGGCCATCACCCCGTCACATGGCAAGATCCTGACCCGGATCGGCGCGAACCACGTCATCTACCCCGAGGCCGACGCCGGCGTGCGCGCTGCGCACCTGGTGTCCGGCCGGATGCTGGACTTCATCGAGTTCGACGACGACTTCGCCATCGTCAAAATGTACCCGCCGCGCGAAACCGTGGGCTTTACCCTGGACGAATCAAAGGTCCGCTCCAAGTACGGGGTGACCATCGTGGGGGTGAAGTCCCCTGGTGAAGACTTCACGTACGCCCGGCCCGAGACCAAGGTGTCCTCGCGGGACATGCTGATAGTCTCCGGCCACGTGGACCTGCTGGAAAGGTTCGCCGCCCGGCCCTAGCCGAGCTGCCTGGTGATCTCGGCAGCCCGGTCCGCTGCCGCGCGGGCACCGGCGGCGATGATGGCCGGGATGCCCTGTTCGTCAAAGGTGGCGATGGCGCGCTCAGTGGTGCCGTTGGGGCTGGTGACGGCCTTGCGGAGCGCTGATGGGTCGGCACCGGGTTCGGCCAGCATGAGGCCGGCACCGGCCACGGTTTCGCGGGCCAGCAGGACGGACAACTCGCGGTCCAGGCCCAGTTCCTCCCCGGCGGACGCCATGGCCTCGGCCAGGTAGAAGGCGTAGGCAGGACCGGAGCCGCTGATGGCCGAGAGCGCGTCCACCTGTTCCTCGGGAACCTCAACCACGGTTCCGGTGCCCTGCAGGAGGTCTTTGACCATTTGGAGCTGTTCAGGACTGCAGTGTGTGCCGGGTGAGACGGACACGACGCCGCGGCCCAGCTTCGCGGGCGTGTTGGGCATGGTGCGGATCACCGGCTGCCCCGCGGGGAGTGCTGCTTCAAGCTGGGCGATGGACACCGCCGCGGCCACGCTGACCACTACGGTTTCCGGAGACAGGGCAGGACTGATTTCCCTCGCAAGGTCCGCGATGCCCACCGGCTTGACGCCGAGGATGACCACTGCGGATCCCTTGGCGGCCTGCTTGTTGTTGTCGGGTTCTTCCTCGCCGGCAATGGCGGTGATCCCCTGGTAGCGCTGGGCCAGTTCCGAGGCGCGCTCCGCGCGGCGGACGGTGGCCACCACATCCCCCGGATCCTTCCCTGCCTCCAGCAGGCCGCCAAGAATGGCTTCGTTCATGGATCCACAGCCAAGGAATGCGATTCGGTTGCTCATGCCTCCATCATTGCAGTTCGCAGGCATTCACAGGCAACTCCCATCCTCAGCGCAGGCAGCACACAACTTGGGGTCCTACCGTAGTTATTACCTCATTGAGGGTGCGAGTGATGCGGCAGGCATGGGGATGTCTGCCAGGGCACCGGTGGCACGGCAACAGGTTTTCCCCCATTTTCCTGTTGCCGGCCCCGGTGCTTCCGCGTTTAACGGCCGGTTTGGTGGCGTCCCTTGGTCGAGCTGTGTCGAGGGCTAGACGGTGGCATCCACGGTTCGGGAGCCTGCCACATGGGGTGCCGGCTCCAGGGGTCCGTCAAAGACCAGTTGGTCAAGGCGCCGCAGGATGAGCCCTTCACGGAGCGCCCACGGGCAGATGCGGAGCTTCTTGAACTTGAACATCTCCAGGGCGGCCTCAGCTACCAAAGCGCCCGCAAGGACCTGGCGGGCCCTGGCTTCGGAGACTCCGGGAAGGTGCAGCCTGTCTTCCGAACTCATGGCCGAGATGCGCTGCGTCCAGATTCCCAGGTCCGAGGCGTGCAGTTCCCTCTTGACGTAAGGACCCTCGGCACTGGGCGCAGCACCGGCGATCCGGGCCAGGGACCGGAACGTCTTGGAGGTGCCGGCCACCACGTTGGCCCGGCCCAGGCCGTCGAATTCGCGGACGGCAGGCTTGAGGGTGGCCCTGATGTAGCGCCGCAGTTCCTTGACACTCTTAGCGGTCGGCGGGTCCTCGGGAAGCCAGTCCCGGGTAAGCCGGCTGGCGCCCAGCGGCACGGAAGTCGCCACCTCGGGAAGTTCGTCCTGGCCGAACGCCATTTCGAAGGAGCCGCCGCCGATGTCCAGGTTCAGGATGGGCCCGGCGCCCCACCCGTGCCAGCGCCTGACCGCGAAGAACGTCATGGACGCCTCTTCGCTGCCGCTCAATTCCTGCAGGGTCACAGTGGTCTCGTGCTTGACCCTGGCCAGGACGGCGGGGCCGTTGGTGGCCTCCCGGATCGCTGAGGTACAGAAAGCCAGCAGGTCCTCGGCTTTGTGCCTGGCAGCGAATTCCCAGGCTTCCAGCACGAAGTCCGTCAGCTCCTGCTGGCCCTGATCGCTGATGCTGCCGTCCGGTTCAAGGTATTGGACCAGGGACAGCGGCCGCTTATGGGAGGCGAACGGGACCGGCTGCGCGCCCGGGTGGGCATCCACCAGGAGCAGGTGGACAGTGTTGGACCCGATATCGAGGACACCTAGACGCATGGGGACATTATTGCTCGTCAGCGCGCTTGAAGTCGCGCCTGATGTTGGCAACACCCTCGGGGTTGATTTCGAAACCGTAGGCCGCGCCCGGGTTGATCACCATGCCCAGCTCGTCGCCGATATTGGCGATGATGGCAGCGCCCTGCGTGCCCAGGACGTTTGGAGCGGCTTCCAGGTACTGCTGGTCCACCCTGCTGGGGTGCGAGAAGACGGCCAGGACGGGGTCGCCGTCGGCATTGGCAAGAACCAGGGGCTCCACCTTGGAGTCCACGCCCTCCACCGTGTCCGAGCTGATGATGTAGACCTCGCTGTTCAGGAACGACAGGATGACGTCCACCGGGTCTGCGTCCGGCTGGCCACCGGTGGCGAGCTTCTCCTCGAGGTCGTTGAGCGGCTGGAGGTCCGTGTGCGCGGGCTGTTCAGTCATTCCCCTAGCCGATCACGATACTGTGGCCGGCGCAAACGCGCCGGCCACTTGGTTACTTCTTGGCCGTTGCCTTCTTCTTGGCCGGCGCCTTGCGGGTGGTGGTCCGCTTGACCGGTCCCTTGGCGCGCTTCTCGGCGAGCAGTTCCACTGCCTGTTCCCGCGTGAGTTCCTCGAGGGAGGTGGCTCGGGGCACCGTGATGTTCGTGATGCCGTCCGTGATGTAGGGGCCAAACCGGCCTTCCTTCACCACGATGTTCTTTTCGGACACCGGGTCCGGGCCGAATTCAGCCAGCGGGGGCACCGCGGCACGGGCGCCGCGCTGCTTGGGCTGGGAGTAGATCTCCAGGGCCTGTTCCAGGGTGATGGTGAAGATTTCCTCTTCGGAGCCGATGGACCGGGAGTCCGTCCCCTTCTTCAGGTACGGGCCGAACCGGCCGTTCTGGACCGTGATGAGGTTGCCTTCGGCGTCCTCGCCCAGCGCCCGGGGCAGGCTCATGAGCTGAAGCGCTTCCTCAAGCGTCACGGATTCGACGGTCATGGACTTGAAGAGCGAGCCCGTGCGCGGTTTGGCCTTGACCGGCTTCTTGGGCGGCTTGGGCTTGCCGTTCTTGTAGTACTCCACCGGCTGGTTGGCCAGTTCCTCGTCGGTCATTTCCGGGATGATCTCGGTGACGTAGGCGCCGTAGCGGCCGTTCTTGGCCACCACGGTGTGTCCGGTGTGCGGATCCGCGCCGAGCACGCGTTCCTCGGGCGCCGCCGTCTCCATCAGTTCGATGGCTTTGGCCGCGGTCAGTTCGTCGGGGGCCAGGTCCTCGGGGACGTTGGCACGCGCCGATTCGACGATCTCGCCCGTCTTGGGGTCCACTAGGGCAGCAGAGCTTTCCAGGTATGGGCCGAACTTGCCCACCCGGAGCGTGATCTCGTCGGTGATCGGGATCGAGTTGATTTCCCGGGCATCGATCTCGCCCAGGTTGTTGACGATGCTCAGCAGGCCCGGATCAGAATCTTCACCGAAGTAGAAGTGCCGCAGCCAGGAGGCGCCGGCTTCCTGTCCGTTGGCGATCTTGTCCAGGTCGCCTTCCATGTCGGCGGTGAACTCGTAGTCTACGTAATCGGAGAAGTGCTGTTCCAGGAGCCGGATCACCGAGAAGGCGATCCAGCTGGGCACCAGGGCCGAGCCCTGCTTCCGGACATAGCCGCGGTCCTGGATGGTGGAGATGGTGGAGGCGTACGTGGACGGGCGTCCGATGCCCTTCTTCTCCAGCTCCGCGGTCAGCGAGGCTTCCGTGTAGCGCGGCGGCGGGGAGGTTTCGTGGCCCACGGCCTGGATGTCCGAGGCCGTGAGGGAGTCGTCCTTGGCCACGTTGGGCAGGCGCCGGGCTTCGTCGGAGTCGTCGTCGCCGCGGGTCTCATCCTTGCCTTCCTCGTAGGCGGCGAGGAAGCCGGGGAACGTGATCACGGTGCCGGAGGCGGAGAAGTCTGCGTCCCGGCCGTCGGCGGACACCGCGCCGAGGCGGATGGTGGCCGTCGAACCCTTGGCGTCGCCCATCTGGGAGGCGACCGTGCGCTTCCAGATGAGTTCGTACAGGCGGAACTCGTCGCCGGAGAGCTGCTTCGCCACCTGGGCAGGCGTGCGGAAGGAGTCACCGGCGGGGCGGATGGCCTCGTGTGCTTCCTGGGCATTGGCGGCCTTGTTGGAGTAGACGCGCGGCGACTGCGGAATGTATTCGGGACCGTACAGTTCGGAGGCCTGGCGGCGGGCTGCCGTGATGGCCTCATCGCTCAACGCGGAGGAATCCGTACGCATATAGGTGATGTAGCCGTTTTCATACAGCCGCTGGGCGATCTGCATGGTGCTCTTCGAGGAGAAGCGCAGCTTGCGGCCGGCCTCCTGCTGCAGCGTGGAGGTGGTGAACGGCGCAGCGGGACGGCGCGTGTACGGCTTGGTGTCCACCGAGCGGACCCGGAAGTCGGCGTTCTGCAGACCGGCAGCCAGGGACGTTGCCAGTTCCTCGTTGAGGTGGGCCACGTTCCGGGAGGTGAGCTCGCCGTTGTCGTTGAAGTCGCGGCCCGTGGCCACCTTGGCGCCGTCCACGGCGGCGAGCTTGGCCTTGAAGGAGCCCGATTCCGCGCCGAACTGGCCGGTCAGGTCCCAGTAGGACGCTGCCTTGAAGGCCATGCGTTCGCGTTCGCGGTCCACCACCATGCGGGTGACCACGGACTGCACGCGTCCGGCGGAGAGGCCGCGGGCCACCTTGCGCCACAGGACAGGCGAGATTTCGTAGCCGTAGAGCCGGTCCAGGACGCGGCGGGTCTCCTGTGCGTCCACCAGGTCCTGGTCCACGTCGCGCAGGTTGCCCATGGCGCGCTGGATGGCTTCCTTGGTGATTTCGCCGAACGTCATGCGGTAGACGGGGACCTTGGGCTTGAGCACCTCGAGCAGGTGCCACGCGATGGCTTCGCCTTCGCGGTCCCCATCGGTTGCGAGGTAGAGTTCGTCGGCATCCTTGAGCGCGGCCTTGAGCTCGGTGACCTTTTTCTTCTTGTCCGGGGACACCACGTAGTACGGCTTGAAATCGTGTTCGATGTCGACGGCGAACTTGCCGACGGAGGTCTTCTTCAGCTCGGCGGGGAGTTCGGACGGCTGGGGAAGGTCGCGGATGTGACCGATGGAGGCCTCTACGATGAAGCCCTCGCCGAGGTACTTGGCGATGGTCTTGCTCTTGGCCGGAGACTCCACAATCACGAGTTTCTTGCCGGTTTTGGCCTTGCTTGGCACGGTGCTCCTACAGAAAAAGGTTGCTGGGGCAGATGAGCCCATGTTCGCCTAGTTCACCATATTTTGGGCAATCGTGCGCATTCATGTGGAAAAGACGGGGCTCCGTTGAGGGCTTGAGGGGGCCTACTCCAGGGCGGGATTTCCGGCCGGGACCAGGAAGCCGTCCCGGACCAGGTTGGCCACGTCGGCGAGCAGCGCACCCTGGAAAGTCCCGGCGTCGAACCCCTCCCCGCCGCCCAGGAGGGCCTCCAAAGCTCCTGCGATCTGCCCGGCGGTGAGGTCGCCGTCGCACGCGGACACAAAGCCTGCCAGCTCGGTGCTCATCAGGTTGGTCCGCCGCAGCCCGGCACCCTGCCGGAGCAGGATCACGCCCGGATGTTCAGCGCCCGGGCGCTGGTGGCGCTCCTCGGTGACGTCGTCCGCCACGAGCAGGTGCGTGCCGGCAAGGTCATGGGCGGCGAGCCAGTCGGCTCGTTCGACGGCGGCACCCAAATGGGGGCCGATGGGCTGCTCGATGGGGTAGCTGATTTCCTCGAAGCGGCTGATGGCGGCGGGGTTGCCTTCTGCGGGGCGGCGCAGCCAGACCATGCCGAAGCCGATGCCGGCCACATCCCGGGATGCGAAATCGGCGAGATAGGCGGCGTACGCATCCCGGTAGTGCTGCCGGTCGCGGGATTCCGAGGCGTCCCGCAGCCAGGTTTCGGCGTATTGTTCCGGGCTGACCAGCTCGCGCTGGATGAACCAGGCGTCCGCGCCCTGCCGGATCCAGGCTTTTGGCCGCTCCTCCCAACTGCTGCCGGCGGCGACTTCCCAGTTGCCGAGCATCTGGGCAAACCCACCGGGCGCCAAAACACCGGGCAGGTCCGCCACCAGGGAGGCCACGATCCCATCGCCCGGCAGCCCGCCGTCGCGGTAGGTGAACCGGTCCGCCGCGTCCTCCCCGGCACTGCGGGGGGTGATGACGAAGGGCGGGTTGGAGACCACCAGGTCGAACTCTTCCCCGGCCACCGGCTCCAGGAGGGAACCCAGGCGCAGGCTGACCCTGTCCTCCAGGCGTTCCGGGTCAACGGAAAGCTCGCCCGCATTGAGCAGGATATTGAACCGCGCGTAGGCGAGGGCGCGCTCGGAGATGTCGGTGGCGGTGACGTGCTGGCAGTGGTGCAGCAGGTGGAAGGCTTGGATACCGCAGCCCGTCCCGAGGTCCAGGGCACGCTCGGTGTGGCGGCGGATGGTGGTCTGCACCAGCGTGGTGGATGCCTGGCCGATGCCCAGGACGTGGTCGTGCCGGAGCACGCCGGCCTGCTGGTGCGCGGCGAGGTCGCTGGCCACCCACAGTTCGGCGCCGCCGCTGCCGTCCTGGTTCTTGTCCCAGCCGTACGGCCGCAGGTCGGCTTTCGCCGTAAGCAGCCCGGAGCCGGGGACGGGCTGCACCAGCCCCAGTTCAAGGAGACCGCCGGCGCCGGTGCCCGGCAGTGCGGCGTCGAGCGTTTCCCTTTCCTGCGGCTCGGCGAGCAGCCACAGGCGGACGACGCCGGCGAGCAGCGCGGTGCCGGGATCGGCCCGCACTGCCTGCTCAACAGCCAGGACTGCGGGGATGATCTGGTCCCTGTTCAGCGCCGCCGCGGCCTCGGGCCCCAGCAGCTGCGCCACGCCGTCGAGCGTGTAATCCAGGCCGCGCAGGTCGGCAGCGAGCGCGGACAGCAACGCGGGGAGGTCGCTGCGGGGAGCGTCGGGAGTGTTTCCGGCGGTGAACTCATAAGGGGATGCAGGCACCGCTCAAGTTTAGTCCGGGGTGGGTGCGGGGTACGGTGGTCCCATGCCTTCCCGTCCCGCCTTCCTTCCGTGCGCCCGCACGGCCGCCGCTGTACGCCGTTCGCTTCCGGCGGCGGTCGTTGCCGGCCTCTGCCTTGCCGTGGCAGGGTGTTCGCCGTCGAATCCGGTGGAGAACGCGGATGTGTCGAAGTGGCGGGCCACCGCGATGCCATCGTCCCCGGCGGGTGTTGTGCTCCAGGATTCCGGCAAGATCCTCAACCGGGACCGCATTGTGCAGGAGGCCGCCAGGGTTCCCGCGGGCAACTACACGCTCACGGCGGTGTGCGACGGCACCGGCAAGGCCTTCTTCGCCGTGTCCTTGGACGGCAAGGCCCTAGCCGAAGCCGGTGCCGCCTGCAACGGCCGGCAAGAGACCACCCGGATCAGGTTGCCTGCGGCGGGCCGGGTCGAAATCAGCAGCTCCAGCGTGGATGCTCCGCTGCTTTACGCCTACCAGCTGGCACCGGCCCAGTAGCGCTTTTCCGGCTCTGGCCTGCCGCCCGGCGGGGGCTTAAAGTCGGACTATGCCCAGCGTGCGGGGAACCTCCGCGCCCCTTCCGGAAGGGACAGCACGGGCGCCGCTGGCACCGAAGCCCGCGGCCGCCGTCGCCCTTGGACTGGTGCTTGCGGCAGGTGCCCTGACCGGCTGTGAATATACGTACGACGACGGCCGGACCTCCAGCGCGCAGGGCACCGCCGCCGCCCCGGCGCCGGCTTTCACCCGTGACCCGCTGCAGCAGGATCCGGTCGGCGAGGCCGATCTGGGGGACTGGGAATCGCGGGCGCTTCCGGGCACCACGGGCCCCGTGGTCGAGGATGACGCAGGACTCCTCGCGGCCGCCGAGGTCCGGACGGTCCGGTCGCCGGTGCTGGAAACCGGGACCTACATGCTGGCCATCGCGTGCCGCAGCCAGCGGCGGGTGACCTTCACGGTCAGCACGGAGACCCTTACCCTGGTGGACTTGGGCCTGAGGTGCGGTGTCAACCGCCAAAACGTCATTTATTTATCGACGGACAGCGTGCTCACGGTCCGGGTGGAGGCCCGGACCGCGGCGAACTATGCGTTCCGGGTGCAGCGGCTCTAATGCCGGAGGCCTGTGGCCGCCCAGGGCGGGGGTCAGGGTAGGAGGTCAGGCCGCGGCGCAGCCGTCCGGGCAGCGGAGCGTCTCCGGGCTCGCGGCGCAATCGGCGCAGTAAAGCGTCAAGGTGCGGCAACTCGGGTTGGAACAGTTCTCGAATTTGCTGGTTGGCGCCGAACACCGGGCGCACCGGCCAATGGTCTTAGCGTCTTCGCTGAACTCCAGGTGCATGCGCTTGTCAAAGACGTAGAGCGACCCTTCCCAGAGGCCCTGGTCCTTGAACGCCTCTCCGTAGCGGACAATGCCGCCGTCCAGCTGGTACACCTCTTTGAAGCCGCGGTTCACCATGAGGCTGGACAGCACCTCGCAGCGGATGCCCCCGGTGCAGTAGGTCACCACCGGCTTGTCCTTCAGGGAGTCGTACTTGCCGGATTCCAGCTCCTTGATGAAGTCGTGCGTGGTGGCGACGTCCGGTACCACTGCGTCCTTGAACCGGCCGATCTGGGCCTCGAAGGCGTTCCGGCCGTCGAAGAAGACCACGTCCTCGCCGTCCTTCTTCCTGGCGTCAACGAGTTCGTGCAGCTGCTCCGGCTTCAGGTGCTTCCCGCCGCCCACTACGCCCCCGGCGTCGACCCTGAGTTCTCCCGGCGCGCCGAAGGAGACGATTTCGTCCCGCACTTTCACGCTGAGCCGCGGGAAGTCCGCCGCGCCGCCATCGGACCATTTGACGTCGATGTCCCGGAACCCTGCGTACTCCCGCGTGGTCTTCACGTACTGCTTAACTGCACCGATTTCCCCGCCCACGGTGGCGTTGATCCCGTCCTTGGAAATGATGATGCGGCCGGTCAGTCCCAGCTTTTCGCACAGGGCACGCTGCCACAGGCGGACGGCTTCCGGGTCTGCAATGGGGGTAAAACCGTAAAAGAGCACAATCTTGTTCAAAGCCACGTATTTAAGGGTACCGGCTGCGTTTGCGCCTCCCCGGCGTGGCACCGACAGGCCGGGCCCGGCGCTGATCACAATTGCATAAGCACTGCCGCCTCCTCTGTTGCTTCCGATCGGGCTGGAATAGTGTTCTTGGCATGAGCCCGGAAACCCTGGTTGAAGACATCACTGGCCTGCTCGAAGTGTGGGTCGCCGGCTGGGCCGGATGTCGCGGCTACCGGACCTCCAAGGAGGGCCGCTTCCCCGCCGCGCTCCGCGCTGACACCAGCGGGGAGTGGGAGATTTTTGCGTCTGAACCCACCGATGACGAGTTCGCCACCCTCGCGGCCAGGACGGCCGAATCCCCCGCCCGGATTCTGACCATCCTCACCAACGATCCCTCCCGGTACGCGGCGCTGGCGGCCCGGCAAGGACTCAACGTCACGTCAGATTCGCAGACCATGATGATTGTGGACATGGAGACGCAGGACGCCGAAGACCCGTGGCTTTCCGACGACGACCTGAGCCTGTCCACGTTCGAACAGGAGGGCGTCCATTACGCGGAGGTCCGCTCCGGTGACGCGATCGCGGCCAGTGGCCGGGTGTTCGTGGTGGGTGACACCGCCGTGTTCGACAAGATCATCACGGAGCCGGCGTTCCAGCGCAGGGGCCTGGGCAGTTTCATCATGCGCGCGTTGGCGGCGCAGGCCTTCGGGCACGATGTCCGTACCGGCCTGCTGCTGGCGTCGCTGGACGGGCAGAAGCTCTACTCGCATCTTGGCTGGACCACGGTGGCCAGGGTCCTGATGCTGTCGGCGTCCCATGACGGAGCGGACCTCTCGCTGAGCTGAACCGCTCCCCCGGGGGCGCCCTGCGGTTTTCCCGTCGGCGAACCGGGAGCAGGGGTCCGGTGCCGAATGGAAGAATGGTGGGGTGAACCCCCATGACTCCCTGATTCCCTTGCTGGGCCGCGGCCCGGAACCGGAGCAGCTGCGTCATGTCCGCACCATACCGGCGCGGGAGGCAATCCACGCGCCCTGGCCTGATTGGGTCCATCCGGATATTGCGGCGGCCTACGGGTCGTTGGGTATCCGCGAACCGTACCGGCACCAGGTGGACGCGGCCGAGGCCGCGCATTCGGGCCAGCATGTTGTGGTGGCTACCGGCACGGCGTCCGGCAAGTCCCTGGCGTACCAGCTGCCGGCGCTGGATGCGATCCACCGGTCCGAGCTGCGCGTGCTTGCGGACCCGGGCAGGATCCACGACGACGGCGCCGTCACCCTTTACCTCTCCCCCACCAAGGCGCTGGCGGCGGACCAGCTGAACGCCATTCGCGCCCTGAAGCTGCCAACCGTCCGGGCGGAAACCTACGACGGCGACACAGATCCCTCCGCGCGCCGGTGGATCCGTGACCACGCCAACTTCATCCTCGCCAACCCGGACATGCTGCACTTTGGCATCCTCCCCAACCACGCGTGGTGGGCCGGTTTCTTCCGGCGGCTCCGCTACGTCATCGTGGACGAAGCACACAGTTACCGGGGCGTATTCGGTTCGCACGTGGCCAACCTGATGCGGCGCCTCCGCCGGATCTGCGCGTACTACGGGGCCGGAACCGCATTTCCCGAGCCGGTGTTCATTGCCGCCTCCGCCACCGCTTCCGAGCCCGATGTCTCTTTCTCCCGCCTCATCGGTGCGCCCGTCAAAGCAGTGTCCCGCGACTGCTCCCCCCACGGGGCCACCACCGTGGCATTGTGGGAGCCGGCACTGACCGAGGTCAGGGGTGAGAACGGTGCCAAGGAGCGGCGCACGGCCGTGGCCGAAACCTCGGACTTGCTGGCCAACCTGGTGTCCGCCCGGATCCGCACCATCGCCTTTATCAAGTCCCGCCGGGGGGCGGAGACCATCTCGGCCATCACCAAGCGCCTCCTTGACGAGGTGGACCCTAGCCTGCCGCAACGGGTCGCCGCGTACCGTTCCGGGTACCTGCCGGAGGAACGCCGGGCCGTGGAGAAAGCCCTCCGGTCGGGCCAGCTGCTAGGCGTTTCCAGCACGTCCGCGTTGGAGCTCGGGATCGACATCTCGGGCCTGGACGCCGTCCTGGTGGCCGGCTGGCCGGGCACGCGGGCATCGCTGTTCCAGCAGATCGGCAGGGCCGGCCGGGCAGGCCAGGACGCCATTGCCGCCTTTGTAGCCAGCGACGACCCCCTGGACACTTTTCTGGTAAACCACCCCGAGGCCATCTTCGACGTGTCGGTGGAAGCAACGGTCTTCGACCCCTCCAACCCTTACGTGCTGGGACCGCACCTGTGCGCGGCGGCAGCTGAACTGCCGCTGGGCCCGGCCGGGCTGGAGCTCTTTGGGCCTGCCGCTGAAAGGCTCCTGGACCGGCTGGTGTCCCAGGGCTATCTTCGGCGGCGGCCCGCGGGCTGGTTCTGGACGCACCCGCAAAGTGCAGCGGGGATGGTCAACCTCCGCGCGGACGGGGGTGGCCCAGTGAGCATCGTCGACGCCGAGACCGGATCCCTCCTTGGCACCATGGACTCGCCGCAGACCCACTACCAGGCCCACACCGGTGCGGTGTATGTCCACCAAGGCGACACGTACGTGGTGGAGGACCTGAACGAGGGCGACCACTGCGTCATGGTCCGCCGGGCCAACCCGGACTACTACACCACGGCCCGGGACGTGACCCAGATCGAGGTCTTGGAGACCCTGAGGACCATGCAGTGGGGGGACGTGACCGTCCACTTCGGCGACGTGAAGGTGACCACCCAGGTTGTCTCCTTCCAGCGCAAGGCTTTGATTTCCAATGAGGTCCTGGGCGAGGAGCCGCTGGAGTTGGGCGCCCGGGACCTCTTTACGAAGGCAGTGTGGTTCGTCGTGGACAACCGTTCGCTGACGGGTGCCGGCCTCATCGAGGCGCAGTTCCCGGGGGCGCTGCACGCCGCGGAGCACGCCGCCATAGGACTCCTGCCGCTGGTGGCGTCCAGCGACCGGTGGGACATCGGCGGGGTGTCCACTGCCCTGCATGCCGACACCGGGGTGCCCACCATATTCGTCTATGACGGGCACCCCGGTGGAGCCGGCTTTGCCGAACGGGGGTTCGACAAAGCCATGGTCTGGCTGGCGGCAACCCGCGATGCCATCAAGGCCTGCGAATGCGAAGCTGGTTGCCCGTCCTGTGTCCAGTCCCCTAAGTGCGGCAACAAGAACAACCCGCTGGACAAGGGGGCGGCCGTCACCCTGCTGGACGTGCTGCTCACGGACGCCACGGAGGCCACTCCGGTGGACCTGGAAGCCCGGAGCTGATATCGGCCCGGGATCCGTGTCTCCCTATGGCGGAGGACCTGCCCGGGCCCGTCCGGTCGCGGCCCCCAGGAGCGGCCGTTCGGCGAGCTCAGTCAGCACTTGAACAGTCTGTCCCGAGCCCTCGGAGCAGCTCAGTACCGCCGCAGCGTGGCGGGCTGCCACTTCGGCGGCGACCGTGCACGGATCCCCCGTGGTGATGCCGCGGAGGGCATCCGCCCCTGCGAGGGCTGCGAGGTCCGCTGCCGTCGCGGCCCTGCCGGCGAGCACCGCGGCCTGGGCAAGCAGCAGCATGGCAGCCATGGCCGTAATGACCACCAGTGCCAGTCCAGCCGCAAGGACTGTCCCTGAGCCTCGTTCACGGCCATCCGGAAAGGTTTGCCTCACCTGAAGACTCCGGCAACGGTCGAGCTTTGGCCCGCGCCGGCAGCGCCGGCCCCGGGGGTCTCGCTGCGGGTGGAAGCGCGGGCGGTGAGGGTCCACGGAATCGAAGAACCGAGTGGGCCCGGGACCCGGTCAGTGACTGTGACGTTGAACCATCCGGCATCGGCCGAGACTGAGACGGATGCCGAACCGCCGGCTAGCGTCCTGACGGTCTGTTCGACCGCTGCGGGGTCCTCGCCGCGGGCCAGGGCCCTGGCGCCGGCCCGGGCCCCCTCTTCGATCCGAAGCTGCGTCATGCCCGCGGCCGCCCCTGCCAGCAGCATGGCCAGCAGTCCGAGCACGGCGGGCAGCACCACGGCGAACTCGGCCGTGACGGCGCCCCGGGCGTTCACGGTCCTGCCCGCCGGTTCCGGGTCACCGTTGACGCTGGCCGCTGTGGAGTCCACCGCTGCCGGCGGCTTCCGTGGCGCCAGTGCGACTGCCGAACGGGTCACGGCAGGGCCAAGGCCGTGCGGATGAGGTTGAGGAGGAAACCACGCACCTCGTCGCTGCGGAGGATGAACACCAACAGCCCGGCGAATCCCACGGCGGCCAGGGTCGCTATGGCGTATTCTGCTGTGGCCATGCCGGCTTCGGAGCCCATCTGCCGTACCCTGCGCCGGGCCCTGGCGGCAACCACTCCGGCTCCCGCTCCGGGCCGGGTTCTGGTTCCGGTACTGGTGCCCGCTTCGGGATAGAGCTCCACCACGTTTCCCGGCCGTGCCAACGTGGCTGCTGCGGAGGGCAACCCCGTTGCCGGTACCTGGAGAGCGAATGTGCCTGGAACGGATGCGGCCGCCACGACCGCGGTAGCTTGCGAGTACGGTGTCCCGGAGGTGCGGCCACGGTTGCCGGTCCGTCCCTTTGGCGTCTGGCCGGGAGCAGCCACAGCGGAAGTACGGGCGGAGTAGTTGCGGCGGTAGTTATTGATGGACATCTGGTTTCCTTTCCGATGATGCCGGCAGTGTCCCGGCGCTCCTGACTCTTCCCGGCGCAGCAGTTGCCGGTAAGTGAGGGGGTAGGCTAAGTGGATAAGCCGTGCCTCTCCGCCGCTGTGGAGGAAGGGACGTGTGGCTCGGAGGACGCGCCGCGGGAGGAACGTGTGGCACGGAGGACGTGTGGCACGGGTGACGCGCCGCGGAGGAACGTGCGGGGCACGGAACGTGCGGGGCACGGAACGTGCGGGGCGGGGGACGGGTGGTCCGGGGACGCGCGGTCGCAAAGCGATGCCTAGGACCCGGACGGCACCAGTGCCAGCAGTACCGGAACGACGCCAAGGCAGATGAAGGCGGGCAGTGAGCAAAGGCCAAGGGGTATCACCAGCTTCACGCCCAGTGAAGCTGCCCGCTTTTCGGCCTCCCGGAAGCGTTCCCGGCGAAGCCTTGCGGCTTGGGCATACAGGATTGCCGATGACGGCGCACCTGTCAGTGCAGCGAAGCCGAGGGCGTCCCGCAGCTCCAGGATTTCGGGGAGCCGGACTGCGGAACTGCGCCAGGCCGTGTGCCAGTCGGCGCCGATAGCGAGCGCTGAGACCACCGGCCGCAGCGCGTCCCGGTACTGGGGAGCCGCCGATGCGGCCACCAAGTCGAGGGACCGGCCAATTCCGGCGCCGGCATCCAGCATCGCGGCCACGAGTTCGAGCATCATGGCTGTGTCCTTCAGTCCGATACAGTCACGGGCTGATGCCTTCTTTGCACCTGTTTCCTGCTGGGCCCTGGCACCGGCAGGAAACAGCCGGTGGAGCCGCTGGCGTGGCATGGTTTGGTTGGAACAAGCGAGCCACGCCCCGGCCGCGAGCATCAGGAACAAGGCCAGGCCCGGCGCCCAACCCGTAGTCACGGCATCCCTGGCCCGGCAGCGGCAGAAACCAGCTTGGCGGACCAGGCCCTTCCCGCGGCAGTGAGGACCACCCCGCCGATCAGCGCGGCCAGTCCGAGGGGTGTCCCCAGCAGGGTAGCCAGCGGATCCACGCCCAGGGCGGCGCCGAGTCCAAGGCCCATCAAGGGAAGCCAGGTCAGGAGCCGGACGGTTGCCTTGGGACCGGCGAGCGCCGTTTGGCGGGCCGCGTCTGCATCATCCTCCGCTTCCAGCTGGGCCGCGAACCGGGTCAGCACGTCGGCGAGCGGACAACCGCTGGCCTCGGCGATGTCAAAGCAAGCGGCAAGCTGCAGCCAGGTTCTTGCTTCGCTTCCCCGGGCCGGGAGTGCCGTGGATACCGCCCGGCGGATGGTTTCCGAAACGAATGCCCCAGTTGCGGCAGCGGACCGCGCGGAAGCCAGGACGGCAGCGGAACCCTCCGTCAGGACCGGTCCGGAGGGCACCGAGCCAGAGCGAACTGCACCGGAGGGCCCCGGGCTGGATTGCACCGCACTGGGCAGGGGTGCGGCCCCGGGGCGCCGGTTTGCGTCACGACCCGTGCCGTAAACCATCCACAGCTCGTCCCACAGCCGTGCAGGCGTCCGGCCGCCCCGCAGGAGCGCCGCCAGCTGCTGCACTATGAGGGTCAGGCCCGGGCCCCCTGCCGCCGTGCGGCCGCGTGCAGCCTTGCCCCACGGCAACGCCCGGCCCGTCCCGGAGTTGGACGCCCTGGTCCTGTTGCCCGTTGCAGTGCGCAGCCTGGAAGCAGCATCCAGGGAAGGCCTGAGAAGTAACAGCACGGCGCAGGACAGGAGCACGGTGAGGAGAAGCGTCACTGGTAACCCCCGGCATCCATTCCCAGCCGGGCAGCGAGCACCGGCCAGGCCGGACCCGGGACACCCGACTCCCCGACGGCCGGCAGCACGGCCAGTCCCTGCGGCCCATCGGCAATGAGTCCGATGCACTGGATTTCCCTGCCCCTCGGCGTCCTGCCGACGTGGATGACGACGTCAAGGGCGCTGGCGGCCTGGAGGCGGACGGCCTCCGGACCCAGGCCGGCGAGTGCCCCCAGCGCGTTGAGCCGGGCGGGGACGGCGGCGGCCGTGTTCGCGTGGATGGTTCCGCCGCCACCGCTGTGCCCGGTGTTCATCGCGGTCAGGAGCTCGCGGACTTCGGCGCCGCGGCACTCCCCCACCACCAGCCTGTCCGGGCGCATGCGCAGGGCCTGGCGGACCAGCTCCCCCAGGTCAACGGCGCCGCCGCCTTCAAGGTTTCCGTGGCGCGATTCGAGGGCCACCACGTGGGGGTGGACCGGGTTGAGTTCCGCCGCATCCTCGATCAGGACCAGCCGCTCATCCGGTGGACACAGGCCCAGCAGGGTGGACAGCAGCGTGGTTTTCCCGGAGCCTGTGGCGCCACTGACCAGGAAGCTCAACCGTCCTGCCAGAATCCCTTCCAGCACGTCCTGCACCCGCTGGGTGAACATGCCGCCCATCCGCAGCTCCCCCATGGAGAAGACCCTCTCCCTGCGGATCCGGACGCTCAGCAGCGTCCCGGACGTGGAAACCGGCGGCAACACGGCATGGACACGGTAGCCGCCGGCAAGCCTGACATCGACACACGGTGAACCATCATCCAGCCGGCGGCCGCCGGCGGCCACCAGCCGGCAGGCCAGCGAGCGCAGCTGGGACTCGCCATCGAACACGACCTGGACGCGTTCAATGCCGGCGCCGCGGTCCACCCATACGGAATCGGGGGCGTTCACGAAGATGTCCGTGACGGCGGGGTCCCGGGTGAGTTCCTGCAATGGGCCCAGCCCGTTGAGCTCAGCGCTGATCCGTTCCACCGCAGCGAGCGCTCCGGCGGTGCCCAACAGCTTGCCGGTGGCCTGGACGGCCGCGGCGACGCGGGACGGTGTCACAGCCCCTGCCTCAGCCATCATCGATTCGCGGACAGACTCCAGCAGCCCTGAATCGACGCGGCCACGTCCGGCACCGTCCCTTCCGCGTTCCGGGCGGACGGGCTGGCTTGACTCGAGGATCCGCGCGCTGCGCCGTTCGCCCAGGCCTGAGGAACCAGCGGGGCTGACGGTCCCTGGGGCGGGACTCGAAAAGCCACCGGTCGCGCGCCTCATGCTGCATCCCCCGCCTGCAGGTCCTCGCCAAGCCAGTCAAGCACCGTGGCGCCGAAATGCCGGACTGCCCGCCGCTTCCCAAACTCGAGCAGCCGGCCCGACTCCATGGCTCCGGGAACAGCCCGGAGCTCCGGCATCCGGCCCTGTACCGGCAGCCCGACCGCATCAGCGATCAGGGAACTGTCCAGCGCCGCACCTGTCCGGCCGCGCACCAGCAAGGCTGCTTCCACCGGCGGGAGTTCCTGGAGCAGCCGCACCGCCGCCACCGCTGCCCTCAGTTGCGCAGGCACCACCACCATGATCCGGTCGCAGTCCCAGGCCACAGTCCGGAGCGGCTCCGCACCCCGTCCCACATCAACGACCACCAGCTCATAGCCTCGGCGGGCAGCGTCAAGCACCCCTGCCGCGGCCGCCGCAGCGACGGGGGACGGCTGCTCCCGGGTTGCGGGCCAGGACAGGAAGGAGAAGCCTCCGGCCACGGGCAGGGAGTCGGCTAGTTGGACGGGGTCGATGCTGCCCCTTGCCTCAGCCAGGTCCGGCCAGCGCAGTCCGGGGGTTTCCTCGGCGGCGAGTGCCAGCTCAATGCCCCCGCCCCAGGGGTCCCCGTCAACCAGCAGCACGCGCGCCCCCAGCCCGGTCGCGGCCTGGGCTGTCCAAATAGCGGCAGTGGTGGCGCCGGCCCCACCGCAACCACCCGTGATGCCAAGGACCAGGCCGCCAGGGCCCGGTGAGCGTGACCGGCTGAGGTGGTCCGCCAGCCAGGCAGCGGCATCGGGCAGCACGGCAACCCGTTCGGCACCCAGTGCGGCGGCGAGGTGCCAGAGACTGTCCCCCTCGCCGTCCAGGCCCACCAAGACTGCGGGCGTGCGCCGCCGTGGTGGCAGTTCCCGCACGTCGCTGCCCACCAGGACGGCCGCGGCAGCGTCCCAGTAGCGTCCGGCCTCCACCGCGTCCGGAACAGCGCGCAATTGGGAGCCCGCGGCCGCCACGATGCGCTCCACCTCGGCGCGGAGGACGGCGGAGGAGGTCACCAACAGCACCTCCCCGGCACCATCGGGTGCCGGACCGGCCGGGAGCGAACTGTCCGGAAGCCAGGCGGCGCCGGACGCGGGATACTCCTGCGACGTAGCACGGGGCGGTGACCCCCGGCCTGATGGGCGCCTGAAAGAATCCGTGGCCTGCTCCGGCCCGGGGTGCGGTGCATTCAGCTGGTGCCTGCTCATGCAGCCACTCTGCCGCCGCAGCAAAAGGCAGTTAAGGGGGCACCTCCCCTATGTGGACAACCAAGCCGCCGCTCCCGGCAGGGCACAATGGGAACATGTACCTGCTGCTTGCCGCCCACCCCCGCGGTGCGGCACTGCAGGAACTGACGCAGGCCGGCCACCCCTTACCCGACGACCCCGAACCGCAGCTGGTGGCACCCGGCGGCCTTGCCGGCGTCGTCCGTGAATTGGAAGCGCGGCGCCCGGGCGGCCAGCCGCCCCGCTGGATCTGGCACCGGACGCAGGACTGGTACCCCGCGCTGCTCACCGCAGGCGTGGAAGTGGAGCGCTGCTACGACCTCACGCTGTGCGGCAACATCCTGGCCTTCTCGCAGTTCAGCGCCCAGACCGACTACGCCAAAAACACCGACAGGGTTCCGGCGGAGGATCCCCTGCTGCCACCGAAAGCCCTGCTCCCCCCGCGTCCCCCCGCCGACCAGGGCGCACTGTTCGACGAACCTGCCGCCGGACCGGCCCCGGGGTGGAGCCTCGATGAACTCCGTACCGAGTACGCTGCCCAGCAGGCCGCCCTGGCGGCCGTGGGAACGGAGGAGAACCGCCGGAACCGCCTGCAATTACTGCTCGCGGCGGAGTCCGCAGCCGCCATGGTAGCCGCCGAAATGCAGCACGCCGGCGTCCCGTGGCGGGAGGACCTGCACGAACAGATCCTGGTGGACCACCTGGGCCCCCGCCCGCCCGCCGGCCAGCGTCCGCAACGGCTGGAGGCGCTGGCTGCGGAGCTGCGCACCCTGCTCAACTCACCGGCGCTGAACCCGGATTCGCCGCAGGAGCTGATGCGGGCGCTGCACCGCAACGGCGTGGAGGTCAAGAGCACCCGTAAATGGGAGCTCAGGGAATCCAGCCACCCCGTCATCGAGCCGCTGCTGGAATACAAGAAGCTCTCCAGGCTCCACACCGCCAACGGCTGGTCCTGGCTCGACGCCTGGGTAGATGGTGGCAGGTTCCGCCCCGAGTATGTGGTGGGCGGAGTGGTTTCCGGGCGCTGGGCATCCCGTGGGGGCGGAGCGCTGCAGATTCCCCGGCAGGTCCGTGGGGCTGTGCACGCAGACCCGGGTTACAAGCTGATCGTTGCCGATGCCTCGCAGCTGGAACCGCGCGTCCTGGTGGCCCTGGCGCAGGATTCCTCCATGGCTGAAGCCGCCCGGGACCAGGACTTGTATGCCGGCATCGCCGCCAAAGGCTTCGGCGGGGACCGGGCGAAGGCGAAAATGGCCCTGCTGGGCGCGATGTACGGGGCAACCTCCGGCGAGGCGGGCCGGCTGATGCCGCAGCTGGCGCGCACTTATCCCCGCGCCGTTGGCTTTGTGGAGCGGGCAGCGCGGGCGGGTGAATCCGGCGGGACGGTGACCACCCGGCTGGGCCGCAGCAGCCCGCCGCCATCGGAGCGGTGGTTCTTGAGCCAGCGCTCCACCTCGGTGGAGGAACAACGGCGGGCTGAGTCCATCGCCCGGTCCCGCGGACGCTTCACCCGGAATTTCGTGGTCCAGGGCTCTGCAGCGGATTGGGCGGCATGCTGGCTTGCGGAACTACGACGCCGGCTGCGCACCCTGCAACTGCCAGGAACCGCCGGGGGCGGCAGCCCTGCCCGGGCCGAGTTGGTCTTCTTCCTGCACGATGAGGTGATGGTGCATGCACCCGCGGACGGGGTTGACGCCTGCATCGCGGCCATCGAGGAATCCGCCGCTGCGGCGAAGGAACTGCTGTTCGGGCCGGTCCCGGTGGAGTTCCCGGTAAGCCTCGCCGTCGTCGACTCATACGACCTCGCCAAGTAGCGGCCGGGAACGTCGGCAAATACCCGCCGTCGAGACGCAAGGTAACCTACCCGGCAGTAGCTCGACGGGCAGGGTGGCGGAGGTTACAGTCAAGAGCGGTGACTGAAACAGACCGGTCTACACGCTGATGCAACGACGCATAACAGGGAGGTCCCCGTCCATGGCGGGAAGATTTGAAATACACCGCACAGGCGACGACTCGTACCGGCTGCGGCTCACCGATGCCGAGGGCAACACTGTTGCCGTGTCGCCAACCTTCAGGTCACTGACCATGCTCCGGGACGGCATCAAGGCCATGCGCGAGAACGCAGCCACTGGAATCGTGGTGGATCTGCGCCAGTAGGTCGAGGCCTAGACCCCCATCGGATGGAGCCGGTTCCGGTCCCACGGGACCGACCAGCCCAACTGGTCGAAGAGGCCGCTCAACACGATGCCGGTGAAACCCCACACCACCACGCCGTTTACGGTGAACGCGGGACTCTCAAAGGTGCGGCCCGCACGGTGGACGGTGGCCATCACGCGGTTGTCCGGGTCCAGCAGGTCCCGGACCGGCACGCGGAACACCTGCGCGGATTCCCCGTAATCCACCACCCGGACCGGCGAGGGCGCCTGCCACCATCCCAAGACGGGCGTCACCAGGAAGTTGCTGTGCGCCAGGCCCAGTTCCTGGAGCGTTCCGAGAACTTCAACGCCGCCGGCATCAAGCCCTGTTTCCTCTTCGGCTTCCCGGAGCGCAGCCGCCACCGGAGTTTCGCCGGTGTCGATGCCGCCGCCGGGAAACGCCACCTGGCCCGGGTGGGAGCCCAGGGTGTGGGCGCGTTCCAGGAGCAGGACGTCGAGGTCCGCCGGAGCAAGCGGCTTGCCGGACGCCGCGGGGACGTCGTCAAGGACGCCGAAAAGCATCAGGACAGCGGCCCTGCGGGCCCGCGCCGCGTCAACCGTCAACGCCGCCCAGCGCGGATCAGGCGGCCCGGCCGTCCCGGTTTCAGCCCGCCGCACCAGTCCGGCGAGGTCTTCGCGTGCGCTCACGGGGTCCTCTTTTGGGAAGCCATCCGGATTTCCGCGGCGCGGTGCTGCTCTGCCAGGTACTGCTCCAGCAGGTCCTCGCTGCCGGGGGCAAGCTCGTATTTGAGGAGCTTGGCTGCCTTGGCGGGGTCGGTTTCGCCCAGCCCGTAACTGGGGCACCAGGTGGCCACCGGGCAGGCGCCGCAGGCCGGTTTCCGGGCGTGGCAGACGCGGCGGCCATGGAAAATCACCCGGTGGGACAGCATGGTCCAGTCCCGGCGCTCGAACAGCTCCGCGACGTCCTGTTCGATCTGCACGGGATCCTCTGACTGCGTCCAGCCAAACCGCTTGGCCAGCCGGGCAAAGTGGGTGTCCACCGAGATGCCCGGGACGCCGAAAGCGTTGGCGAGCACCACGTTGGCCGTCTTGCGCCCGACACCGGGCAGCGTGACCAGTTCCTTCATCCGGCCCGGGACCTCGCCGTCAAAATCGTCCACCAGCCGCGTGCACAGCGCCTGGACGTTCTTCGCCTTGGCACGGAAGAACCCGGTGGGCTTGAGGATGGCCTCAAGCTCCGTGGGGTCAGCCTCCGCCAGGGCACGCGCATCAGGCCAGCGTGCGAACAGCACCTTGGTGACCTGGTTGACCGTGACGTCGGTGGTCTGGGCGGACAGGACGGTGGCCACGAGCAGTTCGAACGGGTTCCGGAAGTCCAGCTCCGCGTGGGCGTACGGGTATTTCTCGGCCAGGGCCCTGTGGATGCGCCGCGCCCTCCGCTTCAGCGCAAGGACTGATTCGGACGAGACCACGGGCATCCCCGCGGCCTGGCCGGTCTTGGTGCGGGCCCCGGCCACCGGCGTCAGCCGCGCTCGATGTTGCTGAGGTCGCGCAGGACGCCCAGCCGTCCGTCGGTGTGCTGCACCAGGAACTCGTGGCCGCGGTCCTCGAGCGCCAGCACCCAGCCGCCGGGCTCGATCACGAACGCGGGCGCACCGGTGCGGGGGTCGAAGGCGGTGCGGTGCTGGGCCACGGCAAACCAAAAGGCCTCGTGGATCGGCTGCCCGTCGGTTTCATCGTGGCGGCTGGCCGGGTCCACCGTCGCACCGATGGGCTGTTCGGCATGAACCTGCTGGTGTACCGCGGTGGCAGCGGGCGGCTCCCACGCAGCCTGCGGAGCATTGGCCGCCGGGATGTCCCCGTGCCGGGTCTCCCCGGCGTCCACCTCAGGGGCAGGATGGACGACGTCGGCTGCCTGGGTAGGCGGGCCAGCGTCCACCTCAGGGGCAGGACGGACGACGTCGGCTGCCTGGGTAGGCGGGCCGGCGTCCACCTCAGGGGTCCGCTCGGAGGACTCGGGGGCGGGCGCGGCCGGCGCGGACGCGGACCCGGCAGGCCCGTGGGCAGCGGAAGCGGCAGCCGCGGCACCGGCTCCTGCAGCGGCAGCTGCGGCTCCGGCGGTTCCCGCGTTTGATGTCCCAGCTGCAGCTACCGGGACGGCAGCGGTGACCGGCGCAGGTGCCGAACGGACAGGTTCAGGGCTCGGGCTGGCAGATCCGGGCTGGACCGCCGAGGAACCGGCACCGGCGCCTCCGAAGACCCCTGCGCCCTTGATGCCGCTCTTTGACTCGCCGGGTCCCGGCGCCGGCTTGGGCGCCTTGGGTGCCCGCGGCTTCCGCGTCGGAACGGCTGCCTCCCGGGCAACCACATGGGCCGGGGTCTCTGGCCGGTCCTTGAAGTCGCCGGACAGATACGGCAGGAAACGCCCCAGGACTGTTGCAGCGAACAGCACCAGTGAACCGATCAGGCCGACCAGCAGGCTCGTCACGTAGCCGCCCGCAACGGACAGGAAGAAGAAAGCCACGGCGAAAGAGGCCACCACGGAGGCGAACTGGTCAATGGAGAGCGAACCCACCCGGATTTTCGTGGCCGGGGCGAGCCTGCGCGCAGCGAACAATGCACTGGCGATCAACGGCAGGATGATGCCCAGCCCCAGGAAGAACAGGTTGTTCAGGTTCCACAGGTTGTAGCGGGTACCGAAGAGGGGCAGCAGGGACGCGACGAACAGAATCAGCGTGCCGGCGAAGACAGCCAGGTCCCGCACGGTGAACGGGCCCAGAACCGCCTGGTGGGCGTTGGGGTCGATCTTTCCGGAGGCAGCCTTGGGTCCTGCAGCCTGTCCCGTTGCCGCGTTGCGGGCCGGGTGCCCTGGTCCCCCGGCGGCGGATCCGGAGCCTCCCGGACCTGACCCGGTGTCCGGGGCCGTTCGCTGGCCGAAGCTCTGCTGGTTCATTCTGCTCTCCTTAGCGTGGCGGCACCGGGACCGGTCCGGACCCGAAAACTGTGCCGTCTTGACATGCGGTGCTGCCCCTTCCGGGCACTGTTTATGCCTGGCCGGGGCGGCCCGAAGTGAAGTCACAATTCCATCTCAGCCTAGTCAACAGCCTGGCTGATCACTAGCTGGAGCGGGCCCGCAGGGGACCACTGCAAGTAACGAAGACGCCATTCACCGCTTAAAAAATGCCGCTCGTGGTCGTGTTTGTGACGGGGAGCACAGGGGGTGCGCGGCAAGCATTAGGCTAGGTGGCGGAACAGCTCTTTGCGGTATGCCCGCCCGGCTGGCGCCCAGTGCCGTGCGAACGGAGGGCCCTGCGCAGGCGGCATTCCGCGCGGCGACGATCGATGAATGATGAGGTTCACATGTCCCAGGACACCCCCAGCTCCACGGCCACCGTTCCTTCAGCTTCCGCGCAGCCTGCGGACCAAGGCCACCAGGGCGATGCCTTCGCGAACCTGCTGCACGAAACCCGGGCCTTCCCGCCCTCCCCCGAGTTCGCGGCCAATGCGGTCGTTACCGCCTCCGAGTACGGGGAAGCGGACGCTGACCGGCCGGCTTTTTGGGCCAAGAAGGCGCGGGAACTGCTGACCTGGAACAAGGACTTCACGCAGGCGCTGGACTGGTCCGATCCGCCCTTCGCCAAGTGGTTTGTGGGCGGTGAACTCAACGCCGCCTACAACGCGCTGGACCGCCACGTCGAGGCCGGCAACGGTGACCGGGTGGCCATCTACTTCGAGGGCGAACCCGGTGACACCCGGACCTACACCTACGCGCAGCTCACCGAAGAAGTGAAGAAGGCTGCCAACGCCTTCGAGTCCCTGGGTGTTGCCAAGGGCGACCGCGTGGCGGTTTACCTGCCCATGATCCCGGAGGCCGTGATCACCATGCTGGCCTGTGCCCGGATCGGGGCGGTCCACTCCGTGGTGTTCGGCGGTTTCTCCGCTGAAGCATTGCGGTCCCGGATCGACGACGCCGAGGCCAAGCTCGTGGTCACCGCGGACGGCACCTACCGCCGCGGCAAGCCCAGCCCGCTCAAGGCCGCCGTCGACGACGCCCTGGCCCACGACGGCCACACGGTGCAGAACGTAGTGGTGGTCAAGCGCAACGGCCAGGACGT
Organism: Pseudarthrobacter sp. NPDC058119; assembly: GCF_042884655.1. Lineage (NCBI taxonomy): Bacteria > Bacillati > Actinomycetota > Actinomycetes > Micrococcales > Micrococcaceae > Pseudarthrobacter > Pseudarthrobacter sp. NPDC058119. The sequence continues at coordinate 1,014,329 of NZ_JBHVTN010000001.1, forward strand.
GGACTGGACCGAGGGCCGGGACCACTGGTGGGCAGACACCGTGGACACCGCCTCCGCCGAGCACACTGCCGTTGGCCACGACTCTGAGCACCCGCTCTACATCCTCTACACCTCCGGGACCACCGGGAAGCCCAAGGGCATCCTGCACACCACCGGCGGCTACCTCACCCAGGCGGCCTACACCCACAAGGCCGTCTTCGACCTGCACCCGGAAACGGACGTGTACTGGTGCACGGCCGACGTCGGCTGGGTCACCGGGCACTCCTACGTCGCCTACGCGCCGCTCATCAACGGCGCCACCCAGGTCATGTACGAAGGCACCCCGGACTCACCGCACCAAGGCCGCTGGTGGGAGATCGTGGAAAAGTACAAGGTCTCCATCCTCTACACCGCCCCCACGGCCATCCGTACGTTCATGAAGTGGGGCTCGGAGATCCCGGCGAAGTACGATCTCTCCTCGCTCCGCGTGCTGGGCTCGGTGGGCGAACCGATCAACCCCGAAGCCTGGATGTGGTACCGCAAGGTCATCGGCGGCGACAAGGCACCCATCGTGGACACCTGGTGGCAGACCGAAACCGGGGCCCAGATGATCGCCCCGCTGCCCGGCGTCACCGCCACCAAGCCCGGCTCGGCCCAGGTGCCGCTGCCCGGCATCGCCGTGGACGTCGTCGACGAAATGGGCGAGTCAGTCCCCAACGGACACGGCGGTTTCCTGGTGATCCGCGAGCCGTGGCCCTCCATGCTGCGCGGGATCTGGGGCGACCCGGAACGGTTCAAAGACACCTACTGGTCCCGGTTCGAGAACATGTACTTCGCCGGCGACGGCGCCAAGCGGGACGAAGATGGCGACATCTGGCTGCTGGGCCGGGTGGATGACGTCATGAACGTTTCCGGGCACCGGCTCTCCACCACGGAAATCGAGTCCGCACTGGTGAGCCACCCCGCAGTGGCGGAAGCCGCCGTCGTGGGTGCCACGGACGAAACCACCGGCCAGGCCGTCGTCGCGTTTGTCATCCTCCGGGGCGACGCCGCGAACAACGGCGACGCCACCGTCCAGGAACTCCGCAACCACGTCGGCAAGGAAATCGGCCCCATCGCCAAGCCGAAGAACATCCTGGTGGTGCCGGAACTGCCCAAGACCCGCTCCGGGAAGATCATGCGCCGCCTGCTCAAGGACGTCGCCGAAGGCCGCGACCCGGGCGACGCCACCACCCTGTCGGACCCGACCATCATGCAGCAGATCGCCGCGTCACTCCGGAAGTAGCGGCATCAACATGGCGACGGCGCCGCCCTCCCCGGGCGGCGCCGTCGCCGTATGCTGGGAGCAAACCTGTATCCCCGATGAAGGAACCCGTTCACATGCTTGCAGCCGCCCGACACCAGGCCATCGTGGATGCTGTCCAGCGGGAGCGGGTGGTCCGGATTTCGGACCTTGCCGCGCAGCTGGGCGTGTCCTTGATGACCGTGCGGCGGGACATCGAGCAGCTCGAAGAGGGCGGGAAGCTGGAGCGCATCCACGGCGGCGCGAAACTGCCCGGGGATGCCAGCACGCATGAACCGGGTTTTGAGCTGAAGTCCACGCAGTTGACCGCGGAGAAACGGGCCATTGCCGTGGAGGCGGCGGCCCTGGTCCACGAGGGCATGGCGGTAGGGCTCGGGGCCGGCACCACCACGTGGGCGCTGGCCCGGGAGCTGGCCGAGGGTCCCCGCATTACCGTGGTGACCAACTCAATACGGATTGCAGATCTCTTCCACCCCGGCGGGTCCACCGTGATCCTGATCGGCGGTGAGCGCACGCCGTCGGACGCCCTGGTGGGGCCCATCGCCACCGCAGCCCTCAAGCAGCTGCACCTGGATGTCCTTTTCCTGGGCGTCCACGGTATGGATGCCCACGCCGGGTTCACCACGCCAAACCTGCTCGAAGCCGAAACCGACCGCGCTTTCGTGGCAGCCGCCCGCCGGACGGTGGTCCTGGCCGACCACACCAAGTGGGGCATGTTGGGGATCAGCTCCATCGCCGCGTTCGATGATGTGGACGAGGTCATCAGCGACGACGGCCTCAGCGCCGAAGCCCGGCGCGTCCTGGGCGAACGTTCAAAGCTGCGCGTGGTCCCCGTTTAGCCCGGCTACGCTGATCCGCGCCACATGATGGTGGTCTCAAGGACACGCGGCGTACCCGGTAGTCCCTGGAGCTGGGCCAGGACGAGTTCAGCGGCGGTGCTTCCCAAAAGGTCGGCCGGCTGGCGGACGGTGGAGAGCTGGGGCCTGCAGCGGAGTGCCCAGCTGCTGTCGTCGAACCCGACAATCCCCACGTCCTCCGGAACGCGGCGCCCGGCCTCCTGCAGCGCCGTCATGGCTCCGGCGGCCACGGCATCCGAGGCCGCAAAGATTCCGTCGATCCGGGGTGCCCGCCGCAGCAGCTCCTGCATTCCCTCCAACCCTGCAGAGTAGGTATACAGGGGATACTCCACCAACAGGTTCGGGTCGAAGCGGCCGCCCATTGCCTTTTGGAATCCAGCCAGGCGGTCCTTTCCGGAGTCCCGGTCCAAGGCGCTGGCAATCATGCCAACCTGCTTCCGGCCCGTTTCCAGCAGCCGGTTGGTGATGCTCCGGGCGGCCTCGACGTTGTCAATGGCGGCGTACGGCAGCGCAGGGGTTCCTTCCGGGTGGCCGACGAACGCCGCGGGCAGCCCGATTTCCGCTACGGCTGCCGCAATGGGATCGGAGGCGCGCGCCGAGATGATGACGGCACCGTCAACCAGTCCGCCCCGCAGGTAATCCGCCACCCTGCGGCTGTCGCGGTCGGAATCGATGATCAGCGACACTAACTGGTAGTCGGCCTTTGACAGCACTTCATTGGCGCCCAGGAGGATGGAGCCGATGTTGGGATCCTCGAACAAGAGGGAGTGCGGTTCGTGGATGATCAGCCCGATGGCCCGGGATTCCTGGGTGACCAGGTTGCGTGCAGCGTTATTGCGGACGTAGCCGACCTTGGCGATGGCTTCTTCCACGGCCTGCTTGGCCTCGTCGGAGACGTATTTTTCCCCGTTCATGACACGTGAGACGGTTCCCCGGGATAGCCCGGCGGCGTCCGCGACATCGTTGATGGTAGCGCGGCGGGCACGGGTGCGTGTCAGCGACATATTTGTACTGTAGCCGAGTCCGGACGCGTGACGTCCGCCAGCAGGCGTTGACACGGCACCAAGGCGCACCGTAATCTGGGAGCGTTCCCAGATGATGCGCATCACACCTTGTGCTGCGCGTCTGGGAACGTTCACAGAGATCGTTGAGACAACAGCGTCCAAGAGTAGGGGTTCCCCGCCTTGCACGTTTGCCGCAAGTCGAAGGAGCAGGGTTGAGCCCCACCAACACGTCAGTCGCCGGGCTTTCCGGGAACGGAAAGCTCGTTTACGGCTGCGACTACAACCCGGAGCAATGGGATCCCGCCGTGTGGCAGGAAGACGTCCGCCTCATGCGGGAGGCGGGGGTCAACCTCGTTGCAGTCAACATCTTTGGTTGGGCCGAACTGGAGTCCGCACCCGGCGCCTACTCCTTTGAACGCCTTGACCAGGTATTGGAGTTGCTGCACGCCAATGGCATCGGGGCCAACCTCGGCACCGGGACCTCGTCCACCCCTGCGTGGCTGACAACCATGTACCCGGAAATCCTCCCGGAGTCCGCGGCAGGGGTCCGGGCATGGCCGGGCGGCCGGCAGGCCTGGTGCCCCAGTTCCCCGCGCTTCCGGGAACATGCCCTCCGGCTGGTGGAAGAAGTGGCACGCCGGTACGGCACGCACCCCGCGGTGCGGCTGTGGCATGTTTCCAACGAGCTGGGATGCCACAACGCCCTCTGCTACTGCGATGTCTCCGCGGCAGCGTTCCGCACCTGGCTTGCCGCCCGTTACGGCACCATTGATGCCCTCAACAGTGCCTGGGGCACCACGTTCTGGTCCCAGCGCTACTCGGCCTGGGAGCAAATCCTGCCCCCGCGCACCACGGTTTCCACCAACAACCCCACCCAAGTGCTCGACTTCCACCGCTTCAGCTCCGACGAGCTGCTCGGCTACTACCAGGCGGAGGCGGACGTGCTGGGGAAGCACAGCGGCATCCCGGTCACCACCAACTTCATGGTGGCCGCCCACATCCGCAACCAGGATTACTGGGCGTGGGCACCCCACATGGACGTCATCGCCAACGACCACTACCTCGACCACCGGCTTGAAGACCCCACGGTGGAGCTTGCCTTCGCCGCAGACGCCTCCCGCGGGCTGGCCCAGGGCCAACCCTGGCTGTTGATGGAACATTCCACCTCGGCCGTGAACTGGCAACCCCGCAACATCGCCAAGGCCCCGGGCCAGATGCTCCGCAACTCGCTCACCCACCTGGCACGCGGAGCGGACGGGCTCTGCTTCTTCCAGTGGCGGGCCTCCGTCCAGGGCAGCGAGAAATTCCACTCGGCCATGCTCCCCCACGCCGGAACTGACTCGCGGGTGTGGCGGGAAGTCAAAGAGCTCGGTCACATCCTTGAAAAGCTCGCCGGCGTTGCCGGCACCACGGTCACAGCCGAAGCGGCACTCGTTTTCAGCTGGGAAGCGTGGTGGGCCTACGACCAGGAGTCGCACCCTTCTTCGGACGTGAAGTACCTGGACCAGGTGCACTCGCTGTACAAAGCGCTCTGGGAAAACGGCATCACGGTGGACATCGTGGCCCCGGGGTCCGACCTGTCCGGCTACAAGCTGGCGCTGGTCCCCGGACTTTACCTCGTCCGTGAACAGGAATCCGCGGCGCTGGCAGACTACGTCAGCCGCGGAGGCCACGCCGTGGTTACCTACTTCAGCGGCATTGTCGACGAAAACGACAAAGTGCTGACCGGCGGTTACCCGGGCGCGTTCCGGGACCTCCTCGGTGTCCGGTCCGAGGAATTCCTGCCCATGCCGCCCGGAAAGACCATGCCGCTGGACAGCGGAGCCACGGCCGCCCTGTGGGCAGAAGCCCTGCGCCTGGAGGGCGCGGAGGCAAAGGCATCGTTCATTCAAGGCCACCTCGCCGGCACCCCGGCTGTGACCCGCAACCGGCATGGCGCCGGGAACGCCTGGTACATCGGCACAGTGCTCGATTCCCAGGCCCTCCGCGACGTCGTGTCCGCAGCCGCCGCCGAAGCCGGAATCGCCGTCCAGGCAAACGCCGAGGGCCTGGAAGTCGTTTCCAGGTCAGATGCGGAGCACACGTACACCTTCCTGATCAACCACTCGGACGATGAGCACAAATACCCTGCGCACGGCTATGAAGTGACCGCGGGGGAAGAAGTCTCCACCGCCGTCGTCATTCCTGCCGGCTCCGTTCGGGTCGTCCGCAGCAACAGCTCAGTACCCCCAACCACTGGCCGCATCACCGGCCTTAAGGATGATGAAAGTGACTAGACACCAAACTGCTCCGGCAATGGCCGCGGGGGCACCGCCAGCCCGGAAACCCAGGACGTCGGCCGCCCAGCGCCGGGCCGTCCTCCTGTTCGTTGCCCCATTCGGGCTGCTCTTCCTGGCCTTCTATGCGGTGCCGGTCATCTTCGCCGTGGTGCAATCGCTCCTTACGGTGGAACGCAAGGGCACCTTCGGACCTCCCCAACAGGTCTTCGGCGGATTCGTCCAGTACCAGCAGGTATTCCAGAACACCGAATTCTGGGAATCCGTGGGCCGCGTCCTGCTCTTCGGAGTGGTCCAGGTACCCATCATGCTAGGCCTTGCCCTCCTGTTTGCCTTGCTGCTCGATTCACCCCTGCTGAAGGGCAAGAAGTTCTTCCGGCTGGCGTTTTTCGCGCCCTACGCAGTGCCGGGCGTTATCGCCGCGATCATGTGGGGCTTCCTCTACTCCCCCTCGCTTTCCCCGTTCGACGCCGTGACGTCACAGGTGAACTTCCTCTCGGCGGACCTGGTCCTCTGGGCAATCGCAAACATCGTTACCTGGGTCTACGTCGGCTACAACATGCTGATCATCTACTCGTCGCTGCTGGCCATCCCCACGGAGATCTACGAGGCAGCAAAACTGGACGGCGCCAGCAACCTGCAGATCGCCTGGCGGATCAAGATACCGCTCGTGGTTCCCGCCATCATCCTGACCGGAGTGTTCTCCATCATCGGGACCCTCCAGCTCCTTGCCGAGCCGCAGACCCTTCGCAGCTTCAGTTCCGCCATCAGCAGCACGTTCACTCCGAACCTGGCCGTCTACACAACGGCGTCGGTGCCCAACTACAGCCTGGCCGCAGCGTTCTCCGTGGTGCTGGCGCTGGCCACATTCGTTCTTTCCTTCGTCTTCCTCAAGGCGACCCAGCGGAAGGTTTCCCAGTGAGCGCAGCTACAGCCGTGACCACATCCAAGAAGACGGCCCCCTCGGCAGGCAGCCCCCGGGGCCCACGGCACAGCATCATGTCCCGCGGTGCCGCGATGCTCATCATGGGCGTCTTCACGCTCTATTTCCTGACCCCCATCTGGTGGCTGCTGGTCTCCTCCTCCAAAACGGGAGCGGACATCACCGGCACGGCGCCGCTCTGGTTCACCGCGGACTCCATCCCCACGTTCTTCGCCAACCTGGGCAACCTCTTCACCTACAGCGACGGGGTCTTCGGCCGGTGGCTGCTGAACAGCGCACTCTACGCCGGCCTCGGCGCCCTGCTGGGCACCGTCATCGCCGCCATGTGCGGCTATGCACTGGCCAAGTACGAGTTCCGCGGCCGGGAGGCCATCTTCAATGTCGTCCTAAGCGGCGTGCTGGTCCCCGCCACAGCCCTGGCCCTCCCCCTGTTCCTGATCTTCAGCCAGGTGAAACTGACCAACACCCTCTGGGCCGTATTCCTGCCCAGCCTCGTCAGCCCGTTCGGCGTCTACCTCGCGCGGATCTACGCCGCTGCGAGTGTTCCCACGGAACTGCTGGAGGCAGCGCGCCTCGATGGTTCCTCGGAAGCCAGGACGTTCTTTACCGTTTCCACCCGCCTGATGGCACCGGCCCTGGTAACCATCTTCCTGTTCCAGTTCGTCGCCATCTGGAACAACTTCTTCCTGCCCCTGATCATGCTGCGGGACCAGGCCCTGTTCCCGGTCACGCTGGGCCTCTACGCATGGAACAGCCAAATCAGCCAGATTCCCGAGCTGCGCGTCCTGGTAATTGTCGGCGCCCTCGTATCGATCCTGCCGCTCATCGCGACGTTCCTGGCGCTGCAGCGCTTCTGGAGCAGCGGCCTGGGCGCCGGAAGCGTCAAATAACCCCTTCAGATTTCCCATTACGCGTCCCGCGGCGCCCCGCCCCGGTACACCCCACCCCACTAATAAGGAATAGAAATGCGCGTGCGTTACGGAAAAGCCACTGCCGCCTTTGCCATAGTCTCGGCGCTGTCCCTTGCGGGCTGCTCCAGCGGCGGCAGCACCTCCGCGTCCCAGGACACCACCTGCAAGCCCTCATCGGGACCGGTCGAATTGTCATTCACCACCTGGGTACCCGGCATGGACAAGGTGGTGGACCTCTGGAACAAGGACCACCCGGACATCAAGGTGAAGGTCCAGACGGGCCCCAACGGCAACTCGGGCACATACCAGAACTTCTTCAACCAGCTTCAGGCCGGCAACGCCCCTGACCTGGGCCAGATCGAATACGATGCGCTGCCGAACTTCCGGGTCCAGGACGGGCTGGAGAACATCGCCGCGTGCGATGGGGTCGCCGGCGCGAAGGAAATGTTCGTCGACTGGACCTGGGGGCAGGTCACGTTCGGGGAGGACAAGGCCGTCTATGCGGTTCCGCAGGACAGCGGTCCTATGGCGATGTTCTACCGGGCCGACCTCTTCAAGGAGGCGGGCATCAAGGTCCCCACCACCTGGGACGAATACGCTGCAGCAGCCGAGCAGATCAAGGCCCGCGGCTCCTACATCACCAACTTCCCGCGCAGCGACGTCAACTGGTTTGCCGGCAACGTGTGGCAGGCGGGCGGGCAGTGGTTCTCCAACGCCAATGACCAGTGGGAAGTCAACCTGACCGGCAAGGAGTCCGAGAAGGTGGCCAACTACTGGCAGAAGCTGCTGGACAAGGGCGAAGTGTCCACCCTGCCGTCCTTCTCCGATGAGTGGAACGCCTCCTTCAACAAGGGCCAGCAGTGGACCTGGGTCTCTGCAGTGTGGGGCGCCTCGACCCTGCAGAGTGGGGCGCCGGACACCTCCGGAAAGTGGGCGGTGGCGCCCATGCCGCAGTGGGAGGCCGGCGGAAAGGCCGCAGGCAACTGGGGAGGTTCCTCCACGGCCGTCCTGAAGGGCTCCAAGCACCCGTACGAGGCCGCCAAGTTTGCCCTGTGGTTGAACACCGATCCCGATGCGCTGGCGCTGGCCAATAAGCTTGGGGGCCTCTACCCCGCCGCGAAGTCGGCCAAGGACCTGGGCGCCTTCGCCGGCGGCGTGGACTATTTCGGCGGCCAGAAGATCTACGACGTCTTCGCCGATGCGTCCTCCAACGTGAACCCCAATTTCACCTGGGGCCCTACCATGACCAAGACGTACACTGACGTTTCAGACGGTTTCGGCAAGGCAACGGGCGGCAGCGGTACCCTCCTGGACGCCCTCAAAAACGGCCAGGCGAAAACGATCGAAGCCCTGAAGTCGCAGTCCATCCCCGTCAAGGAGTAACGGCAGGAACCCCCGTGGGGAAAGCTTTTCCCCACCACAAAAGGACACCATTCCCGCGGCCGGCGGGGATGGTGTCCTTTTGGTTCAAGGGCAGCCGCAGGACTGCCGGACGTGGAGCTTGGTGGGGAAGATGGCGTGTTTCGGTTGTCCCCCGCGCCGGGCTCCCACCAGGGCATTCACCGCGGCTTCGGCCATCGCAGCCACGGGCTGCTCCACCGTGGTCAGGGGCGGCCAGGAGTATTCGGCTTCAATCGATCCGTCGAAGGACACCACGGCGATATCCCCCGGAACTGCCAGCCCTGCCTCATGGATAGCCCGCAGCAGACCGACTGCCTGGGTGTCCGAGGTGGAAAAGATGGCTGTTGGCCGGTTGACCGAGGCGACCAGCCGCTGGCCTGCGGAGTAGCCGCCGGGCCAGGTGAAGCCGCTGTAGACGACAGGTCCTTCCTGCAGCCCGGCCTCCTGCAGGGCCTGGCGCCAGCCCACCTCACGGCCGTCCATGCTGCCCGAGACGTTGGTGCCCATGGCCAGTCCAATGTTGGTGTGCCCGTGGCTGATGAGGTGCTCGACAGCGATCCGGGCTCCGGCGGCCAGGTCAACGCCGATGCTGTTGAAACCAGGAGCATCACGCTCCTGGTTCAGCAGCACCGCGGGAATGTCCGCCGTTTCAAGCGCTTCGAGGTCCGGTTCGAAAAGGACACTGGCCAGCAGCACACCGTCCACCTGGCGGGCGGCAAGGTTGCGGATGTTGCGCCGCTCCTTGGCCAGGTTCCCGTCCGAGTTGCTGAGGACCAGGGCGTACCCAAGCTCTGCCGCGGCATCCTCCACAGCGTGGGCGAGCAGGGAGAAGAAGGGGTTTGTATTGTCCGGGATGATGAGCCCCAGGGTTTCGCTCGAACCCAGCTTGAGGGCCCGGGCCGCCGCATTGGGCCGGTAGCCGAGCACGCGGATGGCATCCTGGACCTTCGCTTCGGTGGCGGGGGCCACCTTCTTGGGGCCACCATTGACCACGTAGCTGACGACGGCGGTGCTGACGCCGGCATAGCGCGCCACGTCCTTGCGCGTCACAGGGCCGCCACGGGGAGCCTTCACTGCCGGTGATGTCATGGTCTCCATGCTAGCTACGAGTCGGCGGGGCATCGCCGAAGTCGCGGATGGGCAGCCGGGCGCCGTTCTGCCGGGCCGATTCGTGGGCGACGATCCCGGGGAGGGTGAAGCGGGCGGCCACCCAGGCGTTGACCGGGGGCAGTGTCCCGTTGTTCACCGCGGTGACGAAGTCGTCCACCAGGAAATGGTGGCTGCCCTCATGGCCGTTGGGCGCTCCCTGGAACTCCACGGGCAGCCGTCCCGCGTCGTGGACCGGTGAGAGCCCCGATACGAACGCGTCCCGAAGTTCCGGCGCCACGTGGGCCAGGGACGGATCGTCCAGGGACATGCTGGGACGGGTTTCCATCTGCTCCGAGATGTCGTGGACGTTCTGTTTGTCCTGCCATACCGTGACCTTGGCGAGCTGCTCAAAGCTGGCCTCGGTGCCGAAGAACCGGAACCGGGATTCGCGGATGTGCGACGGATAACCGACGCGCCGCATTTCGTTGGTGCGCATCACGCCGCCGTCGTTCAGTTCAAAGAGTGCCGTGGCGTTGGAGAAGTCGTTGCCGAACATGCTGACGTCCTTGTCGAACACCCCGTCGTTCCGCTGGTCGCTGACGCCCACGCAGCTGACGCTGACGGCGTGCGCCGGAACGGCGCCCAGCACTCCCCCGATGGCGTGGGTGGGGTAGAGCATGGGCGGATAGCTGGCCGTCTCTTTCCACCGGTCGCCGCCGCTGTACTGGTAGGCGTCATAGAAGCCGAGGTCCATGTCGTGGACGTAATCGCCTTCTGAGTAGAAGATCCTGCCGAACCTGCCTTCCGCCTGCTGTTCCCGCGCATAGACGGTGGCGGGGTTGTAGTAGCTGGTCTCTCCCATCATGTAGACCAGCCCGGTGTCCCGGACGGCCTCGATGATGCGGGCGATTTCGTCCTCCGAGATTGCCATGGGGACGGCGGAGTAGACGTGCTTGCCGGCGCGGAGCGCTCGTTCCACTAGGGGACCATGGGTCCATCGCTGCGTAAAGATTGCCACCGCGTCGATGTCAGAGGCCAGCAGCGCGTCAAAGTCCGGCAATACACCGGCGAGTTCCAGGCGTTCGCACACTGATTCCGCACGTTCGGGCAGCTGGTCCACCATGTGGACTGCGCTGATGCCGGGATGGAGGTTGAACAGGTGCGCGAACTGGCCGCCGAACTGGCCTGCGCCCACGATGCCGATGGAGAACGTCATTGTCTGCCTTCCGATAGGGGTTTGTCCGAGTGTTTCACTCGGATCTACTCGAGTCAATATCCACTGAATGGCGAAAACCCAAGCAATGAAACATTTCCATGAGGGTATTGCCTTGCCAAATCTACTCGTGTAGATTGCTTCGCAGCCTGTTACGTCCATCACACTCGCCGAAAGGGTCGACGATGACCACCCTTACCAGGAACGCCACCCCGGCAGCCCACGCGGTGCACCGGCCACTGAAGCGTCGGGGACAAAGCGACCTGAAGACCGCGCTGTTCTTCATCGCTCCCGCAATGATCGGATTTATCGTCTTTTACCTGGTGCCGACGCTTCGCGGCATCTACCTCAGCTTCACCGAATACAGCATCCTCGGGGATCCAACCTGGATCGGGACCGCCAACTATGAGGCCATCGGCAAGGACCCGCTCTTCTGGAACGCTCTCGCGGTCACCACGCAGTACGTCCTGATCAACATCGTCCTGCAGACAGCGCTGGCCCTGGGCCTTGCGCTCCTGATGCACCGCGTGGCCAAGTCAACGCTCATCCGGGGAACCCTGCTGCTTCCCTATTTGATGGCCAACGTGATCGCCGCGCTGCTGTGGTTCTGGCTGCTGGACTACCAGATCGGCATCGTGAACTACTTCATTGATGCCCTGGGCATGCCCAAGGTGGCCTTCTTCGGCAGCGAAGAATGGGCCATCCCCACGCAGGCCCTGATCAACACCTGGCGGCACATGGGTTACACCGCCCTGCTGATCTTCGCCGGCCTGCAGGCCATCCCGCACCATGTTTACGAGGTTGCCAACCTTGACGGCGCCTCCCCGTGGCAGACGTTCCGGAAGATCACCCTGCCCCTGCTGCGCCCGGTCCTGGCCCTGGTCCTGATCGTCACCATCATCGGTTCCTTCCAGGTCTTCGACACCGTCGCCGTCACCACCCAGGGCGGCCCGGTCAACGCCAGCCGCGTGCTGCAGTTCTACATCTACCAAAAGGCCTTCACGGAATCGGACTTCGGTTACGGCTCCGCCCTGGCCGTCATCCTCTTCGCCATCCTCGCCCTGGTGGCCTTCATCCAGATGAAGTTCCTCAAGGGCAATGAATCGGACCTGGACTAAGGACGCCCCATGACCACCGCAAGAGTCTCCGCCCCCGCCCGGCCGGCCACCCGGCGTCGTCCCTTCAACTGGCGCCGCGCCGGCGCCTGGGTCCTCGTCGGCATCGCCGTCGCCGTCTCCGTCCTCCCGTTCTACTGGGTCCTGCGGACCGCGCTGTCCACCAACGGGGCCCTGGCGTCCAACGCCACCAACCTGCTCCCCGCCGAGTTCAACCTGGGTGCGTTCCAGCGCGTCTTCGGCCTGCAGTCCCCGGAAGAAGCCGTGGCCGACGGCGGTTCCGGCGCCCAGATCGACTTCTGGTCCTACCTCCGAAACTCCGTGCTGTTCGCCTCCATCACCACCATCGGGGCAGTGTTCTTCAGCGCCATGGCGGCGTACGCTTTCGCCCGGCTCCGCTGGCGGGGACGGAACGCCGTGTTCAGCCTCTTCCTGGCCACCATGATGGTGCCGCCGATCTTCACGGCCCTGCCCAACTTCCTGCTCATCAAGAACCTGGGCCTGCTGAACACCATGGTGGGCCTGGTGCTGCCCTATATCTTCATGACCCCGTTCGCCATCTTCTTCCTCCGCCAGTTCTTCCTGAACATGTCCCGCGAAGTCGAAGAAGCGGCGATGCTCGACGGCGCCAAGCACCTCAGGATCTTCTTTCAGATCATCCTGCCCAACGCCGCAGCCCCGCTCGCCACACTTGCCCTGCTCACCTTCATCGGCCAGTGGAATGAATACTTCTGGCCCCTGCTGGTGGGCCAGGACGAATCCGTCCGCGTCCTCACAGTGGGCCTGGGCGTCTTCAAGTCCCAGTCGCCCCAGGGTGCACCGGACTGGTCCGGCCTCATGGCCGCCACCCTGGTCTCGGCCCTTCCGGTCCTGATCCTGTTCGCTGCCTTCGGCAAGAAGATCGTCAACTCCATCGGCTTCTCCGGCATCAAGTAACACCCCTCCAACTCCCTCACCCCGGCCGCGCCATGGCGGCGCGCCCGGAAGCACACCCTGAAAGGACCCCCATGAACAAGAAGAAAGCACTCGGTTCCCTCGCTGCAGCCGCGGCGGCCGTCCTGGCACTCTCTGCCTGCGGAAGCGGCGGCTCCGCCGAAGCCGGCAAGGGCGAAATCAACTACTGGCTCTGGGACGCCAACCAGCTCCCGGCCTACAAACAGTGCGCCGACGACTTCCACAAGACCAACCCGGACATCACCGTCAAGGTCACCCAGCGCGGCTGGGACGACTACTGGGGCACCCTCACCAACGGCTTCGTCGCGGGCACCGCGCCGGACGTCTTCACCGACCACCTGGCCAAGTACCCCGAGTTCGTCAAGAACAAGCAGATCCTTGCCCTGGATGACGCCGTCAAGAAGGACAACATCGACACCGGGATCTACAACTCCGGGCTGGCGGACCTCTGGGTGGGAGAGGACGGCAAGCGCTACGGACTGCCCAAGGACTGGGACACCATCGGTCTGTTCTACAACACCAAGCTGGCAGCGGACGCGGGCGTCACCCCGGAGCAGATGGCCACCCTGACCTGGAACCCCCAGGACGGCGGCACGTACGAGAAGACCATCGCCCACCTGACCGTGGACAAGAACGGCAAGCGCGGCGACGAGCCCGGCTTCGACAAGGACAACGTGGCGGTCTACGGGCTTGGCCTCAATGGCTCCGGTTCCGGCCAGGGCCAGACCGAATGGAGCTACCTGACCGGCACCACCGGCTGGACGCACACGGACAAGAACCCCTGGGGCAAGCACTTCAACTATGACGACCCCAAATTCCAGCAGAGCATCGACTGGTTCGCGGGCCTGGTGCAGAAGGGCTACATGCCCAAGCTCGAAACCACAGTGGGCGCCAGCATGGCGGACACCTTCGCAGCCGGCAAGTCCGTGATCAACGCCAACGGCTCCTGGATGATCGGCCAGTACACCGGCTACAAGGACATCAAGGTCGGCATCGCCCCCACCCCCACGGGCGTGGACGGCAAGCGCTCCAGCATGTACAACGGGCTTGCTGACTCCATCTACGCCGGCACCAAGAAGCCGGAAGCAGCAGCCAAGTGGGTCGAGTACCTGGGTTCGGCTGCCTGCCAGGATGTGGTGGCTTCCAAGGCCGTCGTCTTCCCCGCCATCAAGTCCTCCGCAGACAAAGCCGTCGACGCGTTCAAGGCAAAGGGCGTGGACGTTACCCCGTTCAGCCAGCAGGTCAAGGACGGCACCACCTTCCTCTTCCCCATCGCGGACAAGGCAGCCAAGGTTGACGGCATCATGAAGCCGGCCATGGACGCCGTGGTCTCGGGCAAGGCCCCGGCCAGCTCCCTCACCGCGGCCAATGACCAGGTCAACGCCCTGTTCAAGTAACCCCTCAACGTGGCTGCGTATGTGGTCGCAGCCGCTCCCCCGGGTGCCGCCGTCCCCCTCGCGGCGGCGGCACCCGGCTACCCTGTCTCCATCCTTAAACTTTCAGCGCACAGCACCATCACGAAGAGAGAATCTCCTATGGACCCCCTGTACCTCCGTTCCGCCGGCACCAGCCTGCTGGTCAGCTTCGACAGCGGGGAGGCCGAGGTCATCCACTGGGGTGCCGACCTGGGAGCCGACGTGCCGGACCTCGGCATCCTGGGCGCTCCCGTGGGGCACTCCTCCATTGACGCCCACGTTCCCGCCGGCCTCCTCCCCTCAGCCGCTTCCGCGTGGCGGGGGCGGCCGGCCCTGCGCGGCCACCGCATCACCGCCGGCGGCGCCGGCTTCGACTTCTCGCCCCGCCTCCGCGTGACGTCCGTTAACACAGAGGGTGGCGCCGCCACGATCGTGCAGGCCGACGGCGACGCCGGCGTCAGCGTCTCGTCGCGCCTGGCGCTTCACCCCGGCGGCCTGCTGGAACTGCGCCACACCGTCACCAATGATGGCAATACCCCGTTCCAGGTGAACGAACTGGCCACCGTCCTCCCGGTGGCGCCCGACGCCGTCGAACTCCTGGACCTGACCGGACGATGGTGCCGGGAACGCCACCCGCAGCGGCACCGGATCCAGCAAGGCACTTGGGTCCGGGCCGGACGGCACGGCCGCACCGGCCACGATTCCTCCCTGCTGTTCGCCGCCGGCACCCAAGGCTTCGGCAACCGGCACGGCAAAGTCTGGGCGACGCACCTGGCGTGGAGCGGCAACCACGAACAGTTCGCGGACACCATCGGCGACGGCCGGACCATGATCGGCGGATCGGAGCTGCTGGGCCCGGCGGAAGTCACGCTGGAACCGGGTGGCAGCTACACCACCCCCGCACTGTTCGCCGCCTACTCGGACCGCGGCCTGGACGGCATCACCGAGGCCTTCTACAGCTGGTTCCGCTCCCGCCTCCACCACGTGCTGCCGGCCGCGTCCACCGGCGTGCCCGCAGGCAAACCGCGCCCCGTGGTGCTCAACACGTGGGAGGCGGTGTACTTCGACCACAACCTGGACACCCTGATCGAGCTGGCGGAGTCCGCAGCGGACCTCGGCGTGGAACGCTTCGTGCTCGACGACGGCTGGTTCCGCGGCCGGCGTGACGACCACGCCGGCCTGGGCGACTGGTACGTCGATGAGACCGTGTGGCCGGACGGACTGGCCCCCCTGATCAACGCGGTCACCTCGCGTGGCATGGAGTTCGGGCTGTGGGTCGAGCCGGAAATGGTGAACCTGGACTCGGACGTGGCCCGGGCGCATCCGGAGTGGATCGTGGGCCCCTCCGCCGCCGCGCACAAGGACGGCGGCCGGCTGCCCCTGGAGTGGCGGAACCAGCACGTCATCGACCTGGTGAACCCGGAGGCCTGGCAATACGTCTTTGACCGGATTTCCGCGCTCCTGGCCGGGAACAACATCAGCTACCTGAAGTGGGACCAGAACCGCGACCTCGCCGAACATGGCCACGCCGGCCGCCCCTCCGTCCACGCGCAGACCCTTGCCGCCTACCGGCTGTTCGACGAACTCCGCAAGGCCCACCCCGGCGTCGAAATCGAGAGCTGCTCCTCCGGCGGCGGACGGGTTGACCTGGGCATCCTGGAGCGGACCGACCGTGTCTGGGCCTCGGACTGCAACGACGCCCTGGAGCGGCAGACGATCCAGCGCTGGACTGGCGCCGTTGTTCCCCCCGAACTGGTGGGGAGCCACATCGGCCCCACCACCTCGCACACCACGGCCCGCACCCACGATCTGTCCTTCCGGGCCATCACGGCACTGTTCGGCCATTTCGGCATGGAATGGGACATCCGCGGCGTCCAGGGCAAAGACAGAGAGGAGTTGCGGCGCGTCGTGGGGCTGTACAAGGAACACCGGGACCTGATCCACAGCGGACGCCGGGTCCATGCGGACCTCGCTGACGACTCACTGCTCCTGCACGGCGTGGTGGCCGGCCCTGCCGCGGACGGTTCCGACCTGGGGCAAGGAACGACGGCGGCACTGTTCGCCCTGGTCAGCACGCGCACCTCGGCAGCGGAGGCACCGGGCCGGATCGGCATCCCGGGGCTCGACGCCGGCCGCAGCTACCGCGTCGAGGTGCTCCTGCCCACGGAGGACGACGCTGACTACGGCCACGCGTTCACGCAGGTCCAGCCGCCCGCCTGGCTCGCCGGCGGCGCCGAAGCCAGCGGCAGGTTCCTCGCGGAGGTGGGACTGCCCATGCCCATCCTGAACCCCGAGCACGCACTGCTGGTGAAGGTCACGGCCATCTAGCCAGTCACTGCCGCGCATTCTTCGTAAGAATGCGCGGCGGGGAGGGCCAACCGATAGATTTGCAGGCATGACTGAACCCTCCTCCCCCGTCGAAGCCGGCCGCGGTACCATCCTCGTCATCAATGGCCCCAACCTGAACATGCTGGGTACCCGGGAGCCGGAAAAGTACGGCACCTCCACCCTTGCCGACGTGGAACAGCTGGCAGCGGCCGCCGGGAAGAACCACGGATTCGCCGTGGAGTGCGTCCAGTCCAACCATGAAGGCGTCCTGTTGGACGCCATCCATGCAGCCAGGGGCACCGCCGTCGGAATCGTCTTGAACGCCGGCGCCTTCACGCACACCTCCGTGGCACTTCGTGACGCCCTGGCGGCCGTGCAGCTTCCCGCCGTCGAGGTCCACATCACCAACGTGCACCAGCGGGAGGAATTCCGGCACCACTCCTACTTGTCGCCTGTCTGCGCAGCAGTCATTGTGGGCGCTGGCGTGTTTGGCTACAGGCTGGCCATCGACTACCTGGCAGAGGTCCTGTAGCCGGGAGAGGCTACTTCTTGATGCACTGTCCCGAGGAAACCGGTGATGACAGCGACGGCGCCTGCTCGGCTACCGGGTCCAGGTCACTCATGGTGATCGCGAACCCCACCTCGGCGTCCGAGGTCGCCTTGGCGAAGACCACTCCTGCCACCTGGCCGTCCGCGGTGAGCAGCGGGCCACCCGAATTTCCCGGCTGGACGTCACCGGCGAGGCGGTAGATGTCCTCCGGGGAGGGATTGTTGCCGTAGATGTCGGGAACCAGGACGGTGGCAATGTCCTGGACGGTGGCCGGCTTGGACTGGAACGGGCCACCGTGCGGGTACCCGGCGAATGCGGCCTGGCTTCCGCCGGGCAGGTCGCGGCTCAACTGCAACGGCTGCGAGGGCAGGTTGTCCACGGCCAGGACTGCAAGGTCGCGGCGCGTGTCGAAGTAGACCACCCGCCCGGGCATCGCGCCGCCGTCGGGCATTTCCACCACTGGCTGCGACACGCCGGCAACCACGTGCGCGTTGGTGACCACGCGGTCCTCTGAGACGACGAACCCGCTGCCGGTCTGGTTCTGCCCGCACTCATACGCAGTGCCGGCGATCCTCAGCACGGACTGGGCAGCCTTGTTAAGCGCTGGCGTGTTCGTGCTGGTGTTCGGAACCTGGACTGCCGGGCCTTGGCCCAGCCCTTCCAGCAAGGTGGGGATGCCATTGCCGATCACCGTGGACCGCAGCTCCGCCATGGTGGCCTTGACCGGCGTGGGCGTCAGCCCGTCAATGAAACGGATGACTTTGGATTCGGCCAACTGCTGGGACACAACGGGTACGCCCAAAGAACTGACGCTGAACGCCAGCATCGACATCACCAGGGCGGAGACCACGAGGTTCAGCGCCCCGCCCACCAGCCGGTCCACCGCACGCAGGGGCCGGATCCGCACCACGCCGCGGAGCTGGCGCCCCACCATGGTTCCCAGGCCGTGCCCCAGCGCCATCAGGACGACGGCGGCAGCGATGATGGCGGTGAGCCTCCACCCGGAGTCCTCAACGAACGTGCTGACCAGGGGGACGGCAAAGAACGCGGCGATGGCACCGGCGGCAAAGCCCACCAGGCCGCCGACAGTGACCAGGAACCCATTGCGGAAGCCATAGATCAGGTATGACAGCAGCGCCAGGATCAGGACAATGTCCAGGACAGTCAGGCCGACCACAAAGGCTCCTTATTTACAGTTGAACCCCCATTCTAGTGGCGCACGCTGACAATCTTCTGTGGGCTGCCCCGGCCTCCGGAAGACCGGCTGCGGGCAGCCTGCCCGTGTTTCCCGTGCCAAGTTCGTCACAGAACCTTGAAAATTCTGAAACAATGGCAAAAGCGCCCACAGCCGATACTTTTACTCAGGAGATTTCATGGACATCGAGGTACTGCGCCGAGCACCCCTTTTCGCCACGCTCGACGACGACGCATTCCGGCTGCTGACGGACGAGCTCACCGAGGTGGACCTTTCCCGCGGCGCATCAGTGTTCCGCGAAGGCGACCAGGGTGACCAGCTGTACTTCATCGTCTCCGGCAAGGTGAAGCTCGGCCGCACTTCCCCGGACGGCCGCGAGTCGCTCCTGGCGATCCTCGGCCCGGGCGAGCTCTTCGGCGAGATGGCCCTGTTCGACCCCAGCCCCCGCACGGCCACCGCCACCGCGGTGTCCGAAACCCGGCTGGCCGGGCTCAAGAACGAGAGCCTGAACGCCCTGCTGCGCACCCGCCCCGAGGTCTCGGCCCAGCTGCTGCAGGCCCTGGCCCGCCGCCTGCGCCGCACCAACGACTCCCTCTCGGACCTCGTCTTCTCCGACGTCCCGGGCCGCGTGGCCAAGGCCCTGCTGGACCTTGCGGACCGGTTCGGCCGCCCGGCCACGGACGGCGTCCTGGTAGCGCACGAACTCACCCAGGAGGAACTGGCCCAGCTGGTGGGCGCTTCCCGCGAAACCGTCAACAAGGCCCTGGCCGAGTTCGTCCAGCGCGGCTGGCTCCGGCTGGAAGCCCGCGCCGTGGTCATCCTGGACATGCAGCGCCTCCGCCAGCGCTCCCGCTAGGACCGAATAAAAAAGGCCGCCCCACGGGGCGGCCTTTTTTATTGCGTGGGTACGGGAATCAGTTCTTCACCACGTCCAGTTCGACGACGGCCCACGACAACGCAGGAAGGCTGAGCCGCAGCTCAGCGCCGGTTGCCTTGGCACCCTCCAGCGGCTTAAGGCCAACGCGGTCCTGGTTATCCTGGCTGTTGATGGTGAAGCGGTCTCCACCATCAGGGATTTCCAGCACTTCCGCCCTGACCACCCGCTGCGCGTCGAAGCCCCGCAGGCTGACCTCCACGTCCGCCGCCTCCTCGAGCCCTCGGTTGGCAAGGAACAAGGCCACCCGGCCCGTCTCCTCGTTCCAGGTGGCGCTGACATCGACCAGGTCCGTATCGCCAAACCTGGTGTTGGCGTACTTGTCGGAGTCGACCGACAACCGCAGGATCTGGCCCTTCGCCAGTTCCGCCATCCGGGAGAACGGGTGGAAAATCGTCTGCCGCCAGGCCGGACCGTTCTCCTCGCTGAAGATGGGGGCGATGACGTTGACCAACTGCGCCTGGTTGGCGATCTTGACCCGGTCGCCGTGCCGAAGCAGCGAGTTAAGCAAAGTCCCGACGACGACAGCGTCCGTCACGTTGTACTTGTCCTCAATAACCCGCGGGTGCTCACGCCAGCCGGCCTTGGACACGTTGTGCGGCTGGTCCTCCGTGTCCAGGCCCCGCTGGTACCAAACGTTCCATTCGTCAAAGGACAGGTTGATGTGCTTCTTGTGCTTGCCCTTGGCGCGGACCGCATCGGCGGTGGCAATGACCGATTCGATGAAGTAATCGGTATCGACGGCGCTGGCCAGGAAGCTGCCGACGTCCCCGTCATGCTCCTGGTAGTAGGCGTGCAGTGAAACGTAGTCGACTTCGTCGTAGGCGTGGGCCAGGACGGTCTGCTCCCAGGCTCCGAACGTGGGCATCCCCGAGTTGGAGCTTCCGCAGGCCACCAGTTCGATGTCCGGGTCGACGAACCGCATGGCCTTAGCCGCCTCCTGGGCCAGCCGGCCGTACTCTTCCGCCGTCTTGTGGCCAATCTGCCAGGGTCCGTCCATTTCATTGCCCAGGCACCAAAGCTTGATGTTGAAGGGGTCCTTATGGCCGTTCCGGGCGCGCAGGTCCGAAAGGCGGGTGCCGCCCGGGTGGTTGGCATACTCGACGATGGCGCGGGCGGCGTCCACTCCACGGGTGCCCAGGTTGATCGCTTCCATGATTTCGGTACCGGCCTGGCGGGACCAATCCACGAACTCGTGAAGGCCGAAGGCGTTGGTTTCCAGGGTGTGCCAGGCCCCGTCAAGCCTGCGCGGCCGGTCCTGGCGGGGGCCTATTCCGTCTTCCCAGTCGTAGCCGGAGACGAAGTTGCCACCGGGATAGCGGACCACAGTGGCGCCGAGCTCCCTGACGAGCTTGAGGACGTCCTGGCGGAAGCCGTTTTCGTCAGCCTCCGGGTGGCCCGGTTCATAGATGCCGGTATAGACGCAGCGGCCCATGTGCTCCACGAAGGAGCCAAAAAGGCGCCGGGGCACTTCGCCGATGGTGAAGTCGCGGTCGAGGGTGATTCTGGCGCGGGACATAAGAATGATCTCCTTGGTTGTACTTCAGGCAGGTGGTAAAAGGTGAAGGTGGGGCGTCAGGTGCCGGCGAGTCCCGTCGTCGCAACGCCCTTGATGATCTGGCGCTGGAAGAACAGGAAAAGAAGGATCAACGGCAGGGCCGCGAGCAATGCGGACGCCATATTCTGGGCGTACTGGATGCCATAGGCGCTCTTGATGGTCTGCAGCCCCACGGGGAGGGTCAGGACGGAGCCGTCGTTGGTAGCGATGAACGGCCAGAGGAAGTTGTTCCAGGCGCCGATGAATACGAAAATTGCCACGGCCGCGAGGATGGGGCGGGACAGCGGAAGGATGACCTGAAGGAAGATCCGCATCCGGCTGGCGCCGTCCATGACCGCGGCTTCCTCAAGTTCACGCGGGATCTGGTCGAAGAACTTCTTGAGCACGAACACCATCGCGGGGTGGATGACCTGCGGCAGGATAATGGCCCAGGAGGTATCGATCATGTGCAGTGCCACCATTTGGTAGAACAGCGGAATGATCAGGACCGGCGGGGGAACGATGATGGACGCGATGATCACAATCATCAGGACCGTCTTGCCCCGGAAGTCGATGCGGGACAGCGCATAGGCCGCCAGCGCTGAAATGACCAGCGTGATCGCTGTGATGGCCGCCGAGGTGTACAGGGAATTCCAGGTCCACAGCGGGATGTTGCCGTCCTGGAACACCTTGACGAACGCATCGGCGGTAAAGCCCGACGGCGGGATCCAGCTGATCTTCGGAGCGGCGGCATCCGTTTCGCTCTTGAAAGCGGTGACGGTTGCCCAGGCGAAGGGCACCATCCAGAGGACGGCCAGCAGGGCGGCAACTGCCAGGACCGCAACGCGGCCGGCGCCCATCCTGCGGCCAGTCCTGCCGCGGGCGGACGGCGTGGCCGTGGCGGGAACAGGGCGGGCGAGGGTTTCAGTTGCCATGGCTATGCACTCCTGCGGCGGGTGATGAGGAACTGGATGACCGAAACCGCCACGATCAGTCCGAAGAAGATGTACGAGATGGCCGCCGAGTAGCCCAGGCGGTATCCGGTGAAGCCGGTTTCGAAGATGTACTGCACCACGGGTCGGGTGGCGCCGCCGGGACCGCCGGCCGTCATTTGGTAGACCTGGTCGAAGATCTTCAGCGACGCCAGGACCTGGAGGAGCACGATCATCACGGTGGTGGGCGCCAGTTGCGGCAGCGTAATGGAGAAGAACTGCCGCCACGCACCGGCGCCGTCCAGCGAGGCCGCCTCGTAATGCTGGGCGGGGATGTTCTGCATCGCCGCCAGATAGAGGAGGAAGTTGAAGCCCACCGTCCACCACAAGGTGGCGATGACGATCGCCCACATCGCCACCCCCGGATCGTTCAGCCATCCCACTTTCGGCAGGCCGATCTTGGCCAGAGAATCGTTGATCAGGCCCAGCTGTGGGTTGTACATCCACGTGAAGAACAAGGAGACGACGGTGGAGGCCAGCAGGTAGGGGGCAAAGTACGAAAGCCGCCACAGCCACTGTGCGGGCAGCCCCACATTGACCAGTGCCGCCATGACCAGGGCCACGATCACCAACGGGACGGTGCTGATGACGGTGAAGTAAAGAGTGTTGCCCAGCGAATGCCACATGTCGGCGTCCGCGAGGGCCTCTGCATAGTTGGCAAAGCCGATCATGCTGTCGTTGGCACCGGTGAGCGATTTGCCGGTCAGGCTCATGTACAGCCCGTAAAGGAGCGGCCACACAAGGAAGACCAGGAAGAATGCCAGGAACGGGGCGGCGAACGCCCACCCGTTGAGGTTGTCCCTGCTTCCCTGCGCACGGGACCGTGCGCGGCCGCCCGCCGCCTGGTTGTTGATGTGCTGTTTCCGGGACGGCCCGGGCAGCGATCCCGCCTGCCCGTCATTGCTGTGTGATGTTGCTACGGAACTCATTTGGACTCCTGTGTCGCTTGGCGGTTCAAACCGGGTTGGGACGGGAAAGCATGGTGTTGGTGCGCCGCACGAAGGCGTTCCAGCCGTCGATTGCCTTGTCTCGACCGAGGAGCACGTTCTGCACGGTCTCCGCGAAGTAGGTTTGCCAGTCAGAGCCTGATCCGCTGAACCATGCCTCGGGGTCGTAGGCGATGATGTCCGCGGCGTTGGCGTAATGGATCTGGGGCGTGAGCTCCCGGTAAGACTGCGACTGCACCACCGGCTGATACGCGGGGATGTGTCCTGCCTCGGCCCAGGAGAGCGAGCCCTTGAGGATGTCACTGACGAATTTGTAGACGTCGCGCCGCTTGGCATCGTCAGCGTTCAATTGCCGGGGAAGAACGAAGGAATGCGAGTCGGCATATGCGGCCGGAGTCCCGAAAAGCGTGGGAATGGTGGCAGCGTCAACGGGCAGGTTTGCCTTCTTGAAGGTAGGAAGCTCCCAGACGCCGCTGAAAAGCATGCCCGAGCCTCCACTGGCAAACTCCGCGATCCCGGTGTTGATGTCTCCACTCTGCGCCGCAACGGTGTCATCGAAGAGCGATGCCATGAATTCCAAAGACTCCACCGCCGCCTCGTTGTCCGCCACCATTGGCTTGCCGGGGGTGAGCTCCATGTCCGCCCCATGCTGCCGGTAAAGGGTGTAGAACAGGCGCCACATCTGGGAACCGCTGCCCAGGTATCCGAAGGACAAACCATGGGCCTGGGTTACTTTCTGCATTTCCCGGGCGATGCTGAGGAATTCCTGCGGGGACTTCGCGTCCTGCAGCTGCCCGTTGTTTCCAAGCAGTCCCGCCTTTCCCGCCACGTCCCGGTTGTAGAACATGACGAAGGGGTGCGAATCCAGGGCGATGGAGAAGACTATGCCGTTGTTCTGGCTCTTGTCCCAGATCCTGGGTGCGAAGCTACGGCTGGTGACACCGAACTCGGACAGCAGGTCCAGGTCCCACGGGTCGATCAGGCCCCCGGGCGCATAGCCGGGAACGCGGCTGGCATGCATGATGGCCAGCTGCGGCGGGCGGCCGCCGGCCGATGCCATGGCCAGCTTGGTGTAGTACGGCGGCCCCCAGGCAAGGACGGTAGGGTGCACCGTGAACGCGGGATTGGCGTCGTTCACCTTGCTGATCATGTTCTGCATCTTGATGCCGTCACCACCGGACAGGAGATGCCAGAACTGGATATCCCTTGGGGCCGCGGCCGAGGCATTTCCACCGCACCCGGACAAGGCCGCCGCCGCAAACACGCTCCCCAACGCCGCGGCTCCGGACAACACCCCCCGCCTCGACAGTTGCCTGTCGCCGAAAAAATCAAACTGCTTCACCCGTCACTCCTTTGGATGGGTCCGCTGAAAGTCATTCCGTTGCCACAACCGTTGCTGCCGGAGTTTCCTCTTCGCGGTTCCGCACGCTCCGGTGTGACGCACGCCTCACATTACATCGATGTAATAGCTGCCGCAATGAAAATTGTTAGCGTGCGCAAAGTGATTCCGCAGTCTCGTTTCGAGGCCACGGCGCGGGGCGGCGCTACGTGCAGGCCCTAGGTGGAGGTGCTTTTCCGCTCCACGACTTCATAGTCGACGGCCACCACCCGCTGCGGACCCTCACGGTCCTGCATGCGTTCGGTGAGGAGCCGCAGGGCCTCACTGGCCACCCTGCGCTTGTCGAAGGAAACGGTTGTCAGTGACGGCACCGTGTACTTCGCATCCGCGATGTCGTCGAAACCGGCGACGGCAACATCGTCGGGAACCCGAAGGCCACGCTTCCACAGCACGCTCAGGGCACCGATCGCCATGGAATCGGTGAAACAGAACAGCGCCTCGGGTACCGGGTGCGCATCAAGGTATGCGGAAAGGGCGTGGGCTGCCGTATCCGGGCTCCACTTTTCGCACGGAATGATCAACGAGTCATCCCAGGGGATGCCGAGTTCACCAAGCGCGGCCTGGTACCCACGGGTGCGGAGGACGGCTGCCGCGGAGCCCCTGCCCTCGGCGGCGCCCAGTACCGCGATACGCCGCCTGCCGGGCCTGCCGAGCGCGAGGGTCATGTCACGGGCGGCGGCGACGCTGTCCACCCACACGCGGTCGGCCAGCTTCTGGGACACTTCCCCAAGCAGGACCACGGGAGGCAGGGCGACGCCCACTTTGACGGCACTCTCGTCCAGCACCACCGGGTTGAGGATCAACCCATCTATCAGGTTGGACCGCGCGCGGGACATCAATTCGTACTCGCGGGTTGGATCGGACCCCGTCTCCTCGATCTGCACGCTCCAGCCCTGTTCATGGGCTACTTCCACCACGCTGTGCGCAATTTCGGCAGAATACGGCGTGCCCAGGTCCGGTAATGCCAGGGCAATGACGCCGGACCTGCCGTTGCGCAATCCCCGGGCAGAGAGGTTGGGAACGTAGTCCAGTTCCGCCATGGCCTGCTCCACCTTGAACCTGGTGGGGCCGCTGACCGGAACAATTCCGTTCATGACGTTCGAAACCGTCTTTGGCGAAACCCCTGCGAGGCGGGCGACGTCCTTAACCGTTGCGCGCAAACGCGCCCCCCTTGCTCCCGGTATGGTTTTGCTGACGAGTTTATACGCCGGCCCGGTGCAGCGTCAGCGTTCGCGCTGGTGGTCCCCTGCCACGGTTTTGGCAGCCTCGACCTCAAGCATGAGCCTGCCGTCCTCTTCGACCAGGGCCGGCTGGTACACATGGTGCTTCCGCTTGTAGCTCAGGTAGGCGATGCAGCCGTTGGCCGTCGCCATCTTTTCCAGCATGATCTCCGAGCCCGGGACGAGCAGTTCGCCCAAGGGGCGGCCCACGGTGTTCTCCTGGCCTGCCTCGTCACCGAGGTTGCTCGTGTTCCGTTCCTGGACCACCTGCGCGGCGTTGACCCACCGTCCCCACACGCCTTTGCCCTCAAGCAGCGTCGGCTCCTGGCCAAGCGGCTGGGTGGCCGCAAAGTACCGGGTATCGAACCGGCGGTGGGCAAAGTCGGGACTGCGCCAGTTGACCAGGGACTTCAGCAGGTCCGTGCGCAGGGACAGCCCCCGCTTGCCCAGGACCTGGGCGAGCGTTTTTTCCTGGTCCGCGACCGCCACACGGGCACGCATCCATTCGGACGTCGACGTGGCTTCGACCGTATTGGACATGTCCGGACCGGCCAGCAGGATGCCGGTTTCCTCGAAGAGCTCCCGGATGGCTCCCACCACGTGGCGCCGCGCCAGCCCGACGTCGTCCGTTCCCATTTGCTCAGCCCAATGCTGCGGCGACGGGCCCAGCCAACCCATGGGCTCGTCGTCGGTGGGGTCGAGGGACCCGCCGGGAAAGGCGAGGACCCCCAGCGGCGAAGAGCCGGGCCGGTAACCCAGCCACGTCTCCAATCCGGTGGGGGAATCGCGCAGGAGGACTACGGATGATGCAAAGCGGGCGGCCCGGGGGGTCCGCTCGCCGTGTTCGAGCCAGCTTTGTGCTGCCCCTTCAAGATCCTGGGGCAGTGCAAAAAGGCGTCGTGCGAGGTGCGGCAAGGGAAGTGTCCGGTCTTAGCTGAATTCGGCGATCAGCTCGACCTCTACGGGAGAGTCGAGCGGAAGAACGGCAACGCCGACGGCGGAACGTGCGTGCTGCCCGGCGTCGCCAAGGACGCGGCCCAGCAGTTCCGAGGCGCCGTTGACGACGGCGGGCTGGCCCGTGAAGGAGGGATCCGAGGCGACGAATCCCACAACTTTGACGATGCGCGTGATGCGGTCAAGATCGCCGATGACGCTCTTGACGGCTGCGAGGGCGTTGACGGCGCACACTGCAGCGTAACGCTGGGCGTCCTCCGGGGAAACGGTGGGCTCATCGGCGAACCCTTCCGTCCCGGCCGAAACTTTGCCCGTAGCTTCGAGTTTGCCGTTAATAAACGGCAGCTGGCCCGAGGTGTAGACGTGGCTGCCGGAGACGATGGCGGGAACGTAGGAGGCCACCGGGGCGGCAACTTCGGGGAGGGCCAGGCCAAGTTCCGCGAGCCGCTGCTCGACGGCGGAAACCGGCGCCGTTGCGGCGCTGGACTGGGCTTCTGCGGGGGTGCTCATGCTACTGCTTCTCCCTCTTGAGGTAGGCGACAAGGCCGTTACCGTCGGGTCCGGGGACTACCTGGACGAGCTCCCAGCCGTCCTCTCCCCATTGGTCGAGGATCTGCTTTGTGGCGTGGATGATGAGCGGAATCGTCGCGTACTCCCATTTGGTCATGAGAGAAAGCGTAGCCCTTGCCGGTAAAGTGGAAAACATGGCGACTCGCAACAACCCCTTATTCGACACTGCCACCACACTGGGTAAGATCCTTCTTTTCCTTGGTGTGAGCGCGATTTGCGGTGTCCTCGTGGCGGGCCTGCTGGTCCCTGCCGCGGCCGTCTCGGGCAGCGCGGCAAGCGGTTCCATCGATTTCTTCGATTCCCTTCCCGCGGAACTCAAGGTTGACCCCCCGAGCCAGACCACCAGGATCCTGGCCGCGGACGGCAGCGAGATCGCCAGCGTCTACACGGAGAACCGCACCAAGGTTCCGCTGGACCAGATTTCACCGAACATGAAGAACGCCATCATCGCGGTGGAGGACAGCAGGTTCTACGAGCACGGCGGCGTGGACACCACCGGCATCCTGCGCGCGCTGGTCGCCACGGCGCGCGGCAACAAGCAGGGCGCGTCCACCATCACGCAGCAGTACGTCAACAACGTGCTGAACGCCAACCTCGCAGCCGCAGGCGAAGAGGACCAGATCAAGCTCAACGGCGTCAACAAGGGTGTCGGCGACAAGCTCCGCGAAATGAAGCTCTCCATCGCGCTGGAGAAGGAGTTCACCAAGGACCAGATCCTTGAGGGCTACCTGAACATTGTGTTCTTCAACCGCGACGCCTACGGCATCGAGGCAGCGTCCCACTACTTCTTCAGCACCAGCGCCAAGGATCTGACCCTGCCGCAGGCAGCGCTCCTGGCCGGCCTGGTGAACAGCCCCTCCGCCTTCGACCCCATCACCAACCCGGAGAAGTCCAAGCAGCGCCGCGACCTGGTGCTGGGCCTGATGAAGGACCAGAAGAAGATCACGGCTGAAGAGTATGAGGCCGCAGTCGCCACCCCCGTGGAGCCCAAGGTGACCCAGCCCAAGCAGGGCTGCGCCTACGCCGCTTCCGCCCCGTACTTCTGCGACTACATCCTGCACCTGCTGGAAAACAACCCGGCCTACGGTGCAGACGTCAAGGACCGGCAGCGGCTGATCTACGGCGGCGGCCTGACGATCACCACCACCCTTGACCCGAACGCCCAGGCCACAGCCCAGGAGCAGGTCAACGCCGCCACCGGGGCCAATCCCGACAAGTGGGGCTCCTCGATGGTGTCGGTGCAGCCGGGTACTGGCAAAATCATCTCCATGGCCCAGAACACCACGTTCCTGCCGGGCCAGGGCTTCGATTCCCAGTTGAACTTCAATGTGGACAAGCTGGACAAGGACGGCAACGACCTCAACGGCATAGGCGGCTTCCAGCCGGGCTCCACCATGAAACCGTTCACGTTTGCTGAGTGGCTAAACGAGGGCAAGACCATGAACACCGTGGTCAACGCCGCCCAGCGCGTCTACCCGCTGAACTACCCGTGGAAGAACACCTGCGGCAAGGTCAACGGCGCCTACAACACGGCGCAGAAGTCCCTGGGCGCGGCTGACGACCTCCAGAACGCCGAGCCGCAGTGGTACAGGCCGCTCACGGTTCTTGAGGGCCTCTACAACTCCATCAACACGGTGACCTTCGCCTCCGCGGCCCAGCTGGATTTCTGTGGAATCCAAAAAATCGTTGACGCCGTCGGCCTGCACAGCGGCCTCCCGTCGGCGGACGGCAGCGAGCCGAACCCCAAGGTGGACATGATGACGCTGGGTAACCTGCTTGGTTCCACCCAGACGGCGCCGTTGACCATGGCAAGCGCCTTCGCCACGTTCGCCAACGACGGCAAGTACTGCGAACCCATCGCCATCACCTCGGTTGTGGACGCCACCGGAAAGCAGCTCCCGGCCCAGTCCAGCAGCTGCCGCGATGCCATCAAACCGGAGGTGGCCCGCGGCGTGAACTACGCGCTGCAGGAAGTCATGAACCAGGGCTCCGGCTCCCTCATCCGTCCGCGCCTTTCCACCAAGACCAGCTTCCCGATCGGCGCCAAGACCGGTACGTCCAACAACAACGGTTCCACCTGGGTTGTTGGCCACACCACCGGCCTCGCCACCGCTGCCTGGTTCGGCGACCCCCTGGGCGGCCAGACCCGCGCGGGACAGAACATCACGGTCAACGGGAAGTTCTACCCCGGCATTGACGGCTACATGATTGCCGGGCCTATGTTCTCCAACTTCATGACGAAGATCGCCCCGGCGTACGGGACCAACCCGTTCCCCGCGCCTCCGAGCAACATGGTCAGCGGCGCCACCCGGAACACCGCCCCCGCGCCGCAGGCCACCCAGGCGCCTGCCCCTGCCCCGCAGGCAACCCAGGTTCCCGCTACCCAGGCACCGGCCCCCGCCCCCACAAATAACGGGAACGGCAACGGCAACAACGGCAAGGGTTGAGTGCTGCGCATGGACATCGCTAGCCTGGCAAGCCGCGCCCGTTCCATCGGGCGCGGCTTTGCCGTCACTGCAGGAGCCGGAACGGTAGCCGGGATGGCCGCCTTTGGATATGGGCTGTGGGAAAAGAACCAGTTCGTGCTCCGCGAGGAAACCCTGGCCATCCTCCCGCCCGGCAGGGACCCTTTCCGGATCCTGCACTTGAGCGATATCCACTTCGTCCCCGGGCAGAGGAAAAAGGCCGAGTGGCTTGGGTCGCTGGCGGACCTCCGGCCGGACCTGGTGGTGAACACGGGCGACAACCTCAGCCACGTCAAGGCGGTGGACCCGCTGCTGGATGCCTTGAAGCCGTTGTTGCAGTTCCCCGGCGTCTTTGTCCCGGGTTCCAATGACTACTTCGCCCCGAGCCCCAAGAATCCTGCGTCCTACCTGCTGGGTCCGTCCAAGGTGAAGCCCAAGCCGGTCGCCCTGGACTGGCCGCGCCTCCGCTCCGGGTTCGGCATGAGCGGCTGGGTGGACCTGACCAACCGCAGCCAGTCAGTGGTCCTCCACGGCATGCGCTTCGATTTTTCCGGCGTCGATGATCCGCACCTGAACCGGGAACGGTACGCCGGGTGGCCCCGGGGAACCGTCAACCAGGATTCCAATGACCACCTCCGGATCGCCGTCATCCACGCGCCGTACCAGCGCGTGCTGGACCACTTCACGGAAAGCGGCGCAGACCTCCTGCTTGCTGGCCACACCCATGGCGGCCAGCTCTGCATCCCCGGTTACGGGGCCATTATCGCCAACTGCGACATACCCACGTGGCGGGCCAAGGGCCTCAACGACTGGTCAAGCAACGGAAGGACGACGCCGGTCAACGTCTCCGGCGGCATCGGCACCTCGCGCTTCGCCCCGGTAAGGATCGCCTGCAAACCGGAGGCCGTCCTGCTCACCCTCACCTCCCCCAGCTGACCCGTTGCTCTATCAGGTATGGTCCCTAAAGTGCGGTTTTGGGGACCATAACTGATAGAGCATCCCGCATTACGGAGTGCAATAACAGCGCAAGCACTCCCAAGGTGCCGACGTCCCTGTGAATCGTCTCACTCAATGGCATAGGGTTGTTGCCAGAGGAAACTACATTCGTTTTAGAGCTTGAGAAGCGGGCATGGCCAAGCAGACTCCCTTTTTCCAATCCATCAGCCGTCTTTATCCGCACGTGCGGCCCATCCTGCCCCGGCTTGTGCTGGGGCTTCTCTGCGCCCTGCTTGCCAGCATTGTTGCGTTGACCATCCCCCAGGTACTGCGCGTCCTGGTGAATACCGCCCTCCAGCCGGGGGGCACCGCGGAGGCAGTCTGGGCCTCTGCAGGCGTCATCCTGGTGCTGGGCATCGCCGAAGCGGGGCTGGTGGCCCTCCGCAGGCAGTTCGTCATCAACCCCGCCACCACGGTGGAAACCCGGATGCGGGTTTCGCTCTACGACCACCTGCAGGAACTGGCAGTTTCCTTCCATGACCGCTGGGGCTCCGGACAGCTGCTGTCCCGGGCCATGACGGACCTGAACTTCCTGCGGCGGTGGATGGCCTTCGGCGCCATCATGCTGGTGGTCACAACCCTTACCGTGCTGATCGGCATCGTTGCCATGTTCGCCATGAGCTGGCAACTGGCCCTGATCTTCGTTGCCGCCGCCGTTCCCATCACCATCAACAGCTTCCGGTTCCGCACCCGGTTCAGCAAGGTCGCCAGGCGCAGCCAGGACCAGGCCGGCGACCTCGCCACCACCGTTGAGGAATCCGTGCACGGTATCCGCGTGCTCAAGGCCTTTGGACGCAGCCGCGAAGCCCTGGAGAACTTCAACGAGCAGGCGGAGGAGCTTCGCCAGACGGAGATTGCGAAAGCCCGCCACCAGGCAATCTTCACCCTGGTGGTCACCCTCCTCCCCGAACTTGCCCTTGGCGCCGGCCTCGTGGTCGGCGTGATGTTGTGCGCCAGCGGCCAACTCAGCATCGGCTCGCTGGTTGCCTTCTTCGCCACGGCCGCTGTTATCGCCTCCCCCGTGGAGTTCTCCGGCATGCTGCTGGCCATGGCACTCACGGCCAAAACCGCCGTCGACCGCCATTACGAGGTGATGGACACCCGGAACACCATCACCAGCCCGGCAGAACCACGGCGCCCAATGCAGCCCGCCGGTGCTCTCCGCTTTACCAACGCAACCTTCGCCTTCGACGACGCCCCGGACAAGCCGGTCCTCAAGGACATCAGCCTGGATGTCCGGCCCGGGGAGACGATGGCCCTGGTGGGCATCACCGGCAGCGGCAAGAGTGCGCTGATCCAGCTGGTTCCCCGCCTGTATGACGTCACCAGCGGCGCCATCAGCATTGACGGCATCGACATCAGGGACTTCGACGTGGAGGAACTGCGCCGCGTGGTGGGCGTGGCTTTCGAGGACACTACGCTCTTTTCGAATTCGGTGCGGGACAACGTGCTGCTCGGTGCCCCGGTACGCTCCGATGAAGGGCTCGATGAAGCACTCGACGTTGCCCAGGCCCATTTCGCCTACTCCCTGCCCCAGGGTGTGGACACGCTGATCGGCGAGGAAGGCCTGAGCCTGTCCGGCGGGCAGCGGCAGCGCATTGCCCTGGCGCGCGCCATCGCTGCCCGGCCGCGCGTCCTGGTCCTGGACGATCCCCTGTCCGCCCTGGACGTCCACACTGAGGAACTGGTGGAGGCACGCCTCCGGGAAGTCCTGAAGGACACCACCACCCTTATCGTCGCCCACCGGCCCTCCACCGTGGCCCTCGCCGACCGGGTGGCGCTGCTGGAAAACGGGCGCATCGCGGCCGTCGGAACCCACACCGAACTGCTGGCCCGCAACCAGCACTACCGCTACGTCATCGCCAGCCTGGACCGGGAGCCGCGTGACCTGGACTCCGAACTGTCGGCGCTTGAAGACCAGGCCGAGGAAGTGACCCGATGAGCGCCGCAGCGTTTGGCACGGCCAACGAGGACAACGCCCACCTCAGCAAAGCGGAGAGCCGGGCGGTACGTCGCCGGTCCCTGTCCCTGCTGGGGTCGCTGATCCGTCCGGTGCGGGTACGGTTCTGGCTCACTATTGCCATGGTGGTGCTCTCCCAGGCTGCGCGCGTGGCGGGCCCGGCCCTGATCGCCTTCGGCATCGACCATGCCCTCCCCGCCCTCCGGGCCGGCGACAACCTCCCGCTGGTGTTCACCGGCGCCGCTTACCTGCTGGCAGCAATTGCGACGGCGGGACTCACCGCCCTGTACGTCACCTCCACGGCGCGGCTCAGCCAGGCTATGCTGCTGGATCTGCGCGTCCGGGTGTTCCGGCACACGCAGCGGCTTAGTTTGGAGTTCCACGAGAAGTACACGTCCGGCCGCATCATCGCGCGGCAGACCTCTGATCTGGAGGCACTGCGCGAGCTCCTCGACTCGGGCGTCAGCTCCCTGGCCTCGGGCATGCTGTTCATGGCCTTCACCGCCGCCACCATCTTCGCGCTGGACTGGCGGAGCGGGCTGCTGGTTCTGGCCGCCGGCGTCCCCATGTTCTTCCTGGCCCGCTGGTACCAGAAGCACTCGCAGATCGCCTTTCGCGAATCGCGCGTGGTCTCGGCACGGCTGATCGTGCATTTCGTGGAAACCATGACCGGCATCCGCGCCGTGAAAGCCTTCCGAAAGGAGAAGGAGAACTCAGGGCGCTACGGGAAACTGGCTGAGGACTACCGGCAGGTGACCGTCCGCTCGATCAACCTCAACGGAATCTTCCAACCTGGCCTGGTGCTGATCGGCAACGTCTGCGTGGCAGTGGTCCTGCTCTTCGGCGGCTTCCGAGTGCTGGGCGGAGACCTTGCAGTGGGGGTGCTCCTTGCCCTTATTCTGTCCACCAAGCGGTTCTTCCAGCCGGTGGACCAGATGGCCATGTTCTACAACTCGTTCCAGAGCGCGCAGGCCGCCCTGGAGAAGGTCTCGGGACTCCTCGAAGAGGTACCTACGGTCCGGCCGCCCAAGAACCCGGTTGCCCTCCCCACCGCCACGGGACGGATCGACTTCAACGGCGTCGAGTTCCGCTATGGGGACGGCCCGGTAGTGGTCCCGCGCCTGGACCTGCACATCCCGGCCGGACAGACCGTGGCGCTGGTGGGCCAGACGGGCGCAGGCAAATCAACCCTCGCCAAACTTATCGCCCGCTTCTACGACGTCACCTCCGGGACGCTCACCCTGGACGGTGTGGATCTCCGTGACCTGGCCACCACCGACCTCCGCCGCAACATCGTCATGGTCACCCAGGAAGCCTTCCTGTTCAGTGGCTCCGTTGCTGACAACATCGCCCTGGGCCGTCCGGAAGCATCCAGGGCCGAAATCGAAGAGGCCGCCAAGGCCGTGGGGGCGCACGAGTTCATTTCGGCGCTCCCCGAGGGCTACGACACGGACGTCAACAAGCGCGGCGGCAGGGTCTCCTCCGGCCAGCGCCAGCTGATCAGCTTTGCCAGGGCCTTCCTGGCCCGCCCTGCGGTGCTGATCCTGGATGAGGCCACCTCCTCGCTGGATATCCCGTCCGAACGCCTGGTGCAGGCAGGGCTTGCCCGGCTGCTTGCGGGGACGGAGGCAGCCCGGAGGACGGCGCTGATCATCGCCCATCGCCTGTCCACAGTGGAGACGGCGGACCGGGTGCTGGTGGTCCACGACGGACGGATCGTCGAAGACGGCACGCCCGAGGAACTCATTGGCGGCGGCGGACGGTTCGCTGACCTGCACGGAGCATGGAAGAATTCGCTGGTCTGACGGTCCCGGCAGGGTGCCCGACCTCCGGATTTCGCATCGGGACCCGGAATCGGCTATCCTTGTAAAGTTGCTTTTGCAGCGGATCGGGATGTAGCGCAGCTTGGTAGCGCGCTTCGTTCGGGACGAAGAGGTCGCAGGTTCAAATCCTGTCATCCCGACCATAACGGAAAGAGGGTCTCCTGGCGGAGGCCCTCTTTTTGCATATCAATGTGGTTACGGCAGTTACACAAAGGCTTAAAAGGAACAGCCCCGGAGCTGTTGCTCCGGGGCCACCCTCGCCTCCTGTTGTGAGGAAGCTACTACATTGGGTTGGGCCAGTTGCCGCTGTAGGTGACGTAGGTGGTGTCCGTGCTCTTGGTCTTGGTCTTGGTGGACATCGGGTTCGGCCAGTTACCGCTTGCTACCGAAGTGCCTGAGTTGTCAGTCAGGGAGCCGGCCGACAGCACTGCGGGAGCGGCTGCGGAGAATGCCAGGGCACCAGCTAATACAGCAGCGGCTGCGATTTTTTTCAACATATTTGTTCCTCAATACGAGTCGGATTCGTTACACTTCAGCACTGCCCTTGTTGACACTCATTGTAAAATGTTTTCCACAGGGGCTGTCAAGCGTTTGGTGCGAAGACCGTCCAGAGAGGAGTGTGCCCCGTGGGCAACGGATTTGGAGAAAAGCTTCGGGCGGAGCGCCTCGAGCGCGGGTTGACGCAGGCCGAACTCGGCAAGGACCTGTATTCACCGAGCTACATCTCCCTGCTTGAAACGGGCCGCAGAGAACCTACTGCTGAGGTGATTGAGGAGCTGGCCCGCAGGCTGGAACTGGCGCCCAAGGCACTCGAGGCCTGGAGCCAGCCGGTTTCCCTGAGCGATGCTGAGTACGTCCTCGCTGGTCTGTACGCCCGGCAGGCCTGGGATCTGCGCGACTATGCCTTGGCAGCGGGCCATGCGGCAACTGCGGCCCAGTATGCGCTGGAGGGAAAGAACACCAGTGCCTGGTGGAACATGACCTATATGCAGGCCGAGTGCCTGATGCGGCACGGCGACCTCCAGGACTGCAAGCAGATCATCGCGCGGCTAATCGAGCACCCGATGGCGCGTGAATCGGTTGGCCTGGGCGTCCGTGCCCGCCAGATGATGGCAGCCGTCCTCCAGCGGGAGGGCCAGCTCTCCGCCGCGGTCGACGAAGCCCTGGAGGCCATGAAACTTGTTGAGCAGCTTCCAAAGAACTCGACTATCATCACGGGCGCGCTGCGGGTCCTCATCGGAGTCCTCGCGGAGAGCGGCCGGCTCGAAGAAGCCTGGAGGTACTGCCAGCAACTCCGCGCCCAGGTGAACGAGAGCACCATGCCACAACTCGCCGGAGAAGTGGCGTGGGTGGTAGGAAACGTG
Organism: Pseudarthrobacter sp. NPDC058119; assembly: GCF_042884655.1. NCBI lineage: Bacteria > Bacillati > Actinomycetota > Actinomycetes > Micrococcales > Micrococcaceae > Pseudarthrobacter > Pseudarthrobacter sp. NPDC058119. The sequence goes on from NZ_JBHVTN010000001.1 coordinate 1,050,023, forward strand.
GCGTTCATGCGCCACGACTATGAAGAAGGCGTCCGGGAGCACGAACGTGCAGCCAGGCTCCTGTCCCCCGCGAACGACATCGAGATGTGGGCCCGCTTCAACAAAGCTTCGGCGGCCGTGCGTCTCCAGTCTGGAATTGTGGAGCCCGAAACACTCGCGTCGATTGAGCGGGCAGAGTTGGCGTTCTCCATTGTGCACGGCATGAAGAGCGACGAACTCGAAGTCGCATTTATCCGGGCCAGATGGTTGTACCTCACCGGTGATGTCGTGGCCGCCATCGCCAAGCTTCGCGACATCCACGCCCAGCGCGAGGCACTGGCCAAACACACGGCGGGCGAGGTTTCACTCCTGCTCGGGAAATCACTCAAGGCTGCCGGTGAGCCCGACGAAGCCCTCATCTACCTGCAGGAAGCCCAAAAGGCATTCAGTTCGGCCGGAGCCCAGGACCTTGTCCAACAGGCATTGGATGCGATCCTGGAAATTAAACTGGCACAGAAACGGGCGGCTTCGGCGTCCAAGGCCAGCTGACCAAAAAGCCAGGCAAGCCCATTCACCTGGGACTGCCTGGCTTTTCGTTGAGTCCTAGGAAAAGGTCTTTCCCGTGATCTTTTCGTACGCTTCGACGTACCGGCTGCGGGTCCGGTCCACAACGTCTGCGGGCAGAGCCGGCGGCGGGGTGTCGGAGGACTTGTCCCACCCGGACTCTGCGGAGGTCAGCCAGTCACGGACGTACTGCTTGTCGTAGGACGGCTGGGCCTGGCCCGGCTTGTAGGTGGCGGCGTCCCAGAAGCGCGAGGAATCCGGGGTCAGCACCTCATCGCCCAGCGTGATGGACCCGGAGACGGCGTCGTACCCGAACTCCACTTTGGTGTCGGCCAGGATGATGCCGCGCTCCCGGGCGATCTTTTCCGCCGTCGTGTAGATCTTCAGCGTCAGCTCGCTGAGGCGGGCCGCGATGTCATCCCCCACCAGCGCCACTACGGCGTCATAGGTGATGTTCTCGTCGTGCTCGCCGATCAAGGCCTTGGCCGACGGCGTGAAGATGGCGTGTTCCAGCCGCGACCCGTCCACCAGCCCTTCGGGCAGCGGGATGTTGCAGACCGTGCCGGAGGCCTTGTACTCCACCAGGCCGGAGCCGGTGAGGTAACCGCGTGCGATGCATTCCACCGGGAACATGTCCAGCTTCTTGCAGATCATGGCCCGGCCCTCAACCTCGGCGGGCACACCGTCCTCGGCGGTGGAGCCCAGGACGTGGTGTTCCACGCCGAGCTGGTCGAACCACCAGAGGCTCAGCTGGGTGAGGATGCGTCCCTTGTCCGGGATCTCACTGGAAAGGACATGGTCGTAGGCGCTGATGCGGTCGCTCGCCACCACCAGCACGCAGTCCTGCCCAAAGCGCTGAAGGACGGCTTCGTCGGCCGGCTCGTAGAGGTCGCGGACCTTGCCTGAATAGACGTGCGTCCAGCCGGGCAGGTCCAGGGTTTCGGTGGCGTAGCCGCGGTTTTCGGGAGTTTCAGTCATGTCAGGCCTTTGCTTTCACGATGGGCATCGAGCCGGTGGCGCCGTAGGGAACCTTGATCTCGCCGCGGGCGGCCTTGCGGGCGATGTCGCTGCGGAACTGCGAGCCTTCCAGCTGGACCAGCTCCACGCCGTCGTACGCTTTTTCGCGGGCCTCCACCAAGTCGCTGCCCAGGGCGACGACCGCCAGGACGCGGCCGCCGGCGGACACCGCTTTGCCGTCCTCGTCCAGCGCGGTTCCGGCATGGATGACGTGCACGCCGTCCAGGGCTTCCACCTTCTTGAGGCCCCGGATGCGGTCGCCCGTGCGGGGCTTGTCCGGGTAGTTTTCCGAGGCGATGACGACGGCGACGGCAGCGTCCTTGGCCCAGCGAAGCTCTTCCGCCTTGTCCAGTTCGCCTTTGGCGGCGGCCATGAGCAGGGCACCCAGGGGCGTCTTGAGCCGTGCGAGGACTGCCTGCGTCTCCGGATCGCCGAAGCGGACGTTGAACTCGATGACCCGGGTGCCGCGTGAGGTCAGGGCCAGGCCAACGAAGAGCACACCCACGAAGGGCGTGCCGCGACGGGCCATCTCGTTCACGGTGGGCTGCGCTACGCGGTCCAGGACTTCCTGCACCAGCCCTTCAGGCGCCCACTCGAGCGGCGTGTAAGCCCCCATGCCGCCGGTGTTCGGGCCTTCGTCGTTGTCGAAGATGCGCTTGAAATCCTGGGCGGGCGAGAGTGCCACGGTGTTCTGGCCGTCGCAGAGGACGAAAAGGGAAACCTCGGGGCCATCCAGGAACTCCTCGATGACCACGGAGCCGCCGGCGTCGAAGCAGGACTGGGCATGGGCCAAGGCTTCGTCACGGTCACGGGTCACCACAACGCCCTTGCCGGCGGCCAGTCCGTCGTCCTTCACCACGTAGGGAGCGCCGAAGGTGTCCAGGGCGGACGCCGCTTCCTCCGCGTTGGTGGCCACCAGGGCCATGGCAGTGGGAACGCCGGCCTCGGCCATGACTTCCTTGGCGAATGCCTTGGATGCCTCCAGCTGGGCCGCGGCCTTGCTGGGTCCGAAGACGGGGATGCCGGCCTCGCGGACGGCGTCGGAGACGCCGGCGGCCAGCGGAGCCTCGGGGCCCACCACCACCAGGTCCACGGCGAGCCGGGTGGCCAGCTCCGCGACCGCCTGCGGATCGTTGCCGTCGATCTTGTATGTGGGGACCAGCTTGCTGATGCCGGCATTGCCGGGCGCCGCGTGGACTTCGGACACGTTGGGGTCGGCAAGCAGGGAGCGGACAATGGCGTGTTCGCGGCCTCCGGGGCCAATGACGAGTACCTTCACAGTCTCCAAGGGTACTTTGTGCACCCTTTCCGCTCCTAAGCTGTGTCCTGGCCCGCCTGCCCGGTCAATCCGCGCCACCGGCCGCTCCGAATAATAAACATGACAAAGCTTCGGAACCACCTGACAGGCCCCGCCCCCATGGCCGCACTGGCAGGCGTGGTGGCGGCCGCCGTCGTGCTTGCCGTTGCGGAGTTGATCGGCGCGTTCTTTACCGCCCGGGCAACGCCCCTGTTCGCCTTGGGCTCGACCTTCATCGACTTCACCCCGCCGTGGATGAAGGACTTCGCGATCGCCACGTTCGGCACCAATGACAAGGCCGCCCTCTTTGTGGGCATGGGCCTGACCATTGCGGTGCTGGCGTGCATCCTGGGCGTAGTGGCCTACCGGAAGTGGATTCTGGGCGTCCTTGGGGTGCTCTTCATGGGGGCCGTGATCGTGGCCTGCGTGGTCACCCGTGCGGGTGTGGGCCCAGCGGACGCCATCCCGTCCGTGCTGGGAACGGTCGCCGGCCTGGTGGTCCTGCGCCGGCTCATGGTGCAGTTGTGGGGGTTGAAGAAGTGGCCCGAAGCCCCGGCGGACCAGTCGGACGACGACGATGCCCGGCAGCAGCGCGGAGGCACCAACCGCCGGCGCTTCTTTGCTGCTGCCGGGGTGACCGCGGTTGCTGCCGGTATCGCCGCCACGGGCGGCCGGCTGCTTGGGGCCGCCCGCAGCAACGTCACCAGGGCGCGCGAAGCACTCACGCTGCCCGCGCCCGCAAAGTCGGCCGCTCCAGTCCCCGCGGGAGTCCAGTCCCCGGTACCCGGTGTCACCCCTTGGCTGACTCCCAACAACGACTTCTACCGCATCGATACGGCCCTGAGCGTCCCGGAAATCAACCTGGACGACTGGCGGCTGCGCGTGCACGGACTCGTGGAGCGGGAGGTCACCCTCTCCTTCCAGGATTTGCTCGACGCGCAGCTGATCGAATCGCACGTCACCCTCACTTGTGTCTCCAACCCGGTGGGCGGCAACCTCGCCGGCAATGCCAAGTGGCTTGGCCTCCCCATCCGCGAGGTCCTGGCCCGGGCCAAGCCCAAGGACGGAGCGGACATGGTGCTGTCCACCTCCATTGATGGTTTCAGTGCCTCCACTCCGCTGGAGGTCCTTCAGGATGGCAGGGACGCCATCCTTGCCATCGGCATGAATGGCGAACCCCTGCCGCTGGAGCACGGCTACCCGGTGCGGATGGTGGTTCCGGGGCTTTACGGGTTTGTTTCGGCTACGAAGTGGGTGGTGGACCTCGAAGTCACCCGCTTCGCCGACAACAAGGCGTACTGGACCAACCGTGGCTGGTCCGAACGTGGCCCCATCAAAACGATGGCGCGCGTTGAGGTGCCCAAGTCCTTCGCCAAAGTACCGGCCGGCAAGGTCGCCGTAGGCGGTACAGCCTGGGCGCAGACGCGCGGCATCCGCAAGGTGGAAATCCAGATCGACAACGGAGACTGGATGGAAACCACCCTTTCGGCCGAAGCTTCCACCGTCACCTGGCGCCAGTGGTCGTATGAGTGGGACGCCGCGCCCGGCCCGCACTACATCAAGGTCCGGGCCACCGACGGCACCGGGGAAGTCCAGACGGACAAGCGCGCCGACCCGGTTCCGGACGGCGCCTCGGGCTGGCAGTCGGTGATGGTCACGGTCCAGTAGGTGGCTGGCCCCTAGACTGGCGGTATGCCGCACAATCCGCACGCAACTTTTACCGTGGACTCCGCCGTCGAGCTGGCCGTGATCGAACGCAGCGGCTTTGTGGAGTCGCGGCACATCGGTGCCGCCGTCCTCCTGTCCGCCGACGGGTCGGTGGTTACCGAGCTTGGCGACATCAACACCCCGATCTTTGCCCGGTCCACTTTGAAGCCTTTCCAGGCCCTGGCCTCCATGCAGTCCGGGGTTCCGCTGCGCGGCGCCCAGGTGGCCATCGCCTGCGGAAGCCATACCGGGTCCTTGGACCACATGGACGTGGTGGCGGGCATGCTCAAGGCTGCAGGGATCCGGGAGGACCAACTGCAGTGCCCGGAAGCGTGGCCGCAGGACGAAACTGCCAGGAACTGGCTGGTCCGCTCCGAGAAAGGGAAGTCGAGACTTGCCTTCAACTGCTCCGGGAAGCACGCCGCTTTCCTTTGGGCCTGCAAGGAAAACGGCTGGGACACCAACAGCTACCTTGAGCCGAACCACCCCCTGCAGCAGCGGGTCCGGAGTGTGGTCGAGGAATACACCGACGAGAAAATTGCCCACCTGGGGATTGACGGCTGCGGGGCGCCGGTGGCCGCTGTTTCCCTCAAAGGCCTTGCCCGGGCGTACTCCCAGCTGGCCAAGGCCCCGGGCGACCAAAGCTTCAGCGCCCGCGCCGCCACCATTGCCACGTCGATGCTCGATTATCCGTGGGCCGTCCAGGGCCGCGGTGAAGCCAACACCCTGGTGATGGATGAGCTTGGAATCATCGCCAAAATCGGGGCCGAGGGAGTCCTTGCCATGGCCACGCCCCAAGGGGTTTCCGTGGCCGTTAAGATCCTGGACGGGAACCTCCGGGCTACTTCCCTGGTGGCCCTGACCCTGCTCGCTGCCGCAGGCGCCGTCGAGATCCCGGGGGTTGCCAGCGCCCTCGAGAACGTAGTGGAACCCGTGCTTGGGGGCGGCCACCCGGTAGGCAAGATCCGGTTGGGTCCGGCAGTATCCGCCCTCCTCGACTGACCCCCCGAATCCCCTGCCGACGCTAAAGGAAGACTGAAAGCATGGCCGTAGCCCGCCGTCGTATCGACGTCCAGGAAGGCAAAGCAGCACTGAACGCGTGGCTCGAAGGTGCGCCACCGCCGTCGGGCACTCCCCTGGCGCGCGCTGTCCTGGCCACGGCCGTGCGGTACTCGCTGGAGGAGCTGACGGCGCGGGCGCCGGGGAATTCGGTCGAGGTCAGGGTGCCGCCGTTCGGCGTCACCCAATGTGTGGAGGGCCCGCGCCATACGCGCGGCACCCCGCCAAACGTCATTGAGTGCGACGCCGCCACCTGGCTTGAGATGGTTACCGGGCAGCTGGCGTGGGCGGAGGCAGTCACGGCCGGCAGGGTTGCGGCGTCCGGCCTGCGCGCGGACCTTTCGGCCCTGCTCCCCTTCTAAGCCCGCGCTCCCGGGACGGTCAGCCGCGCCCGATGAACGGCATTCCCGCGGCAGTGACCACCACCGAACCCACGCTGGCCGAGGCCGGCATGTTGGCCATCATCAGCACCGCGCGGGCCGCCTCCGCCACCGGGAACATCGGCTCGATCTTCCGGGAGCCATCCGCCTGCACCGCCCCTGAGCCGACGCCGATGGTGTCCATGATCTCGGTAGCAGTGTTGCCGATGTCGATCTGCCCGCAGGTGATGCCGTAGCCGCGGCCGTCCAGCTCGATGCTCTTGGTCAGCCCCGTCATGGCGTGCTTGGTGACGGTGTAAGCCGCGGTTCGCGGCCGGGGCGAATGCGCTGAGATGGAGCCGTTGTTGATGATCCGCCCGCCCTGCGGCTCCTGCGCCTTCATGGCCCTGACGGCTGCTGCGGCGCACAGCATGGAGCCGGTGAGGTTCACGGCCAGGGTGGCGTTCCAGTCTTCCAGGCTGATTTCGTCCACCGACGCTGCCGGGCCGAAGACGCCGGCGTTGTTGAACAGCACGTCCACCCGCCCCCACTGCCGGCGGACTTCCTCGAAAAGCCGCTCGACGTCGTCGGGCCGGGTGACGTCGCAGGGCACCACGAGCGCGTCCGGGCTGCCGTCCGCCGCTTCCTGCAGCTGGGCCTCGCGCCGGCCAGCCAGGGCCACCCGGTAGCCGTCCGCCAGCAGCTGCCGCGCGACCTCCCGGCCGATGCCGGACCCGGCCCCGGTGACGACGGCGACGCGGGGGGTGGACTGCGGGTTGTTCATGCGGATCTCCTGGCTAACGCTGTGCCGGCACGGCCGGCTGGTGCAGCGGCCAGCCTATGACGGTCTTGGGCCGCGGCGCAGCATACGTCCGCACCTTGGAGGTGGACAGGCGCATCCGCACCAGCGATTCGGCGATGGTGACCGCCGAGGCGACACCGTCCACTACCGGGACCCCGGCCCGCTGCCGGATCTGCTCGTCAAGGCCTGCCATGCCACCGCAGCCGAGGACGATGACTTCGGCTTTGTCCTGGGTTACTGCGGCCAACGCCTGGTTGATGATGGCCTCCACTGCGCGGTCCGGTTCTTCTTCGAGTTCCAGGACGGCCACCCCGCTGGCCCGGACTGACGCGCACCTGGCATCCAGCCCTGCCAGCTTCAGCCGGTCCTCGATCAAGGGCACCGTGCGGTCCAGGGTGGTGACCACGGCGTACTTGTGGCCAAGGAACATGGCCGTGCTGGCCGCAGCCTCGGTGATGTCGACCACCGGGACGTCCAGGAGTTCCTGCAGCCCCTCCCGGCCGTGCTCGCCGTAGCCGGCCTGGATGACGGCGTCGAAGGGCTCCGGGTAGGACGTGATGGCGTCCATGACGGCGATGGCAGCGAGGTAGCTCTCAAAGTTTCCCTCGCAGGAGTCGGCCCCGAACCGTGGCGTGATGCCCACAATCTCTGTGCCGGGTGCGGCGGCAGCGCGCGCCGAGGCTGCAATGGAATCAGTCATGGACTGGGTGGTGTTGACGTTCGCGACAAGAATGCGCATGGGGTGGATCCTTAGGAAATTGGCCGCTGGCGGGTTGGTGCGTGGCTCAGTGCTTGCCGGCGACGGCGATGGCCTCACCGTCACGGTCCACCAGCACTTGGTTGCGGTCGGCGATGAAGAAATAGAGTGCCGCAGCGATGCCCGCGGCGAAGAACCAGGCGAACGGTGCCGCGGCAGCCAGGCCCGGAATGAAGGCAATCAGCAGGGCTACGACGGCGGCCGGAACCATGGCGGTGACGGCGCGCGGGTTGACGCCCTTCCGGTAGAAGTACGCACCGTCCGGTGATGCCGTGTAAAGCTCCGGCACATTGACCTTGCCGCGCCGGATCAGCCAGTAGTCGGCCATGACCACGCCGAACAGCGGGCCAAGGAGTGCCCCGAGCCCACCGAGGAAGTAAACGATGACCAGAGGGTTGTTGTAGAGGTTCCAGGGCAGGATGACCAGGCCGATGCTGGCGGAGACCATGGCCGCCTTGCGGAAGTTCAGCCGTTTGGGGAAGAGGTTGGTCAGTGCATAGACGGGGGCAACGAAGTTGGCCATCAGGTTCACGGCGATGGTCAGGATCAGCAGGGCCAGGCAGGCCAGTACCAGGAAGAGCGTGTTGGGGATGGTCTGGACGATATCCGAGGGGCTCTTGATGATGGTGCCGTTGATCTTGAACTGTCCGCCTGCCATGACCACCACGATGGCGCCGAAGACCAGCATGTTGATGGGAATGCCCCAGAAGTTTCCGCGCACCACGGCTTTCCTGGAGACGGCCGAACGGGTGAAGTCGCAGAAGTTCAGGACGAACGTGCCGTAGATGGAAACCCAAAGCGCGCCGCCGGCGAAGATGGTGAGCCACATTTCCGGCCCCTCCAGCGCCTTGTTGGAGGCCCATGCGATGCTTCCTCCGGCTTCGACGAAGATCCAGATGGCCATGGCTGCCATGGTGGCCAGGATGACCGGGCCGGCGAATGCCTCGTACTTCCGTATCATCTCCATGCCGAAGCTGACGATCACCAGCTGGACCACCCAGAGGGTCACGAAGGCCATCCACCCGAGGGTGGACAGGCCCAGGATCGAGTCCTGGTCCAGGTCCGCGAGTGACGGGAACATGGCGGTGAGCATCACGCGGAAGACCACCGACGCGAGGTAGGTCTGGATCCCGAACCAGGCCACGGCCACGGCGCCGCGCAGGAGGCTGGCGACCTGGGCGCCCCGGATGCCGAAGCTGATGCGGCTCATGACCGGAAAGGGAACCCCGGTTTTGACGCCCATGAATCCCGAGAGGGTCAGGAGGCCGAACAAGAGTGCGGCGCCGATGCCCAGTGCCAGCAGGATCTGCCATCCCCCCAGGCCCAAGGCGAACAGTCCGATCGCGAAGGCGTAGTTGCCCAGGCTGTGCACATCGTTGGCCCAGAGCGTGAAGATGCTGTAGCTGGTCCAGCTGCGGCCGGCGCGCTTGGTGGGGGCAAGGTCGCTGTTGTAAAGGGTGGGGCTGATGCTCGTGCCCGATGCTGCGCTGGCTGAGGTGCACAGGGCTTCGATGCTGCCGGAAGGATGTGTGGCTGCGGCCGACGGCATTGTCAGGCCCTGCCCTGCATCAACGCCCGCCGTGGAAGGGGTCTGCATGGAAGTCTCAATTCTGTGGAGTGTGTCCCGCGTGGTGAGGCCGATCTGGAGTCGTTTCTGTTATTCCACATTGCGGAAAGTAGATATTGAATAGTGAAATAAGAGTATGACGTGGGTCACCGCGGGTCAAGAGTGGAGGGCTCCGTACGGTAGTCACAATCCGCCAATACGCGCACGGGACCCGAATCGCCGGGAGGGTGGCGGGAGTCACGTTGACCTCAGGGGGCTCTGCTATCTAATCTCGTCTAGCAATAATGTTTTCTCACAATACGAAAACTTGTGCCTATCGCATTCAAAGATGAAAAGAGGCTGCCGTGGCTGCAGGAGAAGATACCTCCCATATCCTCAGCGGGTTGACTAACCAGCTGCCTGATCGTGATCCGGAAGAGACTGCCGAGTGGGTTGAGT